>NZ_CAIJDE010000037.1 GCF_903819335.1 Flavobacterium panici | reverse complement strand
TGTCTTGTCCTAAAATAGGTTTACACAAAAGTGTAAAAGTATGGAAAGATATTCAAGGACATCACCTTCAAAATGGCAGTCTCAGTATAGCGAAGAATTCAAACGATTTGTCTGCAATGATTTTTTAACCGGAACTTTGACAAAAAGAGAAATTGAGAATAAATATAATATTGGACATTCAAGATTAACTTACTGGCTCAAAGAAATAGGTTTTGATTATTCAAAACCCAGTATTGTATCTTTACCTAAGATGAAAGATTACACAAACAAATTAGCGGATAAAGAAGCAGAAGAATCTGTATCGCAGTTAAAAAAAGAACTGCAGGAAACCCGGCTTTTAGCCGAAGCTTATCGCAAAATGATTGAAATTGCTGAGCAGGAATTCAAAATTAAAATTGTAAAAAAGTCCAATACCAAGTAATTCAGGAGATGAAACACAATTATCCCA
>NZ_CAIJDE010000036.1:169742-169986 GCF_903819335.1 Flavobacterium panici | reverse complement strand
AAGGGAAGCCAAAGTCTTAATCAAGATATGAGTCACAAACTCAGAGGAACGAATAGTTTACTTTTGCTTCCTTTCTCAATCATAAATCTACTTAAATTTAAAAAAACAAATCTAAAGGAGGAACGAAGGATCGCACTCGCTGATCGACAAAGATTGGCGATATGCTTTACGGAGTTACTTACGGAGATCTCTCCTTCGTCGAGATGACAAGATTGTGGTGAAGATTATTGTCGAATTTCTTTGC
>NZ_CAIJDE010000036.1:0-169644 GCF_903819335.1 Flavobacterium panici | reverse complement strand
GCGGAGTTACTTTGTGCCCTTCGACTTCGCTCAGGGTGACAAGAGCACCGTTTGTCATCCTGAGGAACGAAGGATCGCACTCGCTGATCGACAAAGATTGGCGATTTTCTTTGTGGAATTACTTTGCGGAGCTACTTGTGTGATCCTTCCTTCGTCAGGATGACAAGATTGAGGGAATTTTATTGTCGAATTTCTTTGCGGAGTTACTTTGTGCCCTTCGACTTCGCTCAGGGTGACAAGAGCACCGTTTGTCATCCTGAGGAACGAAGGATCGCACTCGCTGATCGACAAAGATTGGTGATTTTCTTTGTCGAATTGCTTTGCGGAGTTACTTGTGTGATCCTTCCTTCGTCAGGATGACAAAGAATGCGTGGAATTACTTTGTGGAGTTTCTTGTGTGATCTTTCGACTTCGCTCAGGGTGACAAAGATTGCTATTATAAAGAATTGGAATTTGGATTTTTTATATTGGAATTTAAGATTCTAATATAATAGAAGGCAAATTTTCATTGAGCCATTTGTATTTATTGAGAATCATAATATGGGTTCCGCCTTTTACTACTATACAGCTGTTGATATATTTTATAGGAAAAACTTCGTCCTGATCGCCGTGAATATGAATTACATTGTCGTCGACCTGGTTTCTGTTCCATAAAATGACTGATTCTACAGCCCATTGTAAATAATTAAGATCGCGAACGGCTAAAAACTTCTCGTATAATTTAATTCGCTTGTTGATTTTTTCTCCAAAAGAGTATTTCGCCAGACTTTCGATATTCAAAATCAGCTTCATAGGAATCAATTTATAGGCTTTTGTAGTCTTGCCTATTTTCATTCTCCTTGGGAATTCGATATTACTTCTTACACTCGAAATAATGATTACTTTTCTTGCCTGAACATGTTTTGCAATTTCCTGCACTAAAATTCCTCCAAAAGAAACGCCAATTAACACAGGGTTTTCATGCTTGATATTTTTTGAAATTCGGAGTGCGTAATCAGATAAGGCTTCTTTTGGATGCGGTATTTCCCATTCTAATAAACAGGTTTCAAAAACAGTTTCGTCTAATTTGATTCTTTCAAATATAGCAGGGCTAGCCGCCAGACCGGGCATAAAATATACAGGAATTTTGCTCATTTGTTTAAAATGGAATTACAACTACAGCTCTTAATTTCAAGCTAAATTTACTTTTTTTAATAATAACTACAGCAAATCGTACACCATAATTGCATATTAAAACAATTTGAGTTGTAAAAATAAACGATTTTGCAATGCACCTGATCCTCAAAAAATAATTTCATATTGAAAATCAAATGATTACCTTTGCATTCCAAATCATTCACTGCTAAACATCTTTTAAAAAGATTTTAGCTTACTATATTTTTCGTTCTTTTTCTAATATTTTTTAACCTACCCCAAAACATGACAAATATGGAACCTACCGAAACTATGGAAATCAAAGACAACACTTTTGCAAGACAATTTGAAACCGTGGTCCCTGAAGGATTACTAAGCGTTGAGTATTCTTTTCAGGAAAAAAAGATTTTTTTAACCAAAATCAATACGCCGGAAAATTTTGAAAACCAGCCTGTACTCGACAATTTACTTAAAAGCATTTTAGAATTAAGTACAGAGAAAAAATTTAGAGTTGTGCCCATTCACCCAAAAATTGCGGCCTTTTTCAAAAAAAATCCAAAATATAAAGATTTACTGCCTCCGGGAATCAGGATTTAAAAATCGCCAATTACCCAAAGCCATAATCCGCCAATTGCCATATAAATAAAAAGCATTATAAGTCCGGTTATTAAACCTTTGACCCACCAGCTTTTTAAATCGACATATCCGCTCCCAAAGAAAACGGGAGCCGGACCATGTCCGTAATGTGTTAACGTTCCGTAAATTGATCCCACAAAACCAAGCATAAAAGCAAGAAGCAACCCCGGAATTCCCAGTGAAACCCCAACTCCTAAAAGCGCTGCATACATTGCCGCCACATGCGCCGTTGCACTTGCAAAGAGATAATGGCTGAAAAAGTATACTAATATAATGATAGGAAAAGCCATCTGCCAGCTTAATCCGCCAATTTCGGCTTTTATCAAATTACTAAACCAGCTAATAAATCCTAATTCGTTTAGCGAACTTGCCATCATTACTAATACCGAAAACCATACAATGGTATCCCACGCCCCTTTTTCGGCTTTTACATCATCCCATGTTAAAACAGATGTAAGCAGTAAAATTACCAACCCAATAAAAGCTGTTGTGGTAGCATCAATAGAAAACAAATCGCCTGTCATCCAAAGAAATAATAAAATAAAGAAAGTCAGCAGCATCATCCATTCGTTTCTGGTGATTGGGCCCATTTCTTTTAATTTTTGAGAAGCTATTTGCGGTGCATCTCCGGTTTTTTTAAGTTCCGGCGGATATATTTTATACAACACAAACGGAATCACAAAAAAGGCACACAATCCCGGTACGATTGCCGCTGCTGCCCATGACATCCAGGTTATTTTTATGCCGAGATTAAGTGCAAACTTCTGGCACATTGGGTTACTCGCCGTTCCGGTAAGAAACATTGAGGATGCTATTAAATTCATATTATAACAGTTCAATGTTAAATAGGAACCTAGTTTTCGATGTGTTTCCGGTTCTTCGGGCATTGAACCAAAACTCATTGCCATTGATTTCATTATGGGATAAATAATTCCTCCGCCGCGAGCGGTATTACTGGGTACGGCTGGCGCCAAAACTAAATCAGCAAGACCTAAACCGTACGCTAATCCAAGCGAGCTTTTTCCGAATAATCGAATAAACAGAAAAGCAATTCGGTTTCCTAAACCTGTTTTTATAAATCCGCGGGCTATAAAAAATGAAATTCCAATAAGCCAGATTACTTTGTCTCCAAATCCTTTTAAGGCCAGCGTAATAGATTTTCCCGGATCGCCCGGTGCTAAAACCTGTGTAAAAGCGGTTAATGCAATAGCTATCATACACATAGTTCCCATGGGAGCGGCCTTTAGAATAATTCCTAAAATGGTCGCTACAAATATGGCAAACAAATGCCAGGCTTCGGGTACAACTCCGTTTGGCGCAGGAATAAACCAAATTGCTGCTCCAACTGCAAGTGTAATCAGGGTTTGAGGAATTTGTACTTCTTTCATGGTTTTGAAATTAAATTAAACTACAGCCTGCACTGAAACTGAATCAAAAATAAATTATCATTATAGGTTGATGTATCCGGGATATTTCGGTCAAAACGGTCTATTTCAAATCCCATTTCTATACGACCTGTATAGTTTTTTCCAAATTCAAGACTTATCATAGGGGTATAAGTCTGCCTTACATTTGAATCTATTTTAAAACTTGGATCAAATCTTTCATAGCGACAGGATACTTCTAAAGAGGTTAATTTTTTATAATCGATTTGATATCGCACATTGGGCAGGAAATAAATGCCTCGCATTTGATAATCGGCAACATCAGCTGTTCTGGTATCAACTGGTAACGAAAAATATAAGTTGTGATTTGTTCCTCGTTTGTATTCTATCTGCAAATCAAAAGTAAAACGGTCTGTAAGTCTGAAATCGCTGGTCACATCTGCACCAAAGGCAAATACTTTTTCTTTAGAATATTTACCGATACCGCCGTTTAAACCGAGATTAATTTTATGTTTTTTTGATAATTCGAAAACTAATCTTGAAGAATATTGTTTTCCGTTATCGTTGTCTTTTTCCTGATTTTTGCCGTTTCCGTTTAAAACCGAAACAGAATAGTTTACAGGGATTTTGCCAAGATCAAAATTTCCGGTTGCAGAAGCTCCAATTTGAAAGCTTGTCCATCCATTTTTTCCAAACTCATAATATTGATTGGAGAAATCAAATGATTTTATAATATCAACCGGAACTAATTCTTCAATACCAAAAGCGGGACGAAACTGCCCTCCTAAAACAGCAATGTATTTATTGAAGGTATATTTTGCATAGGCGTTTTCAAGAACTTTACCTTTTGTATCTGATTTAAAATCGGCTAAATTAACTAAGATTACGACTTCTGTGGCTTCACTTAATTTTGTGTTTAAGCCAACACGCATTCTTTTAATATCAAAGGAACTCTGGGTAACGTCACCTGTAGAATGGTGAACGCCCATAACGTCTACATTATCTCCAAAACTTTCGAGATATCGTGCCTGAAAAAGCCCTTTAAATTGAAATTGGGGGTACTTAACACCATCTTCAGAATCAACTGCCTTTTGGGTTTCGGCAGTTTGTGCGTTCGTGAAAAGCGGTATTAAAAAAAAGACAAAAGCAATTCTTATTAGTAAAGGTTTGTTCATACGCTCCTAAAAATAAAAAATTAGACTTCGCTTACTGTTTTTAAAAACAGCCAAAAATAATATGTAACTGGAAATATCTTACGAAAGTAGGAAAAATATTAATCCCTTGTGAAAATTATTGCATTAAAATACTGATAATAAATTTTAACAAATAAAAAAAGCGTAAGAAAATCTTACGCCTTGTAAACTATTTTTAGTATTATTTAATTAATATATCCTAATACATTCAACCATAATCCGCCTATAACCAAATAAATTATAAGCATAGCGAGTCCTGTAATAAGGCCTTTTATCCACCAGTTTTTTAAATCGACATAACCGCTTCCAAAATAAACCGGTGCCGGCCCGTGACCATAATGTGTTAGTGTTCCATATAATGAACCTACAAATCCTAACATAAAAGCCAGGAACAATCCCGGAACTCCTAATGAAATCCCAACAGCCAGTAATGCTGCATACATAGCCGCTACGTGAGCCGTTGCGCTGGCAAAAATATAGTGACTAAAGAAATATACGGCAATAATAATTACAAATGCTATCTGCCAGCTCATACCAAGCATATGGCTTTTTACTATCTCACTAAACCAGCCAATAAAGCCTAGTTTGTCCAGCGAACTTGCCATCATTACTAAAACTGCAAACCAAACAATTGTATCCCATGCTCCTTTTTCTCCTTTTACGTCTTCCCAGGTTAAAACAGAAGTCAGCAGTAAAACTACCAATCCTATAAAAGCTGTTGTGGTTGCATCTATTGAAAAAAGGTCACCTGTCATCCAGAGAAATAATAAAATAACAAATGTTAGAAGCATTAACCATTCGTTTTTTGAAATAGCGCCCATTTCTTTAAGTTTTTGGGTTGCTACTTTTGGGGCATCGCCTGTTTTCTTTAGTTCTGGCGGATAAATTTTGTAAAGCAAAAATGGAATTACAAAAAATGCTGTCAAACCCGGAACTAAACCTGCAATCGCCCACGATGTCCACGAAATATGGATTCCCAAATTTTCGGCAAATTTCTGGCACATTGGATTACTGGCCGTTCCTGTTAAAAACATTGACGAAGCAATTAAATTAACATTGTAACTGCTTAAGGTTAAGAAAGCTCCTAATTTCCTGCGGGTTTCCGGTTTGTCAGGGTCTGAATCAAAGTTCATAGACATTGCTTTCATGATTGGATAAATTATTCCACCGCCTCTGGCTGTATTACTTGGTACAACGGGTGCCAAAACTAAATCTGCCAACCCTAAACCGTACGCTAATCCAAGGGAACTTTTTCCAAATATTTTAATGAATAAAAAAGCAATTCTGTTTCCTAAACCCGTTTTTATAAAACCGCGGGCAATAAAAAATGAGATTCCGATAAGCCAAATCACTTTATTTCCAAAACCTCCCAAGGCAAGTGTAATAGAATCTCCGGCACTTTCTGGTGCTAAAACCCGGGTAAAAGCGGTAACTGCTACTGCAATCATGCACATTGTACCCATTGGCGCTGCTTTTAAAATAATTCCAATAATCGTTGAGATAAAAATCGCAAACAAGTGCCAGGCTTCTGGCGAAAGTCCTTTTGGAGCAGGAACAAACCAAATGATCAAACCTATGACAAGTGTAATAAGTGAGTTTTTTATATTTATTTCTTTCATAATGCTGTTATTTAATTTTTAGGCTTTTAAAAAAATCTGCCTTGAAACTGTATGATAAACAAGTTGTTATCATATGCTGTAGTATTAGCGATATTGTGTTTGTAAGTATCCAGCTGCATTCCCATTTCAATACGTCCTGTGTAGCCTTTTCCAAATTCCAAACCTGCCATTGGCGTATAAGTCTGCCTTGCGTTTGAATCTAATTTGAAATTCCTGTCAAAATATTCGTATCGGCATGAAAATTCTATTGCAGTCAATTTTTGATATTTAATTTCATATCTCAAGTTTGGCAAAAAGTAAGCACCCCGCATTTGATATTCATTGAGATTGGCCGTTCTTGAATCAGCAGCTAAAGAATAATATAAGTAGTGATTAATTCCTTGTTTTGCCTCTAATTGTGTTTGAAGTATTAATTTATCTGCTAATTTAAAGTCGGCAGTAAGATCTAATCCAACTGCAAAAACTTTATTATTATATACTTCACCAATTCCGCCGTTGAGCCCTAAATTTACATTGTGTTTTTTGTCTAATTCAAAACCCAGGCGCGAAGAGTATTGTTTACCATTATCTTTATCAGAAACCTGATCTTTTCCGTTTCCATTAACTGCAGAAACTGCATAAGTAACAGGAAGTTTTCCTAAATCAAAACTCCCAAACATAGACGCCCCTATTTGAAAACTTGTCCAGCCGTTATTTCCAAATTCAGTGTATTGATTAGAGTAATCAAATGATTTAAGGATATCAGCAGGATTTAATTCCTCAATTCCAAATGCCGGCCTAAACTGACCAACTAAAAAACCAATGTTTTTATTAAAAGTGTATCTGGCAAATGCATTTTCCAAAACTTTTCCTTTCGGATCTGATTTAAAGTCTGCTAAATTAGCCAGAACCACAACATCAAAGCGTTCACCAAGTTTGGTTGTAACTCCCAAACGCATTCTTTTTATGTCAAATGTATTTTCAACCGCTTTTCCATCTGAATAATGAAGTCCTGTTGTCGCGTCAATTCCGTCAGTAAATCCGCTTAAATAGCGTGCCTGAAAAAGTCCCTGAAATTTAAATTGCGGATATTTAATTTCTCCCTGCGAATTTGATTCTGAAGTCTGCCCATTTGATAAAAACGGAAATAATAGTAGTAAAATAAAGGCCTTAAAGCCTAAATATTGATTGAATTGATTCATAATAAAAAAATTAAAATTTTGTAACGAAACAAACTTTATAAGTTTATTCATACAATAAATTTAATTTTATAGATCAACTTAAAACTTGATTAAAATCAGGTTTCAAATTATTATAAACCTTTAGGATTTTTAACTATTTACTGCATAAAAAAAGCACAAGGGTTAGCTTGTGCTCTTTGTATATCGTAAATTTTAACTTATTTCTCGATCTCTCTCATTGAGTCCATTTTTTTGTGGGCAAGGAATCCTGCAACATCTTCAAAGTGTTCTTTTACTCGTTTGTTTCCAAATTCGAATACTTTAGTTGCTAGTCCGTCAAGGAAATCACGGTCGTGTGAAACTAAAATTAATGTTCCGTCAAAATCACGTAAGGCATCTTTAATAATGTCTTTTGTTTTCATGTCCAGGTGATTTGAAGGCTCATCCAGAATTAATAAGTTAACGGGTTCTAACAATAATTTGATCATTGCCAAACGTGTTTTTTCTCCTCCTGAAAGTACTTTTACTTTTTTGGTAATATCATCACCCTGAAACATAAATGCTCCTAAAATATTTTTGATCTGTGTACGGATATCTCCTACTGCAATGGCATCGATTGTTTCAAAAATGGTTGCATTTTCATCTAATAATGAAGCCTGGTTTTGAGCAAAATATCCAATTTGTGCATTATGTCCAATTTCAACGCTTCCTGAGTCAACGCCAATTTCTTTCATAATCGCTTTGATCATGGTCGATTTTCCTTCTCCGTTTTTTCCAACAAAAGCTACTTTCTGACCACGCTCGATTACAATGTTAGCATCTTTAAAAACGACATGATCTCCATATGATTTTGCCATTTCTTTTACAATAACCGGATATTGTCCAGAACGTGCTGCCGGCGGGAATTTTAAACGTAATGCTGATGTATCAACTTCGTCAACCTGAACAATTTCAAGCTTCTCCAGCATTTTTACACGGGATTGTACGGCATCTGTTTTTGAGAATGTTCCTTTAAAACGGTCGATAAAGGCTCTGTTATCAGCAATCATTTTTTGCTGTTCGTCGTAGGCTTTCTGCTGGTGAATACGACGGTCTTTTCTTAATTCTAGGTAATGAGAATATTTTGCTTTGTAATCGTAAATTCTTCCCATTGTTACTTCGATTGTACGGTTTGTAATGTTATCTACAAACGCTCTATCGTGTGAAATTACTACAACTGCTTTTGCTGAATTCACTAAAAACTCTTCTAACCATTGAATACTTTCAATATCCATGTGGTTGGTTGGCTCATCCAGTAAAATCAAGTCCGGTTTTTGCAATAGGATTTTTGCCAGTTCGATACGCATTCTCCATCCTCCTGAAAATTCAGATGTTTGTCTTGTAAAATCTTCACGTTCAAAACCTAAACCAACTAAAATTTTCTCTACTTCGGCTTCGTAATTTACTTCTTCAATTGCATAATATTTCTCGCTTAAGTCCGAAACTCTTTCGATCAATTTCATGTATTCGTCACTTTCGTAATCGGTACGAACGGTTAACTGCTCGTTGATTTCGTCAATTTCGGCTTTCATTTTAAAAATCTCTCCAAAAGCTTTTGATGCTTCTTCCATTACAGTCGAACCGTCTTTTGTCAATAAATGCTGAGGCAGGTATGCTACAACGGCATCTTTTGGCGTAGAAATACTTCCGGTAGAAGGCTTGCTCTGCCCTGCTATAATTTTTAAAAGTGTCGATTTTCCCGCACCATTTTTACCCATAAGGGCAATTTTATCATTTTCATTGATAGCAAAAGAGACATCGCTAAAAAGTGTAGTTCCACCAAACTGAACCGAAATATCGTTAACTGTAATCATTATCTTCTGTGAATTTGTTTTATCGGTTAATCGTTTATCTGACTACCCCATTTTTTTCGTGCTGCAAAGATAGATTAATTAGATAATTAGGCAATTAGAAAATGTGCAATTTGATAATTAGATAATTTTGAGAATGTGGTGATTAGAAAATTTTCTTTTTTTTGCCACGACCCGAGCGACAGCGAACAGGCGAAGCAATTACACGAATTTTCACGAATTATTTTTTCAACTGGACTAAAGTCCAGCTCTACAATATAGATCGAGCCGAAGGCTCTTTAAGTTCCGAAGGAACGAATTATATTGTAGGGCTGGACTTTAGTCCAGTTTAATATGTAAAGAAAAAAAAATAAAACCCCCAGATTTTTTTTAAAATCCCTATCGGGCTGCAAAAATTTTCTCTGTTTCGTCAAATTTCTGCTCTAAACTGGACTGAAGTCCAGCCCTACAATATAATTCGTTCCTTCGGAACTTATACGAGAGCCTTTGGCTCTTATTGTTTGGCTGGGCTTTTGTTTGGTTAATATGTGAAAAATATAACCCGACAGGTTTTAAAACCTATCGGGTTACAAAAATTATCTCATTATCAAATTGACTAATTATCTAATTAAATTAATCTTTTCTCCATTTTTTGGTTTCTTCAAAAATGTGTTCTAGGATCGAAGCTTCGGTTTCGTCAAATTCAATATTACGTCTTCCCATTACCAATTTTGCAGTTTCGAAAGCTTTTTTAGTAATATACGTAGTGAAGCCTGCAGCTCCGCCCCAAGAAAAACTCGGAACAAAGTTTCTGGGAAAACCAGATCCAAAAATATTGGCACTTACTCCAACAACAGTTCCGGTATTAAACATCGTATTGATTCCGCATTTACTGTGATCTCCCATCATTAAACCGCAAAACTGAAGTCCTGTTTTAGCAAAACCTTCAGTTTCGTAACTCCACAATTTTACTTCCTCGTAGTTATTTTTTAGGTTTGAATTATTACTATCAGCACCTATATTACACCATTCCCCTAAAACAGAATCTCCAAGAAATCCATCATGCCCTTTATTTGAATTAGCAAACAAGACAGAATTTTTAACCTCTCCTCCTATTCTCGATCCGGGACCAACGGTTGTTGCTCCGTAAACTTTTGCATTTAGTTTTACCTGTGCATTTTCGCACAAAGCAAAAGGGCCGCGAATAACAGTTCCTTCCATGATCTCGGTGTTCTTACCTATATATATAGGTCCGTTTGATGCATTTAGGGTTACAAACTCTAATTTGGCTCCTTCTTCAATAAAAATATTTTCGGGTGCAATTGTGTTTACACTTTTAGGAATTGGCTGTGATTTTCTGTCTTCAGTCAAGTAAGCAAAGTCGGCACGAATGGCGGCGTCATTTTTTGAGAAAATATCCCAAGTGTGTTCTACTGTCAAACATTCATCATTATATTGAATGATTTCATACGAATCGAAATCAACTTCTTCCTGATTTTCTGTTGTAAAAAAAGCAATTACATCTTCTCCTTTAAAAATCGCCTGATTAGGTTTTAAGTCCGAAACTAATTCTGCAAGCGTATCATTTGGCAAATACGCAGCATTTATCATTACGTTTTCTTCCATTTCTACCATTGGGAATTTAGTAGAAAGGTAATCTTCAGTAATTGTTGTTATAGTCGATCCTAAACGAGTTTCCCACTTTTGGCGAATCGTCATAATTCCGATTAAAATATCAGCCACGGGTCTGGTAAAAGTAAAAGGTAATAGAGCATTCCGGACGGGACCGTCAAAAAGAATGTAATTCATAAAATTAATTTAATGTGTTAAAATTTGTTTGGTTACCGAGGCCAAAGTTACAAATATTTATGTGTTTCATTAATATATGTTTTTTCTGATAGCCACGAATTCACGAATTTTTATATTCTCTTAATTTTAATTGATTTAGATTACAGTTATTTGGCTAAAGCCTGACACATTTTGATTTTATAACCTTCACATAAATCTGAAGGCAATTGAAAAAATGTTTCCTTAATAATCAATTGCCAACATCTAAAGATGTTGGTGACTTAATCAACATTGCTAAGGCTTTAGCCAAATCTTCTCCATTTGGAATAAACAATCTCAACAACAAGAGAAACATAGCCAGCGGTTTCAACCGCTGGAACGCAATACATTTACAATCCGCATCCCTCCGCACCCCGTGGTTAAAACCACAGGCAATATTTTAAATTCGAATTTTTTATCTTCAATAATTTGCAAAAAGAAAATTCGTGAATTTCTTCGTCTGTCCCTTTGGTCGAATCGTGGCTAACAAAAAATACCCATAAAAAAAGCCTTCCAAATTGGAAGGCTTCTTATATAATTTAAACAGCTATTATTTTTTAGCGTGTTTTGCATATTTAGTTTTGAATTTATCAATACGTCCTGCAGTATCGATAAGTTTAGATTTACCAGTATAAAAAGGGTGAGATGTTCTAGAAATCTCCATTTTTACAACTGGATACTCAACTCCGTCAACTTCAATTGTTTCTTTTGTATCTGCAGTAGATTTAGTGATAAAAACTTCGTCATTTGACATGTCTTTAAATGCAACTAATCTGTAATTTTCTGGGTGAATTCCTTTTTTCATCTTTACTTTTTATTTATTGTTTAGAACATTTTCATTTTGAAGCTTTTTCATGGTTAGAAAAAGGTGTAAACAAACAATGCTCTTTTTTGTTTAAAATTTTAATTAATTTTGAGTTTGCAAATTTACAATTCTTTTTTAATAAACAAATAGTTAGCGTACTTTTTTTTAGTTAAATTCAAAAAGCTTTTTTTCTCCTTGATTATATTGGGAATTGCTATATTTGTGGATTAATTTTAAAACATATAGAAATATGATTAATGAAGTTATAAAAAAGAATGGAGTTACATACGGAATTGCCTTAGGTGTTATTCTGGCGTTAATTACGGCAAGTATATATGCTATTGATCTAAAATTATTTGTTTCTGGCTGGATTGGCGGTCTGTCATTTGTTATTTATTTAGTAGTTGGCATTTTATTACTTACAAAAACAAAAAAAGAGATTGGTTTTTTCTCTTTTAAAGATGCTTTTACCACATTTTTTATAGCTACAATAACTGCTCTTGCAATTTCTACTCTTTTTAGCGTCATATTATTTAATGTAATTGATCCGGAAGCAAAAGAAACAGTAAACCAATTACTTATTAAATATATGGCGGAGACGTTACAAAAATTTGGAACTCCGGCTTCTGCCATAAACGAAGCTTTGGCTAAAATGAAAGAAAACAGTCCTTTCTCAACAACGGAACAATTAAAAGCATTGGTTTTTAGTATTGTTGGCTACTCAATTTTAGGATTAATTTTAGCAGCATTTTTTAAAAGCAAATCTACACAAGAATAAAAATTATAAATGAATCTATCTATACTTATACCACTTCTAAACGAGGAGGAATCGCTTCAAGAACTCTACTCATGGATTATTAAAGTGATGCAGTCTAATAATTACTCTTATGAAATCATTTTTGTAGATGATGGAAGTACGGATGATTCTTGGAATATTATTGAAAGTTTTTCTAACGAAAATCCAAATGTAAAAGGAATTCGTTTCATGAAGAATTTTGGAAAATCGCAGGCTTTGCATGCTGGTTTTGCAAAAGCAAAAGGTGATGTTATCATTACTATGGATGCCGATTTACAGGACAGTCCGGATGAGATTCCAGAATTATATGAAATGATTACCAAAGAGCGATTCGATTTGGTTTCGGGATGGAAAAAGAAACGCTACGACTCTGTTGTGGCTAAAAATTTACCTTCAAAATTATTTAACTGGGCTGCCAGAAAAACTTCTGGAGTGGAGTTAAACGATTTTAACTGTGGGTTAAAAGCTTATAAAAATGCCGTTGTAAAAAACATCGAAGTTTCAGGAGAAATGCACCGATACATTCCTGTTTTGGCAAAAAATGCCGGTTTTGGTAAAATTGGAGAAAAAGTAGTGATTCACCAGGCTCGTAAATACGGCGAAACCAAATTTGGAATGGAACGCTTTATTAACGGGTTCCTTGATTTAATTACGATTTGGTTTTTATCAAGATTCGGAAAAAGACCTATGCACTTATTTGGGGCAATGGGTTCAATTATGTTTATTATCGGATTTTTATCTGCCGGATATATTGGAGTTTCAAAACTATACCATATGTATAGCGGAGTAAAATACAGCCTGGTAACTAATAATCCGTGGTTTTATATAGCATTAACAACAATGATTCTGGGAACTCAGCTTTTCTTAGCTGGATTTTTAGGTGAAATCATTTTGAGAACTAAAAGCAACGAAGCAAGATATAAAGTAGCACGAGAAGTGAATTTTTGACACAAATCAGGAAAAAAAAATCTTTTTGAGTCAAATTAACTTTTCAAGAAAAACTATCTTTATTTAAAACATAAAAGAAAATTTACATGAACATAGCACCTAATATTTTAAACGCTGTAAATGAATGGCTGACACCAACTTTTGATCAGGAAACGCAAGCCGCTGTAAAAGAATTAATGACAACTTCGCCAAAGGAACTTGAGGAAAGTTTTTATAAAAACCTTGAATTTGGAACCGGCGGTATGCGCGGCGTTATGGGCGTAGGAAACAATAGAATTAATAAATATACACTTGGAAAAAATACTCAGGGTTTATCTGATTATTTACATAAGGTTTTTCCAAATCAGCCTTTAAAGGTTGTAATTGCTTACGACTGTCGCCATAATAGTAATACTTTAGCAAAAGTGGTTGCTGATGTTTTCTCAGCAAACGGAATTCAGGTTTATTTATTCTCAGATTTAAGACCTACTCCAGAATTGTCTTTTGCACTTAAATATCTGGGATGTCAATGCGGAATTGTTCTTACGGCTTCGCATAACCCGCCGGAATATAATGGTTATAAAGTATACTGGGAAGATGGCGGACAAATTGTTCCTCCGCAAGATGGCGAAATTATTAACGTAATCGAAAATTTAGACTACGATAAAATTAAATTCAACGCAAACGAAAGCCTGATTCAATATATTGATACTGACATCGATAAAGCGTTTATAAAATCATCTATAGAGAACGCAAGTTTTAATACTGCGGCTGAGGCCAAAGACAATCTGCATATTGTTTTTACTTCATTGCACGGAACTTCTATAAAATCTATTCCAGATGTTTTATCGCAGGCTGGTTATAAAAATGTTCACATTGTGCCAGAACAGGCAGTTCCGGACGGGGATTTTCCAACAGTAAAATCTCCGAACCCAGAAGAACCTGAAGCTTTAACAATGGCTTTGGCCCTGGCAGATAAAACAAATTCTGATATCGTTGTGGGTACAGATCCTGATTGCGACCGTTTAGGTGTTGCGGTTAGAAACAACGACGGTAAAATGATTTTGCTTAACGGAAATCAAACGATGATTTTAATGACTTCTTTCCTTTTAAAACAATGGAAAAAGGCTGGAAAAATTAACGGTAAACAATTTGTAGGATCAACTATCGTGTCAACTCCAATGATGATGGAACTTGCTACAAGTTACGGTGTTGAATGCAAAGTTGGTTTAACAGGATTTAAATGGATCGCTAAAATGATCAAAGATTTCCCTGAACTTCAGTTTATTGGCGGAGGTGAAGAAAGCTTTGGTTTTATGGTTGGTGATGCTGTTAGAGATAAAGATGCAGTTGCTGCTACTTTATTAATTTGCGAAGTTGCCGCTCAGGCAAAAGCCGCAGGAAGCTCTGTTTATAAAGAACTTTTACAACTTTATGTTGAGAATGGTTTCTATAAAGAGTTTTTAGTTTCACTGACTAAAAAAGGAATGGAAGGTTTACAGGAAATTAACCAGATGATGATTGATTTACGTGAAAATCCTTTGAAAGAAATCAACGGTCAGCGTGTAATTATGGTGGAAGATTACCAATCATCAACAGCATTGAATTTATTGACAAATGAAGTATCTGAAATGGATATTCCGAAATCGAATGTATTGATTTATTATACAGAAGATGGTTCTAAAATTTGTGCAAGACCAAGTGGGACTGAACCTAAAATTAAATTCTACATCAGTGTTAATGCTGAATTAGAATCAGTTTTGGATTTTGATGCTGCAGAAAGTTTCTTAGACGGAAAAATACAGAATATCATTGCAGACATGCAATTGAAATAAAAAAACGAGTGATAAGCTCTTTAAATACCTATTATAGCTGCGCAGGAAATCTCTGCGCAGCTAATTAAATTTTGATATTTAGAACTCTGATTTACATTTAGAACAAATGTAAATCAGAGTTTTTTAATAAAAAAAACTAAAAAAAAATTGAAAACAAATCAATTGGATTAATTTTGTGCAGTAAAAATTCCCCCAACAAATTAATTATAACCAAAAAAAATATTGCTAAAACTCGAAAGAGCAATACCACAGCAGAAAAAATAATATTCAAAAATAAATGAGTAATTTCAAAAAAATAGTTCCTTTTATATATCCGTATAAAAAATATGCGTTCTTAAACATCTTTTTCAATGTTTTATATGCCCTTTTCAGCACACTTTCATTTATGGCGTTGATTCCAATGCTGCAGGTTTTATTTGGTAAAAGCAAGAAACTTACAACCATGCCTGTTTATGAAGGAATCACACATATAAAAGAATATGGAGAAAGTTATCTAAACTATTATATCACAAAAAATAACGATCCAAACAATCCGGGTTTTATACTTTCGGTAATGGTTGGAATAATTATCTCGATCTTCTTATTAAAAAATTTAGCCGATTATCTGGCTATGTTTTTTATTAACTTTTTAAGAAATGGGGTTTTAAGAGATATGCGAAATGCATTATACAAAAAAACACTGGAGCTCCCTTTGGCATTTTATTCTGAAAAAAGAAAAGGAGATGTTATTTCCAGAATCGCCGGCGATGTAAATGAAGTACAAACCTCTTTTTTAGCAATTTTAGAGCTTATTGTTAAGGAGCCTTTGACAATTATATTTACGATAATAGCAATGCTGATTATAAGCGCTAAGCTAACGTTGTTTGTTTTTATATTTATTCCGGTTTCAGGTTACATTATTTCTTTAATTGGGAAACAACTTAAAAAACAATCTACAAAAGCTCAGGAAGAACAAGGTACTTTCTTATCTACTATTGAGGAAACTATTGGCGGATTAAAAGTGGTAAAAGGATATAATGCCGAAAATTATTTTAATAATGTTTTCAAAAATTCTACAGAGCGTTTTTTCAATTTATCAAACAGCATTGGAAACCGTCAGAATTTAGCATCACCTGCCAGTGAATTTATGGGAATAACTGTTATTGCTATATTACTTTGGTACGGAGGACAAATGGTTTTAATTGATAAAACTTTAGAAGGTGCTTCATTTATTGCTTACATGGGATTAGCTTATAACATCCTGACTCCGGCAAAAGCCATTTCTAAAGCTTCATATGGTGTAAAAAGAGGAAATGCTGCCGCAGAACGTGTATTGGAAATTTTAGATCAGGAAAACACAATTGTTTCAAAAGAAAACGCAATCGAAAAAACAACTTTTGAAAGTAATATCAGTGTTCAAAATATCAACTTTAAATATGAAGATGAAAATGTCTTAAAAGATTTTTCTCTTAATATTAATAAAGGGCAAACCGTTGCTCTTGTTGGACAATCCGGAAGTGGAAAAAGTACTATTGCGAATTTATTGACCCGTTTTTATGATGTTAATGAAGGCTCAATTTCTATTGATGGAATTAATATAAAAGATATGAACCTGCATTCGCTTCGCAGTTTAATGGGATTGGTTACACAGGACAGTATTTTATTTAATGATACAATCAAAGCCAATATTGCATTAGGAAAATTAGACGCTACAGATGATGAAATTATTGATGCGCTTAAAATTGCCAATGCATATGAATTTGTAAAAGAACTGCCTTTAGGAATTTATACCAACATTGGTGACAGTGGAAATAAACTTTCAGGCGGGCAAAAACAACGTTTATCTATTGCGAGAGCGGTATTGAAAAATCCGCCGATTATGATTCTGGATGAAGCAACATCAGCATTAGACACCGAAAGCGAGAAATTTGTTCAGGTAGCACTTGAAAACATGATGCAAAACAGAACTTCGATTGTGATCGCACACCGACTTTCGACTATTCAAAAAGCAGATGTTATTGTGGTAATGCAAAAAGGAAAAATCGTTGAACAGGGAACTCATGACCAATTAATTGCACTTAACGGAACTTACAATAAACTGGTTACCATGCAGTCTTTCGAATCTTAAGACATACAATCATAACCAAACAATCTACACAGATTAAGGAAATATTAAAACTCAGTTTAATTTCTTTAATCTGTGTTTTATTTTATAACTTTAGGTAGTAAAGATTAAAATCAAACCGTTGGGCGTAATCCATAAAAAATAATAATTAAACACATAGAGACATAGACCTTATGTTTTTAAACAAAGTAAATCGAAAAGAAACTTGTTTCTCACACATAGCTATGTGTTGTTAATGCAAGTGAAACGCCTTTCTTATGTTCAATAATTCTATGTTTCTATGTGTTAAAAATAATTACACCCAACGGGTTAAAATCATTTAATTCTTATGGACAATGTATCTTAACAACCCCAACATCAAACTACCAGACGATCCTGATACTATTGTTTGGAAATATCTTGACCTATCTAAATTTCTTGATTTACTGCTTTCTAAAAAACTGTTCATGTCGCGGTCTGATAAATTTGAAGATCAATATGAGGGTACTTTTAGCGAGCCTACTTATGAGGAGATTAAAAAGCTCGCCGTTGACAATCCTGACTTTTTAAATTATTATAAAACACACCGCGAGCAGGTTGCCGTAAGCAGCTGGCATATTAACGAATATGAATCGTTTGCCATGTGGCAGATTTTTACCCAAAACAGTGAAGGTTTAGCGATTCAGTCTACAATTGGGAGGTTGCAAAAAGCATTAAAACCAGAGAATAATTTTGACCAGTATATTGGTGAAGTAAATTACATCGATTATAAAAAAGAATATATTCCGTTTGAGGATTTGTTCTTTCCGTTTTTATTCAAAAGAAAAAGTTTTCAATACGAGCGTGAAGTGCGTATTCTTACCGATACTTCAAAAAGCGGCATCAAACTAAATGACGGAATAAAAATCAATGTTGACATCAATCAATTGATTGAAAAAATATACATTCACCCGAAATCTGAGAACTGGTATAAAAAACTGGTAATCGAATTGGTTGAACGTCTCGAATTTGGTTTTGAAATCGAAAAATCTGACTTAGAAAGCGATATATTGATATAAAGGCTCTAAGGTTCTGAGATGCTAAGATTCTAAGTTTTTTTGCCACAGATTACACAGATGAAAAGAATTAAAAAAGTCCGCCACTAATTACACAAATTTCCACGAATTTTAATTCAATTTAATTTGTGGAAATTTGTGTAATTAGTGGCGAAAAAAAATCACTTTAATCTGTGTAATCTGTGGCTAAACCCTTTAGATGGGCTTGTAGCTCTTCACTTCCCATTTTTTAGAAGCTAAGTCGATATAATTATAGTGTAAAACATCGTTTTTATCAAATTGACCGTTTTGGTTGGTATCTTCAATAGTTCTAAAATACAAACGGTTTTTAGATTCAATTAAATTCCAGTCAACTAATTCCTGAAGATCTGCTGAGACTTTTGTAAAGTTTTCTCCGCTGATATCACTTAAATATAAAGTTTTAATATCACTGGTATCAATTTTTCCGTCTTTGTTGGTATCAGAATCTGTTAGTGTATACACCATAACTTTATTTTTAGTTTTATCTGCAACGGTTTTTAAATACGTTGCTGTTAAAATTAAAACAGGTTTATCTGATAAAGCATGAATCGAATCTGAATCTGTTTTTTGAAATTTCAGGTTTTGTAAATATCCTGTAATCTCATATTCGCCTAAGTTAGAGATTGTAAAACTTACATCGTTTACGCTTGAAGATCCATAACGTGCTTTTGAGCCTCTTTCAAAAACCCTTAAATCCCCAACCGGATGAATCAGATAATCTGTTCCTTCCATTTGAATAGGCAGATCAGCAACTTCAATCTGAGTTGAATCTGTTTTTGCAACACTTACTTTATTTGACACATCGTAACTTACTTTTGGCTTTTTAACTTCTTCACGACAGCTAATTAATGTTCCAACAATTGCTAAGGCTATATATTTAAAGTACTTTTTCATCGACAAATTATATTCAATTATCAAATATACTATTTTTGATTGTAATTTTTGTTTTTATTGAATTTTACTAAAACAAAGATGTTGATTAGAACAATTCCAAAATAACCAAGAAATATTACCCACTGCTGTTTTAAAAAAGAAATCTGAAAAATGCGAAGTTCTTCTTTTCGATTTTCTTCCTGCATTTGAAGTGTTCTTTCTATCGAATAAGCATTCGTCCCACAAACAAAACTATGTTTTTTTGTCGGCTTTGGCTTAGGATTTGCCAATGCATACAAATTATCTGAAAATAATGCCCATGTAGGCATCTTTTCTTCACTCATAATATTAATTACACTAATAAAAGTATCATAGTCCGTTTTAGATCCAAAGCGAATTTTAGCTCCATTTATAGTATCATACTTTTTTATCATGTCTTTAGCAAAAACTCTCAATTCTTTTAATTGTCGTAGTTCTTGCGATTTTTCACCATTAAAATAAAATATCTTATATTTTCTTAAATCTTCAACCTTATATTTTTCAAAATCTCCCTTATTAGAAACTGAAAAATTCAAAGAACCATAAACCTTAAAAGCATCGACTTTATAAAAATGGTAAAAACAAAACAAAGGAATCAAAACCAAAGAAATCATTCCCGGAACGTAAAAAATCTTCTTTCTCTTTTCACGTTTTGCGATCATAATCTCGCATTCAGTTTTATATTAAAAACTCTTGAAGTCATATAATTTGGAATCGCGTACTGGTTTTTAGAATACACATCGCGAACCCAGGTATTTGTAATTGCATTTTGATTATTGAAAAGATTGAAAATTTCCAGTCCAACAGCTAATTCTTTGAAGTTTTTTAACCAGCTTGTTTTTGAACCCTGCGTACTGCTGTCTACAAAAACTTTGGCAAAACCAATATCAGCCCTTCTATAATCATTTAATCTGTTTTGATATAAATAAGGGTCTGAATATGCTGGCGCGCCGCCTGGCAAACCAGTATTATAAACTACATTAAGATAAACTTTTACACTTGGAATATTCGGCATATAATCCTGAAACAACATCGCAAATTTTAAACGCTGATCTGTCGGACGAGCGATATAACCTTTGTTTTCGTAGTTTTCTTCTGTTTTTAAATATCCAAAACTCACCCAAGATTCTGTTCCCGGCACAAATTCTCCGTTCAATCTAAAATCTAAACCTTGCGCATAAGCTTTAGCATTATTATTGGCCACATATCGAATGCGGACGTTATCAATTGAATACACATTTACATCCGAAAGGGATTTATAATAAAGTTCCGTTACCCATTTAAAAGGGCGATTCCACATTTTAAAATTATAATCATTTCCTAACACAACATGAACTGCTTCCTGCGCTTTTACATTTGGATTTACAACACCGTCCAAATCACGAAGTTCTCTATAAAATGGCGGCTGATGGTATAATCCTCCCGAAATCCTGAAAACCATATCACGATCCCAATCCGGTTTTATGGCAAACTGCGCACGCGGACTTACTGCAAACTGATTTTTTCCTTCTTCTATGGCTCCAGTAACATTCCAGCTTTGAAAACGAGCTCCAACATGATACCAAATCTGGCTTGAACCCAATTCAGATTGTTTGTTCCATTGTGCATAACCGGAAAATCTATTGATCGTATTAAAATTTGTTGCTCGAATATCCTGATAAGGTAAAAGCGGGCCTGTATAAGGCGAATACGGCTGATTGTTTTCTGGCAGAATAACCAGCGGCGGATTTATAGAAAATCCCGCTGAATCGATCATCTCCCACTCTACAACTCTGTCACGAATAGATTCTCGTGTATATTTCAATCCAAATTCAAGCTGACTTTCCTGCCATTCTTTAGAACCTTTAATTTCCATATTGGCAATTAACGCATCTAAATCATTTCGGGCGTGATTCAACTGAGAACCAATTCCGCGTGTAAAATCAATTGAGGATGCATCTGTTGGATTTTCTGCATTCACATTTCCTAAACGATATTGCGCTAAAATATCAAAATGTTCTTTTTCTGTAGTATGAAACAACGAACCGATAAATTTTAAAGTCAGCGAAGGCGAAACTTTATACGTTGTTTTAAAAGCTCCAAAATAAGTATCATACTGATCTTTTTCCTGACCTTCATAATAAACCGCCAAAGCCATTGGCTGATCAATGGTTCCAAATTTGGTTTCACGGGTTAAAGGCTGATACAAATATTTATTCTGCGAAATATTTCCTAAAAAGCTAACCTGCCATTTTTCAGAAATATCATAATTTATATTGGTTTGAATATCAGCAAAAGTTGGCGTATAGTTCGTCTGCGTATCCTGACTGTTGACCAATAAACTATTATTTCGGTAGCGAACTCCGGTAACGGCCGACCATTTTTTATTTTTCGAAACTAAATCTACAGAAGCGCTTCCGCCTAAAAAACTTGCTTCAAACGAAGCTCCAAACTGAGTTGGTTTTCTATACGTAATATCTAAAACGGATGATAATTTATCTCCAAATTTTGCCTGAAATCCTCCGGCCGAGAAATCCACATTCTGAACCAAATCTGTATTGGTAAAACTCAATCCTTCCTGCTGACCTGAACGAATTAAAAACGGACGGTAAACTTCGACTTCGTTTACGTAGACTAAATTTTCGTCATAATTTCCACCTCTTACGGCATATTGTGTACTTAGTTCATTATTTGAATTTACGCCGGGAAGTGTTTTTAGAATATTTTCGATACCAGCATTTGCTCCCGGAATCTTTTTTATAGTGGCAGTTTCTATAGTTGTAATTCCCTGAACTCGTTTTTTATTTCGGGAAGAAACAAAAACTTCTCCCATTTGTTCTTGAGAATTATTCATTACAGGATTAAAAACAAAAACTTCATTTGGTTTTAAAGTAACCGTAAGGCTGATCATTTTTAACGAGATGTGTGTAAAAACAATGGAGGCCTTTTTATTCGAAATTACATCAATTTCAAAAAAACCATTTGCATCAGATTGTGTATTGTTTTTACCCGAAGTTATATTGACATTCGAAACAGGATGATTTTCATTATCTAAAATAATACCTTTTACATGAGCATTTTGAGCAAATGAGATACAAGTAATGCACAAGAAAAGCAAAGCGAATATTAACCTGTTTTTATTCAAAGATTTGGGTTTTATTTTTGTTGACTTCTAAAAAAATGAGTTTCAAAGATAGTAGAATTTCCTACATTATCAACTACTTCCATTTTTAAAAAGTTTTCTCCTTCTGTCAAATATTGATCATCAAAAGTATGTGTAATTTTTCTGTTTTTATTTTCATATTCAAATAAAACCCAGCTTCCGTTTAAATATCCATTGTACGACTTTATTCCAGATAGAGAATCACCAATTGTAAACTCAATTTTTTTCTGATCGCTGATCCATTTTCCTTCAACAGGTTTTGTGATTTTTATAACCGGAGCAATGGTATCGAGAACCAAACCATATGTTCCTAATATTTTTGCTTTGGCCGTGAAAATGTCGCCTTTTCTAAGAGTTCCGTTATAGCTTGTACCTTTTCCTATATAAAGTTTATCCTTTAAAGATTCCGGATAAACGGTATCTTTTATCGTAATTGTAAAATTAGAATGCACCGGAACGGTATCATCATGAATATAAATTTTGTTGTTTTTTACATCAAAATTTAAATTAAAATCTTCGTAAAAAGTTCCGGCAGGAAAGAAAACAGACATATTATCTTTCTCAAAATTGGAATCTTTGTTGTAACGAACAAAATATTTTGAAGTTACTGGTTCTGCTGGAACAAGCGGTGTTTCCAAATCATATTCAATTGGAACTGTTATTGAATTTTGATTTCCGAAATAATCTGAAACTTCAATTCTATAATTAGAAGTCAGATTTGGCACTGCCGAAATTATTCCTCTCAGTGAATCTGTTTTGATAATACTTAATGCAAACGGCGTTTTCATGAAAAGTTTCTGCACGCGCTGGCTCGTCTTTTTATATCGCGGATAATCGATAAAAGCGTTGATATAACGCATTTCATCAAAAGAATAGGTATTGAATTGATAATTATAATTCTGGTTTCCGTTTAAGAATGTTGAAACATTAAAAACCCCATTTTTATTAAAAGAAACATCATCAGTATCTGAGGCATTAATTCCAAAACCAATTTTTCCGTTTGTTTTTACTTTCGAAGCAAGATAAGTTCCGTCTTTTTGAAGCGTCATGTTTACAAGTAACGGCTGTTTTGACTGGTTAACTGTTGCATTATCTAACGGATAAACGTATAAACTCGACAATGTTGGCTTCTTGGTATCTTTAATATTTTGGTCAAAGCCAAAGAAAATTGGGTTGATGACAAACTCAGTTTTGGTATCACGAATTTCAAAATGAAGATGCGGCCCTTCTGAAGATCCGGTATTTCCCGAAAGCGCGATTAATTGTCCTTTTGTAACCGGAAGTTCATCTGGTTTTAGTAACATTTCAATTTCATAAGCCTTTTCTTTATAGTGCGTTTTTTTCACATAGTCCTGAATTGGCCCAAGGGTTGTCTGCAAATGTCCGTATACAGAAGTATATCCATTTGGATGCGTAATGTAAATACATTTTCCGTTTCCAAAAGTCGAAATTTTAATCCTTGACACATAACCGTCAGCAATCGCATACACGTTTAATCCTTCTCTTTGATTCGTTTTTAAGTCAAAACCAGCATGAAAATGATTGGGTCTTAACTCACCAAAATTCCCCGAAAGCTGCATAGGGATATCCAGCGGCGGACGAAAATAATCTTTAGGATATTGTGTCTGAGCGAATAGAAAAGGGCAAAAGAAAAGAGCTAATATTGAAAATTTCATGGGTAACATTTTTGCTAAGATAAAAAATTAACAGGTAAAAACCGAAGAAAATCTCACAAAAACACAATTGATTGAAATTCATTTATTTGTCTATTTTTAATGCAAAAAAATCGAGAAAAAATTGCATTAATAAAAAGGAATACTAACTTTGTATGATTAAGTAATGAATAGGATTTATAATGAGTGTAATTGCCGAAATAATTGATACTCTTGAATATAAAGTCGAGAAGCTTTTTGAAAAATCAAAAGGCCTGGAAAAAAATAATCAGGAATTACGATTAGAATTAGACAAAGCGGTGCAAATTATCCAGAAACAATCTGAAGAAATGGAAGCTTTGAAAAAGCAATATGAAACACTTAAGATAGCCAATTCGTTGCTTGGCAGCGACAATAACAAGAGAGAGACAAAGCTTAAAATAAATTCATTAATTCGCGAAATTGATTACTGTATAGCGCAATTATCAGATTAGAAACATGGACGGAAAGCTTAGAATTAAAATATCAATTGCCGACCGCGTTTACCCATTAACGGTTGAACCCGCTCAGGAAGAAGGCCTTAGAAGCGCCTCAAAAAAAATTGATGCTATGATCAAGCAATTCGAAGAAAGTTACGCAGTTCGCGATAAACAAGATGTATTAGCCATGTGCGCATTGCAATTTGCATCGCAGGTGGAACAAAAACAAATTGATAACGCAATCGATGGCGAAGAAACCATTGAACGAATTAAAAGATTAAATTCGCTTTTAGATCAATATCTCGAAAATTAAACGTTCTTTACATAAACTAAGATACTGCCTACATTAGTTCACAATTGGTAAACTCAACACTAACAATTTAGAATGAGCAAATCGTCGCTACTATAGTATGCCCAGCTTTGACCGGGAAACTTGAACAGTGAGTTAGCTCAAAACTTGTCTTTACGAGTTTATACAAGCAATTAATGTAGGCTTTTTTTATATATAAACCCTAACAAACATGGACATCATAACGATCATTATTTCAGGTATTGTAGGTATTGCGGCAGGTTTTGCAATAGCTAAAATCATCGAGAAAAGCAATATTTCAAACCTAATCAAAAATGCTAAAAAAGAAGCAGCTTCCATTTTAAAAGATGCTAATTTAGAAGCTGAAAACATAAAAAAAGATAAAATCCTTCAGGCAAAAGAACGTTTTATCGAATTAAAATCGGAACACGAACAAGTTATTCTGGCACGCGATAAAAAAGTAGCCGAAGTAGAAAAACGCGTACGTGATAAAGAATCTCAGATTTCTAACGAGCTTTCTAAAGCTAAAAAAGTAAACGACGATTTTGAAGCTAAAACAGAAGAATACAATAACAAAATTGAAGTTTTAGATAAAAAACAAGCTGAAGTTGACAAATTACACAAAAGTCAATTGCAGCAGCTTGAAGTTATTTCAGGACTTTCTGCAGAAGAAGCAAAAGAGCAATTAGTGGAAGGTTTAAAAGCCGAAGCTAAAAGCAAAGCTATGTCTCACATTCAGGAAACCATTGAAGAAGCTAAACTTACAGCTCAGCAAGAAGCTAAAAAAATCATCATCAACACTATTCAAAGAGTTGGAACGGAAGAAGCTGTTGAGAACTGTGTTTCTGTATTCAACATTGAATCTGATGATGTAAAAGGTAGAATTATTGGCCGTGAAGGTCGTAACATTAGAGCTCTTGAAGCTGCAACTGGAGTTGAAATCATTGTTGATGATACACCGGAAGCTATTATCCTTTCTTGTTTTGATCCGGTTCGTAGAGAAATTGCTCGTTTGTCTTTACACAAATTAGTTACTGACGGACGTATTCACCCTGCAAGAATTGAAGAGGTTGTTGCTAAAACGGCTAAACAAATTGATGATGAAATTATCGAAGTTGGAAAACGTACTGTGATCGATTTAGGAATTCACGGTTTACATCCTGAATTGATTAAAGTTGTGGGTAGAATGAAATACCGTTCTTCTTACGGACAAAACTTATTACAACACTCAAGAGAAGTTTCTAAACTTTGCGGTATCATGGCAGCTGAATTAGGCTTGAATGTAAAACTGGCAAAAAGAGCAGGTTTACTTCACGATATTGGTAAAGTTCCAGATACAGAAAGTGATTTACCACACGCATTATTAGGTATGCAGTGGGCTGAGAAATACGGCGAAAAAGAAGAGGTTTGCAACGCTATTGGTGCGCACCACGACGAGATTGAAATGAAATCATTATTATCACCAATCGTTCAGGTTTGTGATGCTATTTCTGGTGCAAGACCAGGTGCAAGACGTCAGGTTTTAGATTCATACATTCAACGTTTGAAAGATCTTGAAGATGTTGCTTACGGATTTAGCGGTGTGAAAAATGCTTATGCAATTCAGGCTGGTAGAGAATTACGTGTTATTGTAGAAAGCGAAAAAGTTTCTGATGACAATGCTGCAAATTTATCATTTGAAATTTCACAAAAAATCCAAACAGAAATGACTTATCCGGGTCAGGTAAAAGTTACTGTAATCAGAGAAACAAGAGCAGTGAACATTGCTAAATAATTCTCTTTCTATTATATAAAATTAAAAAGGCTGTCATTTGACAGCCTTTATTAATTATTTAGAGATCGTTAAAAACGATTTTAAAGCTCGTCCCTACTCCAACTTCACTTTCTACAGAAACGGTTCCTTTCATCGCTTCTATTTGGTTTCTGGTAATATACAAGCCTATTCCGCGTGCTTCTTCATGTTTATGAAACGTTTTATACATCCCGAATAATAATTCGCCATAGACTTTTAAATCGATTCCTAAACCGTTATCTGTAATTTTTAAAGATTTATATCCTTCTGGCTCGATTCCAAAATCAAATACAATAAGCGGATCCCGATCCGGATGTCCATATTTTATAGCATTTGTGGTAAAATTGAGCAAAACACTTTCAAGATAAGCCGGATTAAAATTAATGGTCAAATATTGCGGAACATTATTTACAATCGTAACTTTTTTCTGCTTATCGTATCCTTTTATAGTCGCAACTGTTTTCTCGATATATTCGCAAAGCATCAAAGGCTCAACGGCAATATTAATATTACTCTGTGTTTTTACAATTTGCGTTAAGTTAGAAATTGTTTCATTTAAATCATTTGAAACCGTACGAAGATGTTCGAGCATTTCGCCAACAGTTCCTTTTCCTCCATCTTCATCAATAAAATCTAAAATCGATTTTATATTTCCTGCCTGCGTATTTAAGTTGTGCGAAACAATATGCGAAAAGTTCAACAATCGACTATTTTGGTCGCTGTACAATTTCATTGTTTTTAAAAGCTCCAATTCTTTTTCTTTTTGCAGAGAAATGTCAGTGTGAGTCCCAATAACACGTAATGGCTTACCGTTTTCATCACGTTTTATTACTTTTCCCCTATCCAGAATCCATTTATAATTACCGCTTGAGGTCATTACACGATGGTAATTTTCATAATACGGAATCTTATTATCAAAATGTTCTTTAATGTCTGAGTAATATTTTGGAAGATCGTCAGGATGCACAATTTTATCCCAGCGTTCCGGGTCGTCAAAAATATCTGCCGATTCTAATTCTAAGATTTTTAAGGAGAGTGAAGAATAAAAAACATTATTCGTAGCCATATCCCAATCCCAGATTCCCACTGTTGATGCATCAAGTGCAAACTGGAAACGTTCTTCAGAAATACGGAGTTTTTCTTCTTTGTCTTTTAAATCGGTAATATCAGAGATATGTCCAAAAAAACTAACTTTTCCATCGGAAGATAGTTCTGTTTTCGCAGAAACCCTAAACCAGCGCAGTCCTTTTTTGGGTAAAACAGACCTGAACTCTAATTCCCAAGGCACAATTTCTTTACGTGCTTTTACAAGGGACTGAAAAAATTTTTCCCTGTCCTGTTCAAAAACGCGTTCGTAAATAATGTGTTTAATATCGTCTGTAAATTCTTTGAAGGAAAGTTCAAAAATTTCATCAACTGATTTACTCACTAGAGGAAAAGTATAATGATTATGAGTATCTATAACAAATTGAAAAAGCAAATCTGGCATTTCGGCAAATAATTTTCTGTAAAAATTATTTACTTCCATGCAGTCTTCATTACTGTACAAATCAAAAATCATATGTCGCTATTTAAGTAAATAATATCTTACTGGATCTGAGTTAAAAAAAATCCTCAAAATCCTTTTAATTTACTTCCCTTTGAATACAAATGTGATACCAAGTTATAACTTTTGGCGTAAAAAAACCAGACACTTCCCAAAAAATTACTTCCGCGGATGATACGAATGCATTACTTCTGTCAGGAAACTTCTGTCCAGGTGTACATAAATTTCTGTTGTTGTAATAGATTCATGTCCCAGCATTAATTGAATAGATCTTAAGTCGGCACCATTTTCCAGTAAATGCGTTGCAAAGGAATGGCGTAAAGTATGCGGGCTTATATTTTTATTTAAACCAATTTTTACCGCCAAATCTTTTATAATCGTAAAAATCATGGCGCGCGTTAACTGGTTTCCTCTGCGGTTTAGAAACAAAGTATCTTCACAGCCTTTTTTAATATTGAGATGTACCCTAATCTCGTCCTGATAGATTTCAATGTATTTTTTAGTTAATTTTCCAATGGGCACAAAACGTTCTTTATTTCCTTTTCCAGTAATTTTTATAAAACCTTCATCAAAAAATAAATCTGATATTTTAAGTGAAACCAATTCAGAAACCCGAAGTCCGCAGCCATATAATGTTTCTAAAATAGCTCGATTTCTTTCTCCTTCATTACTGCTTAAATCAATGGCTGCGATAAGTGCATCAATATCTTTTATGGATAATGTATCGGGAAGTTTTCGTCCGGTTTTTGGGCTTTCAATTAATTCTAGCGGACTATCATTTCTATAATCTTCAAAAACCAAATAATTAAAAAAACTTTTCAAACCAGAAATAATCCTCGCCTGCGAACGCGGATTTACTTCTTTTGAAACCGAATATATAAACTGCTGAATGGTTTCATCTGTAATTTTTATAGGCGAAACATCAATTTGATTGGTTTCTAAAAAAAGACATAATCGCTCAATATCAAAGCTGTAGTTTTCAATTGTATTTTTAGACAAACCTCTTTCTATTCGCAGATACGATTGATAGTCTTTTATATAATTGTTCCATTTCATATTTACAAAGTAAAACATTTTTGGGCATAAAAAAACCTTCCATTTCTGGAAGGCTTTTGAATATTTTAGAATTCTAATTAGAATTTATATCCAACAGATAATGAAAAAACTCCGTTATGAACTTTCGAGTCATCTCCTTCTTCAGTTTTAGCAATATTAGCTAATCCTAAATTATATCTTACACCAGCAGAGAAGTTTTCTGTAAAATCATATCCAGCTCCTAAATTCAATCCAAAATCAATTGATTCAAAGTTATCTTTAATGTCAACTTTACTACTTCCGTAACCGTCTACTTTTGTCTTAGTTTCTGCAGAAACTAAAAACCCAATTTGCGGACCAGCCTCTAGTGAGAACTTTTCTGCAGCAAAATATTTAAACATTACAGGAACATTTATATAAGTAAGGTTAAAGGCAACATCTGCATTAACAGTACCTATTCCGTCAACATCCAGATTAAAATTGTCAACTTTTGCACCTTGTGTAGAATATAAAACTTCAGGCTGTAAGGCAAATTTTTCAGAGAATTTAATTTCTACAAATCCCCCAACGTTAAACCCGAATCGAGATTTAAAATCAATTCCTTCTGTATCTCCAGAAAAATTAGAAACATTTAAACCTCCTTTAAGACCAAATTTTACGTCTTGTGCATTTGCCATACCAAATGCCATAACTGCAATTGCAGATAACATAACTTTTTTCATTTTTTTGTTTTTGGTTAAAAATAATTTAGCCAAATATAGATATTTACTTATCAAAATATAAGTGTTGTTAAAACATTTTAATATTAAATTTCATGCATAAAAAAACCTTCCATTTCTGGAAGGTTTTTAAGTATTTTAAAAATTCTGATTAGAATTTATATGCAGCAGTTATCGCTAAAACGCTATTTTTAGCACTATCATAATAATCATCAAGATCATCATAATCCCCTCTATCAACAACTCCTGACAAACCAACTGTGTAGCGTAAACCTACAGAAAAGTTATCTGTAAAATTATATCCCGCTCCAAAATTGAAACCGAAGTCTGCCGATTTGTAAAAATCCTTCACATCTTCTCCTTCGTCTTTAGCAGAAACTAAGAAACCTATTTGAGGACCACCTTCAACGGTAAATTGTTTAGTAATATAAAATTTTGCTAAAACTGGTATATTGATGTAGTTTAATTTAAGATCTCCGTCATCATTATTACCAATAAAATCATATTTAGCTCCTTGTGCAGAAAACAAAAGTTCTGGCTGAATAGACAATCTCTCTATAACTTTAATTTCTGCGAAACCACCAACTACAAAACCTACTTTTGTATTAGTATCTACATCTCCAGAAAAATTTGTAAGGCTTAGACCTCCTTTTACTCCAAATCTTGTTTGCTGTGCATTAGCGAAGCCAAATGCTAAAATAGCAATTGCTGTTAAAATAACTTTCTTCATCTTAATTTGTTTTGGTTAAATTTAATAATCAAATATAAAAATATTCTTCATAAAAACTAATTTGGAATTTAACAAAAAAAATAGTAATAAGCATACAAATTGTTAACACAAGGTGAATTTGCCTTTAAATGAAAAGAAAAAGCTCCCTCAAAAAATGAGAAAGCTTTTTAAACTAAAAAGAATATTTTATTAGAATTTGTATCCAACAGATAATGAGAATACACTATTGTTAATTTTATAATCTTCAGCATCTTTAGCTAAATTTGCCAAACCAAGATTGTAACGAAGTCCTACAGAAAGATTTTCAGTAAAATCGTAACCAGCACCAAAATCAACTCCAAAATCAATTGATTCAAAACCATCTTTAATATCATCTTCTTCAGAGTTACCAAGAACAGTTGCTTTACCTTTTGCACTTACAAGAAAACCAATTTGTGGTCCAGCTTCAAGGCTAAATTTTTCAGCAACATAATATTTTGCTAATACTGGAACATTAATGTAAGCCAATTTATAGTTCATTTCAACGTCATAAACATCTCCATTAAACTCAAATTCACCTTTCTCTTTAGCTCCTTGAGTTGAATAAAGAACTTCTGGCTGAATAGAAAATTTATCAGAAAGTTTAATTTCTGCAAATCCACCAACATGGAATCCAACTTTTGAAGACGCCTCTTCAATATCTCCTGTTAATGTAGTTAAGTTAACACCTGCTTTTACTCCAAATTTAACTTCTTGAGCATTTGAAAATGCAAAGGCCATTACTGCGGTAACAGTAAACATAATTTTTTTCATTTTTATTTGTTTTTGAAATTTATCTGCCAAATATAAAATTATACTTCATAAAAATTAATTAGGAATTTAACAAATAAAAGACTAATAAGTAGATAAACTATTTATAGTTTATATCAATTTATTTTTAAATGAAAAGAAAAAAGCTCCCTCAAAAATGAGGAAGCTTTTTAAAAAACTAACTAAAAATATTTTCTTTTAGAATTTGTAAACAACTCCAAAACTTACATCTCTTAAATCTGTTCCAAAACCAAAAGTATTAGTTTTCTCTGCTCCATGACCACCGTTGTTGTCAACATAATAACCTAAACCAATCCAAGTAGCTTCGATAGCAAAATGATTAGACAAGAAATAGCTCATACCTAAACCAATGTTCCCACCAATTGTGTTTGATTTAAAATCACTAGGTTTTTCTTTTGAGTTCATGTAATCAAATCCAGCCTGACCATAAACTGAGAATTGAGAAGCTGGAGTAAAATAGTATCTACCAAAAGCTCCTACTGTAAAGTTATTAGTTTTGTCATCTCCTTCTTTCGATGTACTAAAACCTAATTTTGCTCCAATTGCAATATTTTCAGTCACAAAATAACCAGCACTTGGGACAAGAGTAAAATCACTTGATTTAAAATCCCCAGTTTTTTGAGAACCTACATTGAAAGCTCCTGAAACAAATACATCTCCTTTAGAGAAACCCGTTGTTTGCGCATTTGCAAATACAAATCCTAAGACTGCAATAGCAGTTAAAATTACTTTTTTCATGTTTTTATTTTTTTAATTACAATCCAAAACTAAGATTATACTTACCAAAAAATAACCCCAAAAAGTAATTAAAGTATTAAAATAAGACAAAATGGATTTTCAAATAACCTATTAATTTTCAGTTCATTTGTACAAAAAACAATCATTTCAACAAGGTGAATTTGAAAAAATGTGAGAATTTTAATAAATTTATCATGCAGTATATAAAACAATAAAATCAAAATAATGTAGTTTTGAATTAAAAGAATAACATTTAAATACCAAACTAAAAACATTTTTTATGAAGAAAATACTTTTAGCAGCTGTATTGTTCATTGCAACAACAGCTACGATTCAGGCACAATTATTAAAAATTGGAGTTAAAGCAGGGGTTAACTTTGCAAATCAAACCGGAGATTTTCCAGATCAAATTGACAAAGAAGGGATCACTAGCTATCATGCTGGTTTAGTTGCTGAAGTAAAATTATTAGACAAATTTTCTATCCAACCAGAACTTTTATATTCTACTACAGGTGCATCATATAAATTTAGCGACGTGAGTGAAGATATTAAAAACGAACTAGGATATATATCTATCCCAGTAATGGCTAAATTTTATTTGAATAATACATTTAGCTTAGAAGTTGGTCCGCAAGCTTCTTTTTTAGTAAGTGAAAAAAATGATTTTGATGTTAAAAATGGAGAAACTTTTGAATTTGGAGTAAATGCCGGATTAGGAGTTAAACTTACTGAAAACTTCTTTTTACAAGGACGTTACGGTTTAGGATTAACAGAAGCTTCTAAAGATGCTGATGTTAAAAACTCTGTATTCCAGATTTCAGCTGGATTCATGTTCTAAAAATATATCACATACTTTAATAAAAACCGGTCTATTAATTAGATCGGTTTTTTTATTTTTACACAATTCAATTGCAATTGCAATATCAATATTTCAATAAACAATTTTAAATATGAAAATCTGCATTATCAACGGACCAAATTTGAATCTTTTAGGAAAACGTGAGCCAGAAGTTTACGGAAGTCAGACTTTTGAAGATTACTTTGAAACGTTGAAACAAAAATTTCCAAACATTGAACTTTCTTATTATCAAAGTAATATTGAAGGAGAATTGATTGGGAAAATTCAGGATGTTGGTTTTTCATTTGACGGAATTATTCTAAACGCCGGAGCTTATACTCATACTTCTATAGGTTTAGGCGACGCTATGAAAGCAGTTACAACTCCTGTTATCGAAGTACATATTTCTAATACTTATGCCCGCGAAAGTTTCAGACATCAGTCGTATTTGTCCGGAAATGCAAAAGGTGTTATTTTAGGGTTTGGATTAAAAAGTTACGAATTGGCGATTCAGTCCTTTTTATAAGATATTATTATCTTGAGCGAAGTCGAAGCGCTTATAGCGTGCGAGGGGCTTCGACTTCGCTCAGCCTGACAGTTGGAAATTGCTCAGCCTGACAAACGACTTTGATTTTCCCTATTACAATTTAACAAATTATTAATAAGCTCATTTTCAACTTATTTTATTTTTGTGAAAGAAACTACTTTCATGAAAAACTATATTTTATTCGCCTTTTTATTTTTTTCGATTTCCAATTTTGCCCAGATCAAAGGAACTATAACCGATGAAAAAGGGAATCCGCTGCCGTTTGTTTCTATTTTTGAAGAGAATACCTATCGTGGAACTACTTCAAATGAACAAGGACAATATCAATTGCAGGTAAAAGAAATTGGTAAAAACAGAATCGTTTTTCAATATCTGGGATTTAAGACTCAAAAAATAACCCTTTCGGGAGATTCAAAAACAGTAACTTTAGATATTAAAATGCAGGAAGAAAGTTTTGCATTAAACGAAGTAGTTATTGATCCTAAAAACAATCCGGCAAATACCATCATTAAAAACGCAATTGCAAACAGAAAAGAAAACTCTGAAAAAACGGCTCGCTTTACTGCCGATTTTTATTCTAAAGGAATTTTAAAAGTAAAAGATTTACCTAAAAAAATATTAGGCCAAAAAGTAGATCTTGGCCCGGATTTATCTTCTAATTTAGATTCGACCGGAACCGGAATTTTATATTTATCCGAGACTATTTCAAAAGTTTCTTATCAAAAACCAGATAAATTAAAGGAAACTATAATTGCCTCCAAAATTTCCGGAAACAATAAAGGTTTCAGCTATAATACTGCCGCTTTATCAACTTACGATTTTTACGACAACACATTAGAATTTGATGTAAATCTTATCTCTCCTATTGCTAATAACGCTTTCAGCTATTATAAATACAAACTGGAAGGAAGTTTTTATGATGATAATAAACAGCAGATTTACAAAATTAAAGTAATTCCAAAACGCGATAAAGAACCTGTTTTTGAAGGTTACATTTACATTGTCGATGATAGTTTTGCAATTTATGCCGTTGATTTCGACATTAAAGGCTACCGAATGAAAAATGAATTTACTGAAGTCATGAATTTAAAACAAAGCTTTAGTTACAATGCAAAAAACAAAATCTGGTCTAAAAATGCACAGACGCTTTCGTTTAATGCGGGTGGTTTTGGTATAAAATTTTCGGGTCAGTTTAATTATATTTATTCCAATTATGAATTTCCGGAATCGTTTGCCAAGAAAACTTTTGGAAATGAAATTGTAGCTTTTGATTTGAATGCCAATAAAAAAGATGATTCATTTTGGAATGAAATTCGTCCGATTCCGTTAACGCTCGAAGAAAGTGCAGATTACACCAAAAAAGACAGCTTACAAGTTATCAGAAAATCTAAAAAATATACCGATTCTATTGATGCAAAAGATAATAAGTTTAAGATTTTAGATATCCTTGGCGGTTACGATTATAAAAATACGTTTAAGAAATACTCTTTTAAATTTGACGGTTTGCTAAGTCCAACTTCTTTAAGTTTTAATACGGTTCAGGGATTTAATCTGGGAACTGGATTTTCATTTAAAAAATGGAATGAAGAAAAAGGAAAAAGCACTTCCATAAGTACAGATTTCAATTATGGTTTTTCTGATGAACGTCTGCGTGTTATTGGCGAATTCAGCCACCGATTTAATACGATTAATTACGCGACAATTTCAGCTTCGGGAGGAACAAAAACAGAACAATTTAATAGCGCTGAGCCTATTAGCAAATTGATCAATTCTGTAAGTTCGTTGTTTTTTAAAGACAATTACATGAAATTGTACAATTTGGAATTTGCCCAAATTAACTATGCACAAGATATTGCGAACGGATTAAATTTAAATGCAAGAGTAGCTTACGAACAAAGAAAACCTCTTTTTAATACAACTGACTATTCTTTCTTCAAAAGAGATGATATTTATTCGTCTAATAATCCGCTTGCACCGAATGACTTCAACACACCTGCTTTTGATCAGCATCATTTAATTAAAGCTAATTTGACGGCCAGAATTAATTTTGGAAACAAATATATTTCAAGACCTGACGGAAGATATAATTTTAAGGATGAAAAATATCCAACTGTATTTTTAGCTTTTGAAAAGGCATTTGCCGCAAGTGAAAAAAAATATGAGTTTGAAAGAATTGGCGCAGCTGTTCAATATGATTTAAAATTAAATAATAAAGGTGTTTTAGGAATGAATTTTAGAGCAGGTAAATTCTTTAATGCTGAAAATATTTCTTTTATTGATTACAGACATTTCAACGGAAACCAAACCCACATTGGCACCAGCGATCGTTATTTGAATGTTTTCAATTTAATGCCGTATTATGACAATAGTACAAACGACAGTTATTTTGAAATGCATTTAGAACACAATGATATGGGATTTGTAACGAATAAAATTCCACTTTTGAATCTTTTAAAATCAACAATGAATCTTGGTTTTCATTCGCTGGCAATTCCGGATCGTAAACCTTATACCGAATTTACGGTTGGTTTAGATAATTTAGGTTTCGGGAAATTTAAATTATTTCGGGTGGATTATGTACATTCTTACCAAGGCGGAATTCAGCAAAATGGTGTAGTGTTTGGGTTGAAGATTTTGAATATTTTGAATTAAGGGATAAAGGTACAGAGGTTCAAAGGAACAAAGGTTTTGTTACAGCGTAAATACCTTACGAAGTTCTCGACTTCGCTCGAACTGACAAGCTGTGTCTATAATTTAAACCATAAAAATTCTAATTACCTGAGTTTGCGTTAGGGATGGAAGCGGCATCCTTTTTATTTTTTCTTTAAAAATAAAAAGATACAGCGGACAGCCCGGCCGAAGGTAACGCCCATAAAAAAATCCGTTTCTCTCTTAAAGAATAAACGGATTTTTTCAAAGTTTTGAAGATCTTTGCGCGGGCTTCGACTTCGCTCAGCCTGACAAAAATAAGATTAGATCCCTAAAAGAAAACTTAGAATCTTAGCATCTCAGAACCTTAGTAACTTAGAATCTCAATGATAATCATCTGGTTCAATATGAATCAAAACATTTCCTAACTGTGGAATTTTTTCTTTTAGAGTATCTTGCAATTTATGCGATAAATCATGTCCTTTTTTTACTGAAATTTCAGCTGATACAATGGCATGAAGATCTACATGATAGCGCATTCCGGCTTTTCTGATGAAACATTTTTCTGTTCCGAGAATTCCGGGTACTGTCAGCGATTTTACACGAATTTCTTCTACTAAATCATCGTTCATGTTTTCATCCATGATTTCGCCAAGCGCAGGTCTGAAAATTTTATAACAGTTATATAAGATAAAAAAAGCGGCAAAAAGAGCTGCCCAATCATCTGCAGATTCATAACCTTTTCCCATAATCAGTGCGATCGAAATCCCGATAAATGCCGCAACAGAAGTTACAGCATCACTGCGATGGTGCCAGGCATCTGCTGCAAGAGACGAACTATTGGTTTCTTTACTTCGTTTCATAACTAAACGATACGAGTATTCTTTCCAAATAATTATGGTTCCTAAAACATATAATGTCCAGGATTTTGGTAAATCATGCGACGATTGAATATTGGCAATACTTTCGTACCCAATAATGGTAGCCGAAGTAATTAAAAACCCAACAACCAAAAAGGTAATTAAAGGTTCTGCACGGCCGTGACCGTAAGGATGATTTTCATCTGCCGGTTTATTAGAATATTTGATTCCGAATAAGACCAAACAGGACGAAAATATGTCTGCTGTTGACTCAATTGCATCTGCAATCAAGGCGTATGAATTGCCAAAAAAACCTGCCAAACCTTTTATCAAGGCCAAGCAGGTGTTTCCGACTATACTAAAAATAGTAGCTTTTATAGCTTTTTTTTCATCTGTCATTATAGAAAATTATTTTTTCGCCACGAATTATTTTTGATATTCTTTGAAGAATCAAATTCGTGGCAAATAATTTTTATGCTCTTACAATTTTTGCTCCAATAGCTCTTAAACGCTCGTCGATACGCTCGTATCCACGGTCAATTTGTTCGATATTTTGAATTGTACTTGTTCCTTTAGCAGAAAGCGCCGCAATCAATAATGAAATTCCCGCACGAATATCAGGAGAAGACATTGTAGTTGCTTTTAATTGAGATTCAAAATTATGTCCCATAACCACAGCTCTATGCGGGTCACATAACATGATTTTTGCTCCCATGTCAATTAATTTATCCACGAAAAACAAACGGCTTTCGAACATTTTTTGGTGAATTAAAACATCGCCTTTTGCCTGTGTTGCCACAACCAAAACGATACTCAACAAGTCAGGAGTAAATCCTGGCCAAGGTGCATCGGCAATAGTTAAGATAGATCCGTCGATGTCTGTTTTTACTTCATATCCGTCTTTGTGAGCCGGAATGTAAATATCGTCGTTGCGTTTTTCGATTGTAATTCCTAATTTTCTAAATGTATTTGGGATCAAACCTAAATTTTCCCAGCTTACATTTTTAATCGTGATTTCGCTTTTTGTCATAGCCGCAAGACCAATCCAAGAACCAATTTCGATCATATCAGGAAGGATTCTGTGCTCACATCCACCAAGGCTTTCAACACCCTCGATAGTTAATAAATTAGAACCAACTCCAGTGATTTTAGCTCCCATAGAGTTCAGCATTTTGCATAATTGCTGTAAGTAAGGCTCACATGCAGCGTTATAAACTGTTGTTTGTCCTTTTGCCAAAACCGCAGCCATTACAATGTTTGCAGTTCCGGTTACAGAAGCTTCGTCAAGAAGCATGTCTGTTCCTTGTAATCCTTCTTCTGGAGATTCTACTCCGTAAAAGTGATCTTCTCTGTTATATCTAAATTTTGCTCCAAGATTAATAAAACCTTCAAAGTGAGTATCTAATCTACGACGACCAATTTTGTCTCCTCCAGGTTTTGGAATATATCCTTTTCCGAAACGAGCCAAAAGCGGTCCAACAATCATAATAGAACCACGAAGCGCTCCACCTTCTTTTTTGAAAGCTTCTGTTTCTAAATATCCAACATTAACCTCATCGGCTTGAAACGTAATCGAACCCGGTTCATTGCGTTGGATTTTAACACCTAAATTACCCAGCAAAGTGATTAATTTATTGATGTCTATAATATCAGGAATGTTATTAATTCTTACTTTCTCTCCTGTTAGAAGCACGGCACATAAAATTTGTAATGCCTCATTTTTTGCTCCTTGCGGAGTGATTTCTCCTTTTAAAGGAGTTCCTCCTTCGATTTTAAAAATTCCCATAGATCTTGTTTAGGTTCTTCTTTTTAAGATTCTAAGATTCTGAGATTCTAAGACTCTAAGAAAAAACTTAGCAGCTTAGTATCTTAGCAACTTAGAGACTTTACTTCTGATTATTGTTTTTTTGAAAAGTTTTAGGTTTACCGCCTTTATTATTGTTTTTGTTGTTTTGAATTTTAGGCTGTCCTGCAGGTGCAATTTTGTTTGACACACGTTTGTTTGTACGCATTAAATCTGTTGTGTTCAACAGTTCTTCTGTACTGTGCAACAAGTTTATTTTTCCTCCGGACAATTCATATAAGTGTTCAAAAATAACATCGTCTTTTACTGTGTCTTTGTTCCAGCTCAAAAATGATTTTTTCATGTGGTTGGCAATTACCATAACCAATGCATTTTTCATTTCGCCATCTTCCCATTTATTGGCAACATCAATCATGTATTTGATATTGTTTCCGTAAAATCTGTATTTTGGAAAATTCTGTGGGTATTGTAAAACATCTGGTTTTAACTGCAGTACATCTCTTGAAGGAATTGGGTACGGAGACTCAACATTCAATTTAAAATCAGACATAATAAAAAGCTGATCCCATAATTTATGCTGAAAATCCGGCACATCACGCAAATGCGGATTTAAGCTTCCCATAACCTGAATGATATATTTCGCAGCTTTGTTGCGTGTTTCATCATCTTCGATTGCAGTAGCCTGATCGATCAGTTTTTGTAAATGACGACCGTACTCCGGAATAATCAAACGCTGTCTTTCAGAATTGTATTCTAAATTATACACAACGTCATTTGCGACTTCTTTTTTATATTTTTCGACCATAAGTTTATAATGAAACTATCCCTTCTATTGTAGATACTTCTTTGTATTTACCAATCACCTCATCAGAGCTGTTCATGGTAACATCTACAGAAACACTGGTAAATTTACCGGTTTTTGATTTTGTTGTTTTAATAACCGCGCCCATTCTGTCAAAAGCTTTTTCAACACGTTCAACATTATCGCCTACAGAAGGCACAATGAATTTGTACAAATATTCTGCTGGCCAAGTATTTGCGTTGTCTAATTCAACTTTTAATCTTTCGAAAAATTCGGCGGTATTTTTTTCTTTATCGTTCTCCATTCGTAATTAAAAATAAACGCAAATATACGGTTTTGATTTCAGATTTCAGATTTTAGATTTTAGATTTTTTTCATTGGAGAAGCTGTAGATTTTTTGCCACGAATTTCACTAATTTACACTAATTATATTGGCGTGAATATCTTCCTAAATTTTGCTGGCTTTTGATTAATTTTAAAATTAAAATTCGTGTAAATTCGTGTAATTCGTGGCAAACCTTTATATTTGAAATACTTTGCAACTCTGCGGCTTTACGAGATTAAAACACTTTAAAATGAAAAAAATCCTTTTATTTTTTATAGCACTTATATTCAACAATATTCAGGCACAAGAAGTCAAAACTTTAACTTATTTCCAAAACGACACTTTAAAACTGGATTTAGATTTATATCTGCCAAAGAAAAAGTCTAACGAAAAAATTCCGCTAATTATGTTTGCCTTTGGCGGCGGATTTTCTGGCGGAGAACGTACGAGCGAAAAAAACTTCGGAATGTTTATGGCCGAAAACGGTTATGCGGTTGCCAGTATTTCGTACAGTTTATATATGAAAGGAAAAGATTTTGGCTGCAAGGGAACTTTAACGGAAAAGATAAAAGCGATTCAAATTGGTGTGAGCGATATGTGGCAGGCTACTTCTTTTTTAATCGAAAATGCTGATAAATATAATCTTGATTCTTCTAAAATCTTTATTTCGGGAATTAGTGCCGGAGCAGAAATTGGTTTTCATGCTTCGTTTTGGGATTATAAATTAATGAATTTGTACAAAAGCAATTTACCGGAAAACTTTAAATATACCGGATTTATTGGAGGTTCGGGTGCTATTCAGGATATCAATTTGATTACAAAAGAAAAAGCAATTCCGATGTTATTGGCACATGGCAGTAATGACGAGACGGTTCCGTACAGTGCTGGCTCACATCGTTCTTGCCCGACAAATGCTTCGGGCTGGTTAATTTTATTTGGTTCATATGCGGTTTACAATCACATGCAGGATTTACATAAAGATGTTGAACTGATTACCTTCTGCGGCGGCGGACATGAATTCTCCGGTTATCTTTTTCATGACGGCCAACAATATGTTCTGGATTTTGTAAATGATGTTTTAAAAGGAAAGAAATTTGAATCGCATTTGATTGTTCCTTCTAAAAAAGGAAAAGGTTCTGGGAAATATTTGTTTTGTGATTAAAAAAATTAATCACACATAATGATCATCATTATAAACTGGACTGAAGTCCAGCCCTACAATATTTGGCGAGCCTATGGCTCTCTTACGAATTAGTTCTTAAGGAATGACCCACATTGTAGAGCTGGACTTTAGTTACCACAATATTTAACAAACCCAAAACTCTTTTCACAATTTAGTTCCGAAGGAACGCTCCATATTGTAGAGCTGGACTTCAGTCCAGTTACCACAATATTTAACAAACCCACAAATCTTTTCACAATTTAGTTCCGAAGGAACGATCCATATTGTAGAGCTGGACTTCAGTCCAGTTTACAGCGATATTTCCCTCTTGCAAAAGGAGTTCGTTTTTTATAAAAATGCTAAATTATTCGCTCTTGATAAATATTCTTTTTAAATACGAATAAGTTTAGGTAAATTTGCGCTTTATTTTTAGAATAGTGCAAAAACAAATCATAGTTCTCATTGGCGGTCCTGGTACAGGAAAATCTACGCTTATAAACGAATTAGTCGCTCGTGGCTATTGTTGTTACCCTGAAATTTCCAGAGAAGTTACACTCGAAGCCCAAAAAAGAGGCGTTGAACAATTGTTTCTGGAGCAGCCTTTATTATTTAGCGAAATGCTTTTAGAAGGGCGTATCCAACAATTTGAAAACGCTAAAAAAGAACCCGATACTATCGTCTTTATTGATCGCGGTATTCCTGATGTTGTGGCTTATATGGATTATATTGGCGATGAATACCCGGAAGATTTTGTAAAAGCGTGCGAGGATTATAAATATTCTAAAACTTTTATTTTACCGCCTTGGGAGGAAATTTATCAGAGCGACACAGAGCGTTATGAAAATTTTGAACAGGCACTTACGATTCAGAAACACTTAATTGAAACGTACAAAAAATACGGTTACGATTTAATTGAGGTTCCGAAAGATACGGTTGAAAACAGAATTCTTTATATCTTAGACAAAATTTAGCAGCCGGTTTTAAAGTTGTAAAACTAGAAACTGATTTCTACATTTTTAACTTTAAAACAGAGGCCATGCAGGACGCACAGGAAATTCTTTTAAAATACTGGAAACACCAAAGTTTCCGACCGTTGCAAAAAGAAATTATTGATTCGGTTTTAGAAGGGCAAGACACTTTTGCACTGCTGCCAACCGGAGGCGGAAAATCGATTTGTTTTCAGGTTCCTGCCATGATGCGCGAAGGAATTTGTCTGGTTGTTTCTCCTTTAATTGCACTGATGAAAGATCAGGTAGCGAATTTACAGAAAAGAGAAATTAAAGCAATTGCGCTAACTGGCGGAATTCATACAGAAGAAATTATTGATTTACTGGATAACTGCCAATTCGGAAATTATAAATTCCTTTATCTTTCCCCAGAGCGATTACAGTCTGACTGGATTTTAGAACGCATCAAAAATCTTCCTATAAATTTAATTGCTATTGACGAAGCGCATTGTGTTTCGCAATGGGGCCACGATTTTAGACCGGCCTATTTAAAAATTTCAGAACTTAAAAAATACTTTCCTAAAATTCCGTTTTTGGCTTTAACTGCAACTGCAACACCGCGAGTTGTTGAAGATATTAAAACCGAATTGGGATTAAAAGATACCAAACTTTTTCAGCAGTCTTTTGAAAGAAAAAATATTGCGTACATGGTTTTTGAAGTGGAAGACAAATTGTATCGCGTTGAACAGATTTTGAAGAAAAATCCTCAACCGTGTATTATATATGTCCGAAACAGAAAATCTTGTTTAAATATGTCAACGCAATTGCAATCGTTGGGATTTAGAGCAACGTATTATCATGGCGGACTTTCGGCTCAGGAAAAAGATAGAAATATGCAATTGTGGATGTCCGAACAGGCGCAGGTTATTGTAGCCACCAATGCGTTTGGAATGGGAATCGACAAGGATAATGTTAAAACAGTTATTCATACCCAATTGCCCGAAAACATAGAGAATTATTATCAGGAATCCGGAAGAGCAGGACGAAATGGCGAAAAATCATTTTCGGTTTTATTATTTAATAATTCAGATGCAAATCAAACAGAACAGCAGTTTATAAGTGTTCTTCCTGACAAAACGTTCCTGAAAACGATGTACATTAAATTGTGTAATTATTTTCAAATTGCTTATGGCGAAGGTTTAGACGATTCGTATTCTTTTAAAATGAATCATTTTTGTCATAAATACGACTTCCCTACTTTAAAAACATATAATGCTTTGCAGTTTTTGAATCAACAGGGGATTATTACGATGTCTCAGGAATTTTCAGAAAAAGTTTCCATGCAGTTTTTAATCGAATCAAAAGAAGTACTTCGATACATGAGTCTGAATCCAAATGACGAAGAAATTATTCTGGCGATTTTAAGAACGTATCCGGGAATTCATGAAATGAAAACTCCGCTTAATCTTTCGCTTATTGCAAAAAAATCAAATCATACCGAAGAACAGGTTACTGATCTTTTAGAAAAATTGAAAGAGAAAGATATCATTGAATACAAATCGAAAAACAACGACGCTACGATTTTATTTAATGAAGTCCGCGAAGATGATTTAACTATAAACAGAGTTGCTAAATATCTGGAAAAACAGAACAAACTAAAACGAGATCAACTTTCAAGTGTTCTCTATTATATAAAGGAAGACAAAACGTGCAAAAACAGATTAGTTTTGGATTATTTTGGAGAAGAAACTAAATCGAATTGCGGCGTTTGTTCTTTCTGTATTACTCAAAAAGGAAAAATCACCGAAGCGGATTCAATTGCTGATAAAATTCTTCACTTATTAAAAGCAACTGCACTAACTTCGCGCGAAATTCAGAATCAAATAAAATTAGATGCTAAAGATGTTATTGTGGTTCTTCAGGAATTACTGGAAAACAATCATATCATTATTTTAGCCAATAATAAATACGCTTTAAAATCATAATGGAAAAATTACGAATTATATTTATGGGAACTCCGGAGTTTGCAGTTGGCATTCTGGATACCATTATTAAAAACAATTACGAAGTTGTTGGCGTTATTACAGCTGCAGACAAACCAGCCGGACGCGGACAAAAAATAAAATATTCGGCTGTTAAGGAATATGCTCTTGCAAACAATCTTACTTTATTACAGCCAACAAATTTAAAAGACGAAAGTTTTTTAGCTGAGTTAAAAGCTTTGAATGCCAATTTACAAATTGTTGTTGCCTTTAGAATGTTACCAAAAGTAGTTTGGGAAATGCCAGGTTTAGGAACATTTAATCTTCATGCTTCTTTATTACCAAATTATCGTGGCGCGGCTCCTATAAACTGGGCAATTATTAATGGGGAAACCAAAACCGGAGTTACAACATTTTTTATCGATGATAAAATTGATACCGGAGCGATGATTTTAAATTCGGAAATTGCAATTGAACCAACAGAAAATGCCGGACAACTTCACGACAGATTAATGCATTTAGGAAGCGCAACTGTTATTGACACTTTAAAGGTGATTGAAAACGGAAATGTTACTACAACAATTCAGGAAGATAATAACGATATCAAAACGGCTTATAAACTAAATAAGGAAAATTGTAAAATTGACTGGACAAAACCAGGAGATGAAATTAATAACTTAATTCGCGGCTTAAGTCCTTATCCTGCAGCATGGTGTTTTTTGAAAGATAAAAATGAGGAATTAAATATAAAGATATATGAAGCCAAACTGGTTTTAGAGGATCATTCTTATGAAGCTGGAACTTTAATTACTAATAAAAAAGAAATCAAAATTGCAATAAAAGAGGGCTTTATTCAGTTATTAAGTCTGCAATTACCTGGTAAGAAACGAATGCAAGTAGCAGAATTGTTAAATGGGATAACTTTTTCTGATAGCGCAAAGGTCTATTAAGGTCAGTAAAACAGGGGTTTCTACCTGTTTTTGATCGATGAACAACACGCTTTATGAACAAAAAAAACAAGTTATCAACAATTATTGCTAAAATTAAAGAAAACACTTGCACGCAACGGATTTCCTACTAAATTTGTGTATTAACAATTTTTTTTAACCAACAATTAATAACTAATTATTATGAACAAATCAGAATTAATCGATGCTATCGCTGCTGATGCAGGAATTACAAAAGCTGCGGCTAAATTAGCTTTAGAGTCATTTTTAGGAAACGTAGGAACTACTTTGAAAAAAGGCGGAAGAATTTCATTAGTAGGTTTCGGATCTTGGTCAGTATCTGCGAGAGCTGCTAGAGACGGTAGAAATCCTCAAACAGGAAAAACTATCAAAATTGCTGCAAAAAATGTAGTAAAATTCAAAGCTGGAGCTGAATTAGAAGGTGCAGTGAACTAAGTAAGAAAGTTCTCTAAACTAAATAATATAATTAAAACCCTCCTTATGGAGGGTTTTTTTGTGCGGTTTAACGATTTTTTTTGTGAATTTAAAAAATTTATGATTAAATTTAATAAAAATTGTAGCCGTATGATTTCAGAAAAATTAAAAAAAGGACACCTGCTTATTGCCGAGCCTTCAATAATTGGAGATTTATCTTTTAACAGATCGGTAATTTTATTAGCAGACCATAACAAAGAAGGATCAATAGGTTTTATCATTAATAAACCATTAAAATACACTATTAATGATTTAATACCTGAAATTGAAGCCAGCTTTAAAATATATAACGGAGGCCCAGTTGAACAAGACAATCTGTACTTCATTCATAATATTCCTGACTTGATCCCGAATAGTGTCGAGATTTCTAACGGAATTTATTGGGGTGGAGATTTTGAATCAACCAAAGACTTAATTAACGACGGATCGATCAATAAGAACAATATTCGTTTTTTCTTAGGTTATACCGGTTGGGACGAAAATCAGCTTGAAAACGAAATGCAGGGAAACTCCTGGATCATTGCTGACAATAATTACAAAAACAAAATTATTGGAAAATCTACTACCCATTTCTGGAAAGAGCAGATTATTGAACTTGGCGGTGATTACGTTATTTGGTCAAATGCACCTGAAAACCCATATCTGAATTAATTTTCGGATATGGATTCATTTAGTTTCTGTACTAATAAATGAGCCAGATTACTTGTAAACTCTTTTTTTCGGTATTTGCTTATCGGTTGTATTCCTGTGATTACATTTGTTAGAAATAATTCGTCTGCTTTTTGAAGATCAAACGGCGAAATTATTTCTTCTAATACTTCTATGCCTTCTACTTTCTTCGCTAAAGCTAAAATCTGCTTACGCATAATTCCGTTTAAACATCCTTCAGAAATTGGAGGTGTAATTAGTTTTTTGCCAGAAACCATAAATAAATTTCCCTGCAAAGCTTCAACAACATTTTTAGTGTCGTTTAGTAAAATACAATTTGCCAATCCGTTTTCATGGGCAAAAATACTTCCGGTAACATTAATCATTTTATTAGTCGTTTTAATCGACGATAATAATTGTTTTGTTATATAGAAGTCTTTATACAAATCAACTTCGTATTCGGCCGTATTTAAAGCGTATAAAGTATTGTCAAGCGGTGCTGCATGAATTAAAAAAGAAACTTCGTTAGTTTTTGGCAGATATAAACCTCCATCGTTTCTAAAAAGAGTTATCCTCGCCCTTGACAATGATTCAATATTTTTTTGCTGCACAAGATTTAAAATCTGCTCTTCAAAATATTCCATTGTAAAATTCATCGGGATTTCCATTCTAACAACACGCATCGAAGCCATTAACCTGAAATAATGATCTTCGAGAAACAAGATTTTATTGTTGATTATTTTTACTGTTTCAAAAACGCCGTCTCCGTATAAAAAGGCACGATTTTGAGTTAGAATATTTTCTTCTTGTGCAATGTTTCCGTTAAAATTGATCATAAAAAAACCCTGAATTTTGTTCAGGGCAAATATAAGGCATAAAATAGACTTTTACTAAACAGATCCTATAAGATGTTTTAGGTCTGAGATTTGATTCTCCCACAATTGTTTAGCTTCGCCTACTTCTTCTTTTTCTGCAAAATCGACTACCATTAATGATACATCCTTAGTTAATTCATCAACTAAAATATGGAGTTCAAAAAAGTATTCAGTATCCTTACTGCTTTCATCAACCCATTTAAACTTTACTTTTTCACCTGTTTTTTTAGATGCAAGACGTGCTTTTTCCTGCGAATCGTTCCAGATGAAAGTAAAAAATTCACCTCTTGAATTAACATTGTCAGCAAACCATTCTGATAATCCTGACGGAGTTGATATATATTGATACAATAATTGTGGCGAAGAATTGATCGGAAACTCGATTTCGTAACGTATTTTTGAATCCATGTGCTACTTTTAATTTTTTCGAAATATAAGAATATATGTCCAAAAACAATGCGTTTTTAAAAATATTTTTTTTTCTTCATTTTATTCTTGTAAGCTTTAATATTATTTCTATCTTTGCACCCGCAATCAGGAATTCAATGATAGCAGTCCAGGCGAGGTAGCTCAGTTGGTTAGAGCGCAGGATTCATAACCCTGAGGTCACGGGTTCAACTCCCGTCCTCGCTACAAAAAGGCAAAACCCTTAAACAGAAATGTTTAAGGGTTTTTTATTTGAATTACATTCTTATTCCTCTCCTATTACTGACACTGCTTTATTTGTATTTGTAAATCTGTAGATCTTTCCTTCTTTTAGATAGAAATTTTTTAAATAAAATACTTAAGCTTTAATAAAATCAAGAATATCTGCATTCACTCTGTCAGCATCTGTTGTTGGTATTCCGTGGCAAAGTCCCGGATAAGTAATTATTTTTCCGTTTTTCACCAGTTTAATCGCTCTTAGTGCAGTGACTTGATAAGGCACAATCTGATCGTCTTCGCCATGTAATATAAGTACAGGGAAATCTACACTTTTTAGATCTTCGGTAAAATCTGTTTCAGAAAATGCTTTTATACAGTCATAATGTGCTTTAATTCCGCCGTTCATTCCCTGACGCCACCAATTATCCTGAATTCCTTTTTTAATATCTGCTCCTTCTCTATTATATCCATAAAAAGGAAAAGTAATATCATGATAAAACTGCTGTCTGTTATTGGCTGTGTTAAAACGAATATCATCAAAAACTTCTATTGGCACTCCGTCTGGATTACCTTCATTTTTGATCATATACGGTGTCACCGCACTAATAAGTATTACTTTAGACACACGGTTTTTACCATATTTTGCGGCATAATGAATCGCTTCACCTCCACCTGTAGAGTGTCCGATATGTATAGCATCTTTTAAATCTAAAAACTCCGTAAGCTCTGCAACATCTGCAGCATAAGTATCCATTTCATTACCGGAATACGTTTGTGTAGATCTTCCATGTCCTCTTCTGTCATGTGCAATTACCCTAAATCCCTTATCTAAGAAAAATAGCATTTGTGCATCCCAGTCATCTGCTGATAAAGGCCAGCCATGATGAAAAAAAATAGGCGTACCAGTACCCCAATCTTTATAATAAATCTCTGTTCCGTCTTTTACTGTAATCTTGCTCATTGTATTATGTTTTAATTGTTAGTATGCATTTTCGAAGTTTATAATTGTTCGTACCAGTCTAAAATATAATCTGCTACAGCTTCCCAGCCTGGTTCTCCACATATAAAATGGCTTTTGCCCTGAAAAATCTTCAGATCAACCTTGCTGTTACTGTCTTTATATTTTCTGGCCAGAGTGGTTGTAAGTGATGAAGGGAAAATTGCATCACTGCCGCCTCCAATAAATAAAATAGGATTGTGAGGCTTGCTGAAATCAATATTAGAAAAAGAATTCAACACCAGTTCACGGCTTACTTTATAACTTTCCGGAACGGCAAAACTCTCAAAAGCATTTGCTCTGTCTCTTTCCGGAAGTGTGTTGAAAAAACATTTGTCATACCATTCGCGGCTGCCCATGAAATATTTTTGGGAAGAAAAGAAACCAAATGCCGGTATAACTGACTTTAATGTTGCAAAAGGAGGAAATACATTTTTTGGAGGAGCACCATCAATACTTACTGCCGCAGCTGCTTTACCTAATTCTAATAATTTCATCGCCGCCATTCCGGCCATTGAATGTCCAATTATTAATGGTTTTTCGGGAAGGGTATCAATTAGTTTAATAATATTATCAACCACATCTATAAAACCCGTTTTGGTAAGATCAGGATGAACTTGTTTTCTTAAGTCAGAAGGAATTCCGTCATGTCCGGGATTAGCCGGCGTGTAAACGGTATAGCCTTTTTGTTCGTATCGGTCCTTCCACTTTTCCCAGCTGATTTGGTTTACAAAGTTTCCATGTATCAGAATAATAGATTTTGATTTTGTCATAAGATTAATATTTAATGAGTAATTGAGGTTTATAAAATATGACGTACCTTACTTCTAAATTAGCTGTATAATCCGGGCAAAGCACTTATTAAAGATCAGATTTTAATCATTTTATTAAGATTTCAAATACTTTACAAGTATTCTGATTTCTTTCCTATATCTAATCATGGAAACAAATAAAGCAAGCACTATGCTAATTTACTAATTTATTGATAATCAAATAAATATACTTTGAAAAAATTATTCTAATAACTATATTTCGCTAAAAGAATTCACCGATAGTGAAATATAAATAGTACACAAATAGAATCTATTTTAAATCTGAGAAGTGAAATTTTTCTTAATCTAGGTTAATCAGCAGATTTGTGTGTATTGCCTAAGTTTGTAAAAGAAATTAACAACATCAAATTATAACTAGAACAATATGGAAACGATAAAACTAGAATTAGACGAGAAAAAACATGGAGCTTTTAATCTTTATGTTGATGGTAAAAAACAAGGTGAAATGACGGTAAGTATTAAACCGGATTTATTGACTGTTTATCATACAGGAGTTGAACCGGAAGCTGAAGGAAAAGGCTATGCAAAAAAACTTTTGGAAGAAATGGTCTCTTATGTTCGTACCAATAATTTAATGGTTTTACCGCTTTGTCCTTATGTTCATGCGCAATTCACAAGACATCCGGATGAATATCAGGATATCTGGAAAAAATAATTTTTTTTTTACAGGCCACAGATTAAAAGGATTCACACAGATTTAAAAAAAATCCTTTTAATCCTTTTAATCTGTGGCCAAAAAATCCACTTTAATCAGTCTCATAATTTTAAAAATATAACATTATGAATACAGAAATTTTAACCGATGGTATTCCTTTAAACGAAGCTAAAAAAGCTTTGATCATGATTCACGGCCGTGGTGCGGGCGCTCATGATATACTTTCAATTGCAAAACATCTTAAGGTTGATGATTTTGCATTAGTAGCGCCACAGGCCGAAAACAGAACATGGTATCCGTATTCTTTTTTGGCTCCACTTAATGAAAATGAACCTTCTTTTTCAAAATCATTAGAAGCTATTCATCAGGTTGTGGTGGCAATTCAGCAAAACGGAATCGAAAAAGAGAACATTTATTTCCTTGGGTTTTCGCAGGGCGCTTGTCTGGCTTTAGAATTTACAGCTCGAAATGCTGCAAAATACGGCGGCGTTGTCGCTTTTACAGGCGGACTTATTGGCGATAAAGTATATGAAAATCATTATACCGGAAACTTCGAAAACACACCCATTTTCATTGGAACAAGCGATCCTGATTTTCATGTTCCTGTTGAAAGAGTAAATGAATCTGAAGCGCTTCTTCAAAAATTAGGAGCAGACGTTACTAAAAAAATCTACCCAAATATGGGACACACCATAAGTCAGGACGAAGTAGATTGTGCAAATGCATTGATTTTCAACAAAAAATAATGATTACGATAACACGAGTTTACAGCCATACCAACGGAGAAAGTCATTTTGAAGATTTTGAAGTTCCGTTGAAAAACAATGGCGATATCGGATTTTTATCTAATGATGAGCCTGTAAAATCTATCGTTTTAGAGAAGTCAAACCTTCTTATGACTATGATTTTCACAATGCGCCAGACCGTCAATACATAGTTTTATTAGAAGGCGGTGTAGAAATTGAAACTTCTTTAGGAGAAAAAAGAAAATTTGAAACCGGATCTATTTTATTAGTTGAAGATACAACAGGAAAAGGACACAAAACAAAAAATATGGAGCCCAAACTTCGAAAATCAATATTTATAAAATTATAAACTGCCGGCATTCTGTCGGCTTTTTTATTTATGAAATTTAAGCAATAACCTTCTTTATATTTTATCGATTTTCTAAATAAAACAGCTTCATTTATAAAATTACGATATATCGTAAAAACAAAAAACACAACACAAGTAAAATACTAACAAACAAACAGATAACACGCTTGGAATACTATTTGGTTATTAGTTTTCGAATAATAAAAAGAGGCTTTTATTTCTTAATCTAGGTTAATCGATCCAGAGCGATAACAGATGTAAATTTGTATAAGAAATCAATAACAATTTAATAGTATAATACCATGGAAAATAAAATTTTAGGCTTACACCATATAACTGCAATTGCAGGTGACGCAAAAAGAAACTTCAACTTTTACTCTAATATTTTAGGATTACGTTTCATTAAAAAAACAGTAAATTTTGACGATCCGGGAACGTATCACTTTTACTTTGGTGACGAAATGGGAAGTGCAGGAACAATTTTAACTTTTTTCCCTTGGGGAGAAGGAATTCAGCAAGGAAGAAAAGGTTCTGGAATGGCAACAGAAATTGGATATTCTGTTCCAAAAGGAAGTTTGGATTTTTGGCAGAAACGTTTTGAGCAATACAATGTAATTTATAATAAACCAGCTGAGAAATTTGGAGAAAAATATCTTACTTTCTTAGATCCGGATGGTTTAAAATTAGAATTAATCGAATCTAAAACAGACGATAACAGAAAAGCGTGGGAAACAGATGAAGTAAAAGCGGATGTGGCTACAAAAGGTTTTCATAACATTACTTTGACTTTAAACGACATTAAACCAACTGCTGCAATTTTAACAGAAATATTTGGTTACAAATTAATCGATCAGGATGTAAACCGTTACCGTTATGCAACAGATGCTGTAGAAAATGCTGCAATTGTTGACTTGGTAGAATTAGCTGATGAAAAACGCGGTTTAAACGCAAATGGAACTGTTCATCACGTTGCTTTCCGAGTAAAAAATGATGAAATTTTAATGCACTTCCGCGAAAAAATCGAAGCTTACGGATTGTCAATTACACCGCAGATCGACAGACAATATTTCCATTCTTTATATTTTAGAGAACCGGGAGGCGTTTTATTTGAAATTGCTACTGATAATCCCGGATTTACTGTAGATGAAAGCTTAGAAGAATTAGGTAAAAACTTAAAACTTCCTGCTCAATACGAGTCTCAAAGAGCTGCTATCGAAAATCATTTGATTAAAATTAATTAATGATATTTTTAGAACAAACTAAAAAGCAAAACCCTTAAACATTTCTGTTTAAGGGTTTTTTATTGGTCTAAATTGAAATATTAATTTCTCAATTAAGTATCATCAAAACAACTTAAAAATTCTCAATTCCTTTTTGCAAAAACGCTGCATATTTTTTCACATCGGGTTCGTATGCTGCTGGTTTAGAAAGCATATTTCCGTTTGTATCCATCAAAGCATAATACGGCTGCGAATTGGTTTGGAACTTTTCAGTTTGAAAATTACTCCATTTATTCCCAATTGTTTTGATCTTTTTCCCGGTAGTTTTCGAAATAAACTGTTCCTTTTCCGGAAGTACTGTTGTATCATCTACATAAAGTGAAATCAATACATAATTGTTGTTTAGCTTTTCCCATACTTCTTTATCACTCCAAACATTGTCTTCCATCTTGCGACAATTCACACAACTCCAGCCCGTAAAATCGAGTATGATAGGTTTATTTACTTTTTTTGCATAAGCCAGTCCTTCTTCATAATCATGATAACAGTTTAGATTTTGCGGACATGGCTGCGAATGTTTTTCTGTCACATTTTCTGTATTGGACGAAACAGAAGTAGTATTATTTTGATTCCATTCTTTGTAAAAAGACGGCGGTAAAAATCCGCTGGCTAATTTCAAAGGGGCGCCCCACAGCCCCGGAATCAAATAAACCACAAAACTGAATATCAAAATAGAAGATACAAAACCACTAATTGAAACTTTTGAATTGTTTTCGTATTCATCAAACTTTAGCTTGCCCAACATGTAAAATCCAAATAAGGTAAAAATAACAATCCAAATGGCTATAAAAAGTTCACGCTTTAATATTCCCAATCCGTAAACAAGATCAAATGTTGACAAAAACTTTAAAGCAAGAGCCAATTCTAAAAAACCTAAAATCACTTTTACTTTCCCCAGCCAGCTTCCTGATTTTGGCAGTTTTTTAAGCATACTCGGAAAAGCAGCAAAAAGCAGAAACGGAATGGACAGCGCAAATGAAAACCCAAACATTCCTATTGCTGGTCCAACAATACTTCCGCTAATTGCAGCTTCTACCAAAAGATTTCCTATAATTGGCCCTGTGCAGGAAAACGAAACCAATGCCAGTGTAAAAGCCATAAAAAATATTCCGATCAATCCGCCTTTATCTGCCATTTCATCAGATTTGTTAAGCCAGCTGCTTGGAAGTGTTATTTCAAAAGCGCCTAAAAATGAGATGGCAAAGACAACAAAAATCAAAAAGAAAATAAAATTCACGATACCGTTACTTGCCAAGGCATTCAGCGCATCTGGTCCTAAAGTCAGCGTAACGGTTAAACCAAGTGTGACATATATGGCAACAATGGATGCTGCATAAATGATTGCTCGCTTTATTCCTCCATTTTTTGTAAAATAACTAACCGTAAGCGGAATCATCGAAAACACACATGGCGTTAGTATAGCCAAAAAACCGCCTAGAAATCCTCCCAGAAATATCCACCATAAATTAGCTTGTTTTTCTGGTTGCACATAATGCGCATTTTCTGCATTTTTTTTAGGCAAGTATTTTAAATTAATTTCTTCGGTTTCTGGCGGAAGACACATCGTACTTCCACACGACATATAAGTGACAGTCGCTTTAATCTTTATACTGTCTTTTACTTTTGGAATTATCTTTTGTATAAAAGTGACTTCATTTTCAAAATAGTGTAAAGTCTGATTCTCAAACTCCTTTTCTATTCGGTTAAGAGGTTTGGGTTCCATCACTCGGCCTGCAAGAATATATTGATCTGATTTTTCAAAATGAAAAGATGTAGGAAGCGGACCATCCTGTATTTTATTAAATTGACTGTTGATGTGCCAGCCTTTTTTAATTACAGCCGAAAATTTTAAATGTAACGTATCTCCAGAACCTTGTTCAATACTTGATTTCCATTTTACAGGATTTTCCTGAATCTGGGCATTTACATTTATAAAAAACAAAATGAAAAGTATTCCAAGAATACCCTTAAATTTTTGATACATATTTATTTATTTTTTGATTCTTCTGGTTCAAAATCCAGTGAAACAGAATTCATACAGAATCGTTTGTAAGTTGGTGCCGGGCCATCATCAAAAATATGTCCCAAGTGCGCATCGCATCGTCCGCAGAGAACTTCTGTACGGTTCATTCCAAGTGAATTATCTTCGTGATAACGCACACTGTTTTTTCTAAGAGGTTCGTAAAAACTCGGCCATCCGCAGCTGCTTGCAAATTTGGCATCAGATTTAAAAAGTACGTTACCGCAGGCTGCACAATAATAAGTTCCCTTTGTACTGCTTTTCCAATATTTCCCTGTAAAAGGTCTTTCGGTATTTTTTTCTCTTGCCACCAGATACAAATCAATCGGTAATACCTTTTTCCATTCGGCATCAGAAACCGTCAATTTTGAGGTATCGGTTGTTGAATAATACGGATTATTTTCATGTCCTTTCTCTGATTTCATATTTTGAGCATAACAGCTGGCAGTCAATAAAACTGCCATACAGCTTAATACTATATTTTTCATAGTGATCACTATTTGAGTTTCTTTTTAAATATTTTCCTGAATTTTTCCAGCTCGGGCTGAATTACATATCGGCAATACCCCTGATTGGGATGCTTTTTATAATATTCCTGATGGTAACTTTCAGCATTATAAAATTTGGTAAAAGCGGTTACTTCTGTCACGATATTACGTTCGTAGATTTTTTTCTCTCTAAGCTGCGCAATACAATATTTCGCTCTCTGTTTCTGGGTTTCATTATGATAGAAAATCGCAGAACGGTATTGTGTACCAACATCGTTACCTTGACGATTCAACTGCGTTGGGTCATGCGAAAGAAAAAAAGCTTCCAGTAATTCATCATATGAAATTAAAGACGGATCGTAAAGTATAGAAAATGCTTCAGCGTGTCCGGTCGTTCCGGTACAAACTTCTTCATAACTCGGATTTTCTGTAAGACCTCCGGTATAACCAGGCGTAACTTTTAATACGCCTTTAAGCTGTGAAAATTTAGCTTCTCCGCACCAGAAACAGCCTGTAGCAAATGTTGCCGTTTCGGTTTGAACTGCTGTTGTTTGAGTTGAACCGGCTGAACTTTTAAAAGTGTGAAATGCAAATCCTGAAAGCGAGGAAAATATCAGGATATAAATTGCCAGAACGTGTTTTTTCATAAATTTTATTATTAATTCAGATGAGTATCTGATGAAATTGTTCCTCGAAAAACTTCTGATTCAATCATAAGCTTAGATTATTGAGCCGAGGCTTCTTTTGCAAATTCAAGCAATCCTGCTCCATCAACATATCCAATATGATTAGCAATTATTTTTCCGTTTTGATCCAAAATTAAAAGTGTCGGCAGACCTTCAATTCCCCATGTTTTGGCTAGTGTAGTTCCTTCTCCTTTTTCTACATCAATACTGAAATTGATATAATTTTTATTGAAATAAGCAGTTGCCTTTTGATCTTTGAATGTAGTTTTCTGAAGCTGTTTACAAGGCGCACACCATACTGCGTATGCATCTACAAAAATATTTTTATGACTTGCTTTAGCCATAGTAAGTGCTTGCTGATAATTCTTTGGAACAAAATTTATTTCATTTTCTGTCGCTTTTTTTTGAGCTTCTGCATTCAAAACATAAAACATTGAAAACAGAAGAAAACAAAATGATAACAGACCAGAACCCTTTTTTAAATTTTTCATTTGAATAAAATTTTAAGATTAGCCGCTCCTCGCACCGATGCCGTCAGTAACCTTGAAACACCGATGCCTAATAGCGGATACTTTAAAAAATAGAACTGATTATTATTTTTTTAGATAAGAAAGTACTTCTTTAGAATGATCTTCACCTTTCATAAAATCTCTGAAGCTGTAAGCAATAACACCATCTTTTCCAATTACAAACGTTTCACGTCCGCTCAGGATCATAGTGCCTAAATTTTCTTCTTTTACACCAAATAATTTCAATACTTTATTATCCGGATCGCTTAACAAATCAAAAGGAAGTTTTTCTTTTGATTGAAATGCTTTATGACTTTCAACAGTACCTTGGTTAATCCCGATAACAAGAGCGTTGGCATCTTTGTATTTTGCGTAAGCATCTCTAAACGCGCATACTTCGGCAGTACAAACCGGGCTCTGATCCATTGGATAGAAAAAAACCACTATTTTTTGTTTTCCTAAATGATCTGCCAGTTTAAAATCTTTGCCATCTTGATTTTTTAGAGTAAATCCCGGAGCTTTATCTCCTTTTTTTAATGTTTCCTGTGCGTAAATATTCGAAGCTGTTAGACAAAGAACTGCAATTATCATCATTACAATTCCTTTCATTTTTTTTGATGTTATCATGATTTTTAAATTTTAAGTTGTGTCATTATTGACCTTGTAAAATTGCAATACAAAAAAGAGTATGCTTTTGCGATTAAGGTCAATTATTTGGTAATTTAGTTCAGCTTAAAAATTATTTTATTTAAGCGAAAAGCTGCGCATCAGAAGTAATCTGAACACTTAAAGCTTTTGATATTAAACAATTCTGTTCTGCTGCTTTTGTTACGGCTGTAAATTCTTCTTCATTAATTCCCGGTACACTTCCTGTAATCGAAAGATGAATTCCTGAAATAGCAAAACCTTCCATTGTTAAAGTCGCCTCAGTATTTAATAATGTTGGAGTCAAACCTTTTTCTGTCAAGGCAAAACTTACTGCCATTGTAAAACAGCCTGCGTGTGCCGCCGCTAATAATTCTTCGGGATTTGTGCCTTTTTCTTCTCCTGTAAAACGAGTTTTAAAACTGTAGTTTGTTTGATTTAAAATTCCGCTTTGAGTTGTTAATTCTCCTTTTCCTTCTTTTGCACTTCCTGTCCATTGTGCTTTTGCTGTACGTTTCATTACTTTATTATTGTTTAATTTGATTGTCATTATTGACACTACAAAATTGCGTTATACTTAAGAGAAGGATTTTGTCAATAAGCCCAATTATTTGGCGATTTAGTCCAAAAAAAAGCCCTAAATCTTTTCAGTTTAGGGCTTTTGTTATAAGCTATTTTGTTTGTTAAAAGGACAATAAAGAAATACCTGCATTTACATAACCTGCACTTGTATTATCACTTGTAAAAGAAGCATTGCTGTAATGTTCTCCATCTTTAAATAATCTGGAAGAGAAATAATTGTTGATACCGCCTCCCACGCTTAACATGATATTTTTGGCAAAAAGATATTCAAATGCTGCACCGCTTTTTAGCTCAATTGTATTGTAACTTACTTTACCATCGAGCAGATTATCTCGTCGGTTGTAAAAAGTACTGAACGAACTTTGGTTGGAACCGAGAATAACCCATGCATTTCTTGCCACTTCTTTTTTAAGATTAATTCCTGTTGGAATATCTACAATAAGTTCCAATCCTGACGAAAGGAATTTATGATAATAATTTATGATTGGTTCTACCGGAATTGGCGAAGAAGGATCGATCAGCACCAAAAGTCCAACAGAAAATGAAGAATTCTCTGTTTTCTTTATTGGTAAAGTAAAACTTCCATTAAAATTAAAACGTTTCACAGAATTTAGATTATCAGAAATACCTCTGGCAACCAATGAATATATAATGGGATGATTAAAAATACGGTCAGATCTGGAATAATTTACCGCAACATCTATCGTATTTCTATCTGATGTTAAAGGAATTAATTGAGAATCAGTAAAATTGGTTATATCTTTAAGTTCGATGGCGGTATAAGTATAAAATACCGTTGCCGAAAGAGAATTACCACTCCATTGAATTGCCGGAGAATTGAAAAAAGTAGTGATACGTTCGGTCTTTATTTTTCCATTTGCAAAATCTTGATCATCGAGTTTTGAATCAAAATCACTGTAACCAAAACTACTCGCCGAAACACCAAACTGTCTTAAAGCCGGATATCGAATTGCGAGTTCTCTTTTTCCTGCACTTGTGGTGTCTGCTGCAGGATGTACAGATGATATACTGACCATGTTTTGCGCTTGCAATGCGCACGAGAAAAGTAAGATATAAATGAAAAAGGCTTTTATTTTCATGGCTTTGTTATTTAAAATAGTATGTTTCCTGATTTAAAGTCCTGTTGTTTTATTGATAAACTTCTGTTTTCTAAACTGGAATATTGAACCGGCAATAAAGAGCAGTAATAAAACAAGAAGTGTGTTCCCAATTACAGGATCTTTAATATCCTTAGCCAGCGGATGTCCTAGCGGAACTCTGGTAAAAGTTTCATTAACAGTTGGAACAAGTGACAGAAAAAAACTAAAAGACAGCCAGAAATTTTCAAAATATCGAGCTCTTCCGCTGTTTTTTCTTTTTGAATTCAGGAAATAGGCTGCTAATACCAGAACGATAATAAAAATAGCAAAGACATGACCCGGATTAAATCCGCCATGTTTGGAGATTCCTAACGAGGTTAGTGAGGTTACGACTGTTCCGTAAAAATATATTTTACCGGATAATGTGTTCAAATTGATTTTACCATATTTGATAAAATCTATTACTGCTGCTACGATTGCGGCAACACCTATAATTGTGTGAAAAATTCCTAAGCTTGATAATCCCATTTTTTATGATTTAAATTTGTTTGAAAATACACAGCAAACTTCCGATAGATCAAGGAGAATGGTTTTGTCAATTAGTCCAACTATTTGGCAATTTGGTTCACAAAAAAAGCATCCTTCAAATAAATGAAAGATGCTTAAATAGTGTAAAAATGAGTTTTTACAATTACTCTTTGTTATTCAGTTTCTGGCGGTAATTTGTTGGGCTCACATTGTATTTACTGGTGAAACTTTTGGTGAAATTTGCCAGATCATTAAAACCGCAGTCAAAAGCTATTTCAGTAATACGCTGATCTGAAACTTGCAGTAATTCGGCAGCTTTTTCCAGTTTTTTAGCTTTGATATAATTAGCAGGTGTATCATGGAATATTTTTGCAAATTCTCGTTTGAATGATGAAACACTTAAATTGTTTTGCTGCGCCAGTTCTTCAATTGTTAATTGCGAAAATAAATTTGCTTCTATAATTTGTTTAAAAGTATAAGTTGTAGGAGAAAAAAGCTGTGATAATATCAGTTGTATGGATTCTGAATTTTGTGTTTGAGAAAGCAAAAGTATAATCTCCTTTACTTTCAACACCAAAATATCTTCGTTGATCAAAGAAGGATTTTCAAAATAAAACAATAATCCTTCAATGTACTTCTGAATTAGAAAATCGTTGTTTATTTTTTCACTTGATTTATTTGATATTACATTCTTAGGTTTTTGAAGCAATAACGGAAGTTCTCTGTCGTATATTTTTTTTAATATCTCCGGATAAAACGTAACAATTACAATTTCACAATTACTGTTTGATTTTGAATTGTGTATTTGTTTCCCGGAATTTATACAATTCAATAATAACGAATAATTTGTGGCAACGTGAATCTGTTCCTCATCGATTTGATATTCAACATCTCCATCTTTTACATATAAAAAACAAGCCTGTTCTGTAACCGGAAAATCAAAATTAAACGGCGGCGTTAATTCAATTTTTTGAATTAGTGTTTTGCCGTATAGATCGTGTTTTTTATAGTCGTTTATCATAACTTTTTATTTTCTTCTTTAAACTAATATTTAAATATCAGTTACAAACTCTTTTTGATTTGTATTATTATGATTGAATTAATTTTTCTAATTCTTCACGATGGTCTTCGCCCCACTGCGCTGTGTATTCAATTGCGGGTATGAGTGATTTCCCTAAAGAAGTCAGCTCATATTCGACCTTTAAAGGACGTTCTTCATATGTAATTTTGGTTAAAATACCATGATTAACAAGTTCGCTTAACTGGTTATCAAGAAGTCTTCTGGATGCTTTTGATATTTTGCGCTGGAGTTCTCCGGGACGTTTTATACCCGAATGAATACACCAGATTAAAGCGATTTTCCACTTGCCCTGAATTACCTCCATAAACAAATGCAGTCCGCAGTCTAAATTTACCGGAATCTTCTTTTTGTACATAATGAATCGAATTGGGCATCAAAGGTAAAATATAAAAATGATAAATCTTATACGGCTGAATTTAGCCGTACTTGACTGATCTAAAAGCAGTCTGTAATTTTACAAAAAATAAAAAAATCATGAAATATAAATTATTCGGCACAGGAACGGGATTATATTCCAGCGAAATTATATTGGGCGCAGCGAGTTTTGGAACACGTAAAGGACACGGAACAAATCCCGAAGAAGTTCATAAAATATTAACGGCTTATGTAGATGCGGGCGGGAATTTTATAGATACTTCTGACCGATACCAACTTGGAGAATCGGAAGAACTGATTGGGAAATTTATAGAACACCAGCGCAGCAATTTTATCATTTGTACAAAATACACACAAAGTAATGAAGCTGCGCCTAAAATCAGCAATTTTGGAAATCATCGCAAAGCAATGAAACAAGCTGTAGAATCTAGTCTGAAACGCTTAAAAACAGATTATATCGATATTTATATGCCGCATTTTGATGATGGCGTTACTCCGCTTGACGAAATTATTAGAGGTTTAGAAGATTTGGTAAAAAGCGGAAAAGTGCTTTATACTGGTTTAACTAATTTTCCTGCATGGAAGGTTTCTGCAATAGCTGCTTCAACCAAACTGACTGCTGTACAAATCGAATATAATCTATTACAGCGTACTGCAGATCGTGAATTTATACCAATGGCAGAGCAATTTGGCTTAGGAACTATGATGTATTCACCTTTAGCAGGCGGAACATTAACGGGAAAATACAGAAAAGGAGAAACAGGGCGAATAACTCTTGGCACTTCTGATTACCACGAAGATGAAAAATCAAAAGCAATACTGGATCAACTTTTTATTATTGCCGAAGAAATTGATTCGACACCCGGACAAGTGGCTTTTGCCTGGGTAAAATCTAAAAGCGCTTTTCCAATATTAGGCGCGCGTACCATTGAGCATTTTAATGATGGACTTAAAGCTTCTTCTATAGAATTAACAACCGAACATATTCAACAATTAGACAAACTGAGTGCTATTACTTTGGGATATCCGCATGATCTACTGGCAAGCGTGAGAAGTAAGAATTACTAATCTAAAAATTTGGCATAGAACTTATTCATTATAATTGAATTGTATAAATTTGTAAATGATTAAGATATATCTAAATAAAATATGAGTCAGTTTCTGGTAGCAGCGATTGGAGAAAATAAATGTACACTGGAATCTTATAATCGCAGGGATTTCTATAAAATTAGTCTGGTAACAACAGGCTGGCCGCCATGCCAATTGTATTACGGGAACCTTTCTCCTATAGAAGTAGACAAACCTGCGTTAGTACTGCTTAATCCGCTTGTACCTCATTCATGGGTGGTGCCAGAACGTGAAATCGAAACAGAAGGATATTTTTGTGTATTTGATGACAAGTTTATTAATTCCAGTGCACAGCTCAACGGATTAGCCAGCCAATTATTTAATGAACAGTCATCGCCTGTTTATTTTCCGGATAACGAGGAACTAGAATTTTTATCTGTTTTATTTAAGCGTATTCGAGCAGACTCTGATATTCAGTATGATGACAAAGACAATCTTTTCCGCAGTCATCTCAATTTAATATTTCATGAGGCTTTAAAAATGCGAAATACGAAGGACAGAGCTGATAAAGGCACTTCGAGAATTGTAGCTTCATTTTTTGGTTTACTCCGAAAACAATTTCCTGTTGATTTACCTCTACAGACTATTAAATTGAAAACTGCATCAGATTTTGCCAGTTGTCTTTCAGTACATGTTAACCATCTCAATACTGCGGTAAGAAAGGCTACCGGTAAATCGACAACGGCACATATCAACGAACTTTTATTTGCTGAAGCTAAGTCACTGCTAAGCTATACGAATTATAGTGTAGCCGAAATCACTTTTGGTCTTGGTTTTGAATATCAAAGTTACTTTACGAGGTTTTTTAAAAAATATGCAGGAACTACTCCTTCTGATTTTAGAAAAAAGATTTGAAAAGTATAAATAATGCTTTGAAAAGTCTTTACTAAAACTCAAGATACCTCAATAGCTTTGTATCTATAAAAAATCAAATTATGGACACATCTATTAAATCTACATTTTTGCTGGGCGGCGACCTGAATATTAATCGAATGGGATACGGAGCAATGCGTATTACCTCACCTGATTTATTTGGTATGCCGCAGGATCCACAAAATTCTATCAAAGTACTCCAACGTGCTGTAGAATTAGGAGTGAATTTTATTGATACTGCCGATCAATATGGCCCTTTCATTTCGGAAGAATTGATAACCGAGGCTTTGCACCCGTATCAACAAGACCTGATTATTGGAACTAAAGGCGGATTGGTTCGTTTTGGCCCGTGGGCAGATATAAATAACGACGCCAGCCCGCAGCATCTTCAGGATGCACTTGACGGAAGTCTGCGCAGATTGAAACTGGAACGTATTGATCTATACCAACTGCATAGAATCGATCCTAAAGTTCCTGCTCCAATAAGTTTTGAATTTCTGGCTAAAGCACAGGAACAGGGAAAAATCAGGCATATTGGTTTATCAGAAGTATCGGTTGATGAAATTAAAGAAGCACAAAAATATTTCAAAGTTGTTTCGGTACAAAATCGATACAGTGTATTAGAACGTCAGTGGGAACCTGTATTAGAATATTGTAAATCTCAGGGCATTGCTTTTATACCTTGGTTTCCTATTGGAGGCGGAATGACGCCTTTGACTGAGCAATTGCAAAAAATCGCCGATCGTAAAAATGTCACTATGCGACAGCTTGCACTAAGCTGGCTGCTTCATCACGCTGATAATATTCTGCTTATTCCTGGAACAGCCAATCTACATCATTTGGAAGAAAACATCAGGGCGAAAGAAATTTCACTTGATCAGAATGATATACTGGAATTGAACGCTTTAACGGATCAACAAAGCATTTAATTTTCTTTGATAAATAAAGTTTATACAATAAGGATGAGTTTTTATTCATCCTTATTATTTACTGTTTTATTCAGAATAAATACGAAAAAAACTCAAGTCTACTGACAAACAGCTGTCATAACATGAAATTACTTTTGTCTTATAACTTTAAAAAAATAAGATATGAATTTAGTATCAATTCGCATTATTACTGCCCGTTTAGAAGAACTAGTAAAATTTTATGAGCAGGTTACGGGGATAACCGCCGTACATTATACTCCAGATTTTGCCGAGGTTAAAACACCAACTACAACATTAGCTATTGGAAGTACCAAAACTTTAGTCTTTTTTGGCGGTGATGAGGTCGCAAAACCAGCTCAAAACAGCAGTGTGATTATAGAATTTAAATCAGAAGATGTAGAACAAGACTATATTAGATTAGAAAATTATCTTCAAAATAATATCGTTCAAAAGCCTACCACAATGCCGTGGGGAAATAAATCATTCTTATTTCGTGATCCAGATGGTAATCTTGTCAATTTATTTACACCGGTCACAGCAGAAGCTATTGCAAAATTTAATGCTCAAAATTAACTCTAACTATCGAAGAAATTCAGGTGAATTATAAATAGTATTTCATGAGTCAGATTTCAGTTGAAATCTGACTCATGATTATAATTGAATTTCCGCATATGAATTATTTTGTAGTTTTATAAAAATTTTGGGTGAATTATGCCGACTAAAAAAGAAACTATAGAAATACATAAAGATGAGCTAAGCGCTCCGGGTATTGATATTGCTTCCTTTGATAATCTTCAGGAATATTTGCACACTGCCCACAGAGACGATCATTATATGTTTGTTATCCTGCAAAATGGGAATTTTCATTGGGAACTTGATTTTAAAGAAATAACCCAGATTGGCCCCGCTGTTGGTTTCGTCGCGCCCGGACAAGTACATCGCTATCTTGAAGCAAAACAATGTAAAGGCTGGCTCGTATTTGTAGATAATGATTTCGTTCCGCTTCAATATCGAGACATTTTCATTACCTATTTAAATGCAAAACAATCTGCATCGGTAACGAGTGATGAAACGGTTTTTAAAATACTTCCGTTATTGGCTTCAATGCTTGAGCAGACACAACAGCCGTTGTTTGATTCTGTCATAAGATCAATGATAGAAACTCTTGCTGGTTTGGTAGCTTCAAAAATTTTAGATTCACAAGATTCAGTGATTCGTCCGGAAGGTCAAAAATATAATACTGTTGTAAGATTTAAACAGCTGATAGCTGAGCACAAAACAAAAGTAAAACAGGTTCAGGAATATGCATCACTTTTAAATATTTCACCGCTTTACCTTAACGAAATTGCCAAACAAATCACGGGCTTTCCGGCAAGTTACTGGATCAATCAGGAAATTTTACTGGAAGCTAAACGCATGCTCTATTACACCACACTTGATGTAAAACAAATAGCGTATGAATTAGGCTATGAAGATTATCAATACTTTTCACGCTTCTTTAAAAAGAATACTGCGATGACTGCTCTTGAATTTAGAAATTCAAAACCATTAATTGTCCAATAACAGCCATTAATTGGCTATCCCCTGCACCGCCCTTCCCTTCTACCTTTGCCGTTGTATAATTATAATAAATCTACAATGGTACAAACCAACAATTTTACTAAAATGATCCCACCAATAATTCTATCGGTGTTTGCTATTTACTTAACTATTGGCATGACTCTGGGTATACTGCCCGGTTTTATAAAAACAAATTTAAACCTCAGCAATTTTATTGTGGGCGCAGTTATCGGACTCCAGTCATTTGCGACTTTGTTTGCAAGGGCATATTCCGGAAAAATAACAGATACAAAAGGAGCTAAAAACAGTAATCATCTGGGAATACTGCTTATGATTATTTCAGGGATTATTTATATAACTGCTTCTTTATTTGCTGATAATGTCCTCGCTGCTATAATTTTATTGATAATAGCCCGAATCGTACACGGAACTTCTGAAAGTCTTGCTATAACTGGCGCTCTATCTTGGGGAATAGGTCTGGCAGGCATACAGCAATCGGGGAAAGTAATGACATGGAACGGAATTGCCATGTATGCAGGAATTGCAATTGGTGCTCCGGCGGCTTTATGGCTTAAAAGTGCTTATGGTATAACAACAGTATTTATTTTAATATGTTTACTTTCTGCTGCAAGCTGGCTTTTTACAATAAAACTGCCTTCTTTACCTGTCGATCTTTCTCTTATGAGATCTCCGTTTTATAAAGTTGTGGGGCTTATTTCACAGCAAGGACTGGCATTGGCATTTTCTGCTATTGGGTTTGCTTGTATATCGTCGTTTATTGCGTTGTTGTTTTTAGATAAAAACTGGGGAAATCCGTCATTGGCTTTCATGGCATTTGGATTCTTCTACATATTGACAAGAGTTCTTTTTTCTTCTTTCCCTGATAAATTTGGCGGTTATAAAGTGGCACTAGTATCTCTGGTTATCGAAATTACAGGTCAGCTTTTAATTGGATTTGCTCCTTCTAAACTGATTGCTTTGGCAGGCTGTAGTCTTACCGGAATAGGATTTTCATTGATATTTCCATCTCTGGGTGTTTTAGCAATTAAAAAAGTAGTGCCGCAAATGCGCGGAACTGCTTTAGGCGCTTACGCCGCTTTTTTTGATCTTTCGCTTGCCTTGGCCGGGCCGGCAGCGGGACTTATAGCAGGTTTCTATAATTATCAGTCTGTTTATTTCTTTGGAGGGATCAGCTCGCTTCTGGCAATAGCAACCTTATTTTATAAAAAACAGTAATGCGTTTTTCTGCATTAAAAATTAAAACCTCATTATAAAATGAGGTTTTTTATTTTATAGACTTTAAACTATCAATTCTAATTTTTCTACTAAATATTTTTAATATTATTTTAAGAAAATTTTAATCCTGCTATATGAATTTATACTTCTATTTATATATTTGTAATCAGTCTAAATAAGAATAAATTACAAAATCTCACATGAAAACAACATCTAAAACACTTAAAAATAATGTTTTAACTAAAGTGTTTCTAGCGTTTCTGATCGTCTTTTTTTGTTCAGAAACTGCCTTTTCCCAGTCAGCTTTGGGAACTATTTCAGGTAAAGCAATTCTGAAAGACGGAAATCCTTTACAAGGTGCTGCGGTAAAAATTTCAGAATTAAATAAAACTACAACAACAGATTCTGATGGTACTTATCTGCTAAAAAATATTCCTTTTGGAACGTATTTAGTTGAAATAAAACTAAACGGTTATGAGTCTGCTCCGGCTTCTGTTTTAGTCGATCAAAATAATGCAAATCCAACTCTTGATTTTGAACTTACTTATACTTCACAAAAATTAGAAGAAGTTATTGTAAGTTCTGGAGGAAACCGATTTGCAAGAAAAGAAAGTGAAGAAGTTTCTAAAATGAAACTTAAAAACATGGAAAATCCGCAGGTTTACAGCATTGTAAGTAAAGAACTTATGAAGGAACAAGTAATCACGGATTATAATAGTGCTTTTAAAAACATTCCGGGTGCAGGTATTTCTGAAGTTAGAAACCAGGGAAGATCAACTAATATTTCGAGAGGATTTGTAACACCACAACTAGTAAGAAACGGGGTTGGAAGTTTTACTTATAATTCAATTGATCCTTCTAACTTAGAGCGTATTGAAGTTATCAAAGGGCCATCGGCAACATTATTTGGAAGTACAATTTCATCTTTTGGAGGTTTGTTTAACAGGGTAACAAAAAAACCTTTTGATTTCTTTAAAGGTGAAGTATCGTATTCTGCAGGTGATTGGGATTTAAATCGTTTTACAGCCGATATCAATACCCCAATTAATGATGATAAAACAGCTCTTTTTAGAATTAATACAGCTTTACATAGTGAAAGAAGTTTTCAGGACGCAGGTTTTAATAAAAGCTTTTTTATTGCTCCAAGTTTTTCTTATCAGGTAAACGAAAGACTTACTTTACTTATTGATGCTGAGTTTAGTGCATCAAAAGGAGTTTCACCAATGAGATTAGCTCCTTTTACCGGAGCTGGTGCTACTGCACACAGCATTGAAGAAATGGAAATTCCTTATAAACTTTCATTTGCTAACAATACTGTAAATTACACCGCTCAGCAGTATAATATATTTGCGCAGTTAAAATATCAAATGTCAGATGAATGGACGTCACAAACAATTATTTCCCGTACAAGATCATCATCAGAAGGATATACTGTAGCATTGACAGCTATGAGTAATGAAACATTAAGACAACAAGTTACAAATCAGGATTATCCTTATTACGGTACAGATATTCAGCAAAACTTTAATGGTGATTTCAAAATTGGAAGCTTACGTAACAGAGTTGTAGCAGGTTTAGATTACTACAGCGTACGTGCAACGCGAAATGATGCAACGGTAAATATGCCGGCTATAAATTATAGAACACCGGGAGATGCTTATAATAACTTTACTATCGATAAAATAGAGCCTTTATTTGCAACAGCTACTTACACGAATTATACATCTAATGACGAAAGAACATACAGTGCATACGTATCTGATGTATTAAATATTACAGATCGATTAATTATAATGGCTGGTCTTAGAGCTGATCGTTATATTAATAAAGGATTGTATTATCCTGCTACAAATCTTACTACAGGAAATTATAATCAAACCGCATTTTCTCCTAGATTTGGAGCGGTTTATCAAATTGTTAAAGACAAAGTCTCTGTATTCTCTAATTACATGAACGGATTTAATAATGTGGGAGGTTCAGATTTTAATGGAGATGTTTTTAAACCAAACCACGCAAATCAGTTAGAAGGAGGAATTAAATTTGACTTTACTAAAATTAGTGCTACTTTGAGTTATTATAATATTGAAGTAACTAACGTAACGCGTAATGATCCGGATCATGCAAATTTTCAAATTCAGGATGGTACACAATTGAGTAAAGGTTTTGAAGCTGAACTTATTGCAAACCCAATTAAAGGTTTAAATATTGTAGCTGGTTATACGTATAACGACAGTAGATTATCGAAATCAAATCCAACTACTAACGGATTACGACCAACAACTGCAGGTTCTCCAACAACTGCCAATCTTTGGGCAAGTTACAGATTAACCCAAGGTGCAGCATCTGGTCTTGGATTTGGCGTGGGAGGAATTTACGGAAGCAAATATTTCCAGACTAATACAGTTGCTTTTAAATTCCAAATTCCTGAATATACGGTGTTAGATGCTTCTGTTTTCTATGACAGACCAAAATACAGATTAGGTTTAAAAGTGGATAACTTAACCAACGAGAAATACTGGTCATACCGTTTAGCTGCTCAAAATCCAACGAGAGTTACCGGAAATATTACCTTTAAATTCTAAGATTTTCAGTTCGTTATTTCGACTGATATTATTTACATTTGGGCTTTTATAATAAGTTATGACCAAAGGTTTTAAAAAGACAATAAGACAAATACATTTGTGGCTCGGTTTAGCATCGGGCCTCATTGTTTTTATAGTGAGCATTACTGGATTTCTTTATGTTTTTGAAGAAGAAATCCGTGATTTTTCAAACAAAGAATATCTGCATGTTCCGGTTCAGCAAAAATCATTTATAGGATTAAAAACTATAATTGAAAATTATGAAAAACTGGAATCTAAACAGAAAATTACAGCTTTAAAAGTAAACAGAGAAGAATCTAATGCTGCCATTGAGATTTCGACCAAAAAGAAAAAGACCTATTATTTTAATCCGTATGACGGAAGCTTAATCAACAAGCAAAGTTCTGATTGGTTAAATATTGTTCTTGAAATACACCGTACTTTATTACTGGGAGACGTTGGAGAATTTATTCAAGGCTGGTCAGTAGTGATTTTTATCATTATGCTGATTACCGGACTTATATTATGGTTTCCGAATCAAAAACGATTACTAAAGCAGTCTCTAAAAATAAAGTGGAGCGGTTCTTTTAAAAGAGTTAACTACGATCTTCATCAGGTTTTAGGGTTTTATGCTTCTATTGTTTTGCTTTTAATCGCTTTTTCTGGAACGTATTTTAAATTTGATACCGTTAAAAAATCGGTTAGTATAGTAACCGGAAGCAAACTTAGAAAAGGAGATGAAGTTATATCTAAAGAAAAAATTGATTCAACCACAATTCCGGTTCGATACAATAACATATACGAAAGTGCCAACTCGAAATATCCGGGAGCAACTTCTGTTTCATTTTCGATTAGAAAAACGGGAGAATTGAGAGTTAGAATGACATATCCGAATGATTGGGCAAGAAATCAAAACACGCTTTTCTTTGACGGAAAAACGGGGCAAATGCTTCGCACAAAGCTTTACAAAGACAACAATGCTGCCGATGTATATGAAGCCAGTAATCATGATTTGCACACAGGAGTTTTCTTTGGTCTTACAGGGAAAATAATCTGGTGTTTGGTAAGTTTGACTGGAGCTTCGCTTCCTATAACCGGATTTATTATTTGGTGGAAAAAAGGAAAGAAAAAAACTAAAAAGATTAAAGCTTAAAAACCTTCAGCCAATAGAAATAAAAAAAGCCTTTAAACAGAAACGTTTAAAGGCTTTTTTACTTTTAATATCTTCAACTTATTTTATAAACTGAATAATAAATCCTCCTTTTGGAGCTAAATTATACTGCCATTTTGAAGTTATAGGATAATTTGAAATCTTAAATTCCATTAACGGATCCGCACCTTCAGAAATAACCCTGAATTTTGAAAAACCCTTACCATATTTCGCCAAATCAATTGAAATTGGTGATACTGAATTAGTACCATTTATTCCAATAATATAAGACAGATTATCTTTTTTGCGAGATAAAACAATTTCTTTTCCCGGTTCTGCAATTACATATTCTGTTTTATCCCAAGTCGCCGGCATCTCTTTAAATAAATCTTTAAGTTCATTCGGAAGCGAATTAAAAACTTCTTCTGAATCGGCAAAATGAATAATTCCAGATGTATAAATCATAGCCATTGCCAATTCATGAACTGCTGTATTTAAACGCGTATATTTTCTGAATGTCAAAGCAAACGGAGTATAATCTGCAGGTCCTGCAACGTTTCTTGTAAAAGGCAAAACTGTATTTTGCTGTGCTGCCATTTCAGGAAATCTTGGTTCGTAAAAATAACTTTCTGTCCCTAAAATAGCTTCTGCCGTTACAAAGTTGGGCCATGTTCTGTGCCATCCTCTTGGAACTGTTGTTCCGTGCAGGTTCACCAGCAAATGTTCTTTGGCAGCATCTTCAAAAACCGATTGAAGCGTACTCATTACTTCTTGGCGATCTGAGCACCAAAAATCTATTTTAACGCCTTTTACACCCATATCAGCCAATTCCTTAAATCTTTTTTTCCTTTTTTCCGGATTAAAATATTCTGCCGAATATCCCCAAACTAATGGCTGAACTCCTTTTGACAAAGCATGATCAATAATTTTCCCTTCTTTATTGGCTTTTTCCCAACCCGCATCAAAAAGTGTATATCTAAAACCAAAGGAAGCCGAAACATCAGTAAACTTTTTATACATTTCTGGTGTAAAATCATCAGGATGCGACCACCATGACCAAGCTGCTTTTCCCGGTACAATCCATGAAGTATCTTCGACTTTAGAGGCCGGAGCCAAATCCGTAATCAAAGTTGACAATAATATATCTCCCGCTTTATCGCCAATCAAAATAACTCTCCAAGGCATTGTCCACGGTAAATTTGATTCAGGATAAGCATTTGTGTCCGGTAAAGGCAAAGTGAATTTTTCGTCTTTTTCAGCAAAAGCAATTTTATACATTCCGCCATTAGAATCCGGTTGCAAGTGACAACCCGGAAATACGCCTTCTGCTCCCGATTCTGCAATTAAAACCCAATTTTTAGTATCGTTTACATTAAAAAGCGCCGGCATACACCAACCAACCGAAACATTTCGTGCACCGCTTATTGGATCTCCCGATTTTACATTCACATAAAAATCTTCATAACCCGGAGTATAATCTCCCGCTTTGTTATACGGCTGAAGCCAGCCTTTTGCATTTTGATCGATATGAAATCCTGTAATTTCATTTTTAACCACTCTGGTTTTCTCTTCTTTCTCAGCAAACTTATATCTAAAAGCAACTCCTTCTTCTCCCGCAATTAAATCGATCGTGATTAAAGCGCCCTGCTTGTTCTTAAATGTTATGCTTTTAGTTTTAAAAAAATGATCGGCAACTTTATTATTGGCTACTTTAAGTTCGTATTTTTCACGTTTTTCTTCGATAGGCGAAACGTTCACAACCGACAAACCAGAAGTAAAATCATTATTTTCAAGATTCAACCCCAGCGGCGAATCCAGAATTATCGTTTTATCCCTGCGCGTAACTTTATACGACAACTTTCCATCTTCGGTTAAAGACAAAGTAATTTTATTTAAATTATCCTTAGACTTCAGGTAAAGATCTTTGTTTTGGGCTTTACCGCTTGTCAGCACAAAAAATACGGCGGGTATCAGTAAGCTCAAAGTTCGATGAATAAACATTTTTCTCATTATATAATTTTTAAAGGTGATAGTTCAATTTTGTTGTTTTAAAAGATAGAGTTCGCAAAGATTGTAAAGTTTTTTTGCCACGAATTCCACGAATTAGCACGAATTATAATTAGTGGAAATTTGTGTAATTCGTGGCAAAAAAAAATCCATTTTAATCCCCATAATCTGTGGCATAAATATTTTTAATTTTCAAGAGTCACAACATCAAAAGCATAAGTAATCGTTTCATTATAAACCTGCTCTGCTTTGAATATTGTATTAGGAAAATTTGCATGATTAGGACTATCCGGATAATACTGGCATTCTAAACAAAGTCCGTCAAAAGGTTCATAAAACTTAGAATGTTCCCCAATTTCGGCGCTGTTTAAATAATCTCCCGTATACAATTGCACGCCCGGATAAGAGGTAAACACATGCATTATTCTTCCTGATATTTCTTCGAATAATTCACATACAGAATCTTCATCAACATTATTTCTATTAAAAATATAATAGGTATTCAGTCCGCCGTCTTTCATAACGTCCCCTAATTTATAATGATAAAAAGAACAGTTTTCTGCAGGTATAATTCTTCCTGTCGGAATATAATCTTCTGTACTTTCAACTATTTTGTCAGCCTGAATATTCAGATAATGATGATGTATTTTTTCGGTACAAGCCGATAAATTAAAATACGAATGATTTGTAAAGTTTATTGGAGTTGGTTCATCGGCTACAGCCAAAAATTCAATTTTCAGCTCATTTTTATCCGTCCATTTATAAATAACTTTTGTTTTTAAATTTCCGGGGAAACCGCCGTCACCGTTTTCATTTTCCAAAGTAAAAATTACAGCATCCTCTTTTATACTAAAATCAAAAACTTTGCTGTTAAATCCTGCCGAACCGCTGTGGTTATTGTTCTTGCCATCATTTTTATCTAAATAATAGGTTTTATCATCAATAGAAAATTCGGCATTATTGATTCTATTGGCAAAACGACCAACAGTTGCTCCTATATAAGATTTATCTTTTATGTATCCTTCTAAAGTTGGAAATCCTAAAACTACATTTTCTTTATTTCCGTTCTTGTCCGGCACTACTATGGATTTTACTATGGCTCCATAATTAAGCAGTTCTACATAATTTCCGTGAACATTTGTAAGTGTAAATTTAAAAATTTCTTTTTCTGCATACCAGCCAAAAGGCTCGTATACAATTGTATTTAAAGGATTCATATTGTTTTAAAAAAAGATTGAAAACACTAAGGTTATAATAGTGTTTCAAATGTACTTTTGATTATTCGTCTCAAAATGGACATTTTTTTTAAAAGCATGGATTAAATTACGATATTTGGAAAAGACAATCCGAAAAATGAAAAATTCATCCCAAAAAGAAAAAACAAAAGTTAAAGAAGGTTTCTTAGGGCAGCGCATGATAGTGATTCCTAAAAACATTCTTTCAAACATCAAAAAGAATCCTCTTATTGCGAGTTTGTATTTTACAGATATTGGAGTTTTTCCCAATGCAAGTCATCATTCCATGAAACGAAAACACGGAAGTAAGCAATACATCCTGATATATTGTTATAAAGGTGAAGGCATTATTAGCAAAGAAAACAAAACCATAACGCTCAAAGCGAATACCTTTTATATTATACCTCCCGAAGTTGCGCACGATTATTATGCTTTAAAACAAAACCCGTGGAGTATTTTCTGGATTCATTTTACGGGACCGCAGGCACCTCATTTTTATGACAAATTCATAACGGAGTTTCCGGATTCAGCACCGCAGCTTTCGCTCGAAGAAAGACGAATTGAACTTTTTGAAAACATACTCGATGTCATGGAAGACGGTTACAGTGCGAGTAATCTCGAATTTGCCAATCTTTCATTATGGCAATTGCTGAATGCTTTTTTATATGAGAAATTTTTCATTCAAAAGAACCGAAAATTTTCAGAGGATAATACTATTGAATCCGCAATTGACTACATGAAAAAACATCTGGATCTTTCGTTAAAAATCAATGATGTTGCTGCTTATTTTAATTATTCGTCATCCCATTTTTTTACCTTATTCAAGAAGCAGACAGGATATTCTCCCATACATTATTTCAACTATTTAAAAATGCAAAAAGCCTGTCAGTATCTCAGTTTTACTACTATGAGCATAAAAGAAATCAGTTTTAATCTGGGCTTTAATGATCCGTTGTATTTCTCCCGTTTGTTTAAAAAAATAATGAGCACTTCGCCTATACAATATCGCACAGAATACAAACAGTAACGCAATGGTTTTCGTATTTTAATACAGCGCATCAAAAAATCAGATTATAATCCATCTATTCAAAAAAAATATCCATAAATCAAAGGTTTCTATTCCGCTAATTTTACAAAAGCTATTAAACCCTTTTTATGAAAAATTACAATTATACCTTTTTACTATCGATTAGCCTTGTTGCAGCATTGGGTGGTTTACTCTTTGGCTACGACTGGGTTGTAATAGGTGGTGCAAAACCATTTTACGAAATTTATTTTGGCATTTCAGATTCTCCGGCTCTTCAGGGCTGGGCAATGAGCAGTGCCCTTGTTGGCTGTGTCGCAGGTGCAGCAGTTGCCGGAAAACTGGCAGACACTTACGGAAGACGTCCTATGTTAATTGTTGCAGCCGTATTATTCTCCTTATGTGCCATTGGTACGGGAGCTTCAGAAACTTTTACCATATTTATTATCTGGCGAATTATTGGAGGAATCGGAATTGGGATTGCTTCTACAATATCGCCTTTATATATCGCAGAAATTGCACCTCAGGAAACCCGGGGACTTTTTGTGTCAATAAACCAGCTTACTGTAGTTATAGGAATTCTGGCAGCACAAATAACCAATATGCTGATTACAGAAGTTATTCCTGCAGGTTATACACACGCTCAAATTTTGGCTTCATGGAACGGGCAAACGGGCTGGAGATGGATGTTTTGGGCAGGATTTTTTCCGGCAATTTTATTCTTTCTTTTAATGTTTTTAATTCCCGAAAGCCCTAGATATCTGGCTAAGAAAGGAAAAAACGACACAGCAGAAGCAACGCTTACCAAAATTGGCGGATTAGCTTATGGAAAAGAAGCTATCACAAAAATAAAAGAAACTTTTACAGACGAAACGGAGAAAACAGATTTCAAAATGCTGCTGGACAAAAAGGCTTTACCTATATTGACAATTGGTATTGTTCTGGCGGCTTTTCAGCAATGGTGCGGTATTAATATTATTTTTAATTACGCTCAGGAAATCTTTGTTTCTGCTGGTTACAGCATCAACGATTTGTTTATGAATATCGTGATTACCGGAAGCATCAACTTAGTTTTTACTTTGGTTGCTATGGGAACTGTAGATAAAATTGGACGTAAAAAATTAATGCTTTTTGGCTCTGCTGCATTGGCGATAATTTATGCTTTATTGGGCTATTTTTATTATACCAATGTTACCGGTTTTCCTTTATTATTACTGGTATTATTAGCTATTGCAATTTACGCAATGTCTCTCGCACCAATTACCTGGGTTATTTTATCTGAAATTTTCCCTAACCGAATCAGAGGCGTTGCGATGTCTATTGCCACATTTGCGCTTTGGATTGCTTCTGCATTATTGGTGCAAACATTTCCAATTTTTAACGAATACCTGGGCACGTCAGGAACTTTCTGGGTGTACGGTATTATCTGCGCCTTAGGATTTGTATTTGTTTTCAGAAAACTTCCTGAAACAAAAAACAAAAGTCTTGAAGAGATTGAGGAACTAATGGTTTCTGATCGTCAATCGAAGAATATTCAATAATCTAAATTTCATTACATCATGCAAAAAGTAAATGTTTGGAAGGAAAAAATAATCCTGCCAACTTATGAGGTGGGCAAACCTGAAAAAAATCCTGTATTTATTGAGAAAAGAGTGTATCAGGGAAGTAACGGATCTGTATACCCATATCCGGTTATTGAAAAAATAGCAGACGAAAAAACGAACAAAGAATATCAGGCTGTTTATCTTGAAAATGAATTTATTAAAATAATGATTTTGCCTGAACTTGGCGGACGAGTTCATATGGCATACGATAAAACTAAAAACCGCCATTTTGTGTATTATAATCAGGTTGTAAAACCGGCATTGGTTGGACTTACTGGTCCGTGGATTTCTGGCGGAATCGAGTTTAACTGGCCGCAGCACCACAGACCAACTACTTTTGATCCTGTTGATTTTACGATTGAAGAACACGAAGATGGAAGCGCAACAGTTTGGTGCAGCGAAGTTGAACGTATGTTTAGAACCAAAGGAATGGCGGGATTCCGATTATATCCTGATAAAGCTTATTTGGAAATCAAAGCACAGTTGTATAACAGAACATCATTTCCGCAGACGTTTTTATGGTGGGCAAATCCGGCAGTTAAGGTAAATGACGATTATCAATCGGTTTTTCCACCAGATGTAAATGCTGTTTTTGATCATGGAAAACGTGATGTTTCTTCTTTCCCAATTGCAAAAGGAACGTATTATAAAGTCGATTATTCGCCGGGAACTGATATTTCCCGCTATAAAAATATTCCGGTTCCAACGTCATATATGGCGATTGCTTCTAAATATAATTTTGTGGGCGGATACGAAAATGATTCTAAAGGCGGATTACTTCACGTTGCCAATCATCATGTTTCTCCGGGAAAAAAACAATGGACTTGGGGTCACGGAGATTTCGGTCGTGCGTGGGATCGTAACCTTACGGATGAAGATGGCCCGTATATCGAATTAATGTGTGGTGTTTACACAGATAATCAGCCGGATTTCACATGGATTATGCCGGGCGAACAAAAGGATTTTACGCAGTATTTTATGCCGTATCGAGATTTGGGTATTGTAAAAAATGCGACCAAAAATGCGATGGTTAATTTAGAGAGCATTGATGATAAATTAGTCATTAAAGCGTATACAACGGGCGTTTATCCTAAAGCTACTATTACTTTAAAGAATAATAATGTTGTTATATTTCAAAAACAATATGATGCATCGCCATACAATTCGTTTGAAGAAACAATTGATTTTAATCTTGGTTTAGAAGGATTATCAATTGCCGTAACCGATGCTGATAATAAAGTTTTAGTCGATTGGAATTACGAAGGTCAAAACGAAGATGAAATTCCAGAAGCTGCAAAACCTGCTCTTGCTCCGGAAGATATTGTAAATAATGAACAATTGTTTCTAACGGCTCAGCATTTAGAACAATACAGACATGCAACTTACAGTCCGATTCCCTATTACGAAGAAGCTATAAAACGTGATTCTGGAGATATTCGTTCGAACAATGCAATGGGATTGTGGTTGATACGCCGAGCAAAGTTTGCAGAAGCTGAACCTTATTTTAGAGCAGCTATAAAAACACTGACACAGCGAAATCCAAATCCTTATGAAGGCGAAGCGTATTTCAATTTAGGATTATGTCTTAAGTATCAAAATAAGAATGAAGATGCTTACAGTGCTTTTTACAAATCAACATGGAATGCGGCCTGGCAAAATCAGGGCTATTTTTATGTTGCGCAGCTTGACGCTTTAAAAGGCGATTACGATTTGGCACTAACACATATTAAAAAAGCGATTTCTAAAAATACCGAAGATCATAAAGCACTGCATTTAAAAGTGGTACTTCTTAGAAAATTAAATCAAAAAGAAAAAGCACTTAAGCTTGCCAATACTTATTTAGAAAACGATTCATTTAATTTTGGATTGCTTTATGAGAAATATCTTTTGAGCAATGATAAAAAAGACCTCAGCTATTTTAATTCGCTTATCCGAAACAACATTCATACGTATATCGAATATGCTTTAGATTATAATGCAGCAGGATTTTATGAAGAAGCTACGAGATTATTAAATGAAGGTTTGAAAGATGAAAATACATACCCAATAGCGTGGTATTTTGCAGGTTCTTTTTATGAAAAATTAAATGATTTCGGTCAAGCCGAAAAATGTTTCAAAATGGCTTCAGAGGCAAAACCAGATTATTGTTTCCCAAATCAGGTTGAAGCTGCATTGGTACTTCAAAATGTAATTGACAAACAAACCAAAGATGCAAAAGCGTTGTATTATTTAGGCAACTTTTGGTACGCTGCGAAGTTTTATGATGATGCTGTTTCCTGCTGGGAACAATCTGTTGCGATAGACAATACTTTCCCTACTGTGCATCGTAATTTATCATTGGCGTATTACAATAAATTAGAAAACGAAGAAAAAGCGCTTTCTAGTTTAGAAAAAGCATTCTCATTAGATTTACAAGATTCCAGAATCCTAATGGAACTGGATCAATTGTACAAACGTTTGAACAGAGATTTAGTTTTCAGATTGGCTTTCTTAGAAAAACACTTAGAATTGGTAATTCAGCGTGATGATGTTTATTTAGAAAGAGCGGCGATATACAATCTTTTAGGAAAACATGATAAAGCACTTACTTTATTGCAAAACCGAATTTTCCATCCGTGGGAAGGCGGCGAAGGAAAAGTAAGCGGCCAATATCTTATTTCTTTAACTGAAATTGCAAAACAGCAAATCTCACAAGGAAATTATGACGCAGCGATAGAACTTTTGGAACAGGCTCAAATTTATCCTGATAATTTAGGCGAAGGAAAACTTCCGGGCGCACAGGAAAATGATATTCATTACTGGCTTGGCGTTGCTTACGAAAAGAAAAACGATTTGAAAGAAGCTCAAAACTGGTGGCAAAAAGCAACTCAGGGATTAGACGAACCAACGGCTGCTATTTTCTATAACGATCAACAGCCGGACAAAATTTTCTATCAAGGTTTAGCATTCTTAAAATTAAATAACGCTGCCGAGGCCGGAAAACGTTTTGAGAAATTAGTCGCTTATGCACACAAACATGTAAACGATTCTATTACGATCGATTATTTTGCAGTTTCACTTCCAGATCTTATGATTTGGGAAGATGATTTAGACAAACGAAATAAAATTCACTGTTTATACATGCAGGGATTAGGACTTTTGGGTCTCGATAAAAAAGCAGAGGTAGAACAAACTTTTGAAACAGTTCTTGCAGAAGAAAAAAGCCATTCAGGCGTTACGATACATTTGTCTTTATTGAAAAATGAGGAATCAGTTTTTGTTTAAGTTAGTATTGGTCATTTAAGTTTAAGTAGTAGCCCCGACAAGTTTTAAAAACCTGTCGGGGCTTGTGGTTTTAATCCTGCAAGGTTTCCAAAACCTTGTAGGTATAAATTTTAGAAACGTAAAAAAATGAATATTATAAACCTACAAGGTTTTGGAAACCTTGCAGGAACTCCGTGAAGGCGATAAAAATGCATGCAATAATAAAATTAAAATCTGCGATAATCCATTCAACCCGCAAAACCCGTGGGCAATAATATCTAATTAAAAGGTCTATCCTCTAATTTAATTCCCCATTTTTTATTAGATTTTGATCCCATACTAAATTCTAAAACTCCACCATTATCAATATCCGATTGATGAATAAAAGCCTTAGTATAAGTTTTACCATTGCTTTCAGCTTTAATTGGAGGCTAGAAGAATTAATTTAAAAAAGGCTTTAGCCAAAACTTATTTTTAATTGCCTCCAGCTTTAGCTGGAGGTTATTGAAGTTAGATTCAAATAGGGCTTTAGCCAAAATTATAGTGTTTTGGCTAAAGCCCTTTGCTTAATAGACTCTTTTAAACCTCCAGCTAAAGCTGGAGGCAATTAATTTAGAACTTGATTTAAATATCTTTTTATTGATATTTCTGAGTCCTGCAAGGTTTTCAAAACCTTGTAGGTTTAGTTTTTTATTTCCTTTTACAATTTAATACCTACAAGGTTTTGAAAACCTTGCAGGAATCATGCTCTATAGTTTGGAAGAAATAATCTCTTTCAATTCTCCATTTACTTTCACTTTTACTTTTGCTGGCACAGGAGATAATATTTCATATTTGGTGATTTTTCCTTTTTCCCATTTCATATTAATGGTAAAATTTCCTTCGGCTTTAAGCCCTTTTACTTCACCTTCCTTTAACCAAACATCTGGCATAGCAGGTAATAATTCAATAAATCCGGCGTGGCTTTGAATCAGCATTTCACCAATTCCTGCTGTGGCTCCAAAATTGCCATCAATTTGAAATGGCGGCCCAGCCGAAAGTAAGTTCGGATAAACTCCTCCCCCTGCTCCATAATTAATATTCGTAGCAAGCGTTGGTCTCAAAATTGTTTTTAATAATTTATACGCTCTGTTTCCGTCTTTCAAACGAGACCAAAACAGCATTTTATAAGCAATTGACCAGCTTGGTCCATCATCTCCTCTAACTTCAAGTGTTTTTTTAGCTGCTTCGGCAAGTTCCGGTGTACTTTCTGGAGTTATTAAAGAGGCAGGATATAATCCGTATAAATGAGAAATGTGGCGATGTTGTGCATCTGGTTCTTTATATGGTTTTAGCCATTCCTGAATTCTTCCATCGGGACTAATAACTCCTGGCGGCGGTAATAATTTTAATCTTTTTTCAAGATCATTGCTCAAATCTGTATCGATTCCCAGTTTTTGAGAGGCCGTGATTACATCATTAAATAATTCACGAACAATTTGGTTATCAATTGTCGGTCCCATACAAATATGCGCATCTTGTCCATTTGGCAAGAAAAATGAATTTTCAGGAGAAACTGACGGCGAAGTTACCAGCCAGCCCGTTACCGGATCTTTTACCAGCATGCTGTTATAAAACTGGGCCGCTCCTTTTATAATTGGATAGATTTCGGCAAGATAATTTTTATCGTTTGTATACAAATAATGATTCCATAAATTGTTGCACAACCAACCCGAACCTGCTTTTGCAATTCCCCATGAAGCACTTTCGCCTGGCTCAGTAAATCCCCAGACATTGGTAATAACGTGCGCTACCCAGCCATCGGCATTGTAATAAGCTTTGGCTGTTTTTTCTCCGTAAGGAACCATTTGTTTCACCAAGTCTTTTAATGGAAGATTTAATTCGGAAAGATTTCCCGTTTCCAAAGCCCAATGATTCATCTGAACATTTACATCAAGATGATAATCTCCGTTCCATGGCGTCTGAACCTGATGCGCCCATAATCCTTGTAAATTTGGCGGAAGCAATCCAACTCTTGTGCTGCTGATACTTAAATAACGTCCGTATTGGTAAAACAAAACCGGAAGTTCTGTATCTGAATCAGGTTCTTTTAAAAAGGCATCCAGACGTTCATTTGTAGGCAATGCTTTTCTGTCTGATTTTCCAAAGTTTAAAGCCACACGATTGAATAATTTCTGATAATTCTGAATGTGAACTTTCTTCTGATCCTGATATTTTTTCTGCATCGATGCGTCTAAAATTTTATCTACAGAAGTTTCAAAACTTTTATCTTTAAAATCTGTTCCTGCAGATATATAAAGCACCACTTCTGTTGCATTTTTTATTTCAATTGAATTATTGGTATATAAAGCGTTTCCGTCTGTTGCTTTAGCTTTTACTTTGGCTTTATATTTCATTCCTTTTCCGTCAATTCCATTGTTGAGCTGACCTACCATAACAAGAGAATTGCCGTTTTCATTTACCGTTTTAAAATGTTCTGGTCGGTCTAACTGTACGGTAAAATTTAGTTTTCCTTTTTTACTTGAAGTCAGTTTTACAAAAAGGGCATCATCTCCAAAACCTGCAAAATATTCACGCTTATAGGTAACTCCGTCAATGGTAAATTGTGTTGATGAGGTTGCGGTTTGTATGTTTAGGCTTCGGCTGTAATTTGTGGCTTGCGATTTAGTTTTGTAATCAAATTTCAGGGTCATATTTCCTAAAACCTGATAACATCCAAATTGTACATTTGCACCGTCGCCGCTTCCTGATCCCGGACCTGTACACACAAAATTATCATTGATCAATTTCTCGGCTTCCCTATTTTTATCTGCTAAAAGCAATTCTCTTATTTGAGGCAGAAATGAAAATGCTTTGTAATTGTTGGCATCTTGTGATGATCCGCTCCATAAGGTGATATCATTTAAAACCAATTTTTCGGTTGTAACGCCGCCGTCGGGCATAATTCCTAAACGTCCGTTTCCTAAGGGTAATGTTTCTTCCCATTGAGAGGCTGGTTTTTTATACCATAACTCTAACGGATTATTTTGTGAATAACCTAAAATGGGTATTAGTATAAATAGTAATGCTTTTATTTTTTTGATATTCATGTTGTTTGTTTTTTTGCCACAGATTAAAAGGATTGGAATGGATTTTTTTAGTCTGTGAGAACTTGTATATTTTTTTCTCCGTTTCGATTAAACCTGTCAGGTTTACTATGAGAATCTTTTAGCCTTTAAATTATACCTACAAGGTTTTGGAAACCTTGCAGGATTTGAAATTGATTATTTATTATAAGGAATCGCTTTTATAACTGGTTTTTCTCCGTTTTTTAAAGCTGATTCTTCAAATTCTATGGTGACTTCTTTGCTTTCTCCTTTTAGCAAAGTAAAGTAGCTGTCACTTACAATTGCAGGTAATATTTGAGTTCCGGATTTTTCATTTACGGCTTGTATCTGAATTCCGAATGCAATTCCTAAAGGGCTTGAAATCTTCGATTTAATAATATACTTCCCGTTTTGTTTTACCACTTTACTGGAAACATTTACGTTTGCTTTTGGCAATTTATTCAAATCTGTGAAATCTTTCATATTAGAACCTCTCCAATAAAAATTCTCACTTAGTATTTTATTCTGAGCATCTTTTAATTTTAATCGGATGAAATGTACCGGACTCAAACTAGAAGTATCGGTATTAGTTTCTGCTCCAAAAACTTTGAAATCATATAACGAATATCCCCAGCCTGAACCGCGTTTTATTCCCAGCATTCGAACATAACGTCCTTTGGTTTCATCAAACGAAATATTCTGAAGTCCTTGTTTTCCATCTTTAATCGTACTTACATCTGTCCAGTTTTTTGCATCTGTACTTATTTGAATTTTATATTCTTTACCGTATGCATTTTCCCAGTTTAAAACTACGCGATTGATAATATATTCGTTTTCAAGATCTACATAAATCCATTCATCATCTGTTGATTTACTTGCCCAGCGGGTATTTGAATCGCCGTCTGTAATATCTTTAGTGTTTCCGCCCTCTGTTGAAGATGCAATAACATTTTTTTGAAAGGCTAAATCTTTCTGATTGGAATAAAACGGAATTACGAAACTTTCTGTCGCTGTATTTGAATAAGAATCTACAACGGCATTTTGACTAAACTTTGCTACAGATTTTCCATCCAAATTATAAACCGTTGCTTCGGCAGTTAAATTCTTGAAATCCGTTCCGGTCGTATTGATTACTTTAACCGAATTATTTACTGGGCTCCACTGAATATGCATAGGCTCACATGCCGATTTTACGCCCCAATACGCTCCTGTTAAGTCATAATAATAATCGTAAGTCTGCCAAACCATACTTGGATATGAGGACTGACTCATCCAAATCATTATTCCCGAAGCGTCTTCCCACATGTGGTCTAACCAGCCTTCGTACATGGCTTTGTTGGTTTCAATATTTAATAATTGGGCTTTTTTAGTATATTCTTCCAGATTATTTGGTTTGCCGTAACGTTCGGTTATGCTTTTATCATAATTGTCCGGAGAAGCATTAAAGGCTTTTTGTCCAAAGAAATGTTTGTCCCACATATCGTTTCTTGGCCACCAGTCTTTTTCGGGAATAATTTTTTTGAAACTTTCCATATTCGGAAAAACGGCTGTACCAATTTCAGATCTTAAACCCCAGCTTGGGCCGTCTCCTGTTCCCACATAAGGTTCCGGATATTTTGTAAAATAAAATCTTGGATCTTTATTGCCCCAAAGTCCGCTGCCGCTTAAGTTTCCTGTATTTGAACATGGTTGGTAATAACGGTCGTTGTTATCAAAAGTTTTGATATTTTCTGCAATCCATCCATTAAGTGGAGGTTGAGGTAAACCTTCATTATTTCCGCACCAAATAGCGATACTCGCATGATTTCGAACTCGTTTGATTTTCTCAATCACATTGCTGTTAAAAACATGAATATCTAAAGGAAGATTTGGATTTGCATTTAGCCAAAAATCGTCCCAAACCATAATTCCGTATTTGTCACAAGCCTGGTAAAATTCAACATCTGTTGTTGAACCTAACCAGTTACGAATAATATTGTAATTCATTTCTTTGTGAAGTTTGACTTTCAAATCGTATTCTTCACCTCTGCAGCGAAGCATATACTCACTCATTCCCCAGTTTCCTCCTTTTAGAAAAACGCGTTTTCTGTTAATCGAAATATGCAAAACACCGCCTTCTGTATCGTAGGTATATTTTTTGATTCCGAAAGTTATTTTTTGGGAATCAGAAACTACATCTCCAATTTTAAAAGTGAATTGGCACGTATATAAATTAGGATCTCCGTAACCATTTGGCCACCATAATTTAGGGTTTTGAATTGAAAGTTCCGGAAATTGTTCTTTGCTTAATTTTACACTTGTAACTGCATTAGCATCAAGACTTATTTTTTTAGAAAAAGTAATATTTCCAGGCATTATCACACCAGTCAAAACTCCTTCCTGATTTTGTGTTGATGAATTTTTAAGGTCGACTTTTACATCTAAATCTGCACGTGCATTAGTTGACAGATTCGTATGAACCCAAGGATCTGCAATTGTTACTTTATCTGTATTGCTTAAAAAAACATCATCTGTAATTCCTGAATTTAATCCCGGTACATAAGGCATCCAGTCCCAGCCGGCACTTGAAATATAAGTTGGGCTTCCGTAATTGTTTAAAGGCTGTTTTGGAATACTTACTAAAATAGTCAGCACATTTTTTGCTTTGCGGTGCACTAATTTTGTAACGTCAAATTTACCACGCTGCATCATTCCGCTAAGAGTGGCTAGTTTTTTTCCGTTGAGGTAAATATCACCTTCACGATTGATTCCTTCAAAGTTTAACCAGATTATTTCTTTGGTAAAATTTTCGGGAACACTAAATTCTGAACGATAACAAAAACTGCGGTCGTATTTTGATTTATCAACCTGATAAATATTGTCCCCAAAATTGGGATCTTTTTCTAAACCGCTAACGACATAGGAATTAAAAACTGTACCCGGAACTACTGCTTTTACCCAGTCTTTATCTGAATAATCTGCAGCAGCTATTTTAAGGCTGTCTTTTCCTAATTCTGCCTGTGGTTTTAATTTCCAGACAATGTCTGAAGAGTTCAGACTTACTTTATTCTGAGCATAAAAATGGAACGATAAGGCATTTAAAACAAATAAAGTGATATAAACCTGAATTGTATTGAATTTCATATTGTTATTTGAATGATGAAAAATTGTAACTAAAAATAAGAATGCCATTTTGGAATAAGTTTTTCTAACAGAATTCTCAGGACTGTTTTATTACCTATATCCAAAATGGCATTACAAATCAAAAACTGTGATTATTAACCAAAAAATCACATAACCAAACGATAAAAACTATTTTAAAAGATATTAATAACCAGGATTTTGATCTTCTGGGTTTATATCATCATTAAGCTGAATTTCTTTTAGAGAAATTGGGTATCTGTTATGAAATTCGGCTATTGTTCCGCTTTCAGCTGCCCATTTATTACGAGTTTTTACATACTGTACCAATTTTCCTGTACGTATAAGATCCATTCTTCTCCAGCCTTCAAATGCTAATTCACGCATACGCTCATCTAAAATTCTGTCTCTGAAATCTGCCTGAGAAAGTCCAGTCCAGTTCATTCCCGCCGGAAGTGTTCCTCCAAAAGCACGGGTACGAACTTGGTTTACATATCCTTCAGCATCTGTAGTACTTCCTAATTCATTTAAACATTCTGCATAGCATAACAATACATCAGCATAACGGATATATGGTTTGTTTTTTCCTGAATTCCAAAATGATTGTCTTCCGTCTACACGAACATCTTCGTATTTTTTTACGTGCGGATCTAATTCATCTCCTCCAAAACCTGCCGGAATTGTTGGTGTAATTCCTCTATAAGTAAAATCGTAACGAATACTTGCATCTTTACGTTTATCACCTGGTTCCCAAATACCGCCAGCTGATTTATCTTTATAGCAATATTGTGTTGGAACTAATAAATCATACCCTCCAAAATAAGCATACTGATCTAAGTTTGCGATTGCTCTCGATCCTGTCTGCCATTGAATTTGGTTGTTATCAGGCCAGGTATTGTTGAACTGAAATTCATAAAGTGACTCTGTAGAGTTTGCATGATCCGGGCTAAAAACATCTGCATAATTTGCTAATAAGCTGTATTTTCCCGAAGAGATAACTTTTCCTAACCATTCTTTTGCCTGAGTATAATCACGTGCGCCAGAAGCTACAGGAGCGTATAAAAATACTTTCCCTAATAATGCCTGAGCAAGATATTTTACTGGCAAAGCTTTATTTGATTGTGTCGCTGGCAAATTTGCTTCGGCTACTTTAAGGTCGTTGATAATGTATGTATATACATCTGGCAATGGCTGTCTTCCATATCCTAATTCCTGAGTACGTGCCTGATCCAAAATTGGAATTTCTCCCCAGTATTGCGAAAGCTCAAACATTAAACTAGCTCTTATAAAACTAGCTTCTCCAAGTAATATATTTCTACGGGCTGTATCTGCTTCTGTATTGTTATTCAAGGCATATATTGCCTGACCAGCGCTTTGTAAAACTAACCAGCGTGAATCCCATTGTTCAGCTAAAGCAGTATTTTCCTGAGAAAGAAAACCATTATAGTAATCTAATCCTGCTTGTCCCGGAGTTGTCATTACCTGAAATGCTCCTTGCTGCGTTTCATCTGTTCCTAATTGAAACATTAGTCCTCCTCTGTCTTTTTGTACATTTCTCCATGAAGAATACATTCCTAAAACAAGAGGTTCAATATTATCCATTTTTGAATAAGTCTGTTCTTCAGTAAGAGCAGTATTTGGGTCCTGATCTAAGAAATCTGAACAGGAAGCAAAAAGCATTATAGATGCCATTGCCGTTAAAATTTTTACTTTCATAATTATATTTTTAATTATTGTCGAAAATTATTTTTAAAGTGAAACATTTAAACCTAAAACAAACATTCTTGAGTTAGGATAACTATCTCCTCCTTCTGGATCGTAACCTTTGTATTTTGTGATCGTAAATAAATTAGATCCGGTAACATAAAGTCTTAGATTTTGAAGATATGCTTTCTCCAAAATTGAATTAGGAAAGTTGTATGATAATGTCAATGCATTTAAACGTAAGAACGAAGAATTTTGAATTGCCAATGATGTCTCATAACTGTTAAATCTTCCTCCGCCATAATAAGCTCTTGGTACATTTGTATCCGTATGCTCTGGTGTCCAACGGTCTAATAAATCAGTATGAGCAGCACTCATTCCGCCAGAACTCATAAAACTTTCATAAGCAGAACTGATTCTTCTTCCTCCAATAGAGTAAGCAAAAACAGCATTCAATCCAAAACCTTTGTAGCTAAAATCAGTTGCAAATCCTCCATAAAAATCTGGATCTGTGTTTCCAACTACATAACGGTCGTTATCATCAATTTTTCCGTCTTTGTTTCTATCTACAGGAACAATATCTCCCGGTTTAACTGTTCTTCCTCCAAAATTGATTTTACTTATTTCTGTCATATCTGATGCCTGAGCAATTTTATCAAACTCAAATACATAAATAGAATTAACAGATTTACCTACGAATAAATTTCCTGTTCTTTGAATTTCAACTCCAGTGTAACCTCCTGTATTGTAGATGGCTGTAGTTTCTCCGTATAACTTGGTAATTTTGTTTTTGGCAGATGAAATGTTTCCTGAAACATCCCAGTTAAGATTATTATTTTTTAAGATTTTATAATTGGCACTAAATTCAACTCCTTTGTTTACCATCGTACCTACGTTGTCTATTCCAGTCGTAAACCCACTTAAACTAGTTACACTTTTTACCATTAACAGGTTGTCATTTTTGATATCAAAATAATCCACAGTCATAGAGAATCTGTTATCTGAAGTTGCAAAGTCTAAACCAAAATCAAATTGTTTTTGTCTTTCCCATTGTAAGTCAGGATTTCCTAAATAATCGCTTGGTTTATAAACAACACTTCCATTTGTATAAACTGGTCTATATTTACTTACATAAGCATAGTTTGGTATATTTTGGTTTCCTGCAATACCATAACTGCCTCGAAGTTTTAATAATTTAATGCTTTCTACAGATTCTAAAAACTCTTTGGAAATATCCCAGCCTAAAGCTACAGATGGAAAAGTTCCCCATTTATTATTAGGTCCAAAACGAGAAGAACCATCTAAACGTGTTGTAACAGTTGCGAAGTATTTTTTATCATACGAATAATTTAATCTTCCTGTGTAAGACATTAAAGTCGTTGTAACAAAATCTGAACCTAATGAAAAATCTTGTTTTTGAGATGCGCCATTTAAGTACATATAAGTAAAATCATCTGATGAAAAACCTCTTGCATCAACTTGCGTGTAATTGTTTGAATTTTTCTGCATAGAAAAAGCTCCAAGTGCACTAAAATCGTGTTTTCCTATTGATTTATTGTATGTGATAGTATTATCCCATTGGTAATTCAATTCACTGTATCTGTAATGATTAGCATCTCCGTTTGCAGAATTTCTAATAGATTGTCCTGTATCCATTGGCTGGTACGAAAAGTTGGCCTGATCTGTAATATCAATAGAAAAAGTAGTTCTTAAGTTTAATCCGTCTGCAGGTTTAATGTTTACATAATTACTTGACATTAAACGGTTTTTAGAACTTACATTATCAATTGTTAAACTTTTAATTGGGTTGTAAGCATCTGCGTTTAATACGTCTCCGTATTTTAAATAAGTAGCATCTGGATCAATAGGCAATAGTGGATTAGCGCCTAATGCATTTCCGAAAGCACTTCCTTCGATATAACTTGCTTCACTGCGTGAAAAAGTAGTACTTGTACCTATTTGAAGCCATTTTTTAACGTCCTGCGTCAAATTGATTTTTCCGTTATATCTTTTGAAAGAAGACTTTTCTAAAAGTCCATCCTGATCTGCGTAGTTGAAACTCACAAAATAAGAACCTTTATCTCCTCCTCCCGAAAAAGAAAGATTGTAATTAGTCTGCATTCCTGTTCTTGCTACTTCATCTAACCAGTTGTAGCTTTTTCCTGTTCTGTAAGATTCTAATTCGTATGGGGCAAATACTGTAGATCCGTCTGATTTAATCTGATTGATATAAGCAGCACGATCAGCATTTGGATTTTGATCCATATATTGATTTGCAAATGCATCAACTCTAAGATCAAACAATTGCTGTCCGTTCATTAACGGAAGCGTTTTGCTAAACTCAGACATTCCAACCCAGGTATCAAAGTTTATTTTTCCTTCTCCTTTTGATCCTTTTTTAGTTGTAATTACCACAACTCCATTTGCTCCTCTTGCACCATAAATAGCTGTAGAAGATGCATCTTTTAAGATATCAATATTCGCAATATCATTAGGGTTTATCGATTCAAAACCGCCGTCAATAATAAGACCATCAACTACAAAAATTGGATTTGTACCAAATTGTATCGAGTTGTTTCCTCTTATTTTAATACTACCGCTTGAACCCGGAGTTGTATTTTGCTGTACATAAACACCCGCTGCACGTCCTTGCAATGCCTGCACTGCGTTTGCTGTTGGTGTTTCCAGCAGTTTTTCTCCTTTTACGTTTCCTACCGCTCCGGTAAGATCTCCTCTTTTTACTGAAGCTCCTACTACTACTATCTCATTTAATTCCTGTGGACTTGGACTTAAAGAGACATTAATTTCAGATTTATTAGCAATAACCGTCTGCGGATTAAATCCTATAAACTTGAACTCTAAAGTTGAGCCGGATTTTACGTTAGACAATTTATAACTGCCGTCTATGTCTGTTACTGTAGAGTTCGGTGTACCTTTTACCAGAATTGTGGCGCCTGGCAATGGTAAATTTTCATTGTCTGTAACTTTACCGGTTATGGTTTGGGAGTAAAGTGTACCGGCACACATCATAACTACTAAGAAGCATAAGTATCTTATTGCAATTCTCATAATAATTTGGTTTTTTAGTTAATAAATTAGTGAGTTAGTTTTATTCTTTTTATTGAGCATTAAAATACGAGAAAACGAATTGACTTATACTATACTATACTACAACATTACAAACATACAAATATTTTCATTACATCCAAATTTATGTTTTAAGAATTTGATATTTTTTTTGATGATTTATTTCGGCTTTAACAGAAATACGAAGCTTTAAAAAGGAAAAAGAAAATAAAGGAATAATTAATTTAAAGAAATCTCAGACAAAACTGAAGAGTGTTGTAATCTAAAACAAAGAAAACAGGTATAATTTACCTGCAAAATCAAAGAGATAATTTTGGACAATTTTCAGGTAGTTTAATCCAAATACGAATAAAAAAAGACGCACTGCTGTGCGTCTATACAAAAAATTGGAATGTTTGAATTGTCAATTTTATAATTAATTATATCCATAACGTATATCCGTAGAGGCGCACAGCAGTGCGTCTACGTCAAGTATATCAAATATTGTGGTTACGTTGCGCAAGACGCACTGCTGTGCGTCTCTACAGAAAATTGGATGTTTGAATTGTCAATTTTAGAATTAATTATATCCACAACGTATATCCGTAGAGGCGCACAGCAGTGCGTCTACGTCAAGTATATCAAATATTGTGGTTACGTTGCGCAAGACGCACTGCTGTGCGTCTCTACATAAATCTTTGTCCCTTTGAACCTCTGAGCCTTTGAACCTTTCCTCTAAGCTATTCCCCATTTCGAAAACAAAACAAAAATACTCACCATACCAATTATTAAAGCAGTAAAGTACCAATAGCGGTTTTTCCAAGGCGATAATTCAACCGATTCTAATTTTATTTCAACATAATTATATTTCGGATAAAACTTAGAAACCAGCAGCATGCATACAGAAGTAAGCACAAATAAAAGTGCGAGCATGTGCAGGTAATGTAATTTAATATCGAGTATGTTATTAAAAGTAATATAACCCAAAATAAAAAACATCATTCCCATTTTTGCGGCCTGCGGCGGTACTTTTTTAAATACAAAACCAATCAGAATAATGGTAAAAATAGGCAGACAGAACATACCGCTCAATTGCTGTAAATAAGTATAAAACCCAGCTTTGCTAAACAATATAAATGGAGCCGAAAACATGGCTAAAGCCGAGACAATGATTTCAAATTTACGTCCGGTGTAAACCAAATGTTTCTCCGTTATTACTTTATTTTTTTTCTCTAGCCACGGTTTATAAAGATTCAACACAAATAATGTACTGCTGCTGTTAAGTCCAGCATTAAAAGTACTTATGGCAGCTCCAAGAACAACTGCAGCTGTTAAACCAATCATAACGCCAGGTAAAGTATCTTTTACTACAAGCGGAAAAACCTCAGCTGTATTTTCGAGATTTTGGTAAAGATGAACCCCAACTAATCCGGGAATATTGATGATGAAAGGACATAATAGTTTTCCTAAACAAGCAAGTCCCATTCCTTTTTGGCTGTGTGATAAACTTTTTGCCGAAAGTGCCTGCTGAACAATAAACTGCTCCATTCCCCAATAATACAGGTTCATGATAAACATTCCTGTAAAAATGGTGTTCAACGGAATTTCGTCCTTTGGTCCGCCAATAGAATTTAAATGTTCTTTATGCTCAGAAAGCAAAATATGAAGTCCTTTGGACCAGTCTCCATTTCCTAAAAATTTAAATCCGAAGTAAGGAAAAGCAATCCCAATGGTCAATAATCCAATACTTAAAACCGTGTCACTAATTGATATGGCACGTAAACCTCCTAAAACCGAATAAGCACAGCCTGTAAGACCTATCAGCCAAACCATAACCCAGATATTCTGCCAGTAGGTTAATTCTAAAGGATATAAAAAATTGAACATTCCGGTTAGGGCAACGGCACCGCCATATAATACTGCCGGAAGTAAATTGACAATATAACTGCATAAAAAGATAATCGACACGAGTCTTTTAGTCGAATCGTCATACCGTTTTCCCAGATAATCCGGAATTGTCATGGCTCCGGTACGAAAATAAATGGGCAGAAAAAACTCGGCAACAAGCAGCATGGCCAACACAGAACTTACGCCCCATGCCATAACACTCATGTTGTTAGTGTAAATGGATTCGTTCTCGCCTATAAACTGGTTGGCGCTTATATTGCTGAGCAATAAAGCGCCTCCAACTATAAAAAAGTTATTGTTATGATCTGCAAAAAAAAGTCCGCTTGTGGTTTGTACCTTTCTTTTTCGTGTTTTTATGGCTGAAATAACAGCGACTAAACCTGTAATCAGTAAAAAACTAACAATGGATAAAACATTCATAAATTACAACGAATTTCTATCAATAAGAATTGTCGGGATAATCTCTTGTGTCTTTTTTCTGTTCAGCACAAAATCAGCGGCTCTTTTTCCCATTTCAGCAAAATCTGTAGAAAATGTGGTTACACCGTCAAAAATGATTTCTTTTACAATATCATCATTGTGCGAAATAAAACCAATGTCGGCACCAATTTTAAGTCCTTTTATTTTAGAGTCTTTCAGCATTTCCCAAAGTTCGAGATTGTGAATCGTAAAATACACTTTTCCTTTTTCCAGAGAACCTGCTGTGTATTCTTCTTTTATAACTCCTTTAATATCATAATCCTTCATGAACCTTTTAAATGAATTTAAAATTTCATTAGGTTCTGCAGATGATGGCTTGAAAAAGAAAACAAGTTCATCGTACTTTTTAATTTTATCTTTAAGCTGCACAAAAGCGTTGTAAGACGAATCTCCAAATTCTTGTGCAACATAATTGTAATCTTCATCTGTTTCTATAAAACGGTCCACCAGCAATACTCTGTTTGTTGGCAGCTGTTTTAAAACATCCGGTGTTTTTTTATTCGGAATCGGAGCGATAACAAACATTCCGTATTTTCCTTTTATACTTTGAATTATATTTTCAAACGTATCAAAATTATTGTGATGGAAAAAGATATCCAATTGTACATTTTTTCCAAGTCCTTTTCTGAAATTTTCATAAAACGTTTCCTGAAAAATATCAAATGCAAATATCAGCAGTGCCACTTTCAACTCTTGTTTTACATCATTGGTGGCAACGAAATATCCCAGTCTATTTTTTGATTCGATAATTCCTCTGTGAACAAGTTCTTTATAAGCTTTGGCAATAGTTTCTCTTGCAAAACCCAATTCGCTTATAAAAGTATTTACAGATGGAAGCAGATCACCTTTTGTTACTACCTTTTCATCAATGGCATTAATTATTCCCTGAACCAGCTGCTCGTGTTTGGATAGGGAATTAATTGATTCAAGGTTTTTTATCTGTTGAATAATTTGCTTCATAAACGTTTTAATAGGTATTTATTTAGAAAATATATAGTACAAATATATACTAATGTTTGAAATTTATTTTAGGCCTTCGTGATTTTTAAAACAACGCTGTTATTTGATACTGTTACATTTGGATTAATTCCAACCTGCATTAAAAAATCACCAGAATAAACGGCTGTTTCTACAGAAGCTTTTTTATCCGGATAAACGTTGATTTCTTCTACTTTGTAGTTTTGTCCTGCTTGCAATCCTTTTAATTTTATTGGAAGATGAGTTCCGGCTTCATATCTTGAATTAACAGCATAACTAAACATTACTGCTTCGTTTCCGTTTTTATTCACAAACATTACCGATGCTGCATCATTACCCCACGGATTTTGCAGACGATATTGATCTCCCTGCCAGATTGTTCCGCTTAATGCATTGTAGTTTTTGATTGCTTGCTGTGTAAAAGCTAGGTCTTTTTCTTTTAAATCTTTCACCACAATATCAAAACCTAATCTTCCCATCATGGCAACATCTGTACGGTATTTTATAGATTGTTTACCCCAGTCTGTAACGTGCGCCGCAATAGTAAGTGCCGGATAAAAATACGAGTATTCCCATTGCATGTATACACGCTCTAAAGGATCTGTATTATCGCTTGGCCAGAATTCAGTAAAGTATTTCAAGGCTCCGTAATCTACTCTTCCGCCGCCGCCAGAACAAAGCATCATTGGCACTTTTGGATATTTTACACGAATGCGTTCTAAAACTTTATAAAGTCCGTTTACATAATCAGTATAAAAGTTATTCTGATTGTCTTTTAAATTACCTGAATATGCGTTATAAATCACTGCATTACAATCCCATTTGATATAAGCCAATTCTGGATTTTGAGTAAAAAGATTGTCTACAACTCCATAAACAAAATCCTGAACTTTTGGATTTGATAAATCTAAAACCAATTGATTACGGAAATAATGTTCTGCTCTTCCCGGTTGTTTGATCACCCATTCCGGATGTTTTTTATACAAATCACTCGCCGGATTTACCATTTCAGGCTCAATCCATATTCCGAATTTTACCTGATTATCTTTGGCTGTTTTTACCAAAGTTCCAATTCCGTTTGGTAATTTCTTTTTATTAACGTCCCAATCTCCTAAAGCTGCATCATCATTGTTACGAGGATAAGTATTTCCGAACCATCCGTCATCTAATAAAAACATATCAACGCCCAGTTTTTTACTATCGGCGATAAGCACTTTTAGTTTTTCTTCGTCAAAATTAAAATAAGTCGCTTCCCAGTTATTTAAAAGAGTTAAACGATCTCCTTTCCCGTCAAGGATTTTATGACTTCTTGACCAATCGTGTAAATTACGACTTGCAGTTCCTTTTCCTTTTGATGAAAAAGTATACCAAAATTTAGGCGTTGTAAATACTTCGCTTTTAGCCAGTTTATAAGCTGCCGCGGCATTATTAATTCCCGAAATAACACGAAGATTATTTAAAGGATCTAATTCTAAATCGGTTCTAAAATTTCCTGACCATTCTAAACCTGCAAACAAAACTTTTCCTTCGTCTTCTGAAGCTGGTTTATCTAAAGAAACCATAAATACCGAAGGCTGAAATAAATTAGCACGAGAACCTAATTTAGAATCTAAAACTTTAATTCCGTGCGTTAACTTTGTTTCTTCGGGCTGCATTTCTTTTGCCCAGTCACCATGATATTGGTTCAGGTAAAAGTTATTATATCCTTTAAGATATAAATTAGCCGAAGCATATTTATTCAAAGTAATACTTGCTTTTTCGTTATGCTGAATGGTTGTCCACTGCTCAATTACATCATTATCAAAATAAGACTGAATAAACAAATGAACCTCAACCGGATAAACAGGATCTTTTAGTGTAATATCAGTTTGAAAAACTCCTGTACTAATTTTGTTTGTTTCATGACTTACGTATAACAAATCAAGCGAAGTATTTCCGTCAGCGTGCGTTACGGTAATAGCAGGTTCTAACAAATTTTTAGATCCCGATGCCGTATAAGCTGCATTATAAATACCAGAGTAATCTGTTCCCTGACGAAACTGGGCTTGTATTTTTGTGTATTCTGAATCGTTTGCCAGTTTTTCTCCTAAGTAAATAGTGTTTACTTCTTTCCCAGGAGTTACTTGTAAAACCAATGCGTTGCTTTTTGTTTTTACTGTAATAATCTGCTGTGCAGTTACTGAACAATAACTCGAGAGAATAAAAAATGCTATCGCAAAAGACTGCCTTAAAGTTGTAAATTGTTTTTTCATTTTATTATGTGTTATTTTCTTATTTCTTTTTTTGTGTAATTCCTTCCCAGTTATCTGTTCTAAAAGAGGATGCCGGTAATCCCGAAGCATTGGTTAAATTTCCGTTTGGATTGTCTGCCCAATTGTATCGCACTGAAACCGGATTCGGAACTTCCTGCGCATATACTTCTACTTTTCCGTTGACTATTTTGGCTTCTGCCCAATGAAATTTTTGGTCTGCTCCAGCTATTGAAAATCCTTTTAAAGAATTGTCTTTCGCTTTTATATTTTCATTAAAATCAAAATCGATCGTAATCACATTTGCTTTAACCGTATAGGATTTATAAAGCGGTCCCGAATACTCAATTTTAGTATTGTAAACTTTTGCCAAGGCAATATTTGCCAAACGTCCTCCTACATCTTGTTTGTTTTTTGGATGAATGTCTTCTCCATTTCCAATATCAGTTGTTACAGCCATTCCGGTATTTGGTAGTTTCAAAGCCATGAATTGAGCTTCTCTTAACTCTGCCCAATCTGAATTATCCGGCTGTTGTTTTTGCTGTTTATAATTAGCTAACTGAACATACAAAAACGGAAGGTTTTTATCTTTAAATTTAGCTCTCCAGTCGTTTATCAACAGCGGTAATAATTTTTGATATTGAAAAGCTCTTTCTGCATTGCTTTCTCCCTGATACCAGATTATCCCTTTTATTTTATAATCTAACAAAGGCGCAATCATCGCATTATAAATCGCACTTGGTCTGTTTTGACCTTGAGCCAAATATGGTTTTGCAGGTAAATCTTTACTGTCTGCACCAATATTATATTTCCAGTCTCCGGCTAATGAAAGAGTTTCATTTTCAGATTTTAAAGTGATTTTTTCATCGGCGTAAACTCCTCCGTTTCCTGCTCCGTCAAAAACTCGAATTGTGATGGTGTTTTCTCCTTTTTTAAGAAACTTAGCCGGAATTGTATAATGACGCTCTACATTATAACCTTTAGTTTCGCCAACATAATTTCCATTAATCCAAAGTATATCATCATCATCTGCATAATAACTCAGGCTGAAATCTTTAGTATTATCAGAGATAATAAACTTTTTTCTAAACCAGATTATTCCATCAAAACTGGCTAATCCGTTGCTGTCAAAAAAAGAAGGCAGTTTCATGGTTTTCCAAGATGAATCATCAAGATTTTCTGCTGACCAAATTGCTTTTTCCTGCTGCATTCCTTTGTCTGCATTTGCTACATATTTTTCCCAAACAGCTAAATCAGCATTATATTTCTGCTGTAAAGCTTCTCTGTTCGTTTCAGATTTCATCGCTTCGATTTCAGTATCAAAATCATGAATTGTGCTTAACGCTCCAGAGCTTGTCCACGCCTCTATAAGCGTTCCTCCCCACGAAGAATGAATTAATCCTATCGGAATCTTTTTTTCTTTATAAATTTTTCTGGCAAAAAAATAAGCTGTCGCACTAAAATCAGCTATAGTTTTTGGACTGCACACATTCCACCCGTCGTGCTGTACTTTTAATGTATTTAGCGGTAAAGTACTTTCAATATGCTCGGCTTGTAATAATCGTATTTGCGGATAATCAGCGTTTTGTATTTCTTCTTTATAATTATCGATTTTTCCCCATCCTTCAAGCGGCATTTCCATATTACTTTGTCCGGAACACAGCCAGACTTCACCAATTAAAATATTTTGAAGCGTTTTTAAATCTCCGTCATTTATAGCAATAGAATAAGGTCCGCCGTAAACAGGCGTTTTTAAAACCACATTCCATTTGCCTTTTACAACATTGGCTTTATAGGTTTTTTTATCCCAAGAAGTTGTAACCGATACGGATTGCTTATTGCTTTCTCCCCAAAACGGAACTGCGCTTTTTTGCTGCAATACCATATTATCTGTAAAAAAAGAAGGAAGTGTTACGGCAGCATTTACAGCATTTGCCGAAAGTATCACCAACGATACAACTAAAATGGTTTTCTTAAAAAAATGTCTTTTCATATACCTTCCATTAACGATTTATGATTTTGTACAAATGAGCATCTTTGGAACCAAGACTTACATTTATATTATTTTTTACATTAGTATTTTGATTTGTAAAAAGATTCTGGAGTTTATAATTTCCATTTTTTATGCCCAGTCTTTCCAGAGGAAGTGAATAATTTTTAGGTGTACTACCATAATTTAAAACCGCTATATACCAATCATTTCCTATTTTTTGTTCGAAAACTTCAGTCGTATGTTTTCCTGTATTTCCTTCTACCGGACGGAAAGCTACACCGTGAGAAACAATTTTAAGAAGTTCTTTATTCTGAAGCCATTCTTTTGCACGTACGCTCCAAATGCCGTCTTTACTATAATCGTCTCCGGTAATTAAAGTTCCTGTAATGACTGCCGAAATTAATCTGGCGCGGTTTTCTCCTTCTGTTACATCTGCAAAAACCACATGATCAGCATCAATATAATCATATGAATAAGTCTGCCACCAGCCATAATTTACACTATTCAATGTGTATTGGGTATGTTCGATTGTTTTCCAGGCATCGCATGCAATACGACGGACGTGGGCATAACGAGATGTTGCCATGTTTGGGGAAATAGCAGCATAAATAAGCATTTGTCCGTCTAATGCATTTACCAAATGTTCCATTCCCACTTTGTAAGCCTGCATTCCTGTTGTAACATTTTTATCGTAAAACGAAGTAGATTCTGCGGCAGCGTGACCTAAAAAGTCAATTTTAATCATTTTAAAACCGCACGCTTTTAGTTTATTAATTACATAATCAACACGTTTTAATGTTCCCGGATGTGTTGGGTCAATCGCTCTGGCGCCGTCAAAATCAAAATACGTGTTTCCGGTTTTCGTCCACATTTCTCCAAAAGTATAATCACTTCCTTCGGCTTTGCGGTTTGGTCCGTCTTTCCATCCCCAATCTGTAAAAGGCGCCCAATATGCTCCCGGTTCTAAACCTTTGCTTTTACAATAATCTGCGAATTCTTTTAGTTTGCTGAAATCTCCCGTAAATCCGCCTTTAACCATATTGTCCCAAAAAGAATCCAAATCGATATAAGCTGTATTACCTACTCTAAACTGCGGAATTTCTTTTGCAAAAAAGTCTGCAACCTTTGTCGTATTTTCAAAATTAATTTTCTCCATCAAAACGCCCCAGCTGTTCCATCCTACCGGAGTTGGTTTGTCCCACTCAAAAACATAAGGTTTTTCTACAATGCGATTGGTTTTGGCATAATCTTCCATACCATTTCGCCAATCTGAATAATAACCCACGAAAAATTTTGGAGATAAAACTTTATTGCCTTTTATGATTCCGTGAGCGATACTGTCACGCGTAACTTCTTTTTCAGAATATCCTGCCCATGCAGAAAATAAAGCTGTCGGTTTTTTATTGGTAGTTTTTACGGCACTTTTCCAAACGGTGTGTTCCAAAGAACCTACAATAAAACCATTTCTGGAAGTATTATTGAATAAAATTCCAACTTCGGCACTTGTATTATTCGAAATTGCATCTAACTTTTTTGAATTGTAGCTGATAAAAGCATCATTATCATAAGGAACAAAAACGGTTTGCAGATTTTCTATTTTATCAAAACTGATTTTTCCTAAATCTAACGGCGAAATATAATTGGTTGCGATTTGCTGCCCTGCGCCTAAAATTTCTATTTGAGTTATAAAATAGGACTGATTGTTATAAGTATAGAAGTTTTGGATTAGGGTTGGATTGTTTTTATCTGTATATGTAAGCGTGTATTTTATTCCTTTTCCTAAATTATCATTAATAGTCTCTTTTGATAAAACAGCTTCTGAATAATCACTAACCGAAATTGCTTTACCATTCACAATAACTGAAGCTTTCGCATCTGAAAAAATAGTTTTTCCGGATTGGCTTACAGCAATTGTTTTTTGTTTTGCGTCATACGTTATGATTCCGTTTTTCCCAAAAGTCATTTTAATGTCTTTTTGGGCTAAAGCTGAATTAAAGAAAAATGCCACAAACAAAATGGACAAAAACATTTTTTTGAACAGAAAAAAATTGGGTTTCATTAAATGGTTATTTTTGGTTATTATACTATTCTATACTACAATGATACAAATTAAAATTTATTTCGCAAGCACTTCAAAAAATATTTCATTAAATCTTCTATTCAAAAGGCATTAAAAAATAATTTATCCGGTTAAAAAATTAGTATTTCAGCTTTGCTTTTCCCTTAAAAATAAAGCATATAGCTACTAATGTATTCAATTTGTCGCTAACGCAGTCAAACGAAATTTTTATTTACTGAATAATTGTAAATTTTACAATTTTTTCAAATAATTTCAAAAAACAAGACGATCAATATCTATAATATTAGTCTTGTCTTTAGTCAAAATATTCCAACTTCAATGCTTGTTTTCTATTTTTCGCCAAATTGATTCTTCAATTTATCCATACTTATTTTAAAGATTATTTAAAAACGAAAAACATAATTCTGGCAGCTTCAAAAATAAAAAACGTCAAATTTTTAACAATATATTATTATTTTTCTTATCATTGTAGCACAGTATAGTATAGTACTGCATTCTAACTGTCTAAACCAAAATTATTATGCAAGAAAAAATTACAAAACAAAGATTATTAATTAAGGCATTGTTTACCACTACAATGCTCTTTATAGCGTTATATACTTCAGCTCAGACGTATGAGTTCGAAAATGGTACACGTACTAATAGCGCTGACATACAAAACTGCGATTCCTGTTCCGGCAAAATTGTCGGTAATTTGGGAGGCAACAGCAGTGTATCGACAAACGTTACCGTTTCGGCTGCGGGCTGGTACAATCTTCAATTATTTTATTGTACCGGAGATCCGCGTACCATTCGATTAACGGCTGGTTCGGCGACAACGATATCTATTCCGTGTGATCCAAGCGGAGGATGGAGTACAGCTGCGTCTAAAAACTTAAGTGTATACCTAAACAGCGGAACCACAACGCTGCTTTGGGACAATACAATTTCATGGGCTCCTAATTTAGATAAGTTTGTTTTAACACCGCTTAGTTCTTCGAGTCTTCAAACTATTGCTTTTGGTACAAATAATAGTATTGTTTACAATTTAGCCACTAAAACGTATAGTGTAAAGTTTAATGGAGCTACGGTAATTACAAATGCATCTGCTTACGCAAATAGTGATCAGCAGTATTTGAGCGGTAACTTTGCTACAGCTGTTTATTCATCGGCACCATTTACAGATAATATTGGCAGCGGAACAAAGCATATTTTTACGTTAAGCGGCAATTATACTTTGGGCATGCAGCAAATATTTTATACGTATACCAATAAAGAATATGTGGCGGTACAAGTTGTACTTACCGGAAACGGATCGAACTGCTATAGAATGTCTCCTTTAACGAGTTATCAGGTAACGCCAAATTTTGGTACGGGCGATACACGAGCTGTATTTGTTCCTTATGATAATGATGCGTGGATTCGCTATAATGCTTACACTTTAAACTCAGCAGATTTTACTGCTTCTGAGGTTACAAATATTTACAATAATACGAATCGTAAAAGTTTGGTTATTGGTTCTCTTGAACATACGAAATGGAAAACGGGTATTACGGTAAGTGGCGGCGGTGCATCATCTGCCTACGTTTCGGTTATTGCAGGATGGACAAAACAAGAGATTACAAGAGATAAGCGTGGTCATGGCTGGGTAAATGTGGGTCAAACAAGCTGTCCTTCGCCTAAAGTAATGCTAAATGCAGGTGACGACTGGAGAACAGGTTTTGAAGAATTTGCTCAGGCAAATGCCGCACTGCAACCCAAATATATTTTTGACTGGACGGCTCCAAAACCTATTGGCTGGAATAGCTGGGGCGCTATGCAGACTAATATCAATTTAACTAAAGTTAAGGCTGTAGTAGATTATTTTCATGATGACTGCCCGGCATTTAAAACGCAAGACAATACTTTATTTATAGATCTTGATTCGTATTGGGATAATATGACGGATGCTCAGCTTGCACAGTTTGTTACCTATGCAAAAAGCAAAGGATTTAAAGCAGGAATTTACTGGGCTCCTTTTGTGGACTGGGGAAAATACAATCGTCAGGTTGAAGGAAGTTCATACAGTTATAACCAATGCTGGACAATGGTTAACGGAAGTCCGCTGGAACTGGATGGCGCTTATGCTATGGATCCAACAAGTCCGGGAACTAAAGCCAGAATAAAATATTTTGTTAATCGTTTTAAAGCGGCTGGATTTGAAATGGTTAAAATCGACTTTTTGACTCACGCGAGTATTGAAGCCGATAGTTTTACAAATTATCAGATTCATACGGGTATGGAAGCGTATCAGGAAGGTATGAAATATTTAGTGGATGAAATTAACGGTACAATGCTGGTTGAGGCTGCAATTTCTCCTAATTTGGCAACTGGTCCGTTTGCGCATATACGCCGAATTGCTTGTGATGCGTACAGCAGCATTAGCGATACTGATTATACTTTAAACAGTACGACTTATGGCTGGTGGCAAAACCAGATTTATGATTATCTGGATGCTGATAATGTTGTGTTTGGTAATGTTTCTATTGGACAAAATCGCGCGCGATTATTAAGCAGCGTGGTAACGGGAGCTATTACAAGCGGTGACGATTTCTCTGTTGCCGGTACGTGGAAAGCTACAGGACAGAATCTTTTACAAAATGATGATGTTATGGATGCAGCGCGAAACGATATGCATTTTATTCCCTCTGATGGTAATACCGGAAACAGCGCGGCAACGGTTTTTTATGCAACACATAACAATGTTACTTACGTTGCCGTATTTAATTACAGCAATGCTGCAACAACTAATAATATTAGTTTAAGCCGAATTGGTTTGGGTTCTGGAACTTACAACGTTAAAGAACTATATTCCGGGACAGTAAGCACGGCACAAGGAACTTTAAGTGCGCAGCTTCCTCAGGCTGATGCTGCTTTGTATGCTCTTTATGACGGCCCAATTTTAAGCACTCCTGGCTTTAACTGGGGAATTGCTGCTACAAACTATATTTTCCCTAATCCTGCTTCAACAACTTTCAGGATAAAATTTGATCATACGATTAGCGGACCTGCTGTTATTTCAGTTTACGATATATCAGGTAAAGAAGTATCGAAAACATCTTTGGTTGCTGAAGATATGATTAGTTCAGAAATTCCGGTAAACAATCTTGCAAAAGGTGTTTATGTGGTAAAAGTTTCATCGGCAGATAATAAGGTTCAAAACTTTAAGTTTGTGAAAAAATAAATTGTTGCTTCTAAAAAAATCCCGATTTTCACTTCAAAATGAAAAATCGGGATTTTTTATTTCTGCAAAACAGAACCTCAACTTGTTATTTTAAATTATCCATATTTTTATTTATACAATTAATTACAATAACTTTGCAATTTCATTAAGCAACTTAGAAATAATATGGACATAGTTAAATTTAAAATTACATCAAAAACGATAAAAGTAGAAGTACGCAATTCGAATAATTATGTTTTTAATTTTAATACGGCCTTAGATATTGCAAAAGAAGATAAAGATGTTTTATTGAAACTTTATCATGCATTAGATCTTCTGTTTAAGAAAGAAACTCCTCCGGAAAATAAAAATTACATTTCGCCAAATCAAACTAATATTCTGGATCAGATTTCGGCTGTTGATAATTTAGAAAACGAAGAATAAATAGTTCCCTATAAAAAAGAAGCCCTTAAATTTTTCTATTTAAGGGCTTCTTTTTTAGCATATTTTAATCAAATCGTTCTTTGTATTTTTTAAATAAAGTATTCATTACTAAAAGTACTACTCCAACTCCCAGTAAAACTAAGGCTCTTATAAGGAAATCGGCATTTGATAAATCGAAAAACATTAATCGAATTACACAGACCCCAACTAAGGAAAGTGAAACGTAACGGAAATATTTTTCTTTTAGAATAATTCCGAGAATCAACAATCCTAAAGATTCTAAAATCCAGAAGAAGGTCAAGATTCCTTTATCAAACGAAAGAAATAAAAACAATCCGATGCTAAAAGTAGCCGGATAAATAATAATACTATTTCTTAGTTTAAAATCTTCGATGTATTTGTAAATGATAAAAATATATAAGGCAAGCAAAGCAAATATGATCAGGTAAACGAATTCAAATTTAGCTTCGAAATAATTGAAACTCACAAAAGCCAAATGAAAGTTAGCCAGCAAATAGTAAACAATGCTGATTTCTTTTTTGTTCCCTATTTTTTTATAATAAAGCAATAAATTCACAATAGCTGTCGCCGCCCAAAATACAGGAAGCCATTTGTGTTCCAGCTGTGAAAACATAATAATAGAAAGCCAGATATTTATAGCTATTTGATAATCTATCTGCAAGGATTTAATAAACTCTTTTTTCTTTGTCAGGAAAACTAAAACAATCAATAATACTATAGCCGAAAGTTGTAAAACCCAATCCTGCAAAGTAAAATGATTGAGTACTTTGATGCTGTAATACACAGAATTTAAAATAGATAAAAGTCCAATAACCAATATTGATTCTGAAGCCAATTCTATTTTTTTGTATAAAATCAAACCAAAATTAAGGATTGCCAAAAACATAAATAGTAAAGGCAGATAGACTATTTCTACCTGAATAAATAATAGAGCAATTATCCATAAATTTTGAATTAAAGGTAAAATTGCAATAAACATTTTTCCTTGTTCTTTCTGACTCTTCATCTGCAGATAACTATAAGCGGCAGATATCAATACACATATGGTTTGTGTGATATAAAGGATATTTTTATTCAACGCTTTATCTGCATCAAAAACAGCTAAATAAATACTTAAAAGCACGCAGCCTATCAACAGCACAAAAGAATAAATATTATAGCGTTTCACTTTTTCTGTTTTTTGGAAAATCCAAAAAGTGACCAACGCTAAACTTCCTAAATAAACCGGAATATAATCTATTTGAATACAAGAGAAACCAAAAACCAATGCATTAAAAAGAATGAATTCAGAATTGAGTGTGCCGAAGTTTTTCCAGTCTGAAATTTCTTCATTCGATTTATTCCTGATTTTATCTGCAAACAAAATGTAAACTTCGATAACAGAAAGCCCAACGGCAGTTAAACCAATTTCGGTATAACTTAAAAACTGGGTATTGTATAAAAACAAGGCACTTCCGAATATTGAAAAAGCAAGGCAAAAAAGATACAACAACACTTGATTATCATTAGAAAGTGTTTTTCGTTTAAACTGAATCCAAAGAAATTCGTGATTTAGCAGCGCTGCAGCAAATAATCCAAAAATCAAAACAATATCATTACCTGCTAAATATTTATAAGCAAACAAAACCAACAAAGCATTTAAGCCAATAATTCCGATGGTTTTTATGGTATGCTCATTGGTATAAAATAATTTTACAAACCAGTTCAATGTTATTACAGCAATAATTCCTAAAACAAAAACCAAGTCTAAATTAGATTTAGGGTTTTGGAAAATTAATATTAAACCTGCAATAATGGTTGTGTTTAAAAATAGGAATCGTCCTAAATCAAAAGTATTGGTTTTGAATTTGAATCGTAAAAAACACCACAATAAAGCAAGAAATACAAGAGGATAATAAAACGAAATTTCGATTGTATGATGCCAGCTTACAAAAAACAATGTCGAAAACAGCACAGAGAAAATTCCGTTTAAACTCAAATCTTTCTTAACAATTAAAGAATCAATTTCTAAGAATTCTTTTTTAACAGCACAGAAAACAGGAACAATCAACGTAATTAAAGTCATAACAATCAACGACACAAAAGTACTGGTGCTATTCGTTTGATCAAAAGGTGCATTAACCTGCACAATAAAAAAGCCAAAAATGATTAAACCTAAAATATGATTAAGGCCTAAAAATATTTTATGCAACAAAGTTTCTCCGCTTTTGTAAACGATAAATAAACAAGTGATAACCAAAAAGTACAATACACAGGCGATAACATCAAAACCAACTTTCCAGTCGTTAAGCATAATAATACTTAATGAGAAAAGTAAAAATGAAACCATTCCGTCTAAATGGTACAGCCAGAAAATCTTTTTCTTTCTGGCAAAAAGAGCAGCAAAAAGACAAAGAATTCCCGCAGCAAACAACACAAATATTTTAATTTTACTTCCGGTTGAATGCAAAATTAAACCCAAAGCAAATAAAATCCAGTTGGTAAGATGCGTTATAAAAGCAATTCGGTCAAAGCGTGTATTGGCATAAATGCTTCGGTACTGCATGTACATGCAGCTTAGCGAAACCAAAATAATACCCAATATCGCAAATATATTTTGTGACGGACTGAGACTATGTACTCCTTGTGTAAACCAAATATCAAATATTATAAAGGCCGAAATAACGATCAATAAATGATATTCCCATTTTTCTTTATACGATAAAATAATTCCTGCCGTTGCGGTTAAAGCTGCCAGCAAAAATGTAATCAAGAGTTTTTCTGGAATAACGCATAAAACCAAAATACTTAAAATGACATGAAGCGATAAAAAGGTTTGCTGTTTTATGATATACCCTACATATAAATTTATCGCAATTCCAACTCCTATAAGTGAATATGCGAGCGGAATACTTTCTATAAAAGTAAGCGCCGGAATTTGCGAAGCGCCAAAACATCCAAATAAAAACAAACTTGCTCCGGCACTGCGAAGCCAAAGTCCCGTTTTAAACCATTTTTCTTTTTTCTTTAAAAAGAAATAAGAACCCACTAAAACTCCGGAATAAAGCCAAAGAATTAAAACCCTAAACATTGGCGAAACCTTCAAAGCTGTATAAATGCTTAAATAACCAATTCCTAAAACCATTATGGCGGTTCCTAAAATCCCCGTCCAGTTTTCGGCAAATTGTTGTTCTAGTTTCTTTATAAAAATTGAAAAAGCACTTTCTACATAAACTTCTTCTTCCTTATGCTGAGGTTCGGATTGTGTTTCAAATTGAGGAATTGACGGCGTTTCAATGTTTTCTATCGGCGCAGGAGTTTCTTTTTCTTCAACAATTTTGTTGGTATCGCGAACAGGAATTCCTTGTGAATCAAAGCTTAAAGCAATTTTCTCTAAAGCTTCTTCACTAATCCTATTTTTTTCATTTTGAAGAACATCATCAAAACTACTAACAGGTTCCTGAATAACTGGAGATAAAACTTCAACTACTGGTGCAGGAATTTCTTCAATTTCATTTTTTTGCGGTAAATCAGCCGTAAAACCAGATTGGGAAATCTGTTTTTTAATTTCACTAATTTCATTTTTTAAAGAATTGTAATCTTCTCTGCTTTTTCTATAAAGAGAATCCAGATGTTCGTTTTCTTCTTTTACCTTAGAAAGACTATTAAATAAAACGATAACACAGACAAATAAGATAAAAAGTATAAAGTACTCCATAGTTTGAATTTTGATTTGGCAAATGTAAGAATTTTATACTTGTTTAATTTCTGCCAAATTTCTTCCTAAAATAGAATAGATTTTTGAATTTAAGACTGTAATTAGAATTAAAATAAAAAAGTCAGGTTTTGATAAACAAAAAACCTGACTTTTTTAAAATACTTTGAAAACTACTCAATCAAAGTTTATTATTGATTTGCTCCGCCATTTACAAGTAAATGCTGACCATTTACGAAAGAAGATAAATCACTTGCAAAAAATTCAGCAATATTGGCTACATCTTCCACTTCTGCCAATCTTCCCATTGGACAGCTGTCGATTAATGATTTTCTCAATTCAGGATAACTGTTTTCATCTGCAAAAATTCCAGAATGATCTACCGCAAACGGAATAATCGTATTTACCGTAATTCCTTTATGTCCAATTTCTTTAGATAAAACATCAACCATATATCTTGGCGTAGTTTTACTTCCGCCATAAATCGCCATTCCCGGAATTGGAAAAGCCGTTGTACTAGAAGCGATATAAATTATCCTTCCGTTGTTTTCCACTTTTTTCGCCGCTTGCTGCATTGTGAAATAAGCGCCTTTTGTATTGATAGAAAATAATTTATCAAACTGAGATTCTGTAAATTCTGCAACCGGAGTTTCTACCATTTCGATTCCGGCATTAGCAACAACAATATCTATTTTTCCAAAAGCTTTAATGGCTTCCTCAAATAATCTTTCGATATCGGCAACTACACTTACGTCGGCCTGAACAGCGATTACTTTTACGCCCATTGCCGTAATGTTTGACACTACTTCATCTGCAGAAGCTTTGTCTTTTGAATAATTGATTACAATATTGGCACCCAATGATGCATATCTTTCTGCAATAGCTTTTCCTAAACCTCTTGCTGAACCCGTAATTACTGCGACTTTATTATTTAATATTTTCATGATTTTTAAATTTTAATTGTTGAATGATTTTGATACGATTTGAATTGAAGAATCATTGAGCCAGGCAAATGTAAATCCTGCAATTACCGGAATCAAAAGGCTGACAATAGCCACAAATTCAAGTTCCGGATGTACTCCGAAAATGATTATCAAGCCAATAAACCAAGCCGGAATACTTTTTAAACCTTCTATTTTGGATAAAAAAGCCAATGAACCAATGAATAAAAATACAGCGAGTTGAAAACCTGCAACTCCAATTATGGTTTCAAAAAATTTCGCCGAAACCATTATTCCCACTCCCATCAAGATTCCGAAGATTATTTGCACGAAGACCGGAATAGAAGTTTTAATCGATTTTCCGAATAAATAATAACTTACCCAAGCCAGGAACATCGTCCATGTTGACCATTGCAGCATGAAGGAAACAGTAACCGCAGCAGCGCCAAACAATCCTAATATTATAGCGTTTATGTATGTTTTCATAATTTTAATTTTAAGATTAAGCCATTCCGCCGTTAGCACCAATATTCTGTGCATTGATCCATTTTGCATCATCAGAAGCAAGGAATACCACAACATTTGCAATATCATTTGTTTCTCCAATTCTGTTGAAAGCTGATAATGACGCTAATCTTGCGATAACTTCTTCCGATTTTCCGTTTGTGAATAATTCTGTGTTTGTTGGCCCAGGTGAAACGGAGTTTACGTTAATTCCTCTTGAACCAATTTCTTTAGAAAAAACTCTTGTCAATTGCTCCACAGCAGATTTTGTGGCTACATAAGTGGCGTAACCCGGAAGCATAATACGATTTACAGAAGTCGAAAAGTTGATAATACTTCCGTTATCAGCCAGTTTTGTAGCTGCTTCACGCATCGTATTAAAAGTCCCTTTTACATTGATATTGAAGTGACGGTCAAAATCTTCATCTGTAGTATCTTTGATTAATTTAGTAATCATAATACCAGCATTGTTAATCAAAACATCGATTTTACCAAAATGAGCGATACTTTCGTCAAAAAGATTTTTAACTTCTGCTGAATTACTTACGTCTGCTTTAATGGCTAAAGCCTGACCTCCGTTAAAATTAATTTCCTGAGCCAGTTTTTCGGCAGGTTCTTTACCTCCCGCATAATTAATAATAACTTTTGCTCCTGCCTGAGATACTTTTAATGCAATTGCTGCTCCAATTCCTCTTGACGAACCTGTAATTAAAACTACTTTGTCTTTTAAATTTTCCATGATGATTTATAAATTTTGTTATGTCATTATCGACAGTACAAAATTGCAAATAGACTGGAAGGTGGTTGTTGCGAAGATTACAGATTGAAATGCAAATTTCAAAGCATACTATAAATCTGCCGACTTTCTATATTCCTCAGGCGAGGTTTTAGTGTTTTTTTTGAAGTAATTACTAAAATGTGACGTTTCTATAAAACCCAATTTATAGGCGATTTCTTTAATAGAAAGCGTAGAATTTATTAAAAGTGATTTTGCTTCTGCAATCAATTTCTCCGAAATCCAGTTACTGACCGATTTTCCGGTTTTACTTTTAATAACATTGTTGAGATAATTTTCATGAAGGTTTTGTGCCAAAGCATAATCTTTTACCCGAAGCTGTTTATCTGTTTTTCCGTCGAGTAATTCCCTAAAATGCTGTTCCAAATTTTTCTTGAAGTTTTTTACAATTTGAGAACTTTTATTTCCTTCGTAAATTGGATTATAATTGTTCCAAAAAGCTTCTTTTATCTTCAAAAGTAAAATAACCAAAAAACTGCCAATTACTTTATTTTTTATGGAAGATGTTGAAGCGAATTCTTTTTCCATTTGAAGATAAATCGTTTCAAACTCTTTAAAATCGGTTTCATTCAGGTTTCGCGGATAAACTGTTTCAGACAATAAAAAAGGAAATTCTTTGAAGATATCCGTATGAACATTTTCTTTTAAAAAGCTTTCTGTAACTGTTATCAAATAAACATCAGTAATCTCATCCCATTCAAAAGATTTAAAATGCCCCGGATTTGTAAAATATACAGTTCCCGGTTCTGTAATAAAAGAAACATCATCTGTTGTATATTTCCCTTTTGCATCTTTTACAAATAAAAAAGAAAAATAACTCGGTCTGTATCCAATCGATTTAAAAGGCAGTACCGGATGCAGATCTTTTAAATTATTGATTGTTAAACCGTCATTGTCAATAATTTCATTTACAGGAAGTCCCATGTTTTTATAGGTATCATGTAAGTTTTTAAATAAAATTATTTCTTTAGACATTGGTTTCTCTTTGTAAGTTCAAGCGAATATAAGATTTTTTCAGAAAAGCCCATTGGTTTCGTTTTCAGCTTTCTGAACCTCTCAACAAAATAACTTTGGACTTTTCAACAAAATAACTTTTCTGCATTCTCCTGAAATTTGCCCTATAAAAATACAATCGATGATACAATCAAATCAAAAAGTATTAGTTACCGGCGGAACAGGTTTTGTTGCCATACACAGTATTTTACAATTACTCAACCGCGGTTATAAAGTGAGAACAACTGTTCGCTCGCTAAAAAGCAAAAAAAAGATTTTTGAAATGCTCGAAAACGGCGGCATTACAGATTTTAGTGATTTAGAATTTATTGAAGCTGATTTAACCAGCGATAATAACTGGGCAGAAGCGATGAAAGATTGCGATTACGTTTTACACATTGCTTCGCCTATATTTTTAAGATTACCCAAAAACGAAGACGAAATGATTCGTCCTGCGGTTGACGGAACTTTGCGTGTACTAAAAGCCGCAAGAGATGCAGGTGTAAAACGTGTTGTTATGACATCCAACTTTGGCGCTGTGGGCTACAGCCATAAAGATAAAAATTCACTTATTACCGAAGAAAGCTGGACAAATCCTAACGAAAAAGGACTTTCGACTTATAATAAATCTAAAGTTCTGGCAGAACAAGCTGCTTGGGATTTTATGAAAAATGAAGGCGGCGCATTAGAATTTTCTGTAATAAACCCAATGGGAATTTTTGGACCTTCATTGAGCCCGGATTTATCAAGTGGTTTTGAATTGCTTAAAAAATTATTAGACGGTTCAATGAAAGCAATTCCGGATATCAGATTAGGAATTGTCGATGTAAGAGATGTTGCCGAATTACACATTTTGGCAATGGAAAGTCCCGAAGCAAAAGGACAGCGATTTTTAGCATTATCCGGCGGCACGATGTCATTACTGGAAATAGTAAAACTGCTGAAAGAAAAAATGCCGTATGTAACCGAAAAGGCATCAACAAAATCTTTGCCTACCTTTATAATACGTTTAACGGCATTGTTTAACGATCAGGCAAAAGCCATTTTACCTTTGGTTGGAATTTATCGCAATGCCAGCAACGAAAAAGCAAAAACAATATTAGGCTGGAAACCCCAAAGCAATGAAGAAGCGATAACCGCCACAGTAATTAGTTTAATAAAATGGAAATCTCTTAAAATATAAAAGATGAAAGTAATTATAACCGGTGCCACCGGAATGGTTGGCGAAGGCGTTTTAATAGAATGTCTTGAAAATAATCAAATAGAAGCTGTATTATATGTGGGAAGAAAACCAAGCGGAAAATTGCATCCTAAATTAACGGAATATCTTGTTCCTGATTTTCTTTCGCTAAAAAGCGATGATACCAAGCTTTCTGGTTATGATGCTTGTTTTTATTGCGCCGGAATTAGCAGCGTAGGACTTGACGAAGCACAATACACTTATATTACGTACGATACAACGATACATTTTGCAGAAGTTGTACTCAACCAAAATCCAAATCTTGTTTTCAATTTTATTTCGGGATCGCATACAGACAGTTCTGAAACCGGAAAAGTAATGTGGGCGCGTGTAAAAGGAAAAACAGAAAATGCTTTACAAAAAATGTCTTTCAAAGCGCAATATAATTTCCGTCCGGGATTAATGAAACCCGATCCAACGCAAATTCATTTAAAAGGATTTAATAAATACATCAAATTTCTGTATCCAATTATGGGATTATTTTATACAGGCTGCGAAACCAGAGAAATTGGCCGCGCCATGATTTCGACAGCACGATTCGGATTCTCTCAAAAAATACTGGAAGCCATTGACATTAAAAAAGCCGCGAACTAAAAATGAAAAAACGAATCCTAAAAATTATCAAAAGAATACTAATTGTTCTCGTAATCCTAATTCTGATTCTTGGTTTCAGCACTTGGTTGTATATGCAAAAAGCAACATTTGGAAGTTTACCTTCAGACGAAAGTATGGCTCGAATTGAAAAATCATCACATTATAAAAATGGTGAATTTCAAAATAATACGTGCACGCCAACATTTGCGCCCGGTTATACTTTTTGGAGCGTAATAAGAAGACAGCTTTTTGATAAAAAAGTTCCAACTGAACCTACAGGAAAAATTCCGTCTGTAAAAAGAGATTTGAAACATTTACCTGCAAATCAGAATTTGTTGGTTTGGTTTGGGCATTCTTCTACCCTTTTGCAAATTGACGGAAAGAAAATTTTAATCGATCCCGTTTTTAGTGATAATGCATCACCAATTCCAAATAGTGTAACCGTTTTTGCAGGAACAAATTCGTATCATGTTGAAGATTTACCCGAAATTGATTACCTGTTAATTTCTCACGATCATTACGATCATCTTGATTATGAAACTGTTTTGGCATTAAAAGACAAAGTCAAAACTGTAATTTGCGGTTTGGGTGTTGGCGCACATTTTGAACGCTGGGGTTATCCTCAAAATAAGATTATAGGAGAAGACTGGAATGATTCCATCACGGTTGGAAAAGATTTCACGATTCACACACTTCCGGCAAGGCATAAATCCGGACGTGGATTTACACAAAACCAATCTTTGTGGGCGTCGTATTTAATTAGTTCCCCAAAAATGAAAGTATTCTACAGCGGCGACGGCGGTTACGATACGCATTTTGCCGAAATTGGAAAGAAATTTGGCCCAATCGATGTTGCTATTATGGAAAACGGACAATACAACAAAGCGTGGCATTATATCCACATGCTGCCCGAAGAAACCCTTCAAGCGGCGAAAGATCTAAACGCTAAAAGTGTTGTTCCGGTTCATAATTCAAAATTTGCGCTTGCCAAACATAGATGGAATGAACCGCTAAACGAAATCACTCGTTTAAATGAAAAATATCACATTCCGCTGATTACGCCTATTATGGGAGAAATCGTTAATTTTGATAGTCCTAAAATTTTCCAACAATGGTGGAAAACTAATCCTGAAAAATAAACGCTTTATGAAATATACAGAAATCAAAAGTTGTTATATAGGTCCCGAAATATCGCCGGAACATTTTATTTCAGAACATTTCTTTTTGTATCTGGCAAAAGGCACTATTGAAGGTTATGACGGAGTTAGCAAATACAACCTAAAACCAGGCGAATATTGTATTGCCCGAAAAAATCATCTCGCAAGATACAACAAACAAAAACAAGACGGAGAATTTGAAAAAGTCGTCGTAATTTTTGATACGGCGTTTTTAAAAACTTTTGCCGCAAAACATAAAACCAAAGCTCAAAAAAGTGAAGATGAAGCGGTATTTTTTGCTTTAAAGAAAACAAATCTGGTTCCGAATTTCATTCTTTCCTTAATGCCTTATTATAATGATGGCGGTGAAATCGATGAGACTTTTTCGAATATAAAACGGGAAGAATTGCTTTTGATTCTTTTAAAAGAAAATCCGCAACTGACAGATATTTTATTTGATTTTGCACCGCCGGAAAAAATAGATTTAGAAGCTTATATGAACCGAAATTATAAGTTTAATATCAGCATGGAACGTTTTGCATATTTAACCGGAAGAAGTATTTCTGCTTTTAAACGTGATTTTGCCTCCATTTTTTCAGATACTCCAAGCCGCTGGCTGATTCAACGCAGACTAAAAGAAGGTTATTTTTTACTGGAAAAGAAAGGCAAAAAACCTTCTGACATTTATCTTGAACTCGGTTTTGAAGATCTCTCCCATTTTTCTTTTGCTTTTAAAAAGAAATATGGGTTTTCTCCTTCAGATGTTTTGAAATTGGCGAAGAAAATTTAAAAACGCTATAAATCAACTTTTTAAAACAAAGCTTTTACTAACAATTTAATTTTATATTAGCGGTAACAAAAATCTCAAACCTTTTTCATCAAAATAGATAAATGAAGAATTATTTTTTTATCCTTTTTAGTATACTACTAATTTCATGTCAACTTGAAAGAAGACCAAAAGGTTCATTCTTTGATTTTGTTCCAAAAGAAGACACCACCTGCTTAAAGGATATATCTGAGGCAAAAAAAGATTTAGAAAATGGAAAACTGACCTACTGTCATTATTCTGGAAATATAATTAGTCACTATTTGCGTTCACAAAAAGAGTTAATTAAAATTCTGAAAGAAAATAATATTGACTTTAGAAATGAAGGATCTTCTTGTATTGTCTACGATGACCAGACTGAACATTGCTATTGCAAATTAATGGAGGAAAAGATAAATCAAAAATATGGCGAAAAATTCATAGATTCTTTGCTAAACATTGCTGATGAAAAGTACTTAATGAATCACATTAACGATACACTATATTATGCAGATTGTGACACGAGACCAAATTATCCAAATGATAAAGACGACAGTAACGATGAATATAGTGAAGTGATGCAAAATGAAATTGATCGGACACTCATTTATCCAAAAGGTTATATACAAAGACCCAACTATGAAGTTTCTGCATTTGTGGATATTTCATTTAATGTAGATAAAAATGGTAATGGAAAAATTAAAAATTTCTGGTTTCTATTTGATATAAAATCAAATCATAAATTTGAAAAATATTTTGAAAGTGAATTAAATAGGATAATTAAGAGAGAGGGTTGGAAACCAGCACAAATAAGAAAACAAAATGTAAATTCTAGTATGGTAATGCGCTACGGATTTAAATAAAACACAAATACCACATGTCAATAACAACAGAAGCAGAATTAATCGGAATGAAAAAGGCAAGCGAAGCTGTAGCTTACGCTTTGAGAGAAATGAGGAATTATGCCAAACCCGGAATTTCAACAAAAGAATTAGACGATTACGGCGGAAAAATCCTGAATGATTTAGGCGCAAAATCGGCACCATATGTAACGTATGGATTTCCCGGCTGGACTTGTATCAGCGTGAATAAAGAATTCTGCCACGGAATTCCTTCTGATAAAAGAATATTGAAAGAAGGCGATTTAATCAATATTGATGTTTCGGCAGAATTAAACGGTTTCTTTTCAGATAACGGCGGTTCGTTTGTTATTGGCGAAGATATAAACCGTCATCAAAAACTGATTGAAGCTTCAAAAGAAATTCTGCATAAAGCAATTCACAATATAAAAGGCGGCGTTCGTATTTCTGATATCGGTTTTATAATGGAAACCGAAGCTAAGAAAAGAGGTTATAAAGTCATCAAAAATTTAACAGGCCACGGAATTGGAAGAGGTCTTCACGAAGCACCACACGAAATAGCCAATTACAGAGATAAATTTAACTTAACAAGATTCAAGAAAAACTCTGTTGTGGCAATTGAAACTTTTATTTCAACAACTTCTACAATTGCCGAAACTTTACAAGACGGCTGGACAATGGTTGGCAACAAGGGGGGTTTTATGGCACAGCACGAACATACCATTGTGGTTACTGATGGAAAGCCAATTATTTTGACAGAAATGAATGAGATTTGGAATTAAAAATTCTGAATCACATGTAATTTTAAAAAGCGTCATTCAGTTATCATTCCGTAGGAATGTTTCATTGGTAGAAAAAATAGAATTTCGCCACATTAACGTTCCATAGGAACGTTTCATCGGTAGAAAAAAATAACGATTGACCGCATTTACGTTCCGTAGAAACGTTTGATATATTAGATTATAAAAAACGATGTCAAAATCAAACGTTCCTACGGAACGTAAACGGTGATAATAATATAATTTTTCTACCGACGAGATGTTCCTACGGAACAAAGAAATATATAAATTTAAAAAGGGCTGTTTCGATTTTGAGACAGCCCTTTTTTATTGTTTTTCAAATCTAAATTCACCCATTCTTCAAATGCTTCGCACGCAATCTGCTTAAAAATTCAGGCGTAATTCCCAAATAAGAAGCAATATACTGCTGAGAAACCCTTTGCGAAATTGTTGGATAACGCGTAACAAACTCAATATACTGATCCATTGCGGTTGAAGAAACGGTTTTAAACAATCTTTTTTGCAATTTCGATAAATGCCTTTGAATCATCAAACGGAACATTCTTTCTAACTGCGGAACTTCGTTAATCAAATTTTCTTTAGACTGACGAGTTAAAACCAATAATTCGCAATCTTCAAGCGTTTCAATATACATGTCACTCGGAATCTGGTCTTCAAAACTGGTAATATCACTTACCCACCAATCTTCGGTTGCAAATTGCAGCGTCAGTTCAATTCCTGCATCATCAATAAAATATTCGCGAATACAGCCTTTATTAATATAAGCTTCAAAATTGCATATTTCGCCAGCCTGTAACAAGATTGTTTTTTTGGGAACCAGCCTCAATTCCAGACTGTTTTCAAAAATTTTAATTTCTTTTTCAGAAAGGCGGACAGACCTTGAAAGATATTCTCGTATTTTTTGAAACATTGTTTTACTGATTTACAAGATGTAAATATAAGATGATTTATTTAACTCATTAAATGTAATAATCTAAACACATAGAAACATAGATTTTGTTGCTGTTGAAAGGCGTTTCACTTGCATAAACAAACATAGGCTATGTGCAAATGATGTGTCATTTATTTTAATCTTTTTCAACTTGAATATAAAACTATGTTTCTATGTGTTTAATAAAATTTTTATTTATTATAATTTCTTGATCTAGTTTAAGAAATTAGGAAACAAAATATTTCATCTTTGAAATCCCTAACATTTTATAAATCAAAATAATGAATGATCAAATTCTACACTTAAGAATTGCTTTAGCTTTATTGGCTATTGAAGATCTGATCCCCAGTTACATGGACGTTCAGGAAGACAAAGTAATTTCAAACGGAAATGTAGCCGTATGTATTATTGACGAAGAAGGAACCGTTTATGGCCGTATGTACGGAAATGATAAAGCCAAAAAAAGACAATCGTATAAAATTGCGTGGACAAAAGCGAGTCAGGTTTGGCTTACCGGAGTAAAAACGGGAGATTATGAAAAATTGGTTTTTAATAATATTGTAGATGAAAACGCTAACGGAATTGAAGCCCCAGATCTTATTGGCTGGCAGGGCGGACAACCTTTAACTTTATCTGACGGAACAAAACTTTCTGTTGGTTTTAGCGGCTTTAGAGGCGTTAGTGATTTAGAAATTGTAATAAAAGCATTCAAAAAAATATAACAACCAACTCGTTTAACTGTAACATTTTTTTTAAACACATAGAAACATAGCCTATGTTTGTTAAGGCAAGTGAAACGTCTTTTTTAGATTTATAAAAACTATGTTTCTATGTGTTTAATTAAATTGCACCACAGAACAAAAAATTAAAATAAAAACATGAGTTACACACCTGATTCCAACCGATATCAAAAAATGGAATACCGCCGCAGCGGTAAAAGCGGATTAATGCTTCCTGCCCTTTCTCTTGGGTTGTGGCACAACTTTGGCGCGATTGACAATATCGAAAACGCCCGTAAAATATTACACACTGCATTTGATAATGGTATAAGTCACTTTGATTTGGCCAATAATTATGGTCCGCCGGCGGGATCTGCAGAGCAGACTTTTGGTCAATTATTTAAAGAAGATTTCAAACCTTTCCGTGATGAACTTGTGATTTCTACCAAAGCTGGATGGCCTATGTGGGATGGCCCTTACGGCGATTGGGGATCAAAAAAACATTTAGTTGCGAGTTTAGATCAGAGTCTTTCCCGCCTCGGATTAGATTATGTTGATATTTTTTATCATCACAGGCCAGATCCAAATACACCATTAGAAGAAACTATGGCAGCACTTGACTTAATTGTACGTCAGGGAAAAGCACTTTATGTGGGTATTTCGAGCTACAATCCGGAAGAAACTCAAAATGCAATTAAAATTTTGAAAGAATTAGGAACGCCTTGCTTAATTCATCAGCCTAAATATTCGATGTTGGAACGTACTATCGAAAACGGTTTACTGGATGTTTTGGAAGCTAACGGAGTTGGCGGCATCGCTTTTTCTCCTTTGGCACAAGGACTTCTGACGAATAAATATTTAAACGGAATTCCTGAAAATTCAAGAGCAAACGCACATCGCGGAAACGGAGCAATTGAAGAAGACGCCATTACGCCGGAAAATATTGCAAAAGTTCGTCTGTTAAATGAAATGGCGATAGAACGCGGTCAAAGTCTGGCACAAATGGCATTGTCGTGGGTTTTAAAAGATAACAGAATTAGTTCAGTTATCATTGGCGCAAGCAAACCAGAGCAGGTTTTAGATTCTGTTGGCTGTCTTAAAAACACTGCTTTTTCTGCAGATGAACTTCAAAAAATTGATAACATTCTAGCATAAAACGACACTAACTATTTAACCATAATTATGAAAACATACCAATTCAACACATGCCTGACCATCATGTTATCGGGGTTTCTGACGGCAAGTTTAACGGCGCAGAAAAAGCAGACTAAAGCATCCGATTATAAAAGTGTAACAGTTTTTGTAACGGCAAAAAACACCGAAAATAAATTAACAAAAACCGAAACTTTATCGTTTTTTGATAAACCTCAGCCAACAGAAAAAGAAACTTCTGTTTTTGTTGATCCTTCAAAAACCTATCAAACTCTGCTTGGAATTGGCGGTGCACTTACTGACGCTTCCGCAGAAGTTTTTTACGCACTTCCAAAAGATAAGCAAGAAGAAATCCTGACGGCTTATTACGATAAAGACAAAGGAATTGGTTATACTTTGGCGCGTACGAATATGCAAAGCTGTGATTTCTCAAGTGATATTTACAGTTACATTGCGGAAGGTGACAAAGATTTAAAAACTTTCGATATCAGCCACGACAGGAAATACAAAATTCCGTTAATTAAAGAAGCGATTGCAAAAGCCGGAGGAAAATTAACTTTATATGCTTCGCCTTGGAGTCCGCCCGCGTGGATGAAAACGAATAATAATGTTTTGCAGGGCGGAACTTTAAAACCGGAATACCACCAAAGCTGGGCTAACTTTTTTGTAAAATTTATTAATGAATACGAAAAAGAAGGAATTCCTATTTGGGGTTATACCGTTCAAAATGAGCCAATGGCGGTTCAAAAATGGGAATCGTGCATTTTTACTGCGGAGGAAGAACGTGATTTTATCAAAAACTTTCTTGGGCCAACGATGCAAAAAGCCGGATTGTCTAAAAAGAAACTGATTATGTGGGATCACAATCGTGATTTAATGTATCAGCGTGTTAGTACGGTTTTAGAAGATAAAGATGCGGCAAAATATGTTTGGGGAGTTGGATATCACTGGTACGAAGACTGGATGAAAAACGGAATGAACTTTGAAGGCGAACGCCGCGTTGCAGAAGCTTTTCCGGACAAACCGCTTATTCTTACGGAAGGCTGTGCTGCAGATTTTGACCAAAAATTATTAACGGAATGGAGTTACGGTGAAAAATACGGAATGTCGATGATTAACGATTTCAACATTGGAACGGTTGCCTGGACAGACTGGAATATTTTACTGGATGAAAGAGGCGGACCAAATCACGTTCAAAACTTTTGCATGTGTCCTATTCACGTTGATTTAAAAACCGGAAAATTGATTTACACCAACGGATATTATTATTTAGGACATTTTTCTAAATTCATTAAACCGGGTGCAAAACGTGTAGCTTGTAATTCTAGCAGTAATAAATTGTTGTCTACAGCTTTTGTAAATCAGGATAATAATCTTGAAGTTGTGGTAATGAACCAAACTGATAATGATGTAGAATATTTTCTATGGATAAAAGGAAAAGCTTCTAAAATTACGAGTTTGGCGCATTCTATAGCAACTTTAGAAATACGTTAATGCTAAAATTGACTACTATGAAAAAAATATTATTATTTCTGAATGCTTTCGTTTTGATGAATGGTATTTCGACGTTTGCACAAACATCGGCTGAGAAGCCAAAATCTTTTAAAACACAGCAAATTCCAGGAAAAATAGAATGTGAATTCTATGATTTGGGAGGCGAAGGCGTTGCGTATCACGACACGGACGAAGTGAATAACGGAAGCGGAAAACTAAATCCCGTAAATGGAAATCCGTTAAACGAATTCCGATTAAAAGAAGGTGTTGATATTTCGTATACCAAAACAGACAGCATTGACGATACGCCTTATACCAAAGTTCCGATAAGGATGAAACAGCTTTATGTAGGCTGGACGCAGCCAACAGAATGGATTAATTATACGGTTGCCGTTAAAAAATCCGGCACTTATAAAATTGGTGTTTTATATACGGCAAACGGCGACGGAACAATTTCTATTGCTGTAAACGGGAAAGACGCAACGGGAAACATGAAAATTATTTCAACGCACGATGATAAAGATCCTGTTGCCTGGAGACAATGGCATCACTGGAACAGTTCTGAAAATATTGGTACAATTAAATTAGAAAAAGGAAAGCAATTGCTCACTTTGCATATCGTAGAAAACGGTAATATGAATTTAGATTATTTGACCTTTACGCCCAATTAATAATGATTTATGATTAGTTAACTTGATTTGGCCGCATGATTCAAACCAAATTGTGCGGTCATTTCTTTTTATAACTTTTCGAAGTAAAGATAATTGGTACTGCTGCTTACATCGCGCAATCTAATCTGCGAGTTATTAAATTCAAACAATTTCCAGCTGTTGTTCAATTTACTTAATAACGTTGAACTGAAAGTCAATTTTAATTCTCTAACATTATTTTGTACGCTGCTTTCCCATTGGCCCGTTTCTGAAGTTCCGCCTTTTGTAGCCACTACAGAATTATCGTTTTTAAATACAAATGAATAACCGCTGTAAGACGAAGTTTTTTCAGAATCATCAAAATAATACGGAATATCCCAAGAGCCTTTTGTAATTACTTCATTCAAGTCAAGGGTTACAATATTGTTTTCAGGACAGTAATCAATCGCATATTTTATAGCATTTTCGAAATCCAGATTATTATTAATAGTTTTCGTTTGGCCATGATAATCAACTATAGCAATTGGATATTTTAAAGAAATATACTGACTCGGATTCAAATTTTTAATAAAATTGAAAAAGGCCTGATCGCTTATAATCGATTGGGAACTTCCTATTTGATTAGCGCTGTTATAAATATTTATTGTTATAGGATAATTGATATTCAGTCCGTTAATTTTAGATAAAAGATCAGGGTATTGATTCCAGTAATCAATTAAAGAATCAAAATCAGCTTCATTTGGAATCAGTTTTTGGATGTAATTATAATAGACCATCGTTACCGGAAAATCTATTTTTACAATATCGTCATCATAATTATTTGCATTGATATTGTCTATTACTTTTTGATAATCGGCGGTAGTATTAACGGCAATTTGAGTATTATTTACAGTAACCGTATAAGGTAGTTTTATAGTACAATAAGTAGAACCGTCAATTACATTATCCTGCACGGTTGGCACCATAGCAACCCTTTGCAGATAAGAAGTAAGCGGAGAAGCATTTGTAATTGTTCCTTGTCCACTATCACCCTGATCGTCAGGCGATTCATTTTGACAAGATAACAAAAACAGGAAAACTGCTGCTAGTGATAAATATTTTTTAAAAGGGAACATATTTATATTTTTACAAAGGTAATAAAATTTAAGAAACTGCTTTTTAATAAATTCTCGATCAAGGAGTTTGAATTGTTTTTTCATTTTTAATTATCATACGAAATTTCATTTCATACTACTATAAAACAATCTGCATTGCTTTTACCCTACTTAAAGTAAAAACAAATACTTTTGCATCATACCAATCACAAATATAAATGCCAACTAAGAACCAATCAGATACTTGCGATGAAATAATTTTTTCGTCTTTTTTCAAAAGTCATGTAAAAGCACTTCGAAATTTTCTTTTTTACAAATTTGGCAATATCAATCAGGCAGAAGATGTGGCGCAGGAAGCATTTGTAAAACTTTGGCAAAATTGTGCATCTGTACCACTGGAAAAAGCAAAATCTTACGTATATACCATTGCCAACAACAGCAGTCTCAACGAAATTGCACACCAAAAAGTGGTTTTGAAATATGAAAAAAACTTCACAGGTTTAGACAAAACAAATGAAAGTCCCGAATATATTCTGGAAGAAAAACAATTTCAGGCTAAACTTTTGAAAGCCATTGAAAATTTAAACGAAAAACAGCGTGAAGCTTTTTTAATGCACAGAATTGACGGAAAAAAATACAGCGAAATTGCCTTAGAATTAAATATCAGCGTAAAGGCAGTAGAAAAGCGCATTCATCTCGCTTTATTAAGCCTGCGTAAAGAAATTGATTTATAAAAGTAGGGTAAATTTAGTTTTAATTGTTTTAATAATATAGTACAGTACAATGAAAAAAGATCGCTTATTAGCAAAATGGCTCAACGATGATTTATCTCCGGATGAATTGGCTGAATTTGAAGCAAGTCCCGATTTTGAAAAATACCGAAAATTAAAAGATTATACAGCTCATTTAGAGGTAGGTGATTTGGATGAAAACGCGATGCTGTCGAACATTTTGAGTCAGAAAAAAGCGGCTCCAAAAGTAGTTCCGCTATACAAAAAATGGGTGTTTAGAGCGGCGGCCATATTTGTTCTGGCACTTGGAATTACGTTTGCAATGAAAGTTTTAGTACCGCAGACAGAAACAGCAGATTTTGGAAAAAAGACCACTTTTTCATTACCTGATAATTCTGAAGTGGTATTAAATTCCGGTTCTGAAATAAATTATAAAAAATGGAACTGGGACAACAACAGACATCTCGAACTAAAAGGAGAAGCTTATTTCAGGGTTGCCAAAGGCCGAAAATTTGAAGTTCAGACCAATTTAGGAAAAGTAACGGTTTTAGGAACTCAGTTTAATGTAAAAGCCAGAAAAAACAGGTTTGATGTAGTGTGTTTTGAAGGACGTGTAAAAGTAAATTATGCCGATACTCAAATTTTATTAACGCACGGACAAAGCGTTAGTTTTGAAAACGGAAAACAAATTAAGACGGTTGTAAGTTTAACGCAGCCAGAATGGATAGGCAATGAAATCGCTTTTTATAAAGAAAATATCAGAAGCATTCTTGACGAAGTTGAAAGACAATATGACATTACAATCGAATTAAATACAAAAGATACAACATCATTATTTACAGGGAAATTACCCGCTAACGATTTAAACACAGCCTTGCAGATTATTAGTACAACTTATCATTTAGAGGCCAAGCAAGTCTCAAAAAATAAAATAATTTTTGACGGAAAATAAATGTTGCTCCCCAAACAATTTCATTTTTTGTTTCTTCTGTTTTTCCTTGTCCTGAATGCTTTTGCTCAGGACAAAGGAAAACTTATGCCTTTTAAAAAAATCATACTTGAAATTGAACAGCAGCATCAGGTCAGTTTTAATTATACCGAAAATAATATTGCGGGGCTGGAATTAGTTCCGCCAAAAAAATCACTTTCTTTAGTCGAAAAGCTGGAATATCTGGCTCAAAAAACCCATTTATCTTTTGAAAACATCGACAACAAATTCATTAATATTTATAAAAAAGAGAATCAGGAACCGCTAATCTGCGGTTATGTTTTTTCTAATACAGATAAAAAACCTATTGAAAATGCCAATATTAACCTATCTAACAAAACTCAGGTTTCAACAGATGCAAACGGTTATTTTGAATTTAAAAAAGAAGACAAAAACACATTCTTAATCAGTCACATAGGATTTTTAACTAAAAAAATAACCGCTGGCAATACCGATTCTAAAGATTGTCTACAACTATTTTTAGAACCGGAAATTATGCAGCTTCAGGAAATTAAAGCGAATGCAATTCTGGCTTCGGGGATTTCAAAAAACAAAGACGGATCGTTTGAAATTAAACCCAAGAAATTTGGGATTCTTCCCGGACTTATTGAGCCCGATGCTTTGCAGACCATGCAGCAAATTCCGGGTGTAAACAGTATCGACGAAAGCGTTTCCAGCATTAACGTTCGCGGCGGCACACACGACCAGAATTTGTTTTTGTGGAATGGTATACGAATGTTTCAAACGGGACATTTTTTTGGTTTAATATCGGCATTCAATCCTAATTTGGCACATACAATTTCTATTTACAAAAATGGAAGTTCTGCTTTTTACGGAGAAAGTGTTTCCAGCGTTGTAGCGATTTCATCTACTCCGGAAACAGCTGAAAAAAACTCGTTTAGCGCAGGATTAAATATGATTAATGCTGATGTTTACGGGAAATACAATATTTCGCCAAAGGGTTATATTGAGATTTCGGCACGTAAATCAATTACTGATTTTGTTGAAACGCCTACTTACAAAGAGTATTTCAATAAAGTATTTCAAAACACAACGATCACTGATTTTTCAGATAAACAAAATGTCGATTATCACAGCGACAAAAAATTTGGTTTTTATGATGCGACGCTAAAATATGCTCAAAAAATAGGACTTAAAGATCAAATCGTTTTAGACCTTATTACGATTAAAGATAATCTGGAAGTTTTTCAAAGTGCCAAAGTTTACGACATAAACAGTTCTGAAAACAATATTTTACGTCAGCAAAATTATGGAGGAAATTTGTCGTGGAAACGAAACTGGAATAGCTTTAATACGACTAAAATTAATATTTACAATTCTGCTTACGAGCTTCGCGCGAATCAATCTACCAGCGAAGGTCAAATTGTAATTCAGGAAAATACGGTGAACAATAACGGAATTAATTTAGAGAACAATCATATCCTTAATTCTAAATTTACCATAAACGATGGGTATCAGTTTAATGAAATTGGTGTTACTAATTTAGAGCAGGTTACAAATCCGGATTTCTACCGTAAAGTAAAAGACGTTTTAAGAACTCACGCTTTAATTGCAGAAGTAAAATACAACGATACGATTTCGAGAATCTATTTTAAGGCCGGAAGCCGAATTAATTATATCGAAAAGTTCAAAAAATATATTATCGAACCGCGTGTGCAGTTTAGCTACGGCATTAGTAAAAGTTTAAATGCAGAATTGCTGGGTGAACTAAAAAGTCAAAATTCTCAACAGATTATTGATTTGCAAAAGGATTATTTCGGAATTGAAAAAAGACGCTGGATTATCTCTAACAACTCCACAATTCCTATTCAAAAAAGCAGGCAGCTGTCTTTAAATTTATCTTATATAAAAAATGACTGGCTTTTTGATATCGAAAATTTTTATAAAAAAGTAATCGGAATTACAACTTCCAGTCAGGGATTTCAAAACCAGTTAGAGTTTGTTAAAACTACTGGCGATTATGAGGTTTGGGGAACCGAAATGCTGATTCAAAAAAAAATGAATCACTTTTTGACGTGGTTAAGTTATACTTATAATCATAATAATTATCATTTTTCTAATTACGAATACCCAATTTTCCCTAACAATTTTGAGGTAATGCATACGGCTTCGTGGGCGGGAATTTATGAGAAAAACAACTTTAAAATTGCTTTGGGTACAAAATGGACTTCGGGCAGGCCTAAAACTTCTCCTGATAATACACAAATCGATCCTTCAAATCCTACTTTAATTTATCGTAAGCCAAACAGTGATAATCTGCATATATTTTCGCAGGTAAACTTTTCTTCAACCTATAAATGGGAAACAGCTAACGGCATTCAATACAAATTAGGGATCTCTATTTTAAATATTTTAAACAGAAGAAACGAAATCAGCGAATATTACAGAGTAAGTTCGTTGACAAATTCTATCGAAGAAGTCGAGACTTTTTCACTGCAAAGAACTCCAAACGTGAGTTTTAGGGTTTCCTACTAATTTTCTTCAAGTCAGGATTTAAAAAAATCCTACATTATTTTTCATTTTTTTTACAAAAACTTCAATTCTTTGGTAGGGTAATCTACATCAAGGCTGTTTTACTATTGAACCCTATCAAAAAAACAGAAATGACCGCCTTACAAAACTTCAAAAAATACCACGAAGGCTATTTTATTTATGACTCTTCGTAGCATAAACTAAAACAGGAAACAAAATGCTCATTAAAGCATGATTTCCTGATGTAGAATTTTAAAACAAAACACTTTACGATTTTCTGTAAAGTTTCAATTCCCTTATCAATATCAAAATAACTTAAATTAAAAAACGATGAAATTAAAACAACTTAAATTCGCTGCGGCCCTTGTAATTACAACATTCTTTTTAAGCTGCAGTAGTGACAGTGGAGATAGTGGAGACAATGGTGGAAATAATAACCCGCCAACTCCAGAAGTTAAAAAAGAGGTCAGCCTTGCTACAAGCACTACATTAGGTTCTTACCTTGTAGATAAAGACGGAAGATCTTTATATTTTTTCTCAACAGATTCAAAAGGACAAGTATCTTGTACTGGTGACTGTGAAAAAGTTTGGCCTCCATTTTATTTAGATAATTTAACTGCAGATAAATTGGGTGCAGGATTATCATTATCAGATTTTGGAACTGTTACTGTTGGCACAAAAAAACAAGTTACTTACAAAGGATGGCCTTTATACTATTACTCCCCAAGTTCTGGAGATGATGGATATGGAAATGTAACTAATACTCCTGAAGCTGCTGGAAAAACAGGCGGGGACGGAATTGGCGGTATTTGGTTTATCGCAAAACCAGATTATTCTATCATGATTGTTAGAAGCCAGCTTGTGGGGCATGACGGTAAAAACTACAAATCAGATTATACTGTTGGAGACGGTGCTACAACGTACTTTACAGATGCTAAAGGTATTACGCTGTACACTTTTAAAAACGATAAATTCAACAAAAACAACTACACAAAAGAAGATTTTTCTAACAATGCAGTTTGGCCAATATATGAGACAGACAAAATTGTAGTTCCTTCTACTCTTGATAAAACTAAATTCTCAGTTATTACTGTATTTGGTAAATCTCAATTGGTTTACAACGGATGGCCTTTATACTATTTTGGACAAGATGCAAACGTAAGAGGGGCTAACAAAGGAATTAGTTTCCCTGCTCCTGGTGTTTGGCCGGTTCCTGTAAAAGATATTGTGGCTGCGGTTGCGCCATAACATAATTTACCTACTGAGTGTAAATTAATTTCAACACATAGGGACATAGATTTTAGATTCTTAAAAAGGCGTTTCATTTATTTAAAATTCACAGCGCTTACTATGTGAAAGAAACGAGTTTCTTTTTTATCCTTTTTAAGTATAAAATCTATGTTACTATGTGTTAAATAAAAAATCAATACATAATAAATTCTGGTAAACTGCTGTAAAATTTAAATCCCAAATTGACATGAACAAACGAAAAATCACGATTTTAATCGTACTGCTTTTGGTAAGTTTTGGTCCTTACTATATCTACCAAAACATTATTTACAAAGATGCCAGAGACATCAATAATGAAAAATCAATACTTACCATTTCTGCTAAAAACTTAGAAAACCACTATGCAAAAAACGCTTTGCAGGCAGATTCAAAATACTTAAATAAAACAATTGAAATTGAAGGAACAGCCACAGAAGTTACTGATTCTTCAATGGTAATTGACGGAAAAGTATTTTGTAAAATGAATGAAATAGTAAAAACGAACTTCACCAATAAACCAATCAATATAAAAGGAAGATGTATAGGTTTTGATGATTTATTTGGAGTTGTAAAATTGGATCAATGCAGTATACAACAAAACTAAATATGAAAAAAATATTCTTAATAGCCAGCTTTTTAATCTGCTTATGTGCAAATGCCCAAGAAGATTTACTTTCCAGTCTGGACTCAACACAAGTAGTTGATAAAAACGCAACTGCCACTTTTAAAGGTCTGCAGATTATAACATTGCAGTCGACAAAAATGGCGGCCAAAAAAGAGCTTTATATTGTTATATCGCATCGATTTGGTTCTGTAAAAGGCGGAATCTCTGAGTTTTTTGGTTTTGATGATGCCACGACAAAAATTGGCGGAATTTATGGTGTAACCGATTGGCTTTCTGTAAGTGCGTCACGTCATACACTTTTGAAAATTTACGAAACATCGGTTAAATATCGATTAGCGAGACAAAACGACGAATTCCCGTTTGACATTGTGGGTTACAATACAATTGATATTAACAGCGGATTAAAAAAAGACGATTATCCTAAAATTGAATTCTCTGACCGATTAACTTATATTAATCAACTTTTGATTTCCAGAAAATTCTCTGATAAATTATCTTTAGAATTAGCGCCTTCATTTATCCATAAAAATCTATATAATCCGGATAATGAAAACGATAATCAATTTACTTTAAGTGCGGGCGGAAGATTAAAATTAACCAAAAGACTTTCTTTAAATCTTGAATATGGTGAAAATTTCAACAAACCTGATTTTTATAACAATCCATTATCTGTTGGCCTGGACATCGAAACCGGCGGTCATATTTTTCAATTAATTTTCACGAATTCGCAATCTATGACTGAGAGCGGCTATTTGACCAATGCAACCGGTGATTGGGGAAAAGGCGATTTTTTCTTTGGATTTAATTTATATAGAGTTTTTTAAAAGTATACAATATGAAAAAATTTATCTTCTTATCTGGCATTATATTATCCTTATACAGCTGCGAATCTACTACTTATGAAAGTCTGGAAGAACCAGAAGTTATAACAGGTCCGGTTACCTACAACGCCAATGTGAAATCTATCATTGATGCAAACTGTATTGTCTGTCATAATTCTGAGTCCCAGCTTATCCCTTTAGAAACGTATGCTCAGGTGAAAGACGCGACTTTAAATACGAATTTAATAGACCGAATTCAGCGTCAAAACGGAACTCCGGGACAAATGCCAAAAGCAGGAAGAATGTCTCAGGATAAAATCAATACAATTCTACAATGGAGTACGGACGGATTATTAGAAAATTAAATCGATAGAAAATGAAAAAACGAATTGTACTGCTATTTTTATTGGCTGGAATATTTCATGTTTCGGCACAAAAATATGCGACAAAAACAGGAAACTTAAAGTTTGAAGCTTCTGTTGATTCTTTTGAAGAAGTGGCGGCAGAAAACAAAAACACATCGGCCATTTTAGATTCAGGAACGGGAGATATTGCGGTGTTAACACTTATGAAAGGGTTTCGGTTTAAAGTGGCCTTAATGGAAGAACATTTTAATGAAAATTATGTAGAATCAGATAAATTTCCTAAAGCTTCATTTAAAGGAAAAATTGAAGATTTTGATGCATCTAAAATTTCGGCGACAGCTAAAACAGTTAAGATTTCGGGAGATTTAACGCTGCACGGAAAAACAAAAAAAGTAACGACAAATGCCAAAATTTCAAAGTCTGATGACAAGATTACCGTAACAGGAAATTTTGAAGTAAAAGCAGAAGATTTTGATATTCAAATTCCAAAACTGGTTTCTAAAAAAGTGGCGGATAAAATAAAAGTCAATTTTAACCTGCCGCTTACAAAAATGTAATACTTTTTTTTAGTTCATGGTTGTTAGTTATGGGGCTGTCTCAAAAGTCAGCCCTTTATCTACAATTTATTATATCCAGTTATCATTCCATAGGAATGTTTCGTAGGTAGAGAAAAATAAAGATCAGCAACATTTGCGTTCCATAGGAATGTTTGACAGATCAGATTATTAAAAAACAATATCGAAATCAAACGTTCCTACGGAACGTAATCCATTAAAACAATATAATTTTTCTACCGATGAAATGTTCTTACAGAACAAATAAACATGTAAAATAAAAAGAGGCTGTCTCAAAAGTTGAGACAGCCTCTTTTTATGTTAGATTATTAAAAAATGATGCTAATTCAAACGTTCCTACGGAACGCAAGCCATGATAACGATATAATCTTCTACCTATGAAATGTTCCTACGGAACAAGAAATATATAAAATAAAAAGGGCTATCTCAACTTTTGAGACAGCCCTTTTTCAAAGATTATTTCCCTACCGTTTGCTGAAATTGAGCAGGATAACGATCTCCCTGAATTGTAGTTTGAGCAAAAGCATCGTCAATTTTTTTCACATCATCTGCAGATAAATGAATGGAAGCGCCGCCAATGTTTTCTGTTAATCGGTGTGATTTTGTTGTTCCCGGAATTGGAGCAATCCATGGTTTTTGAGCCAAAAGCCAGCCTAATGCAATTTGTGCAGGAGTTGCTTGTTTTTGAGAAGCAATTGCAGACAATAAATCAACTAATTTTTGATTGGCTTTTCTGTTTTCTTTACTAAAACGAGGTAAATTATTTCTAAAATCTGTAGCTTCAAAACTCGTACTTTCAGTTATTGCTCCAGTTAAAAATCCTCTTCCCAACGGGCTAAACGGTACAAAACCAATTCCTAATTCTTCTAATACTGGTAAAACTTCTAACTCCGGTTCTCTCCACCAAATAGAATATTCACTTTGCAAAGCTGATACCGGCTGAACAGCATGCGCTTTTCTTATTGATGCTGCACCTGCTTCAGACATTCCAAAGTATTTTACTTTTCCTTCCTGAATCAAATCTTTAACCGTTCCGGCAACATCTTCAATCGGTACATTTTGATCTACTCTATGCTGGTAAAACAAATCAATAACATCCGTTTTTAAACGTCTTAAAGATTCTTCGGCAACAGCCCTGATATTTTCTGGTCGGCTGTCTTGTCCGTTAAACGCTTGTCCGCCTTTAAAACCAAATTTGGTTGCAATAACAACATCTTTTCGAAACGGAGCCAAAGCCTCTCCTACCAACTCTTCATTGGCAATACCATAAGCTTCGGCAGTATCAAAAAAAGTAATTCCCTGTTCGTATGCTTCTCTAATTAATTTTATTCCTTGTTCTTTATCTAACGCTGTACCATAAGCAAAACTCAATCCCATACAACCCAGTCCTAATGCAGAAACCTCTAATCCTTGTGTTCCTAATATTCTCTTTTCCATAATTTTATTTATATAAAAGTTTATTGTTATTTTTAACAGTACAAATTTCCTTCAATAAAACCGGTTGGCTATAATACAGATTACTGCTATTATTACCATTTTTACTGATTTGAATAATCACGCTAAGTTATTAAGAATCTGAATAGTATATTTGTGTAGATATTTTTTTTAAATACATCATGGACCAATTAAAACTCGAACAAGTTACACAGTATAATCAGTTAAAAGGTGTTGAAACGCAGCATCCTTTAATTAGTGTTTTTGATAATTCTAATAGTAACGCATTACCTAATAATACGCGCCTTCATTTTGGTTTTTATGCCGTATTTTTAAAAGCCGGTCATTGCGGCGAATTAAAATACGGACGTAATAATTACGACTACGATGATGGCACAATGGTTTTTGTAGCACCCGGACAAGTACTCGAAGTTAATAATACAGACAATTATAAATCGACAGGTTTAACACTACTTTTTCATCCTGATTTGATAAAAGGAACTGCACTGGCTAAAAATATAAATCAATATTCGTTTTTTTCTTATGATTCGCACGAAGCGCTTCATTTATCTTTAAAAGAACAGCAGATCATAAAAGATTTATTCAGTAAATTAGACTACGAATTAAGCCAGTCTATTGATAAACACAGTAAAAATATTATAAGTAATACGATTGATTTGCTTTTAAATCATTGCGTGCGTTTTTATGACAGACAATTTATTACGCGCGAAAACATCAATTCTGATATTTTATCAAAGTTTGAAAATTTGTTAAACGACTATTTTCAATCAGAAATGGCGCAAGATTCCGGTTTGCCTTCTGTTGGCTATTTTGCAGATCATTTGCATCTTTCCCCTAATTATTTTGGAGATTTAATCAAAAAAGAAACAGGGAAATCGGCTCAGGAACACATTCATCTTAAGTTGATAAATCTGGCCAAAGAACGAATTTTTGATGCAGAAAAATCGGTTAGTCAGATTGCCTCTGAATTAGGGTTTAAATATCCGCAGCATTTTAATCGAATGTTTAAAAAGAATACCGGTTACACACCAATTGAATATAGAAACCTAAACTAAACGAATGCTGGACGACTTTCCATTTTACCTCGGTCTTTTAATTATCATTTTGCTGCTCATTATGCTGGGCAATAAAATAAAAGTAGCTTATCCTGTTCTTTTAGTATTGGCGGGATTGGTTATCAGTTTTATTCCGGGCATTCCCACTATAAATATTGAGCCGGAACTTATCTTTTTTATTTTCCTTCCGCCTTTATTATATGAAGCGGCGTGGACAATTTCATGGAAAGAGTTGTGGCGCTGGCGGCGTATAATTACAAGTTTTGCTTTTATTGTCGTTTTTATTTCCGCACTTTCAGTCGCGTTAGTGGCTAATTATATTATTCCCGGATTTTCATTGGCTTTAGGTTTTGTTTTAGGCGGAATTGTTTCGCCGCCGGATGCCGTAAGTGCCGGAGCGATTTTAAAATTTGTTAAAGTTCCCAAAACCATTTCGTCCATATTAGAAGGCGAAAGTTTATTGAATGACGCATCTTCCCTTATTATTTTCAGATTTGCGATGATTGCCGTCGCAACAGAGCAGTTTATATTTTACAAAGCAGCAATAAGTTTTAGCTGGATGATTTTTGGCGGCGTTGCCATTGGTTTATTAATTGGCTGGCTTTTTATGAAAGCGCATAAATATTTACCAACAGACGCGAATGCCGATATTGTGCTGTCATTGCTAACACCTTATATTATTTATCTGGCGGCTGAAGAAGTGCATAGTTCAGGGGTATTGGCGGTTGTAAGCTGCGGATTGCTTTTATCTAATAACAGGCATCGTTTTTTGAGCAGCAGATCGCGTATACAAGGCGTAAATGTCTGGGAAAGTTTATGTTTTATTTTAAATGGATTGGTCTTTATGCTGATTGGTTTAGATTTACCTCAAATTACAAAAGGGCTTGAAGGTGTAAGTCTTTTAACCGCAATTGGATATGGCGTACTAATTACGCTTGTTTTAATTGTAAGCCGAATGATATCATCTTACGGTGCAGTAATTGTGACCTTAATTGCCCGAAATTTTATCACCGTTGCTGACAGAAGACATCCGGGTTACAAAACGCCTTTTATTCTGGGCTGGACCGGAATGCGCGGCGTTGTATCATTAGCCGCAGCATTATCTATTCCGGTATATTTGAATAATGGCAACGGATTTCCGCAGCGTAATCTTATTTTGTTTATCACTTTTATTGTGATTCTTTTGACATTATTAATTCAGGGATTAACACTTCCTTATTTTATTAAAAAAATTAAACTGCCTAATATCTACGATGTACCTCGTGAAGAAGCTTATCATCAAATACGACAAGAATTAGCTGAATTTGCTTTACACTATTTAAAGACAAATTATGACGGTCAGGTAGAAAATAATACTTCATTGCAGCATCTTATTCAAAAATGGGAACAGCATATTAAAGGAATCGATGATGAATCGATAAGTCAGGATCTTAAACATATTTATCTTGATTTATTAAATCAGCAGAGACAATGGCTCATCAACAGAAATAAAGAAGATCAGACTTTAGATGAATCTATTATTCGCAGACAAATGCATTATCTGGATATTGAAGAAGAAAAATTGAGATATCTTTAGATTTAACCATAAAAAAACAGCCTCGAATTGGGCTGTTTTTTTATTAAGACTGAAAAGTTGTTTTCGTCTTATTTAGGAAGTTTAGCAAGAAATTTTAAAATATCATTTCCTATTTCGTTTACGTGTGTTTCAAGTGCAAAATGTCCGGTATCATAAAATTTTACCTCAGCATTTGGGCTGTCTTTTTTATACGCTTTTGCTCCGGCTGGTAAAAAGTAAGGATCTTTATCTCCCCAAACAGCCAGTATCATTGGTTTTTTGGTTCTAAAATATTCCTGAAATTTTGGGTAAAGCGCCACATTCGTTCTGTAATCTTTTACAAGATCAAGCTGAATTTCAATATTTCCCGGACGATCTAAAAAGTGCTGATCCAGTGTATAAGTTTCGGGAGCTATCAGGCTTTTATCAGCTACTCCGTGAAAGTACTGAAATTGGGTAACTTCTTTAGAAACAAAAATATTAAGTGCGTCGCGATTCGCTTGAGTTGGCTCTTTCCAATATTTCTGAATTGGATTCCATTCGCTGCTTAAACCTTCTTCATAAGCATTTCCGTTTTGGGATATAATCCCTGTAATTTTTTCCGGATTTGCCAAAGCAAGTCTAAAACCAGTTGGCGCTCCGTAATCAAATACATAAATCGCAAAACGTTTTAAACCAAGCTGATCGATAAAGCCCTGCATCGTTTTAGCCAAATTATCAAAAGTGTAAGCAAACTGTGTATGATCTGGCGCATCAGAATAACCAAATCCAGGTAAATCTGGAGCAATCACACGGTATTTTTTACTTAAAATAGGAATCAGGTTTCTGTACATATGCGATGAAGTTGGATATCCATGAAGCAATAGTACAACTGGAGCATCTTTTGGCCCAGCTTCACGATAAAAAATATTCAGTCCGTCTACCTTTATGGTATTAAAATGTGTGGTCTGAATTTCAGTATTACTTTTTGCTGCAAAAGATTTTTCTTGTGCATTTGCATCTATTCCGGATAGCGCTGTTAAGGTTAATATTAGCGCTGCAGATTTAATTGTGTTTTTCATATTTTCAATTGTTTGATACAAATTTACTTTGTATTTTTGATATCTAAATATGATATGTTATGATCATATTAATCACTAATAATGATACAATGAATAGCAATGATCTTAAAATATTTGAAGCTGCCGCAACACTCGGAAGCTTTACAAAAGCTGCAGAAGCTACTTTTACTGTACAATCGAATGTTACGGCACGCATAAAAAGTCTGGAAGAAGAATTTGAAACCGAACTTTTCAAAAGAGTTTCCCGAAAGGTTGTACTTACGGAAGCCGGCGAAACATTATTAAAATATGCGAAGAAAATAGGAAACCTATTAAATGATGCAAAAAATGATATTCAGAATTCAGATCAAATTGGAGGAACGGTACGCATTGGCTGTATTGAAACCACGATGGCATTAAAAGCACCTGATATTATTAATAATTTTAGCGAAATTTATCCGGCGGTTGAACTTGAGTTTCATTCGGCGGCATTATCAACACTTGTTCACGATGTATTAAATTATAAACTGGATGCCGCATTTGTTATAGCACCTATAAATATTCCAGAACTGGAACAAGTAGTTGTGCGCAACGAAAAGCTTCTTATACTTTCTCCACCGGGAACAAATAAATTAGAAGATATTCTTAAAGAGGATCCTTTAAAAATTGTAGTTTTTGAAAAAGGCTGTGTTTTTAGATCCCGACTTGAAACGTGGTTAAGTTCAAAAGGAATAACTCGATACAAAAGCACCGTACTTAATTCTATTGAAGGAATTATCAATTTTGTTGAAGCAGGTTTAGGAATCAGCATTCTTCCAGAAGAAGTAATTAACACGTATTACAGCGGCAGGAATATAAAAACTTTTCCGGTAAGCAAGGAGTTAAATACGATGACAACTTTATTAATTTATCGAAATGAAGAGCTCCATTCTAAAGCCCTAAATGCTTTTATTGAACAATACCGAGAACCTGCAGCAGTTTAAACTTTGATCCTTGACTTCCTTTTAAAATAAACAGAGAAGGAAATACAGCCAAATAGTTCATAAAAAAGTTTTTTTTAGTGACCAAAATCATTAACTTGTTATAAAATTAGAACTAATACCCCCTTATTTATGAGGTTTATTTCTAAAATTTTTCAAAACAAATTATACACGAAGTAATCATTCTAACATTAGAAAACACAATTACACATTGTGCTAAAAAACCAAAAACTATGCGAGTATCAGTAGTCCGAAAAAGTATAAAATTCACCCCAGATTCCAGAAGAGTTGTTGCCCGATATTTTATGAATGGTTATGAGCGAACCCAGCAAATGGTGCTTCGGATTATGACATTGGATGAAAAACAAGTGTTGGAAACTTTAGAGCAGACTCTTCGTGAATTTGCCAGACGCCATCGCAATATTTCGGCTATATTTTTTAGACACTGCGAAAAAATCAGGCCTATTATCGAATCCATGCAAGTCGATTATGAAGCCATGTCTTTGAATCGAAAAATGCTTATTGGTTCTTATTGCACTATGGAATATGCTATTGAATCTGCTGCTATTTTTAATCCCTCAATTGTAGAAGATTTTGATCAGTCGGGTCTTGAAGTTGGCGAAAAACGAGTTATTATTTCTTTTCGTGCCACGGGTGAAGGCCATATTTCATCTATTGTTTTTAGACGAGGAATCCTGGACAGAGACAACAATCTTCAGATAATGAAAATTGGTCATCATATTGATAAAGCCGAAATTGAACATAAAACTTTATTCAATAAAGAGCGATTTTTGACCAAGCTGATCGAAATGCATACGCAGGATAAATACATCGATCAAATTATGCAGGGTTTACCGGATGAATTTGAGTTTGCTGTCCTTAAAAGTTTATTAACCACAGCATTGGGTGATCCGTTGATTCGTCAGGAAAGAAGAGTTGCTCTTGAAGAAATTCTATGGCTGGCCAATTCGTTTTACGATTTGCAATTCAAACACGATTCTGATATTACGGAACGTGTTATTTTCCCAATATCCGATTCTGAAAGCCGCGGAATTGAAGACGCACGTTTTGTACGTTTTACCGATGATGATGATTCTGTTCGTGTAATGGCAACTTACACCGCCTATAACGGTCATGCTATTTTACCAAAACTGATTTCTACAGAAGATTTTTATTCTTTTAGAGTAATGCCTTTACACGGAGAAGGCGCCCAAAATAAAAACCTGGCTTTGTTTCCAAGAAAAATAAAAGGAAAATATGCCATGCTTGCCCGAATCGATGGTGTAAACAATTACATTATGTATTCGAACCGCGCAACACAATGGAATAATCCCGTTTTATTACAGCAGCCGCGTTACACCTGGGAACTTACCCAAATAGGAAATTGCGGTTCGCCACTTTGGACCGAGGAAGGCTGGCTTGTTATTACACACGGTGTTGGTACAATGCGTCGCTACTGCATTGGCGCGTCACTTTTTGATCTTGATGATCCGTCAAAAGAAATTGGAAGACTTAGCGAACCGTTACTTTCTCCGCTTGAAGACGAACGTGAAGGTTATGTTCCGAATGTAGTGTATTCCTGCGGGGCAATTATTCATAACAATAGTTTGATATTACCGTATGCGGTTTCTGATTATTCGTCTACTTATGGCGTGGTTGATATGGTGGAATTATTGGATGCTTTGAAGAAGAGTAAGTAGAAAATTTATCTTTTATTCAATCAGTACTAAAGTGAGATTACATTATCTTTACCTAGATTATTGTACATCAATTAGTAATGGAATCACTACGCGCTATTTTTACCGAAACCTTAGGATTAAGTTCCAATCATTTTGAAGAATTCTTAAAAGAATTGCATCTTAAAACCCTCAAGAAAAAACAATATTTAATTCAGGAAGGTTCTGTTTGCGATTTTATTGCTATCGTAATTTCGGGAACCTTGAGATCGTATGTGCAAAATAATGACGGAGAATTTAATAATGATTTTTATCTCGAAAATAGTTTTGCAAGTGCTTACACCAGTTTTTTAACGCAAATGCCAACAAACTGTAATATAGAAGCTTTAACGGATGTTGAATTATATTACATCACGCATAAGCAGTTTCATTCATTAATCGAAAAAGACACTAATTATTTAAAACTTGCCAAATACATTTCTGATAATTATTTCATCAGAAAATGTAAAAGAGAAACTTCTTTCCTAAAAAATTCTGCTGCCGAAAGATTAGAAATGATCAGAAAGCTTTATCCTGAAATTGAGCAGAAAGTGCCTCAATACCATATTGCCTCTTATTTAGGAATTAAGCCGGAATCTTTAAGCCGAATAAAACTCTTAACATACATCAATAAATAAGTCTGTTGTTATAATGAGCTTTGTACTTCATTAATTATTAAATATTAAATATTTGAAGTATGCCTATTATAAATTTAAAAGTCAGCGGCGAAGAAGACGCAGCTTTAGCAAAAGAATTAGCGGTAATTATTAGCGGCCTTACCAAAAAGGTGCTGAATAAAAAACCCGAAGTTACGGTTGTAACGGTATCATTTGTTCCAGACAATTTTTGGTTTATTAATTCTGAATCGCTGGAAGATTTACAAACAAAAAGTTTTCATCTTACGATTAAAATTTCTGATTCTACCAATCTAAAAAACGATAAAGCCAATTATATCGATGCTGTTCACGAAGCATTGGCACTTCGATTAGGCGGAATCCATCCGGTAAGTTATACTGCAATCGAAGAAATGAAAGCTGATGCGTACGGTTATGAGGGATTAACTATTGAATACAAACTGATTCATAATCGTATAAAATTAGAAAAATGAAATATATAAAACCATTGATTTTGGGCTGTTTGATTTTCATCCAAAATATAAGCGCTCAGCAAAAAACAGATAACAAAAAAGAAATAAATGCCATTATAGAAAAGTACAGCGAAAGCGTAATCAAAAAAGATTCTATCGCTTTTTACGATTTATTTAATGACGGAACTGTTACCTGGTGCGCTGCGCTTATGGATAAATCACAAAATAAAGAAATAGAAACAAACGGAAAAGAAAAAGCCCGATCGAATTATTTTTCCGGTACTTATAAAGGCTTTATGAGAAGTTTATTCCGCCACAAATCTACTGAAGATAAGTTTGACAACATTCATATTATTGAAGATGGAACTGTCGCCGCCGTAACAATGGATTATAGTTTTTGGGCGGATAATAAAATGACCAATTTTGGTGGTAAATATTTAACGTTAATTAAAAGAGATGGAAAATGGAAAATTACCAGCGTCATTTATTCCTTAGAACTTACTTCTTATTTTAAACAGCCTTCGCTAATAGACAGACAAAAAGAGAAGAAATTACAATTACTGTAAAGTCTTAACTCTGAAAAACAAAACCCTTAAACATTAATTTGTTTAAGGGTTTTATAGTTTAAAATTCAGAATAATTAATCTAAACCAGGAATGGTAATATCCCAAAATTTACCTGATGCTGTGTTTAAAAGAATAGCATTATAAATTCCGTCTGCAGAATCTTCTGTAGTAAATGGCGCTTGGTTTCCGCCTAATTTAGTTTGAACCCAGCCCGGATGAATTGGTGTTACAATAATTTCTTTATCAATTACTCTTGTTGCCAGCATTGCTGCATACATATTGATCGCATTTTTTGATATTCTGTAAGCTGTTCCATTTGGAGCTGCATTTTTTAATAATCCCATACTGCTTGAAATAAAAGCAATCTTTCCGCCCGTTTTAATATTTTTTAATAATGATTCTGTAAAGAAAATTACACTCGTCACATTTGTATCAATGGTTTCGGTAAAGGAATCAAAATCGGGTTGATTTGAAAAAGCATCGGGAGCAATTCCGGCATTGTTTACCAGTAAATCAATATCTGTTGTAATCGCTAAAATTTCTTTAATAGCGTTCTCTCTACTTTCCTGATTGGTAGCTTCTAATGAAATTACTTGCAAATTCGAATGCGAAAAATCATCTAACTTTCCAGATCTTGTTGTTCCTATTACATTATAATTTTCGTTTAGTAATTTTTTTATTAAGGCTAAACCTATTCCGCTGCTAATTCCTGTTATTACAGCTGTTTTATATAATTTGTTCATTTTGTTTTTATCTTAAATTAATTATTGGGTTTAAATCCGCCGCTTTGCATTAGTAAACCAAACCAGTCTTCTAAATGCCAGGTATGTGTTATTTTTCCATCTTTTAAATAATGAAATTCATGTATCGCGACAGACACTTTTTTGTCCGTTGCCGGTATGCCAATCAATTCTTTATTGTGTGTAAATACAATTTCAGCTCTTACCGCCGCACGTTCATGCGTTCCAAAGATTTCTAAAATATTGATTTCGATATCGGGAAAATCAGTTGTAAAACCTTTAATAATATCTTGTAAACCTTTTGGACCTGCTGCCTGATTGGGTAAAAGCGGCACATCCTTCCAGTCCGGCGTACAGATTTCATCTAATAATTCAGGTTGTTTTGTTCCCCAAATTGTATAAAAGGTTTTAATTGATTCTATTTCGGATGTTGTTAATCCTTTCACCATTTCTTCTTTATTTATCTTCATAATTTTACATGTTTTTCAGTCGTTTTTTCTGCAGAAAAATGGCTTATTATTACTTCTTAACTACTTTTGTTTACAATAGTTCCACAAATAAACTATCAATAGTTTATATTTGCAACTAATGTAAATTGATTTAAGAAAAATTGCGGTAACTAAAAAGTAACTTATGGCACGGAAACTACTTGAGAATAAAGATTCTTGTTCAATGCTTCACACAATAAATATAATTGGCACTAAATGGAAACCGCTTATTCTGTATTTACTGGCTAATAAAAGCGTGCGTTTTGGAAAACTACTTTTCTTTATGGAAGGTGTTTCTAGGAAAGTATTAACTGATCAGCTTCGTGAACTTGAAGAGGATGGTTTTATTTTGAGACAGAAATTTGGAGAAGTACCGCCAAGAGTAGAATATTCCTTAACAGATAAAGGAAAATCTTTTCTTCCGGTTTTAAAACAAATGTGCGACTGGACGATTCAATGGAATCCGGAAGTTTCGTTTATGGATTGTAAGATAGTTTTGCCTGCAGAAGATTAAATTCATCCAAATTATTATCTTTTCAAATTCGGGATTTTCTCTGTCAAATTCTTCCAATAACGTTTCGGCATGTGCTGTAAATGCAATTTGGTATTTTTTCTCGATTCGATATTAACGCTGCTGAAATAACGACGCCAGAGATTCTGAAAAAACTCCTCATCGTCGTCACATATTTCGGCTAAAAATTTAGAAGAATTGGAATTAGCATTAAACTCTAATTGTACCGATGTTGTATTTTCGAGATCATAATAAATGCCGTATTTGCGTTTGGCATCATAAATTAACCAGCGCTGATCGGCATAACGGTTTTTAAAATGACGTTCTATTAAAGGCAAAACATCGCAGTCGGGTTCTACGATTGCGTAATACAAATTGTCTTTGGTCAATTTAAACCGAACAAAAGCTTCCATTCTGTGGCTTTCTCTTCCGGTTAAATGAGCAGCTTTTCTAACTTCCAAAACTGGTGAATTAGATAAATCACCTTCCACATTTATGGAACTCGAAAAAATATATTTTACGTATTGAAATAAGGTTTCGTCAATTTTATCAATTTCAGATAAAAATGCTCTGTAAATATTCGCAAAACCTTCTTTTGATAGCTTTTGTTTCAATCCGTTTAAAACCCGTTTTGCTTTTACTAAATCTGTTGACACCAAATGTTTATCCGAAAAAAGCAAAGCATTTGATACTTCGCTTTTAGCAAAAACCACATCTTCGAGTTTAAGCTCGTAGATTTCAAATACAGCCGAAAGCCAGCCTTCAAAAGTACTATCGTAAATTACTTGTGTCATTGGGTTTAAAATAAAGAAAGCTGATTCGAAAAATCGTTTTTGTATTTGCTTTTCTGCGTATTTAAAATATGATCTTTTATTTGGATGGAAGTCAAATCCCGCTGCAATTGAAAAGGCGAAGCAAAAGCCAAAAAGTATTTTGATCTGCTGTAAGCGATTCCTAATTTCTGTAAATCTTCGGGCTGCAATCTTTTAAATTTTCTGGCGGCGACAATCTTATAAGCACTTCTAACTCCGATTCCGGGAATTCGAAGAATTAATTCTAAATCGGCAGTATTGATATCAACCGGAAATTGATTCAGATTTCGCAAAGCCCAGCCCAGTTTTGGGTCAATATCCAAATCCAGATTTGGCTGATCGAAACCTACAATTTCATTTACATTAAATCCGTAAAAGCGAATTAACCAATCGGCCTGATACAATCGGTTTTCCCGAATCATAGGAACCGGAGTTCCAATCGCCGGAAGCCGATTGTCATAACTTATGGGCACATATCCCGAATAATAAACTCGTTTCATGTTCATTTGTTCGTAGAAATAATTGGCCATTCCTAAAATTTCCATGTCATTTTCTTTGGTTGCACCAATAACCATTTGTGTACTTTGACCTGCCGGAGCAAAAAGCGGCGCTTTGTAGTTGAGCTTTTTTTCTTCTTTATAACTAACAATTTCATTTTTGAGATATTCCATTGGTTTAATCACATCAATATGATTTTTATCGGGAGCCAGTAATTTAAGACTTTGTTCTGTTGGCATTTCGACATTTACGCTTAAACGATCAGCATAAAGTCCTGCCTCTTTTAGTAATTCGTCGCTCGCGCCCGGAATCGCTTTTAAATGAATGTATCCATTAAAGTTTTCTTCTAGCCGAAGTTTCTTTACAATTCTCACCAAACGTTCCATCGTATAATCGGGATTATCAAAAATACCCGAACTTAAAAATAAACCTTCGATATAATTTCTTCGGTAAAAACCAATGGTCAAATCCACCACTTCCTGAACCGTGAAGGCGGCGCGTTTTACATCATTACTTTTTCTGCTCACACAATACGCACAATCGAAAATACAATGATTGGTCAGTAAAATTTTAAGCAACGAAACACAGCGCCCGTCTTCGGTATACGCATGACAAATTCCCTTTCCCAATGCATCGCCAAGTCCTTTGCCTTTATTTTCCCGTTTGCTGCCGCTGGACGAACACGAAACATCATATTTTGCTGCATCGGCTAAAATTGCCAATTTCTCCATCACTCTTTCGTGTACCATTTTGACCTTTTTTATTTGTTTTTGGAATAAAATTTTATCAATTCAAAATTAGGGATTTGGTATGGAGAAGGGTTGAAAATTAGTGTTCTAAATTGTATCAAAAATTCAAGCTAAAGTCAACAATAACAAAGCTTTTCTTAATAATTATCTTACTCAGGATAAAATAGTTAAAGTTTAAAAACAGGTATAAATACGTGGTTCAAAATTTTTGAATATTTATACATTGCGCTAACAGTTTAGAAAGTTTTTTTAGCCCCCTTTAAAATTATTTTTCAACTCTTTTTTTGATAAAATGGAGACTACTGTATTAGCGAATAAAATTTAAGAAATAAAAAAAGCTAAAGCAATGAATTTTGAAAAAGGACAAGATGTATCCTACACAACTTTAAGCGGAAGATCTTACAGGGCTATTGTATTAGAAAGAAAATTAGATTTTAAAAAAGGACTTATCAAAAAATCTGCAATGAAAGAAATGACTTTTCATTATTTGATTGAAGTCTATAGAAATGATCTTAGGGAACAAATTCTTTGTTCAGAAGATCAGATTAAGCTTTTAGAGCAAAAGGTATGTGTACAGAAAGCGGCTTAAACGCTTTTTACTATAATGAATTTCCATTTTTTCTCTTTCACTATTTCGCGTACCCACTTTGACCTTTCTTACTTTTGGAATGAATTTTTATCATTTCAAAATTAGGTTTTTGGCAAGAGGGAAGGATTGTAATTAATGCTTTAAAGTGCAATAAATTATATTTAACGTGTAGAGTAATTATTTTTATTTCTTATTTTTCAACACTATAGTATGTTAAATCAGGTGTTTATACTTGGTACTATTTTTTAAATTATTATGATGTTTGTGATGGAAAACCGTAAAGTAACCTAAATTAACTCTTTTATATTCGTAAGCGAATAAATTAAGTTTTCACATACAGTAATAAATTAAATATTTAAGAATAAACGAAATTATGCTAGACCAATCATTTTCATGTGATAATTTCAAAATCATATATGATCTAGAAAATCGGAAAGGTAATTTCGATTTAGATTTTTATTCAAAACCATATATAGATATAATTGATAAAATTAGAGATCTAAGGAGAGAAATAAAACTTGAAAAAGCAAGAAACATATCTGATGATTTTCTTCTTATTTTATTAAATCAAAAAGAAAAACTAGAAATTGAAAAAGAAAATCTTCTAGAGAATGATCTAACTAAATTTTCTCATGAGATTAACAAAGATTCTTTTTCATTTAAACTAAAAAGTTTTATTCCAGCACCTAGAGAAAAAACTATCTACACAACCGACAAGGACGCTGTTTCATACTTCGCAATGAAACAATTGCAACACAACATATATAGAACATTTAAAGTAAAACAATCCGACAGATATAAATTAGTAAAACAATTAAAATTATTGTTAGAAGATAACTTTCCGAAAATTATAATTAGAACAGATATTAAAAGTTTTTATGAAAGTGTTCCCCAATATGAATTATTAAAATTAATTGAAAACAATACATTATTAAGCCCAAAATCCAAATCACTCATTAAAAATTTATTATATAATTTCAATAAATTAACAAATCAACTTCAAATTGACAAAAGTATAAGAAAAGGTATACCGAGAGGCGCAGGCGTAAGTCCTTATTTAGCCGAACTATACATGAGAAATATTGATAATGAAATCAAAAACCTAGATGAAATATCGTTTTATGGAAGATACGTTGATGATATCATTATAATTTTTACTCCAAAATCTAATATTGTAACATCAAGTTATTTAAATGAAATTAAAAGTATAATTAACAATAGAGGCTTACAATTAAGCGAAGATTTGATAAGACCAAATAGAAGCAAAACTTTCGAATTGAATTTGATAAATCAAAATACTAATAAAGAAATAAATTTTCTCGGATATAAATTTGTAATTAATAGAGATTTATTTTCCAAAGTCAAGCTATCTGATAATAAAAAGAAAAAATATGAATCAAGAATAGAAAAATCGATACTTGATTACTTAAAAGAAGAAAAATACGACCAAAAAACAGCTAGAAAATTACTCGTTCATCGTATTAGCTATTTAACAAAAAACACTAAGCTACACCAACCTAAAAGAGGAATGATTGGAATTTATTATTCTAATAGTTTATTAGATAAGGATAGTACTTGTCTAGATGACTTAGACAATTCATTACACTTAATTATTGATCGTCTGTTAATAAATGTTCGTCACAATAATTTGAAACTCAAATTAAAGAAATACAGTTTTAAAAAAGGCTTTGAAGAAAAGCTATTCTTTAACATTAACTCAAAGAAAAAAGACATACCTGACATTCGTTCAGCAAAATACAAGCAAGATAAACCATTAATGAATAACTTCGAAAGAATAGTGAGTATTTGGAAATAATGAAAAAAAGAAAAAAGAAAATACTTAAATATTCTAAAGAGAGAGCAATTTTATCAGATGTTCTACCTTATGAAACCCCTATAACTTTTTCTAATAGGCACTTATACAATTTCTTAACTCTAAACAAAGTTAACTTAAATGGAGATTTCATTTCTTGGGAAAAATCTAAAAATGATTCTACAAACATTGTAAACGAACAATTTATTAGAGTTTTATTTGGTTTAAAGGGTCCAATTAATAACAATACAATTAAAATAGATCCGAAGAAAGAAAAGCGAAAAATACCATTTGGTTATAGAATCACACATAAAGAGAGAGACTTTAGAGAATTATCAATTCCTCATCCAAAAACACAATTAGAACTGGTTGCGTTTTATGAAAAATATAAAGAACTGATTCTTTACTATTCTAACATAAGTCCTTTCTCAATCAGAAAACCGCATGGTGTTGCTAAATTTATATTTAAAAATGATCGTTTACATAAGAAGAATAAAGGCGATAATGATGATATAATCGAAAGTCATGAAAAAGAATATGAAAATTTAAAAACATTTTTTACTTATAAAAAATATTCTAATATCTATCAGTTTTATGAAGACTATCGCTATCATAGAGCTGAAAAGAAATATAACAAAATGTTTAAGTTTGATATAGCCAAATGTTTTGACAGTATTTATACCCATTCATTATCTTGGGCGATATTCAATAAAGAAATCGTAAAAGATAATCTTAACAAAAAACCCTTTTCCGATGACTTTGATTGTTTTATGCAAAATTCAAATTATGGAGAGACTAACGGTATCCTAATCGGACCTGAATTTTCAAGGATTTTTGCAGAATTAATTCTACAACAGATCGACAAATCAATTGAGATAGAATTACGGAATGGTGAAAATAAGTTATATTTTAAAAAAGACTATGAAATCTATAGATATGTTGATGACTTTTTTGTTTTTTATAACACTGATGAAACAAGAGACAAAATTCTTTCTTTATACAAAATGAAATTGAAAGATTATAAGATGTCTATCAGTGAATCTAAAACAATATTTTATGAAAAGCCACTAATAACTGATCTTACTATTGGTAAAGGGCGAGTAGTAGAATTATTTGATGAAAAAATAAAATTAAAAATTGAGAAGCCTGAAGATGAAAATGAAATCTTTCACAAACTAAGTTATGACTGTAATTCAAATAAATTAATAATTAAGTTCAAAACAATTATAAAAGAGTCTAATGTTCAATATAAAGATATAATGAATTTTACTTTTGCAATAATTGGAAAACGACTTGAAAGATGCATAAATAAATTTGAAAAATACTATTCTACTTTATGTGAATTAGAAAAAGATAGTCAATTAAATGAGGAAGAAATTAAGAAAAAAACTAAACAAGAAAGTGTTTTTTCAAATTTTATCGTAGAGTATCTAGATTTCCTTTTCTTTTTATATTCAGTTTCACCTAAAGTTAATTCAACCATTAGAATTAGTAATATCTTAGCACTTGTTATAAAATACTTTAATGGTAAATATAGATACAAAATTGTAGCACCATTTTTAACCCATAGTTATTATTTATTTGATAGATTTCAAAATTCTTCAACATCCAAAGAATTTGTTTTGAAAAAAATAGCTGATGAAATTAATTTAGTAATATCGAGCAGTAAAATGGAAAAACATATTCAAATTGAGAATTTATACTTACTTATTTTATTAAGAGAGTTAGGGAAAAAATTTACTTTAACCGAAAACGAACTAATAAAATATTTTAAGCTTGAAGAATCAAACGAAAAATTAGCACTATCCTTCACTCCAAATTACTTTACAATTACTGTTTTATTATTTTACATAAGGGATATCAAATCGTTTAGTAGAATAAAAAGTATGCTTAAAGATGAAATCATAAATAAAATTAAACTTGTTGATTTGCCTAAAAGAAATCAAACTACAGAAAATGTTTTATTATTTTTTGATGTCTTATCTTGCCCATATTTGGACAATAAATTTAAGCGAGAAGTATTTACTTTATTTAATATTGACATAATATATCATAATCAAATATTAATGTACAAAAAAAGTAAAAAATATTGGTTTACTAAGTGGGATAATTTTAACTTAGCAAAAGAATTAACCGCAAAAAAATCATTAGAAGTTTATTCATAATATAAAATTTTGCACCAACCAAATCGAATGCATTTAGTTAATTTTAATAATAATTTTTTAAATTATTATTCGAAAAGATAAGATGCCACACACAAGCAAAATTGTTATGCCAAAAATGGTAATCAAATTTTAATTAATTATTAATTACAATTAATTTAAATATGACAAATTAAGTAGTCTGGTTGGGCTACTTTTTTAGTTTTAAACTACAAAACAATTCATTCCAATCCTTTAACATTTCGAAACAATATTAAAATCACAATTAACAAAAGTTCTTCCATATAAAAATAGTTTTCTCAAGAAACCGGAAAAATATTTGTATGAATAATGAAATTTATTTTCTGTTTCGAAGGCAAACAGGACTTAGATATAGTTATAATACTAAAACCTCTTCATTATTCAATCCCAAAATCTTACCGTAAGCCACAGCCGCTTTATGCACCTGAACAAACCAGTCTTCGGCAGCATTATCATCGGCACCATCCGAAATGTATTTAAGACATAAAAACGGGATATTTTCTTTCATTGCAATCATGGCTAAAACATAGCCTTCCATATCTACAACATTGTAGGCATCAGAGCAATGTCCCATTTCAAAATTATCGCCTGTTCCGCAAATACCTTCTTTCAGGTTATCCATTTTCAAACCGTATTCCAAGACTGTAGGCAGTCCGGATAATGGCGTTTCATATTGTGCGTAACCTAATCCCTGAACATCCATATCTCTCTGTACAAATTTAGTACAACAGATAACGTCTCCTTTTTGAAAAAAGCTGCTTCCCGCAGATCCTAAATTAACTATTAATGCAGGTTTTTTATTCTGAATAGCTTTAGACAATTCATACGCTGCATTAACTTTCCCAATCCCAGTAATCAATGTATTATAGTTCTTAAAAACTTCTGCGGCCTCAGATTCAAGAGCAAAAGAGAATAATATATCATCGATGGGAAAAGATTGATTTTGATTAATTTGGATCATTTTTAATTTGGATTTTCAGTGTGCAAAAATACGTTTAAAAAAGTTTTTTTATTTAATGTATTTCTTCTAATTCTAAAAACCACGTTAAAATCCAAATCAAATAGCGGTTTTTCCATATAAAAAAATATATTTGTCAAAAGCAGTTTTCCTTAGAACCGAAAAGACATTTGTATGGATAATGAAAAATTTATTTTCTGCCTTGAAGGCGTACAGGACGTAGATACCGTTACGACTACTGATGTGGTTAAAAATCTGGAAGAAATAGCTATTGACCAGGGAATTGCAAGTATTTATAAAGCCTGCGATACGATTGAAGGTTTGGAGGAAAGCTTGAATACGCTGCTTTATGATGATCATAATTTTAAGGATTATGAAATCATTTATCTTGTAATGCCGGGACAGGAAAACAACATCTGTCTTCATGATTATTACTACAGTCTCGAAGAAATAGCCGAACTTTTTGAGGGAAAAATGAAAGGTAAGATTATTCATTTTGCCAATAAAAAAAGACTCGACCTCAACGACGAAGAAGCACAATATTTTTTGGACATAACAGGCGCACGTGCCATTTCTGGTTACGGTTCTACTTATAATAAAATTGCCAGCTGCAGTACGATTGATAAAGCGTTTTTTAGTTTGTATCAGGAAAACGATGACCTTACGGAAGTGGTAGAAGATTTGTACCAAAAACATTATGCGCTTTGCAAATTACTTGATTTTAGATTGTATTATTAAGTATGAGCGCCAAAACAACCGAAAAAATAAAAACCTATAATCCTTCAAGATTTCGGGAGAAGTTTCTGGGAGAGGACAACCCTATCCATTTACTTTTCAAATCAAATTCTGATCATTTTTTCTGTTTGGAGATTGAGGAAATCATGCAGATGCAATATCCGGTTCCGCCTTCTAAAAATTCTTGTCATACTTTAATTTTTATTACCTCAGGAAAACATGTTATGAAATTGGGTTATCAGGAATACATCACTACCGATAACGAAATGATTATGGTTCCGGCTGGTCAGATTTTCTCTCTTGATAATGTGAACAATATACATAAAGGCTTTATCTGCCTGTTTCATCCTGATATTTTAATTGGCAAATACGGCAGCCGTGAAATGCTTAATGAATTTGATTTCATGAAAATTTCTGGTAATCCGAAAGTTGCTTTTGCCAGCAAAGATGTTCCTGATATTACCGCTATTTTGAATCGGTTGCAAAAAGAATATTCAGAAACGGAGAGTGCGAATTTGAATATTGTGCAATTGTATTTGATTGCTTTGTTTTATGAGATGAATAAAAATTTGGTTAAGAGTACTAAAAGTATTTCGGCCGCAGAGGTTATTACAAATAAGTTCAAAGAGCTGATTCACGAGCATATTAAAACCAATCATTTTGTTCATTATTATGCTTCGCTCCTAAATGTCACGCCAAACCATTTGAATAAATCTGTTCGAACCGTTACCGGAAAATCGGCAGCAAAATGGATTGACGAGACCATATTGCTTGAAGCTAAATACCTGTTGTTTCAAACTACGCTTTCTGTAAGTGAAATCGCAATACAAGTGGGACTTGAAGACCAATCATACTTTAGTCGGTTTTTCAAAAAAAATGAAGGGATTAGTCCTATTCAATATCGAAAAATGATTGATAAATCCTAATTATTGATTGTTGCATCCTAATAAATAACAATACATTTTTCTGAAATTTGCATCTCAAAAAAATGCATATTATGATTTATGTTTTTAAAACTTCCGTTGACAATCGATCCAAGTTTGAGTCGGCTTCTGCCCTGCTTCAGGAATTACTCCCAAATTCTTTATGGAATTTTGATCTTGAGAACTGCGATAATATTTTAAGAATCGACAGCGAACTTGATATTCCTAATTTAATTCAAAACAACGGCATTTTTGATTGTGTCGAATTAGAATAAAATCATGTTCATTTTTCCAATTTTTCAATTTCTTCACCCCTTTTAACGGAAACAAAATTATACCAAAACCGAACTTTTGATCTGGATTCTACTTTTAAAAACTCCAATCTTGGAGTTTTTTTATTGATTAAAGTGAAATTTAGGAAGATGTGCGTTAACAATCTGTTTTTTAACAAAAATTATAAATAAATTTCAATTTAAAAATTTAGTATAAAATAAATTATTAGTTAAATACTTGTTAATTTTAAAAGACTAAAATAAATTAATTTGTTGATTTTCATCATTATTTTTCTTACAGAAAAAATAATGATAGTTTTTTAGCGAATAAACTTGTAAGAATAATATGCTTTTTATTAATTAGTATCACTTTACATTTTATGTAAAACTTCTTCTACCACTAGATTCAAAAAAATTTCCAAAAAAACGAAATCGATTTCGTGATTCTATTACACGAAAGATTTTTTCTATTCCCTCCTATTTTACATAGCTGGGGAATAAACATGTCTATTTAACTAACCTATTTAAAATTATAATATGAAAAGGAAAAGATTAATTAGTTTATTAATTACAATTCTATCTACGAATTTGTATTCTCAGAATTTGGATACGGCATATCCGCATGTAGTGTCTATGACGCCAGAAGCAGCAGAATTTGCTAAATATGGTGATTCACCTGTGTCCTATTATACAGGCACACCCAACATAAACATTCCTCTCTACGAAATAGACGTTGATGGCTTTAAGCTACCTATTAATCTTAGTTATCATGCAACTGGTATAAGAGTAGATCAGGAAGCAACTTGGGTGGGATTAGGCTGGTCTCTTGATGTCGGCAGCAGAATATCAAGGACTGTAAAAAGTGTTGACGATTTTTTGCTAGGGGTTGCTGATAATAATTATAAAGATTGTGAAAAAGGATATTATGATGCTCCAGATATAGGTTCGCTAGTTGATAATCAATATGGTACACGTATGGAACCTGGTTTAGCTTGCTATTATACAGGAGTAATGGGAGATATTGTCAATTATTTGAAATATGATCCTGAACCAGATATTTTTTATTACAATTTACCTCATATGAGCGGTAAATTTATATTAGACAAATCACGAGGTGCTGTTTTGTTTGATAAATCTCATAATTTAAAAATTGAAGTTACAAAAGCTTCAGGCAGTGTTTCTTTTAAAATAATTGATAATGAAGGAAATCAATATTTATACAACCAATGGGAGATCACCAGAACTTATTCCAGCCTTGGCTGGCTAAACAAGAATACAGAAACATTTGATACCAAATATGATAGTGATCCATCAAGTTTTACAGAATGGTCTCCATTTCGTATAGCATGCGAGACATTTTTTGATGTAAATAAACAGAATCCTTACCCTATGGTAACAAGCTGGTGTTTAAGTAAAATAATTACAAGTAAGGGTAATGAGATCAATTTTGTATATGATACTGAAATACAATATCTGCCAACACAAGAATCTTGTGAAAATTACAATTATAATAAACAAAGTTCTCTTTATTATTATAAATCAAAAGTAGTTAATACTGCTTTGAGGTTAAAAACCATTTCAGGTGATTTTGGCCGCATAGAATTTATCGGTTCAGATCGATTTGATATAAAAGGTACTAGTAAAAAACTAGATCAGATCTCAATTTATAACAATATAAATGCCGTAATAAAATCGTATAAATTTGACTATAGTTATTTTAATAACGATTATGCCGGCAGTGCCCAATACGAACATGTTTTTAAAAGACTTAAATTAAATAAAGTAACGGAATACTCAGGAAGCACACCTTTAAACGGTGGTCATAAATTTCATTATTTCGGAGGCAGTTTTCCTGCAAAAAACTCAAAAAATGTGGATTACTGGGGTTTTCAAAATGGAGGCAATTATGGTGAAAAGTATTATGTAGGCTTAAAAATTAATAATGTAAATTATTCTGGGGTAAAAAAAGATGCCAATTTTGACAAGACCATTATTGGAACATTAAAAAAAATAACCTATCCAACAGGAGGAACAGAGGAATATAAATATGAGCCTCATTTAATTCCTTCCGGTTTCTTCGAAAACCATACTTATGAGCCTTTATCATCTACGAATAGTATTATGGAAGATATTCCTGTCTATAATAAATATAGTACAGAGTATTTGTGGGGTGATTATCCTTCAACCCGTGTTTATACTTTCCAAATAAGCAGCCCAACCACGTTAAAAATTACCGGCAGCATAGAAAGTTCTACAGGTGCTAAAGATCCTACGTATCAATACCGTAATAGCGCTGTGAATCCTTTAGGAAGGATAAGAAAAATCAGCCCTGCTGCAAACACTCTTTTTACTTATGAATGCCCCTATGTATATGAATATGTTTATGGATCAGCTCCTTTAGGACAGGGAAGTGAAGCATCATTAGCAGTTAAAGAGTATGCTTTAGATGCTGGTACTTACGAATTTACAGCGTATACGCCTCCAAGGGATGTATTGGTTTATTGGAGATTGTATTATCAGAATACTATAACCCGTACTCCGGGAGTTCCTACACCAAATTATAAAGCCGGAGGGATACGAATAAGCGAAATCAAAACCGATGCTAAAACCAGAAGATTTAGCTATCAGACAGGATTGATGCTTTCAGAACCTGTACTGTATTATTTGGGACGACGCGCAGGGATTCCAAGTAATATTGGCAGCTGTCTGGTTCAAGTATCAGAATCAAAGACACCTCTGTCAACATTTAGTCAGGGGAATTCTATAGGATATGATTGGGTAGAAGAATATATTCTGGATGATGATGACGATACTTCTACTGTAAGATATAATTTTTTCAATAATACAGAGTCTGACAAGTTTGATGACAACTTTCCGGATTCACCAGCTTATCTAAATTATACTAACGGATTGCTAAAATCTATTGAAAAATTCGGGACCAAGATGTCAGGCGGGCCAAATACACTTGTAGAGAAGGAAGAGTTTGAATATACATCAACTTATAGTAATGTTATAAAAGCCTTTAGGGATAGAGGGCAGAAAAAGTTTGACAGCGATCTGCTTCCTTATTTTTATAAAGTTGAATGGCCATTAAAAACCAAACTAACAAATACACTTAAAACAGATGATAATAAAAGTATAGTAACTGAAACAAATTATAGCTACAATACACGTGATTTGTTAAAATCTACTTCATATACTGTTGATAATACACAAATTGTAGAGAAAATAAAATATCCTTTTGATTTTACTGATGCAGTAAATGTAGCTCTAACAGCCAAAAATATGACAGGAGTACCTGTCGAAAACCTCACTTTAAAGAATAATATAGTAACGCAGGCTGTAAAAACAGAATACTTTAACAGTTCAGGATTATATCTCCCAAAGACGATTTATAAAGGAGAATTTGATACTGCTGTTTCAGAATCAGCGTATACATCCTACTACAAGCCTTTTATAAGTTTTGACAGTTATGGTGTTAAAGGGAAATTGCAACAGTTTAAACGTACAAATGGTACTGATACCTATTATGTATGGGGTTATAATAATCAGTATCCAATTGCTAAACTGGAAAACTTTACGGCGGCTAATGCAGCAGCTATACAAAGTACTATTACGGCAGCAGTAAACGCATCAAATGCTGACAATACCCTGGCGCTGGAAAATACACTTCGTACCACATTAACCAATCTGAGAAATGCAGCTCCTAATGCAATGGTGACGACCTACACCTATGACCCGCTGATAGGAATCACGAGTATGACTGATCCTAAAGGTTATACAGTGTATTATGAATATGATGCATTTAACAGGCTGAAACAGGTCAAAGATGCTGAAGGAAAAATAGTGAGTAAGAACGAATACAATTACAAACCTTAATGTCGCTGCCATGAAAAAGTTATTCTATATTTTAATAGCCGTATTATTAATACAAACTTCTATTGTTGCTCAAACAACCACTAGAAATTTTGTCAAATCAACCACTTTTCAAACAGGGACTACTACAGGAACAGTTTTAAATGATGAAAAAATTGAGGTCATAACTTATTTTGATGGATTAGGCCGCCCTTTACAGCGTATTGCAAAACAGGGAGGAGGAAGTAAACAGGATATTATAACGCCTTATGGTTATGATTATTTCGGCAGGCAGAAAAGAGAATATCTGCCTTATGCCAGAACAGCCAGTAGTTTGGATATTGAAACCAGTTTAATACCGGACTATTATGGAGATATTTATGCCCTTAGTTCTTTTTATGCCAGTAAATTTCCAGATGATTTTGCGGGAATACATCCTTCTATGACAACTCCTTTCTCAGAAAAATATGCAGAAGCATCACCACTAAGCAGGATTAGGAAACAAAGTGCTCCGGGTGCTGCATGGGAATTAAATAAATTTATTGATAGTGATCACACCATTAAGTTTGATTATTATGCTAATAGTACAACTGACAATGTAAAACGTTTTAAAGTCTCTTTCACTAATGGGAATAAAGAAGTTCCTTATTTAGAGAATGCCGGAACATATGCTGATTTACAATTGCATAAAACAATTATGAAAAATGAAAACTGGACTTCAGGAAAAAACAATACTACTGAAGAGTTTAAAAATAAAGAAGGCAATATTATATTAAAAAGAACCTATTCAGATTATAAAGATAATAACGGGCTGCTGCTTTCCAGCCAAGCACCTCATGATACGTACTATGTATACGATCAATATGGAAACCTGACTTTTGTACTTCCGCCAAAAGCAGAAGGAGCTTTTACCGAAGCTGTATTAAATAATCTTTGTTATCAGTACAAATACGACAATCGTAATCGTTTGGTAGAGAAAAAGCTGCCTGGAAAAGAATGGGAATACATTGTTTATGATAAACTGGACCGCCCAATACTTACGCAAGATGCAAATTTAAGAGCTTTAAAGAAATGGATGTTTACCAAATATGATGCTTTTAGCAGACCTGTTTATACCGGCGAATATGTCAATACAACACAAATTACACGTGCAGCCGTACAAGGTCTGGCAAATGCAGCTGGTATTTTATTTGAAAGCAGACTTACTTCTCCTATAGCCATTAATGGGACAAATGTATATTATTCTAAATCTGCTTTCCCTGATGCAGGAATAGATTTATTAACGATAAACTACTATGATAATTATACCACTATTGATTTAGATGGAGGAACGACTGTAACCTCTTATAATGTTACACCTGTTACCAATGCAAAAGGATTAATGACCTGCTCTAAAGTGCGTATTTTAGGAACTTCTTTATGGACAACAAACGTTATCTATTATGATGCAAAAGGAAGGTCTATTTATACTTATAGTAAAAACAATTTTTTAGGAACTGTAAATACTATTAAAAATAATATTGACTTTGCCGGTAAAATACTTGAAAGCACGACAGCACATCAAAAAACAAGTGCGCCTAATATAATAATTGTTGATACTTTTACTTATGACCATATGGGAAGGATATTGACCCAGAAACAAAAAATAAACAGTCAGGTTCAGGAAACGATTATTTCTAATCAATATGATAATTTAGGTCAGTTAGTTTCAAAAATAGTAGGTGGAGTACAAACTGTAAAGTATAACTATAATGTTCGTGGATGGCTTAAAAATATTAACGATATTAACAATATGGGAACTTCTTTGTTTGCTTTTAAAATAAACTACAATACCCCAACAGCCGGAACCTCTTTATTTAATGGAAATATAAGCCAGACTTTTTGGAAAACAGCCCATACAGACACCAGTTTAAGAAGTTATCTCTATAGCTACGATGCCCTTAACCGTTTAACTGAGGCCAAAGACAATTTAGACCGTTATACTGAAAAACCAATGTATGATAAAAATGGAAATATATTGAAGATGTTCAGGAATGGAAACACCATTCTAAATACAGCCAATTATGGTATTATTGATAATTTGGTTTATACTTACGACAGCGGTAACAAACTGCAAAAAGTCGAGGACAGTTCTAATAATGCACAAGGTTTTGATAATGGAACCAGCGGCTCTAATATAGATTATAGTTATGATTTTAACGGTAATATGCTAACAGATGCCAATAAAGGTATTACTGCCATTTCGTACAATTATCTCAATCTTCCGGTACAGGTTACGATACAAGGAAAAACCATTAATTATACTTATGATGCAGCAGGAGCAAAACAAAGAAAAGTGGTAAACGGTATTACTACAGATTATGTGGGAGGATTTCAGTATGAAAACAACAACTTACAATTTTTTCCACAACCAGAAGGATATGTGCGGAATAATTCAGGGGTTTATGAGTATATTTATCAATACAAAGATCATTTAGGGAACATCCGTTTAAGTTATAATAAGAGTTTAAAAATTATTGAAGAAAACAATTATTATCCTCTTGGTTTAAAACAAATGAGTAATATCAATACAGTTAATACAGTAGGCAATGCAACTGCACAAAAATATAAGTATAATGGAAAAGAACTGCAGGATGAACTGGGTCTTAACTTTTATGACTACGGAGCGAGAAATTATGATGCAGCTCTTGGTCGTTGGATGAATATTGACCCGCTTTCTGAAATGTCCAGACGATGGACTCCATATAATTACGCCTACAATAATCCTGTGCTTTTTGTTGACCCAGATGGAATGAAACCACAAGCAGGCCAGTCTGGAACTTATTACGATTGGGATGAAGGAGGATACAGAACCGAAAATGGCGAAAACGCAAGTTATGAAGATGCCATTGCAAATCATAGCAGTGACCCACCAGCGGGTGTAGATGCAAGAAATGGACAAAAATATACAGATGCCACAGGTAGTTGGATATATGACAAAAAAACTACTACCTGGGTAGGAAGATATGGAAATAAAAATGGTAAAAAATCGAAAAATATACCCAATACTATAGAATTAGAGAATATTAATGTAAAAGGATATAAATGTAATTATGTTCCTTCTGGAGAGTATGGGCCATATACACCTGATGGACTTGGTATAACTTTATCAGGATCTGTAGACTATAATTTTACAACTTACTCTGTTGCGTTTAGTCTTGTTGCAGATGAAAGAGGAAAAATTGGTGGTTTTTTAACTTTTGGATCAGGACTGTCAACAAGTAGATTTGATGGAGGTTTTGGGACTTCTTTTGATGTTTACGATACTCAAGGTGGAATTAAATTATTTGATGGCTTGAAAGGTTATTCTAGAGGTGGTGGTGCATCGTACAATTATTTAGGATTTTCTCATTATCAAGGATTAGATCCTAATGAAGCAGGGCAATTTATTATTAATAAAAATGAGGGTGTAATAACAAACAGCCTTCTGATTAATTTCACCCCAAGTAAAGGGGTTAATTATGGAATTACCAATACAAAAAGATTATTTTAAAAAATATAATATGTTATGAAAAAGTATATCATTTTATTTTGTGTGTGTTTAAGTTTGTTTTCTTGTAATTCTGCTAATGATTGTGATGCTTCGGCAGAAAATCGAAGAACAGATGAATGCCTTTTAATTGTTAAAAGAATACCTAGTGTTACAGATGACAGATTTGATTATAGAGGAATTAACCCAATTACACAAAAAAAATGTGATTGTAATTCGAAAAGAAGTGATTTATGGTGGGCAAAATATAAAGAACAGATAGAAATAGGAGATACTATTATAAAAAAGAAAGGCGAGCTTATATTTAGTATTCATAAGAAAGATACTATTTTGAGTTTTAATTTTGAATGTGATGGTAAGGTTTATAAATAATATTGTGACTGGAATACCATAAGTAAAGAGTCCTGACGCAATTTTCAGTCTAGGTTTACAGTCACTTTTTTTGAGTTGGCACATAGATTTTCACAGGTTTGAACGGATTTATTTTATACAAAAAGGGATGCAAAACTGCATCCCTTTTTAAACCAATATGAAAAAAAACAATGAATTATTAATCTAACCAGCGTGGATCTCCAATTTGGTTGTCGATCAGGGTTTGATTTTTTACTGTAAAGTCACCGCTTGCTGCATTTACGAACTGCGGATCGAGTGTTGTATAAGCAGACTTATCAACTGTAATTGCCTCTGCACCTACTGTGTACAATAAGTTTGCATTATAATAATTATTCCTAGAAAAAGTAGGAGGTGTTGTAGGCGTCGCTGTTCCGTTTTGGTTTGAATAAATTGCTGTTGGCGTATCTGTTATTAAAGTATTTTTTATAGTAGCTGTATTTGAATTGAAACGACTGTATAAAATTCTTTTTGAAGCTACAGTTGTACAAACTTTATACAAAGTACAGCTGCTGATTAATACATTTGTTGTTAACCCTGTACCTGATATATTAGCAGAAGCATCTAAACGAATAAATTCACGTGAGTCAGAACAAGTATCAAATGTACTGTTTTGAAGAACGATACTATTTACATAACCATATCTGACATCTATAAATTCAGCACCAATATTAGTATTTACTTTTCTAACAATACAGTTATCAATTGTAAATGAATTTATTTTGGCTGCAGCATTTGTTGTCGTATTTAAAAGGAATGAACGTGTATAATCATGAACATAACATCCTCTTACTAAAACATCACCAAAAGTTCCTGTACTATTAAAAGCTATCACGGCTGCATTGTTCAATCCTGTTCCATTCAAATCTAAATCTACTAACGAAAGATTTGTAACTCCCGGATTGATTGTAAACTTAACATTCAGTTTTGGTTTGTCGCCTGTTTTAAATCCTCTTATAATAAGTGATTTATTTAAAATTATTTCACCAGTTGTACTAAAAGTTCCCGGCATTAACAATAATCTTGATCCGGCAGGCGCGGCTGCAATGCTTGCTGCTAAATCATCTCCCGGATTCACTACAATCCCATTCGTAATATCAATTCCGGTTGTAAAAGTTGCAGTTCCTCTTGTTTTAGTTCCGTTTAATAATGTTGCCGTATAAGCTGTTTCACCAGTAAGTCCGTTTACGATTGCAGCTCCTGCTGTTTTTTCTGCAGGTGTTATCGTATGAATGATATTGCCCGGAGTAACAGAAATTTGTGTAACGTTGCTATTTGGTGTCCATCTCAAAGTAACAAATTTAGCATCGATATCTGCATCCTGAACCGGGAAGAAAATTTGCTCTGAAAGCGTAGTTGCGGTTACCACAGACCATTTTGAGTCTTCCAATCCTGTTGAACCAACTGCTTTTACTCTAATTGAATAAACGGTTTCACCCTCTAATGCAACCTGAACTGGTAATTGCTCAGGCGTAACGTTAATGGTTTTAAAAATCGTTTTAAAGTCCGGATCATCTGCACTAAATTCTACTACATAATGATCTGGAATTTCCTCTTGTTTTACAGTCCAGTTTAACTCAACTGTAGTCTGGTTTCTGACTTTTGCTGTTAAACCAATTGGAGAAAATTCCCTGCTTGTATTTATGCTGTCTATAACTTCTTCGTTATAATTTTCACAGCCCGAAATAACAGCTGTCAATACAATTGAAGCTATTAATCCTTTTATTATATATTTTGTTTTCATAAACATGATGCCTTATAATTAATAAATAATTGTATGAGATTAATAACCCTAATCATTAGTTAATTTACCGTTACTTCCGTCAATAAACACTTGCCAGATTGGCCAGAATTGTCTGTTATCAGGATTCACGCCGGCTTTATACAAACTATTGATTTTTGCATCGGTGGCAGCGCCTGTCCATGTCCATTCAAAAGAAGTATAAGCAGCTCCCGGATTAGCCGTTTCTCCACGGTTTAATCCGTAAATATCCAAGCTCACATTATCAGCTTTAAATTTATAATATAAGGTTGTTGGCACTGTAGCATATTCGCCCAAACGCTGCGATAAGTTTGTCATTTTGACTTTGGCTTCGTCTAGTTTTGTTTTAAGAAGGTTCCAGCGAATTAGGGCTTGTTTACGCTCCATTTCTCCTGTAAACTCAAATTTATTTTCTTCTACCAATGCTTTAAACATGGCATCTTTACTTGTTAAGGCACTTACATAAGCATCTACTTTTACTGGCTGAGCTGCGGCCGGAAATGCTCTCCTGCGGATTTCTTTTAAATAAGGTGCTGCGGCACTTGGGCCTTCTAATTCGTTAGCTGCTTCTGCTGCGATTAAAAGAACTTCTGCATAACGCATATAAATTTTGTTTACACCATCATCGTTTGTTGAAGTAACTCTGCGCGTCATCCATTCGTAACGGTATTTTCCAAAATACCATGTGTTTAAAGCTCCTAATTCTTGTTTTGCAATATTGTTTACCGCTGTTCCATATTTGTACGGAACGCAGGTTACATCTCTACGTGTATCTGCCTGATCGTAGTCGTAAAAAACGAAAGGAAGCGGCCCTGCAGTTCCCCCGCGGTTTGGTCCGTTTGCATGAAATTGATCATCTGTAGTATGGCGTACTGCAAATGTAAATAACATACGTCCTCTACCTTCTGAAAATGGAAGTTCCCATAGTGATTCTCCTCCTGCAACTAAATATTCCTGATTGTATTTTCTCCAGAATGTTTCGAAAGAAGATTCTAAATGTGCAGATCCGCTTTCAATTACCGAACGGGATTCTGCTAATGCCAATGCGTACATATTGGCAACAGAAAGCTGCGGATCTGTACTTCTTCTTACTCCGTCAGGATATTGCTGATAACCGCTCGCAGCCATTGCTAAACGCGCGCGGAAACCTTTTACGAAAGCTTTATTGATTCTTTCGACACTGCTTGTTGCGGTAGTTTCACCCGGCCACGGTACTAATGTCGTAGCTTCACCTAAATCTTTAAGCAGTTGTTTGTAAATTTCGTCACGGCTTGTTTTTCCTATGTAAAGTGTTTCATTTGTTAATGGTTCAAATCGGTATGGAACATCTCCCCAGGCTTTTATTAAATCAGCATAATAAATAGCTCTTAAAGTTAAAGCTTCACCTAATAAATATCCTAAGTCAGATCCCGGTGTTGGGTTTCCATAAGTACGTAAACCGCGAACACAAAGATTGGCACGTTCAATTCCTGAATACATCATTGCCCAGGCATTGTTGGTCGTGTTCATTTGTGAGTTATTTGACTTTGCATCATAGGTGCATAAATCTGAAGCATCACTTACGGTTTGCGAAGAATTATACCATTCTACATCCGTATTTAATCCATAAAAAGGAAGAAAACGACCTCTGTAAGAGTTAGTTTCTGCAAACGGAATTTTAATTCCGTCTACTGCTCCTGCAGCTAAATCAGGACTGGAAAAAATAACGGATTCGTCTAATGTTGATTGTGCCGGAGCATCTAAGTAGTCATCTGAGCAAGAACAAAAAAGACTTGCAACAAACATTCCTGCTATTACTATTTTATGTTTCATCTTGTGAAAGTTTTACTGAATTAAAAATTAAGGTTTAAACCAAATATCAACTGTCTGCTTCTTGGATAAGCTGAATAATCAACCCCAGGAGTCAACGGCGTATTTCTTCTTGTTGAAGCTTCAGGATCTTGCCCGGTGTATTTTGTCCAGACAAATACGTTACTGGCAGTTAAGTAAAATCTTAACTTAGAAACGCCTAAAGCAGAAGTTAAATCATTTGGTGTAGTATAACCTAAACTCAAAGTATTAAGTCTTAAAAAAGACCCGTCTTCAACAGCCCAGTCACTAAAAACATAACGCGGCATATAAGGTGACCACATTGTAGTATTTGCATTTAAAGCCCCCAGTGCCGCAGGATCTGTTACTAATTGTCCTGTGTTAGGATCAAAGTTTGTCCATCTTGTTCCGTCAGCCATTTCAGTATTTAAATTTCTATATTGTCCATTTGGAATTGAAGTAGAAAATTCAATTTTGTTGGCATTATAAACATCATTCCCAATCCTGTAGTTAAATGCTGCAGAAAGATCAAATCCATATGCATTCGCATTCAATACAAAACCTCCTGTCGTTTTTGGGTTTGCATTTCCAATCACCGTAAGATCATTTGCATCTATTTTATTATCACCATTAATATCTTTCAATTTCATTGCACCCGGTTTCATAGGCCCAACAATTGTAGTGCCATCTGGTACTCCGGTTTTTAAAGTGTAAGTTCCTGCGTTATAATTGAAATCAGATACTTCGTAACGTCCGTCACTTTTATATCCATACATAACACCTATTGACTGACCTACGTTTACTAAATAATCATTTCCAATTGCCGTAGAAGCCCATCCGGAACTTGCACCAAAGTTGCTCATTACACCAAGTGAGTTAATTTTATTGGTGTTGAATCCTGCATTAAACGATAAGCTTACACCGAATTTCTCTCTTTCGATTAGGTTAAGATTTAAAGTGGCCTCAACTCCGCTATTTTGAACTTCACCCATGTTTCTATATTGGAAATCATATCCTCCAGAAATTGGGAAGTTGATCAATAAATCTTTTGTAACGTTTTTATACACCTCAACAGAACCTGTAACACGGTTTTTAAACAAATCGAAATCTAAACCTAAGTTTTGCGTCACAGTAGTTTCCCATTTTAAATCCGGGTTTGCCATTGTTTTAGAAGGCGCCCAGTAATTATCAACACCATTAATCCAGGTAGATGTTGTAGAGGTAAAACTCTGAACCATTTGTCCTGTCGGGATATTATTGTTTCCTGCTTCACCATAACTTGCTCTAAGTTTAAGCAAATTGATCCATGATGCATTTTTCATAAATTCTTCTCCCGAAATTTTCCACGCTGCCGCAGCCGCCGGGAAAAATCCCCATTTATTATCACCTAAAAATTTACTTGAACCATCGGCACGATACGTTGCTGTAAAAAGGTAACGATCTTTATACTCGTAATTTACACGACCAAAAAATGAAAGCAATTTATCATCCGGGAAATAGAAATTATCCACAGAAACCGGTGTTCCCTGAGTCGTTAGTTTTTTTGCCTGATCCAAACCAAAAGTTAATGGGTAACCATGAATAGCAGTATTTACATCATTTCTTTTGTATTCAATAGATTCTTCACCAAAAAGTAATTTTAAACTATGATTTTCTCCAACGAATTTTTTCAAATCATAATTCAGCGTATTGGCGTTTCTAAAACGAGTATCTTTTCTGTCTCCCATTATCATAGCAGGCATACCTTGTCTTTCTGCCGCCGGATTATTTTTTACATAATAAGTAGAACGCCCAAAATAGCGATAGTCTAAATAATTATAATTATCCCAACCTAATTCTGTTTTAAACACTAAATCTGAAGTAAGTTTCCATGAAAAACTTCCCAGCATATTAAAGTTTTTTCTAAACTGCTGACGGTCAGTGTCAGCAATAGCCACAAAAGGATGCGTTAAATTATCCGAAACCGCTTCATCAGTATCATCAGTTGTTAAACCCGGAACAGGAATTGGAGCATATCCCACAATATTTTTTAAACGGGAATCTGCCGATGAAACTTCATTTTGCTCGTTCATTCCACCACCATTAATTTCTGTATCTGAATAACGAACTGTAAAACTCAAATCAACTTTATCAGAAGCTTTACTGTTTAAAGCCAGTGACAAGTTATTTCTATTAAAATCTGATCCGTCCATGATTGCTTTTTCATCATAATGAGCATAATTGAAATTATAGTTCATCTTGTCTGAACCGCCTCGAATAGATAAGTCACGGCTTTGAACTTCACCTGTACGTCCAAAAACCTGTCTTTGCCAGTCATTACCTTTCATGCCTTTGTACATGTCATAATCATTCCATGAACCAAAATATTTCTCATAAGAATTTAAATTAGCACTATCCTTAAGCAAAGCGTACTCATACTGCCATTTCACATAATCTTCCGGAGCTGTAACATCAATCGTATTGGCTATTTTTTTCATACCGTAAAACATATTATAGTTTACAGAGATTTTACCATCTTTACCTTTCTTAGTCGTTACAATAACAACTCCATACGCACCTCTTGAACCATAAATTGCGGTAGAAGATGCATCTTTTAATATGGTCATAGTATCAATATCAGAAGAAGAAATGTCATTAATATTATTTACCGGAAATCCGTCCACAATGTATAACGGTGAAGCATCCTGCGTTAAAGAACCGTTTCCACGAATTCTAATCTGCACGTTTGAATCTGGCGAACCTTCCGAAGAAGTTACCTGAACTCCCGCTATACGTCCCGTTAAGGCTTCTGCTACGTTAGGAACAGGAATTTTACGCATTTCATTTCCGGAAAATGTCGCCACCGCACCCGTTAAATCAGATTTTTTTGAAGTTCCATATCCAATTACAACAACCTCGTTTAGGTTATTAGAATCTTCAGACATCGTTGCATTTACTTTGGCTTTTCCTTCTGTAGGTATTTCAATAGTTTTAAATCCTATAAATGAAAAGCTTAAAACCGCTTTTGGATTGGTTAATTTTAATTTATAGTGGCCGTCAAAATCTGTAGAAGTCCCGTTCTTCGTTCCTTTCTCCAGTACATTAACCCCTGGCAAAGAAAGTCCGGCTGCATCCTTAACGGTTCCTTCTATTGTCACTGTCTGAGCATTCGCTCGATTGCTCAACAGCAAGCACAATAAAAAAACAAATGCAAAGCAATGATTTGCTCCCTTGTTTAATAAATCTTTAAAATTCATGGTTGTTTGTTTAAGTTAGTAAATTGTTTAAAAGTGGTTTTTGTGGTTTCTTTTTTTGTTTGCAAGTCCAGTCTCTGCTATTAATAACAAAGCATACGTCTATACTATTTTGGAATTTTAATCATTCTGTTTTTGTAAGAATCGAAACTTCTATTAACAATGCCCGAAAAAGTTGTAATCGATTACACAAACATAGATCTTTTTTCAATATAAAAAATTAAATTTCATAAAAATTTCATAAATAGAATTATATATCAAAAATAAAACAGCTTTTTTATACGACTTCTGTAATTTTACCGATATATAAATATTAAATATATTATCGTAATTTGATAATTTGTTACGATTTTATCTAAAAAAACAATCGATTACAAGCTTACAATTTAATAAATTTTTAAGTGTGTTTTTAACATTTAAAATTGCTGGAAAAATCAAATAAAATTTTTAACTCATGTAATTTTTAACAAGTTTTCTTTCAAAAAAGAAACCTATAACTTGTTTTTTAAACTTCTACTACAGTCCTTAAACAAGCACTCAAAACCCTAAACAAATCCTAAAATATTTTTTGGCCATAAAAAAACCCTTAGAAATAATCTAAGGGTTTGATATTTAGAAATATAAAATTTATGCGCTTTGAAGCTTCAAATCATTCTTGCGCATTTTAATTAAAGTCACTGTGATAAGCATTCCAACAATAGACATTCCAACTCCTATAAGATTTGGAGATTCGTAGCTGTATCCGGCTGTTAAAGGTAATCCGCCAAGGAAAGCTCCAAGAGCGTTTCCGATATTAAAACTTCCCTGCAAAGATGCCGAAGCAATCATCTCTGCCCCTTTTGCAGTTCGTATCATTAACATTTGAATTGGCGCAATAACCGAGAAAGAAATAGCTCCCGTTAAGAATGTCAAAAACAATGAAATATATTGATTTGATGAGAAAAAGTAAACTAAAACCAAATCGATTGACATGATAAACAACAAAGCTAAAGTAGTTGGTGCAGGTGAATATTTATCTGCCAGTTTTCCTCCGGCAAAATTTCCAACTACCATTCCAAGACCTGCCAGAATTAAAATATACGAAACATCGCCTTCGCCAAATTTCGAAACATTGATTAATAAAGGAGCGATATAACTAATCCAGGCAAATAATCCTCCAAAACCAATGGCAGTAATTCCTATAATTAGCCAAGCTTCGGTTCTTTTGAAAAATTCTAATTGTTTTTTCATATTTACTGTTTCGCCTTTATCCAGCTTTGGCATCCATAAAGAAATAAGCAAAAAGGTTAACAGACCCACAACGGCAATTAATACAAAAGTATAACGCCAGATAAAATTATGTCCAATGTAAGTTCCGATTGGGACACCAATTAAATTAGCAAGGGTTAAACCCGAAAACATAATCGCAATCGCCTGTGCTTCTTTTCCTTTATCGGCTAAACGGCTTGCGACTACCGCACCCACTCCAAAAAACGCTCCATGCGGTAATCCCGATAAAAATCGCGAAGCAAATAAAAAATTATAAGAAGGTGCAATAATCGAAAGCGCGTTAAAAACCGTTAACATCAAAGCTAAAATTAAAAGCATTTTTTTAGGTGGAAAATTTCTTCCAAGTATTACTAATAAAGGAGCGCCAATAACGACTCCAAGTGCATAAGCAGAAATTAAATATCCGGCAACGGGAATACTAACTTTCATATCTGAAGCGATATCAGGAAGAAGACCCATCATTACAAATTCGGTTATACCGATTGTTAAGCCTCCAAAAGAGAGTGCAATAAGACTTTTTTTCATTTTGATTGGATGAGAAAGGGAAAGACTTTCTACGTTGCAAATTTAACACCATTAAGCAAGAAAAAAGTTGTACATTTACAACATAAACTTGTAATAATAAAACATGCCGAAATTAAATCAATTTGAAACTCTTGTCATTCATGAGTTTGAAGATGAAAAATTTCATCTTCCGCCGCATACACATACCTATTACGAAATCATCTATATAAAGAAAGGAAGCGGCATTCATCACCTCAACAATAATCTTCTTCCGTACAAATCCGGAGATTTATTTGTGATTTCGCCAGAAGACGAACATTATTTTGATATTAAAAAATCAACACGCTTTGTTTATATCAAATTCACGGATAATTATTTTAACTCCAAACAAAATTTAACCTGCGATGAATTCTTAATTCACACGCCTGAAAATTTTATGCGTGATAAATTATTAAAGGAAACCGTTTTAAAATTAGACGATCCGTGCAAAACGATTCTTAAAAATACAATCGAAAATATTACGGCTTATAATTGTAAAACCGATGTTTCGACTTCGCCTATTATCTTTTATCAGATTCTTTCGATTTTTGGAGTAATCAAAGAAACTATAAAATGTATGAATCTGCGAATGGAATCGACGCATATCGACAACGAACAAATTGCGACTTATATTCATCAGAATATTTACAACCCGAAATTGGTTCAGATAAAAGTCATTGCCAGTCATTTTAATATTGCCGAAACTTATTTTAGTGCTTATTTTAAAAGGACTTTTTCTATCAGTTATCGCGAATACATTAATAATTTGCGAACGACTTTAATCGAAAAACGGATTCATAACGACAAGCTTTCTATAAAACAAATTGCTTATGAATTTGGTTTTACTGATGAAAGCCATCTTTCGAATTATTTTAAAAAGAAGAAAAACATGAAGCCGACTGATTTTAAGAAAACATAAAATTTGAAATCTTAAATAAGTAACGGCTCTAAAAAATTATCTAAATTTGTAATTCCAAAGCATTTTCATTGAAGAAAAAAGTTCACATATTATTTTTCCTTTTAACTCTTGGCTTCTTTTTGATGTCCAATTCAGGTCATGCGTGTGGAAAATCTGCTGAGAAAACTTCATGCGAAAAGAAAGCTGTTTCTAAAAAAGAGAATTCCCATTCTTGTCAGGAAGATTGCTGCAAAAAAGGTCATGATTCTAAAGATCAGCACGGCTGCAGCGGAAAATGTGATCATTCGAGCTGCACAACTACTGCTTTACAATTTAGTTTAATTACTACAAACGAATTTGAATTCGAAAATAATCTCTTTAATTTTTCTTCGGAGAAATCTATTTCTTATTATAAAACCGCCAGCATTTCTGATGGGTTTACTTCTATTTGGTTAATTCCTAAAATAAAGTAATTCTATTTCTGACAGCCATAATTATATTCTGCCAAGAAGGTACAAAGGCTCTAAGAAATATAAAACTTTGCTCCCGATAGCTATCGGGATTGCGAGATTAAAAACATCCTAAATTATTTAACTTAGAGAAAAATTAAATTCTCTATCAAAATTTACATACAATGAAAAACACGATATCAACTATAGCAACAATAATCACATTATTATTTTCTGCAAATACGATTCAGTCCAATACAATAAAAGTAACAGAAACAGGAATTGAAATCGCTAATTCAAGTCAGCTGCAATCTGTTTATGATGCTTATTTTACTGTAAAAGATGCTTTAATTAAAAGCGATGCAAAATCAACTTCGGCGAAAGCCAAAGATTTATTAAATGCGATTACCGCCATAAAAATGGACAAATTAAAAACTGACGAACATACTGCCTGGATGAAAGTGGTAAAAAAACTAACTGCCGATGCCAAAAGTATTTCGACTACAACAGATTTAAAAAAGCAACGTGAGACTTTTAAATCTCTTTCAAAAAACACATACACTTTAATTAAAGTTTCAAAATCAACTGATGTTGTTTACAAACAATATTGCCCAATGGCAGACGCAGATTGGTTAAGCAAGGAAAAAGCAGTTAAGAATCCGTATTACGGTTCTTCGATGTTAACTTGCGGAAACGTGGTAGAAACCATCAAATAAATATGACGCTCTACATCAAAAACATGGTGTGCGCCCGTTGTAAAATGGTTGTGAAGTCTGAGTTTGAAAAACTCGGACTTCAGACTATTTCTGTCGAATTGGGCGAAGTCGAACTGCAAGATGATCTCAACGATTCTCAAAAACAACTGTTGCTTAAAAACCTGCAGACTTTAGGTTTTGATTTACTCGATGATAAAAAAACGAAAACCATCGAGAAAATAAAAAATCTTATTGTGGATTTGGTTCATCATAAAAACAACGAACTCAAAATCAATTTATCTGATTATTTAGTCAAAAACATCAATCAGGATTATAATTCGTTAAGTAATCTTTTCTCTGAAATAGAAAATACTACCATTGAAAAGTATTTTATCAGCCAGAAAATAGAAAAGGTAAAAGAATTATTGATTTACAATGAGCTTTCTTTAAGTGAAATCGCTGATCTTTTAAACTACAGTAACGTAGCGCATTTAAGTAATCAGTTTAAGAAAATTACGGGTTTCACGCCTACTTATTTTAAACAGCTGAAAGATAAGAAACGTATTCAGATCGAGAATTTGTAAAAAGTCAATTTCTCGCAAAGTCGCAAAAGCGCAAAGTTTTTTAAGTCCGTAATAAGCATCTGGCTTGTCATTTCGATTTCTATGATAAAACCAAATCTTTTTCATAAAAGGTTTGGTTTTTTATTACTGCAAAAACTCGATGGATTATTTTGTTTCTCACAG
>NZ_CAIJDE010000035.1 GCF_903819335.1 Flavobacterium panici | reverse complement strand
TTTTCTGGAATAAGCATCAGTAACAAAACTTATGTACATAAAACTATCCTTAATTCTCCAATATGTTATATCACTTACCCATAATTGATTAGGGCAAATTGGTACAAATTCTTTGATAAGATTGGGATATTTCTTAAATCTATGCAACGAATCAGTAGTGATATTTGGCTTTTTCTTACGCCTGACTAATAAAAAATTAGCAGACAAAATATCAAAAAGTCTATCTCTTCCCATTTTTATCTGATGCTCTAATAAGAAAGGCTGTAAAAGTTCATATAACTTTCTTCCTCCCATATGACGATGATTTTTTCTAATTTTTAATACCTCAAAAACAATTAGTTCATCTTCAAAAGCAAGCTGCTGCTGGTACCAAAAGTGCTGATAATATGCCTGTCTGGTTACGCCAAGTAATTGACAAAATTTGCCTAAACCAATCTTGGGATAATTGTGTTTCATCTCCTGAATTACTTGGTATTGGACTTTTTTACAATTTTAATTTTGAATTCCTGCTCAGCAATTTCAATCATTTTGCGATA
>NZ_CAIJDE010000034.1 GCF_903819335.1 Flavobacterium panici | reverse complement strand
GCTTTTTAAAGCGATGATGAGAGTTTGTTGTTATATGGTAGCTTCTTTTGGGCTGTATCAATAAGTGATTAGCCCTGAGTATATTAAAAAATTTATCTCTGCCGATTTTTATCAGACTAAGTTTGTCTGCTAAAAGATAGTAGAGTTTCCTGGTTCCAATTCTAGGCATTAATTCTCTAATATTTTTGACCATAAAAACAACTTTCTCAGCTTTGTCCTGCCTGATGGCTGCTCTTTTTAGCCTTCGATAATAAACCTGTCTGTTTATCCCGAACAAATAACAGGTAAACTCTATTGTTTGTTGTTCTTTTTCTTTAAAGCAGGCAATTGTTCGGGTACAGAGTTTTTTCGGATATCAATATGATATTCTTTTTCAGCTAAATCAATCATCATATCAAACAGGATAGCCTTTTTGTCGGCTACAAAAGCCTGCCTTTCCAAAAAAGCCTTCTGTTTTTCTAAAAGCTTGACCTGAGCTTCAAGCTCCATAATCTTCTGTTCAGGTGTTTTTGTCATCTTGATTGAGGTTTGGTTCTCCCAATCAAAGTTACCAAATTTCCTAAGCCATTGAACGATAGTTGAACGGGATTGAATTCCATACTTCTTTCTGGTGTCAGTAACAGAAATAAATCCTTTTTCAATATCGCTTACGATTTGAAGCTTCAGCGACATACTATAGTCTCGCTGGCTTCGCTTAACATAACTTGTTTGTTTTTCCATAACGATCTTTTTTTTGTATCGCTATTTCAGGACAAGACATAAACAGAAAATAAAAAGTCCGAAGTTTTAGCTTCGGACTTTTTTTATTTTATTCTTTAATTATATTTCTTCGCTTGGTCTCTTTTTTAAAAGTTTCAATAGAACAGGGAATGTAGAAATGATAACGATGATTATAATGATGTATTCGATGTGTTCTTTTAAATCAATTCCTTTTTTCAAAAAGACACCATACAAATAATGTCCGGCAAAGATTAAAATGAAGGACCACAAGAAAGAACTTAAGATGTTATAAAACATAAATTTCTTTTTATCCATAGAAACTATTCCGGCAATGATTGGCGCGAAAGTTCTAAAGATTGGCAGGAAACGTGCGTAAATGATTGCTTTTCCACCGTATTTTTCAAAGAAATCTTTTGATTGTAAAAGGTATTTTTTCTTAAACCAAAATGTATCTTCTTTTTTGAATAAATAATAACCACTTTTTGCTCCAAACCAATAACCGGTCATATTTCCAAAAACGCCCATTACGGCTACAGCTGTCGAAAGCAAAAATACATTGATAAAATCTCCCGGAATATAAACAACATTTTGAATTAAGTCGCGGCTATAAATTCCAGCTAGAAAAAGCAAACTGTCTCCTGGAAGAAAAAAACCTGCAAAAAGTCCTGTTTCAGCAAAAACTATAAACAGAACAATAAATAACCCAATCTCAAAACCTCCGATACTTAAAGTTATATAGAATTCAGGGTTTAGTAACTGGGTCCACTCAAAATTATTCATAAAACGAATTTGGTTATACTTATAAGTTTGTGAAATTAACAATTATTTACCTTAACCACAATTAAAAGCCATATTTTAAAGATAAATTAACTATATAAAAAAGCCCGAAGATTAACTCGGGCTTTTAAATTTATTTTTCTCTCTCGTACTTACAGCAAGAATGAAGATTTTCATAATCGGCATCTGTGGCTTTTACTTCTTTTGTATCATGTCCTACTTTTGCAATTGCGGCATTCAAATCCTGTGGAGAAGATTTTTCTTCGTTTAAAATCACAGTAAGCTGATGCGTACTAATATCCCAGGAAGCTGTTTTTACACCCGGAACTCCAAATGCAGCTTTTTCAATTCGTTTTTTGCATTGCTCGCAGTTTCCGTTAACTTCTACAGTATATTTTAAATTCTTATTTTTTTTAGTCTGCGCCTGAGCCGAAAATCCTAAAAAAGTTATCATTGCTATTAAAATCAAATTTTTCATTGTCTATTATTTAATGTTATAAATTTATTATTTTATTTTAAATCGTAATCCGGCATAATACATTTGCCCAAAAATTGGCGCATACGCAACCGAAGCATCAAAATTTGGTCCGAAAGGATCATTTGCTCCTAAAATCGCTTTTTGCTGTTTGTAATTTCCAATATTTTCCCCTCCTATATATACCTCAAAAACTGACGAGAAAACCCTTGTAACCTGAGCATTCATAACAGCATACGAAGGCGAGAAATCAGGAAACTGGTCTTCAGCAGGATTTGACGCTGTGTACGGAAGCTGTTGTTTTCCAGACCAGTTAAAAGTATAATCAAACTTCCATTGCTTGTCATTGTTCAACGTTGTTTCGTATTCTAAATTTCCAAGAAAACGATGTTTCGCCTGAAGCGGACGCTGAAAAGTTCCTCTTAAATAATCGGTTTGAATGCCATAATATTTATAAGCCGTTCTTAAATTTAAGTTGTGAATTAACTCGTAATTGAATTCTACCTGAACACTATTGGCAAAAGAACTTCCTTTTAAATTATAAAACAAAACTTTTTGCGGACTCTGCATCAAATCTACAACGGCCTGATTTTGAAAATCGGTTCTGTAAATATCAAATCCGGCATCGGCATTTTTACCGAAAAGTTTAAATTTCTGCGAAAAACTAACTCCATAATTCCATGCAATTTCCGGATTTAATCCATAAATTTTTCCGCTGTTGTCCAAAATTGAAAAGGTTCTTGAACTGGCAAAAAGCTGTTGATTCTCGGCAAAAATATTAGCCGAACGTTTTCCTCTTCCGGCAGAAAAACGAATTACTCCATTTTTCCAAGGATTATACCTAACATGAAGTCTTGGTGTGGCAAAAAATCCTAAACGGTTATGATTGTCAACTCTTCCACCTAAAATTACGCTGAAGTTATCGGTGTTATCATACGTATATTCAAAAAATGCCCCAACCGAATTATCGATTCGGCTGTAATCTGTAACATTTACAAATTCCTGATATTGATCGTATGAAAAATTTAAACCAGTTGTAAATTTATGCTTCGTATTGTTGATAATCGAATTGAAAATTAAATTCGAATAAAAACTATTCTGTTTAATATCATATTGATTTAAACCAAAATACGAATCTTGTTTATGACTGTTGAAGGCATTTTGAAATCCGATGCTTTGATAAGGCATATCTTTAAAAACATAGCCAATTTTTGTAGACACATCAAAACGTTCTGTATTGATTTCTGAACCCCAATGATTTGTAGTTCCGCGATCACGGTCTTTATCAAAATCAACTTCTCCTGTTTGCTTTTTATCATTCATATATCTGAAATTGATAAAACTTACCAAACCGCTTTCGGGATCATAATATTGATATCGGTTTAAAACATTGATTTGTTTTCCTAGCGGATTATCTAAAAAACCGTCATCGTTCATGTCGTTTTTTGCAACACGAGTATTTCCGTGAACAAACAGACTTGTCGCCCATTTATCAGATAACTTTTTATTGAAATGTGTATTCAATTCAAATCTTGAATCGGTTGATCCGTAAGCATTCAGAAAAAACGGAATGTCACTTAATGGCTTTAAAAGTTCGGTATTTATTTGCCCCGAAATACTTTCGTAACCATTAATAACGCTTCCGGCACCTTTGGTAATCTGAACACTTTCGATCCAGGTTCCGGGCGTAAATGATAAACCGTAAGCTTGTGAGGCTCCGCGAACCGAAGGAATATTTTCTTCGGTAATCATTAAATACGGACTTGTTAAACCCAGCATTTTGATTTGTTTCGTTCCGGTTAAAGCATCAGAAAAATTGACATCAATTGATGGATTTGTCTCAAAACTTTCGGCAAGATTACAACATGCAGCTTTTAAGAGTTCTTTACTCGTAATTAAAGATGTGTTTGCGGTAACGGTATAGGATTTTGTAATTCCTTTTTGCTTTTTTTTGACTTTTACTTCCTCTAGATTTTCTTGTGAGAACACAGAAACCGAAAGCAAAAACATCGCAAATAGCATGATATTTTTTGGCATAAAAAAAGATTTTAATGTTATTTAGAAATTCTGTTTTGGGTTTCTCCAGAACGAGAAACATTCAAACAGTTCATTACAAGCCATAGGAAGAAGGCTTGATTCTAAACATTAAAATCAGGAATAAAAAATGTATTGATTGTATAATTTGAATAAGGGGGGCGCATTCGCATCTGAATAATACGAAATAACCTGATTGTTTTTGAAGTTTGGAATGGACAAAAACGCAATTGGTTTGTATTCCTGAATTACAGCCGGAAATGCAAGCTGGAAAAAGAAAACCTTAAAAGTCGCATCGCTTGATTTTTTTTCAAATTTTACAACTTTGTCCTTGCAGCAAGATGATTTTTTCTCTTTTTCACCACAGCATTTTTTCTCTGGTGATGCCGAAGCTGAAGTATTTAAAGAAACGGAAGCTATTTTTCCTCCGCAGTAATGCACATCAAAAGCAAACCCAATGTTGGAAACCAACAATAGGAACGCTAAAAATAATACTGTGCACTTTTTTCTCATACTGCAAAAGTATTTAAAAAGACTCAGATAAAATTTAAATGAAATGTTATTTTTTTAGATTTTGAAGCTGATAGTAAAATGCCGGAATAAACAAAAGCACAAATATAGGCTGAATGATAAATCTTCGAACATAAAACAAGAGCCAGCTTTTCTCCGGAAAATATTCGACAATTATAAAAAACATTGCGAAAAGAACGACTGAAAAAAATGCGTATAAAATGGAACTGAAAATTAAAATTCCTTTGTCTCTAAAAAGGGTATAAATTAGAATAAGTGATAGCGCAGTGTTTAAAACAAACCTAAGTAAAAGGTTCAGGAAAAGTTTTAACGAATCGACTTGGGGTAATTGTATGTTATTAAAATCCTTTTCAAAATAATCTAAGAAGGGATCATAAAAGAGCCTATTTTCAAAAGCTCGAATAATTCCAAAACAAAAAATAACAAGTATCGAAATGAAAATTTTCGTTTTTTCTTCTCTTATTTTATTTAGCATATTTCGAAAATTTATTAACCCAGATAATCCATAAAATAAAAACCGTTCCGTAAATAATTAACGGAAAAAGAACGCCGTGCAAAAGATGATTTTTTTCAGGAAAATGAAATAACAAAATGGTCAATAAAGCGATTCGGGCAATATTTAAAAGATAAATAAACACAATCCCGAAAAGGATATAATATAAGGTAACTTTAAATTTCCCCGAAAAAGCGAGCACGAAAGCAATAAACAAGATAATAACGCTTACCGCATTGCAGCCTTCAATAATTCGAACGATATAATAATTGTTATATAAAACTTCTAACCAGGAACCGGAAAGGCTTTTTTGAACTTTTATATCAAAATTAAAAGCATGAAGCAGCTGCTCAACATTGCGGCCAACCAAATTTGTAATTCCGTCGACTTCATCAGCTTTAAAACTGTTCAAATAAAATTTATATAATAGCGTTAATGCAATATAAGCTGCAAAAAAAGTACCTATAAAAATTAAAAACGGCTTGAATTGGGCTAGATATTTTTTCAACAGATTTTTTTTTCAAATTTATGTATTTTTTGAGTTCAGCTTTAAATACTTTTGTATAAAATTTTCAAATCATGACATTTCAAGAATTACAACCAAAAATAAGCGCTATAGTATCTGATAATAACAAAGTTAGAGACGAAAAACTATTAGCTGTCTGCCAATTATTAAACGAAAATGTAGAATATTACAACTGGGTTGGTTTTTATTTTGCAAATCACGAAAACAAAACACTTCATTTAGGCCCGTATGTAGGTGCAGAAACTGATCATACTGTTATTCCGTTTGGAAAAGGAATCTGCGGACAAGTTGCCGAAAGTAATGCCAATTTTGTTGTGCCAGATGTAAAAGCTCAAGACAATTATATTGCGTGCAGTTTAACTGTGAAATCAGAAATCGTTGTTCCACTTTTTGTAAATGGAGTAAACATTGGTCAAATTGATATTGACAGCCACGTAATTGATCCTTTTACAGAAGCTGACGAAAGATTTTTGGAGTTTGTTAATCAAGAAGTTGCTAAGTTATTCTAGAAGAGCTATTTTTAATGTATAAAAAATAGAGCTGAATGAAAAAAAATGTATTCATCATATTTCTTCTTATAAGTTCAGTCAATCTATTTGGGCAGATTAATGTTGTTTCAAAGAAAATTTTCCTTGACTCTTTAAATCGTGAAGCTACTCCCGAAAATTATGTTTATACCAGAGTAATTACTAATTATTCTCAAAAAAGTGCACGCTATGTTGTAACCGATTTTTACAAGAACGGAAAAAAGAAAATGACGGGCTGTACTTTAGACAGAGACATTTTAAAAAAGGATGGCGAGTTTATTTGTTATTTCAAAAATGGTTCTAAAGAATCTGTTGTAAATTATTCTGACGATCATAAAGTAGGCAAAGAGATTAATTGGTACGAAAATCAAAGTAAAAAATCCGAAAAACAGAATTCGTGGAATCCTAAAACCAAAACATCTCAAACTTTAATTCTTAATTTTTGGGATGAAAATAAAAATCAAATCGTAGTTGATGGAAATGGAGAATATGAAGAAACCGATAAGTTTATAACCCAAAAAGGAATTGTTAAAAACGGTTTAAAACAAGGTGTCTGGGTTGGAAACGATGCTTTACGCAAAATTTCATTTACAGATAATTACGATCAGGGAGTTTTAATTTCAGGAACAAGCATAGACGAAAACAATGTAAAACTTTCTTACTCTTCCTTAAATGAGAAACAAACGGGTAAAAAAGTTGCCAAATCAAAATAGGTTTTAGTTTGTTATTTAACCTTGAAACGAATCACAAATAGCTGTATTTAAAATCAAACTGGTTCAAAATCAACAAAAAAGGATTATTTTTACCTGAATTTGATTAATTATTAAAATTTTCAAAGTTTAAATTTATTTTTTCGGAAAAAAGATGTAATTTTGCACCCGTCTTACAAAGGATGTACGACATACATAAAAATCATTAAATAATATTGGAATGTATTTAACTAAAGAAAAGAAAGAAGAGATTTTCGCACAACACGGTGGTGCAACAAACACTGGAAGCGCAGAAGGTCAAATTGCATTGTTCACTTACAGAATTTCTCACTTAACTGAACACTTGAAAAAAAATCGTCACGATTACAACACTGAGCGTTCTCTTGTACTATTAGTAGGTAAAAGAAGAGCTTTGTTGGATTACTTGAAAAAGAAAGAGATCAACAGATATCGTGAGATTATCAAAGTATTGAATATCAGAAAATAATCAATATAGAAAAGAGGTGCGAAAGTGCCTCTTTTTGTTTTTACATATTGTATTTAATTACAAGCATATTACAAGAAAAAAGTTTGGTTTTTCATTGGGTTTTAGATAACAACAACTACACACAACAACACTACAACACAACTAAAACCCATTGTATAATCAATAAGGAAAAAATTTATGATTCCACAATTATTTGTAGAAAAGATCGATTTAGGTGATGGCAGAAGCATCACAATCGAGACAGGACGTCTAGCTAAACAAGCAGATGGTTCTGTAGTAGTAAGAATGGGCGACACAATGATTCTTGCTACAGCAGTTTCAGCTCGCACATCAAACCCAGGCGTTGATTTTTTACCGTTAACGGTAGATTACCGCGAAAAATTCGCAGCAGCAGGTCGTTTCCCAGGAGGTTTCTTTAAGAGAGAAGCACGTCCAAGCGACAGCGAAGTATTAACAATGAGATTAGTTGACCGTGTTTTACGTCCGCTTTTCCCAGACGATTACCATGCTGAAACACAAGTTATGATTCAGTTAATGTCTCATGACGAAGAAGTTATGCCAGACGCTTTAGCTGGTTTAGCTGCATCTGCAGCATTAGCAGTTTCAGATATTCCATTTTACAACTTAATTTCTGAAGTACGTGTTGCACGTATCGACGGAAAATTTGTGATCAACCCAAGCAGAGTAGATTTAGAAAAATCTGACATCGATATGATGATTGGAGCTTCTATGGATTCTGTTGCCATGGTTGAAGGTGAGATGAAAGAAATTTCAGAAGCTGAAATGGTTGAAGCAATTAAATTTGCTCACGAGGCTATTAAAGTTCAAATTCAGGCACAATTACGTTTACAGGCTGCTTTTGGTAAAAAAGAAATTCGTACTTACGAAGGTGAGAAAGAAAACGAAGAAATTTACAAAAAAGTAAAAGCTGCAGCATACGATAAAATTTATGCTATTGCAAAAGTTGGTTCGGCTAAACACGAAAGAGGTGCTGCATTTGCTGAAGTAAAAGAAGAAGTTAAAGCTTTATTTACTGAAGAAGAATTAGCTGCTGACGGCGATTTAGTTTCTAAATATTTCTACAAAACAAACAAAGAAGCTGTTCGTAATGTAGTATTAGAATTAGGTGTTCGTTTAGATGGTAGAAAAACTACAGATATCAGACCAATTTGGTGTGAAACTGATTATTTACCAAGAGTTCACGGTTCGTCTTTATTTACTCGTGGAGAAACTCAGGCTTTGGCAACTGTAACCTTAGGAACATCCAGAGAAGCAAACCAAATCGATTCTCCATCAGAACAAGGTGAAGAGAAATTCTACTTACACTATAACTTCCCTCCTTTCTCAACTGGTGAAGCAAAACCATTAAGAGGAACTTCAAGAAGAGAAGTTGGTCACGGTAACTTAGCTCAAAGAGCCTTAAAAAATATGATTCCTGCTGATTGTCCTTATACAATTCGTGTTGTTTCTGAGGTTTTAGAATCTAACGGTTCTTCTTCTATGGCAACAGTTTGTGCCGGAACAATGGCTTTAATGGATGCTGGAGTTCAAATGGTAAAACCAGTTTCTGGAATTGCTATGGGATTGATTACTGACGGAGAGAAATTTGCTGTATTGTCAGATATTTTAGGTGATGAGGATCACTTAGGAGATATGGACTTTAAAGTAACCGGAACTGCTGACGGTATCACAGCTTGTCAAATGGATATTAAAATTGATGGTTTACGTTACGACATTATGGAGCAAGCTTTAGGGCAGGCACGTGAAGGACGTTTACACATTTTAGGAAAATTGACTGAGACTATCGCTGCTCCAAGAGCTGACGTAAAAGCTCATGCACCAAAAATTATTACCAGAACTATTCCTGGAAACTTTATTGGAGCATTAATTGGACCTGGTGGAAAAGTAATTCAGGAATTACAAAAAGCTACTGGAACAACTATTGTAATCAACGAAGTTGACGAGCAAGGTGTCATCGAAATCTTAGGTACAGATCCTGCCGGAATTGAAGCGGTATTAGCAAAAATTGCTTCTATCACTTTCAAACCAGTATTAGGAGAAGCTTACGAAGTGAAAGTTATCAAAATGCTTGATTTTGGAGCTGTTGTAGAATATACCGCTGCGCCAGGAAACGAGGTATTACTTCACGTATCTGAACTTGCTTGGGAACGTACTGAAAACGTTGCCGATGTAGTTAATATGGGAGATGTTTTCCAAGTGAAATACTTAGGAGTTGACCCTAAAACTAAAAAAGAAAAAGTGTCTAAAAAAGCACTTGTTCCGAGACCTCCACGTGAGGACAAAAAAGAGTAATCAGATCTTAGTTTACTAAAGGTTTATTCATAGAAAACCCCAATTCATTTAGTTGAATTGGGGTTTTTAAGTTTTTAAATCTACTTTCCAACTAAAAATATAAGGTTAAAAGACTAGACTACAACGTTTTCAGTAAACACATTATAGATTAAATAATGTTGTTGGTTTAAAAATCAATGTTGTTGGTTTAATTTATTTTTTTGTTAACCTTCATTAACATAGTTTTATATAGAAAACAGCTGCACAAAACTAAAAATATTGATGAGAAAGGATATTGGAAGATTAAAAATTAAAACAATATTATTTATTATCTCTTTTAAACTCAAACTATATTGTAAAAACCTACCATTGAAAATTACAAATTACTCAACACTAATTTTCATCCTGCTATTACTTTCAATCAACAGTTTTTGTCAGACTAATGTAAAAAAAGACGTTTCTAATTACTTAGATAAAACAATTGGCGAAGAAATTTTAAACATCAATAATGGCAAAATTCATATTGATCCTTATAATTTAAAAAATACTAACAACTATTATTTAAATAAAAACTTCGTTAACGGATCTGTTTTTTACGATAATCAATTATATGAAAACATTCTTGTAAAGTATGACATATACAAAGATGAACTTGTTAAATCATTTGAAAACAATAACACATTTGGCATAACTCTTATAAATGAAAAAACAGATTATTTTTTAATTGATGATAAGAAATTTGTAAATATTGACAATAAATATAAATACCTGAAAGCAATAACCGGTTTTTTTGAAGAAAAATATTTAGGCAAAAATATTTCATTATATATTAAACACATTAAAACTGCCAAAGAAACCATTATTGAAACTACTTTATATACTGAGTTCAAAGAATATAATAATTATCAGCTTCTTTATAATTCAAAATTTACATCTGTAAATACACAAAAAGAAATCCTCGCAATATTTCCTCCGCTAAAAAAAGAGATAAAAGAGTTTTACAAAAAAAATAAAATTCAAGAAGAGACAAATCCATACCAGTTCAAAGCAGATTTGATAAAATTTATTGATAACAATTTATAAGCTCTATTCCCAAATCTAAATGAAAAAGTACTTTATCTTCTGTTTATTTTTCTTGCTGCCAATTGTTCTCTTTTCTCAAGAAAAGAATATTTCTATAGAATATTCAAATGTTACACGAAAAAAAGCTCTTGAAATAGTCGAAAAAAACACTTCTTTCCACTTTTATTTTGAGGATCAATGGTTATCTAATAATGAACTTATATCAGGAGAATTCAAGGACACCTCTATTTCAGTAATTTTAGATGCTATTTTTAATAACACCACCATAAATTATATTATTGACAAGAACAATATTATTTTAAGCAATGGCCTTTTAATATCAAACACGATAACAGAGGATTATTTTAAAAATACTTATAACTCAAATGTTAGTAAAAAGCCGAATTTACAAATTGTTCCTATTTACAATAAGCAATATCTGAATGATTCTAAGAAAGATTCAGATTCAATTATTTCCCTTGGAAGACAGTCGTTAATAAACGAATCTCAATCCTATACACTTTCCGGCTATATTAAAGACAGAGCTTCAGGAAAACCAGAATATAATATTACTATTAAAGTAAAAGGCAAAGATATAAGTACAACAACTGATGAAAATGGTTATTATAGCTTTAGAGTTCCTGCCGGCATTAATATAATTGAAACACAATCTATTAAACATGAATCAAAGACTAAAAAGATTGTACTTTACAATAACGGAAAAGTTGATTTTAATTTAGACGAAAATGTGAATGCGCTTAAAGAAGTTGTCATCGAAAATAAAAGAACAAGAAATACAACTTCAACAGTTACAGGTCTCACAAGCATTGATATCGAAAACATCAAAAACGTACCTTTAATTTTAGGCGAAAGAGACATTTTTAAAGTCGCTACAACTCTCCCGGGTATAAAAACAGCCGGAGAAGGCTCTGCAGGATTTAATGTACGCGGAGGAAAAGACGATCAAAACTTGTTTTTACTAGACAATGCTTCTTTATACAATCCCTCTCACTTTTTAGGTTTCTTTTCTTCTGTAAATCCTTTTACAACAAAAAAAGCCGATATATACAAAGGAAGCATTCCTGCTGAATTTGGAGGACGTCTTTCTTCTGTTTTTGATATTAAATCTAAAAGTGGAAATACCGAAAAAATTTCTGGTGAAGCAGGAATTGGCCCCGTAATGAGCAATGTTACTCTCGAAATTCCGATAGTAAAAGGAAAATCAAGCTTGTTATTTGGCGGCAGAGCAAGTTATTCTGACTGGATTTTAAAGGCTATTAAAGATCCTGAATTAGATAACAGTCAAGCCTCTTTTTATGATTTGCTTTTAAAATACAATCATCAAATTACTGCAAAAGATAATCTGGAAACTTCTTTATATTATAGTCATGATAAATATAGCATCAATTCAGACTCTATTTATAAATACAGTAATTTGTTAGCAACCGTAAAATGGGATCATGATTTTAACGCAAAAAATAAATCTTCATTTATTGTTACTAACAGCCAATATAAATTTAATATTGATTACGATTCTCAGCCTGAAAAATCATTTGATTACGGTTATAAAATCAATGAAACTCAGTTTGTTTTAAAAATGAAGTACAATCTCAATGAAAAGCACTCCTTTAATTATGGCGCTACCAGCAAAATATACAATATTAACCCTGGTTTCCTAAAACCAACAAGCAACGACTCTCAAATTAAAAACAAAACACTTGAAAAAGAAAAAGCTTTAGAGTCGGCTTTGTTTTTTACCGAAAATTATAAAGTCAATGACAAACTGTTAATTGATTTAGGTTTACGTTATTCTCTTTATTCGGCACTTGGTCCTTCTACCCAAAACATCTATCAGGATGATCTTCCTAAGTCTGAAAGAACTATTATTGACAGCAAGACCTACACTAATAATGAGTCCATAAAAACGTATGGAGGTTTTGAACCCAGAATTTCAGCTCGTTATTTTATACTTCCGGATCTATCCATAAAAGCAAGTTTTGACAGAACGTACCAATACATGCATTTACTATCCACAAATACGACTCAATCACCAATGGATGTATGGAAGCTTTCAGATTTAAATACTAAACCACAATCTTCTAATCAATTTTCGCTAGGGATTTTCAAAAATATAATTCAAAATTCATTAGAACTAAGCATAGAAGGTTACTATAAGCGTTCGAAAAATATTCTGGATTATAAAGTTGGTGCCGAATTGTTTTTGAACGAAAACATAGAAACTGAACTTCTTCAAGGTGAAGGAAAAGCGTATGGCGTTGAATTTTTGATTAAGAAAGAAAAAGGAAATTTTAATGGCTGGTTAAGCTATACTTACTCCAGAGCTTTAATAAAATTGGACAGTAAATTTGACGCTGAAAAAATAAATAGCGGAGATTATTTCCCCACAAATTATGATAAACCACATGATTTTAGTGCCATTTTAAATTATAAATTCACCAAGAGATATAGTTTATCTACTAATTTTGTTTATCAAACCGGCAGACCGGTTACTTTTCCAATTGGATCTTATGATTTTGCCGGAGAGAGTTTTACGTTATATAGTAATCGCAATCAATATAGAATTCCAGATTATTATAGATTGGATATTGGTCTTAATTTTGAAGGAAATCACAAAATAAAAAAACTCGCTCATAGTTTCTGGAATCTTTCTGTTTATAATGTTCTGGGCAGAAACAATCCTTATAATGTTTATTTTGTTACCGAAGACAGAAAAATCAAGGCTTATAAAACATCGATTTTTTCTGTTCCAATTCCAACAATAACTTATAACATTAAATTTTAATTCATTTATCACAGCAATATGAATTTATCAATAATCAAAAAAACAACATTGATCCTTTTTGCATCTGTTATCCTGGCAGGCTGCACGGAACAATATGTATATCAAAATCAAGATTTTGAAGATGCAATGACTGTTGAAGCCACATTGACAAACGAATTAAAATATCAGGAAATAAACATTTCCAGAACGAGACTTCTTAACGACACCATAAAAATTCCCGAAGCTGGGGCTAATGTTACTGTTTTTGATAGCGATAGTAATGTATTTCATTTTGACGAAAAAGATGGAAAATATGTTTCTGAAAATGAATTTAAAGTAGAACCAAATAAAAACTATCAATTAAAAATAACAACTAAATCTGGAAAATCATATGTTTCTTCACCAGAAGTTTTAACTACGCCAAATACTATTGATCTTGAAGCAACAGCTGCAGAAAAAGATGGCGTTAGAGGTGTTCAGGTAAATGTTAAGAGTTTTGACCCAACAAATACATCTAAATATTATCGCTATGAATATGAAGAAACTTATAAAATAATAACTCCGCATCGTATTGAAACTCGTATTAAATTAGTACAGCAAAACGGCCATTACAGCTACGTAAAAGTTCCTGTTCAAGAAAATATTCAGGTTTGTTATACTACCAAACACTCTACAGGAATCAAACAAACCAATACGACAGATTTGAGTGAAGATCGCGTAAAATATCCTATTCGGTTTATTGCCGACACAGATTATATGCTGACAAATCGTTATAGCATAATAGTTTCTCAATACACGCAAAGTCAAGGTGCTTATGATTATTATTATACATCAAAAAAAATGATTGATTCAGGAGAAATATTATCTCCAAATCAGCCCGGATATGTTGTTGGAAACATAAAATCAACAACAGATTCACATGAAAAAGTTGTGGGCTATTTTGAAGTTGCATCTGTGACCAAAAAAAGAATCTTTTTTAGCTTCAAAGATTTTTTTCCTTCCGAAAAACCAACCGAGTATTTTACAACCTGCAATGCCAGACTCTTCTATTTTTATGAGATCGAAAAGGACAATTATGACTTGATTAAAACACATGATTATATTGGCGATGGTCCTGGGTTTGGTCCTTCGGGATTTTATATGGTCGAAAAAGAATGCGGAGATTGTACATCATTTTCTTCTAACGTAATACCTTCATTTTGGGAAAATTAAATATAAAATTAGCTTTTCTGCTGTTATTAGTAAATTTCACTTATAAAGGTAGTGCTCAAAATAATACTGTTTTGGGTACAGAATCATTATTAGTTAAAACCAATACCTCGGTAGTATTAACCGGCGAAACACTATATTACCAATTATACTGTTTAAACAAAACAACCGTATTTTCTGATATAAGTGAAGTGGCCTATTTAGAAGTAATTAACAATCGTAAAGAAAGTATATTTAAAACTAAAATTAGTTTAAAAAACGGAATTGGATCTGGTGATTATTTTATTCCAACAACATTAACAACAGGAAACTATAAACTTATTGCTTATACGAGCTGGATGTTGAACAATAGCCAAAATAACTTTTTTGAAAAGGATTTTACCGTTATAAATCCGTTTGAAGAACATATCAATATGATTATTGATAGTACATCTAAAAAACCTAAAGTTTATAAAAACACATCTGAGGGAATTGTTTTAAACCTTGACAAAGAGAAATATTTTAAAAGAGAAAAAGCCACACTTGTAATACCAAAAACACTGGATAAAGGAAATTATTTTTTAAATATCAGAAAAATAGATTTTATACCTACAAACTCAAATAATGAAATTATTAATACTGATATCAATTTAAAACAAGATATAAAAGTACTTCCAGAAACAAGAGGCGAAATTATAACGGGGTATATAACTTCAAAAGCTGCAAACGCTAACTTAAACTCTAAAATAGTTACACTATCGATTCCGGGAAAAAATTTCATTTTTAAAACAACTAAAACAAACAGCAGCGGAAAATTTACTTTTTTAATAGATAAACAAACCAGTGCATCAAACTGTTATGTGCAATTATCTGAATCTGATAGAGAAAATTATGCTATTACAGTAGATAAAACACCAAGTCCGGATTTATCAAATTTAATTTTTTCTAATAAAACAGCTATTTCTCCTAAAAATTTAAAAGCGATTCAAGAGCGCTCATTGGCAACTCAGGTAGAAAACGTTTATTTTTCCCAAAAAAAAGACAGCCTTATTGATGCTGTTAATACCGATTTATTTTTTGAGCCTACCGAGAAAAATTATAATCTGGATAGTTTTGAAAGATTTAGAACATTTAAAGAAACCATAATAGAAATTGTTACCGAACTTAATTTTAAAGATTATAATCAAGTTCCTTCACTGTATTTAAGAAATTCCAGATTTAATATAACTCAATCTCCTGAACCGTGTCTGGTTTTGGTTGATGGGCTGCAAATTCAGGATATAAATGCACTACTTAATTACAATGCTTATCAAATTCAAAGTATTAGCGTTGTGGACAGACCATATTGTTATGGCCCTAAAATATTCAACGGAATTGTTAGCCTCATTACAAAAAATAACGATTTTGCGAGTATTTATACGGATAAAAATATTTTGAAAACGACGATTTTGAGACCTGAACCTGCAAAAGTGTATTTTGAACCAAAATATGAAATATCTAATACCCTAAACCGAGTTCCTGATTATAGATATCAATTACTGTGGAAACCTAATATAGCATTTAAAAATAGCGAAATGGCGATCTCTTTTTACACGTCTGATATTGCCGGAGATTATGAAATCCTGCTGGAAGGAGTAAACGAAACAGGGAATTATATTCATTTTTATAAAACATTCAAAATTGAATAAATAAATCAAATTTCTCAAATAGAATATTTGGCTTATCTAAAATTATTAGCTAAAACCCCAATTTATTAATTGAATTGGGGTTTTCGGTTTTAATTAAAAAGCTTATTCTTTTTAAAAGGAATATTATTCCGAATCAAATAGGCATGATAACAGCTGGGAACATCAAATGTCCATTTTGGAAGAATTAAGATGATAAGCAAAACATCTATATGACCGACAATTCCAAAAATAATTGCTAAAGAAAAAGTAATTCCGGAATATCCAAAACCAATCATTCCAACAAAAGCAAGTAACAACGTTATTCCCCATAATTTAGAAAGAAACGCATGTGTACAGGTTTCTTTGCCAAATTTCATAAAGCTGAAAACATACGTCAATGCTTCCATTATAAAAATCAAAGCAATAGGGAATGCATTTTCTATTATTATTTCGGGTTTTAATATCCATGAACACCAGGCAACGCATAACCAAAAAACTAAATCTGTCTGACTGTCCATTCTTCGGAGTTTTTCTGAGGAAGTTCCTAGCCGGCGTGCAATAATACCATCAAAAATATCAGACAATAATCCTAAAAAGATTAAAACAACAAGTTCCGTTCTAATTTCGGTTCCAAAATTATAAGTCAGTATTATTAAAATTGGCCCTAATAAAAGCCTGAAAGCAATAAGCAGGATTGGTATATTTTTCATTTGTTTTATTTTTTATTTCTTAAACTGCCAGTTAAAAAAAGGAAGCTTACGTTTTCCGTTTGTGTTCCAAAGACCAAATTGCATTCCTCTCAATTCTTTCGAATTATTAAATAATCCAATCTGAATTCCGTTATGTCGTCTGGAAACATTTGACGACCCAATTTGAATTCCATTTCCTGAATCAGAAATATTAGCTAAACCCGAAATACTTACACCAGAAAAGCTCTTTGTATTTAATATTCCTCCAACAGAGAATCCATTCATTTTATTCATTCCAGAAATTATCGAAATATTTATACCTCTTAATTCTGCACCTCCCGTAAATCCTCCCGAACTAATATTCAAACCATTTACCTTAATATAAGTATCTTTATGATCATCAAAAAAAGCTACGTTACTTATAACATTATCATTAATTCCAACTAAAAAAGACTCAAAAGGAACATTAATTGAAATTGTAAATAAAGCCACTGACAGCGGACTGGCTTCAATATTTAATCCATTAATTGTTTGAAGTTTAATTTTTTCATTCTCATAATGACCTACTCCAAGAGCAAAACCATTTACTTTATTTACTCTTCTGGATATTGGAGACAGACTAAAAATCTTTATACTATCGTTCCTTAAATTATTATTAGATTTCCATCTGAAATAATGCAGATCAATATCTTTTCCATCAAATTCTAGAGAAGGACTTTCTGAAATATTATTAACTAAGGTATCCATGACTTTTGACGAAGCATCTTGTCCAAAACAAAAGCCAGTGAACAAGAAAAGACCTATAAATTGTATTCTGTGAAAACGGCCAAAAGAATTGGCGCTCATAATTTGATTTATAATTTTCATACTATTTCTTTTTAAAATTACAGGACAAACCTATTGCATTTATCACATATTGATTTGCGCAAAACAATAAAAAAATATATTATATTTGTGATTATCGCAAATTATGAAACATCAGGAATCGTTTTTAAAAGCTATTAGAAGTAAAATTTCAAAGTCAAATTCTTTGATAGATGAGATTGCTTCTATATTGGAAATCAGTTATGATGCGTCGCATCGAAGGATATCTCAAAAAAGTAAATTTTCTATTGACGAAACCATCAAACTGGCGAATCATTTTAATATTTCATTGGATAATTTATTTTCACAAAAAGAAAAAGTCATTGTAGAAAAAACTATTGAGATCGAATCCTTAAAAGATATGCTCCAATATTTTAAAGCATCTGCACAACAGGTTGAAATACTGACAAAAAACCCAAAAACAAAACTTTATTATTCGGCCAAGGATATTCCGTTATTCTATTTTATGGACGGAACGATTTTGTCAAAATTCAAGGCTTTTGTCTGGCTGAATCTTTTAAATACAAACCAGAAAAAAGTATCTTTTGAAAATTTTGTAATTGAGGAATCTTTTACAGAATATATGCAAACCTTAAAAAAAGCATATGAAAACACTACCGTAAATGAAATTTGGAACGATACCACTATAAACAGCAGTTTGCAGCAGATTCTATATTTTTATGAAGCCGGCTTGCTAAATTTAAAAAATGCTAATGCTCTTTGTAAGGACTTAAAGAGAATTATAAATTTAATACAGGCAAAATGTAATGATGCTAATAACAACTTTGCGCTTTATTATAATGAACTGATATTATTAAACAATAACATGCTCATAGAAACGGAAGAAAAACTAACTATGTTTGTTCCTTATACACTCTTAGGGTATTTTATTACAGACAATGAAGACAGCTGTAAAAATGTGCATCAGTTTTTTAAACAGCAAATTAGCAACTCAATAGCTTTAGGGCAATCTGGTATTAAAGAGCAAAACCTTTTCTTTAATCGTGCCATTCGAAAAATAGATTATTATCTCGAAAAAATTAATTCGCAGGTTGACTTACTTTTCTAAAATAATAAGCCTTTTCTACAACAAACTCAATTCATTTTTTTTCGGCTGGTTTTTTTTTCCTTTCTAAAGCAAATTATAATATTTATTATCGACGAACGGCAATAAATAAATAATTTAACAAAAAAAACACGACAATGCTTATATTTTCTTAAAGAAATAAAATATCTTTAACCCACCAAAAATAAAATTATTAACCCTTAAAACCTAATTATGGAAACCACAGAATATTTTGTGATTCAAAACACGAAGATTAATACCGTAGATTTTAGATTTTTAGATCCTGAAAGCCTTACTTACCCAGTTCCTCCCTTAGTTTCTGCAAGACTTTTTGTACAACATGGGGTACGAAAATTAAAAATTAACGCTACTTTATACATTAATTCTAAGGATTCGCAAAATCCTAGTGTAGGAATATTTACAGAGAATGATGGATTGATAGAAATCTATTTTGATTATGATTATGATGATAAATCACCAGAAACTTATGATGTTTGGTATGTAGAGATAGAATATACTTCAGACACCGTTCAAAATGTTACAAAAATCATATCTTATTTAAGAGATCTTGACCCTGAAACTTCTAGAGGTACATCTACTGTTATTCCTTAAATATGAAAAGTAAAATCTTTTATATTGTAATACTATTATTTGTAACAAACTTAAATTTTCTATTCTCTCAGGAAAAAAAGTTTTTCGAATTTGAAAAAAAAGAAATTCAACAAGGAGCAATAACATATAAAGGAAAAATAAATTTTGTAAAGGCCCAATCTTTTTATCTTAAAGAAGATTGGGACTCTACATTAGTATATTCAATGAAACAATTGAATAACAATAATCATAAAGTAATGTCTGATTATTGTCATTATTTTAGAGGTGTTAGTTTTTTTCATAAAAAACTTTATAAAGAAGCACAAAAAGAATTTTTCCTGGTTTCAGAAAAATTTGTACTTACGCCAATCAAAAACTTTACTTTAGGCGCTTCGTTTCTAGAATCTAAGCAATTTCAAAGAGCTCTTTTTTACTTCAGATTATCTGAAAAACAATTTATTAAATTAAACGAAGACAACTACTTAGCAGATATTTATACAGGAATTGGTTCTTCATATATATATCTGAAACAGTTAGATGAAGCAGAAGATTATTTACTAAAAAACTTAAGTTTAACTGCAAAAACTCAAAATAATGATAGAATCTGTTCTTCTTACATTAATTTGGCCAATTTATATTATGAACAATACAAGGATAATTTAGCCATTCCTTATTTTAAAAAGGCATATGACTTATCAAAAAAAATAAAAAATTATAATAAAAAAGAAATTGCTTCAAGAAATATGGCAATTGTAGAAGAAAACAGAGGCAATTTCAAAGAGGCATTAGTTTATAGAAAAGAATCTGAACAATGGAAAGATTCCTTAAACAACCAAAATAAAATTTGGGCAGTTGCTGATTTTGAGAAAAAATTCGCTGTGGCTCAAAAACAAAAACAAATAAAAGTTCTTGAGGTCGAAAATAAATTAAAAAACACACAGCGTAATACCTTATTTTTCTCCTCAATTGGTTTATTATTGATTTTAACGGGCGGTGTTTATTTATATGCACAAAAAGTAAAAAATGGCAAAACCATTTTACGTCAAAAAAACAAACTCGACGAACTCAATGCCACAAAAGATCAACTTTTCTCTATTGTAAGCCATGATCTGCGTTCATCTGTAAATGCTTTAAAAAACAGTAATTCTAAATTATCTGCCACGCTTGAAACTAAAAATTACGACGAATTAAATCATTTAATTATTCAAAACAGCAGTATTGCAAACGGTACTTACAGCTTGTTAGATAATTTATTACACTGGGCATTATTACAGACTAAACAATTGTATTTTAATAAAGAATCAATTCATTTATACTCCGTAATACAGCAAATCGAATATAATTATAAGCCCTTATTATTAGAGAAATCAATAACGTTCGAGAATTCGGTTTCAAAAAATATATTTTTGTTTGTTGACCTCGATTCTCTAAAAATTGTATTTAGAAATTTACTGGACAATGCTATTAAATTTTCTAATGAGAATGGACAAATTACATTTTCGGCAAATGAACCAGATTCTGATTTTTGTCAGGTTATAATTCAGGATACCGGAATTGGAATGAATGAAAACACTATTAAAGAATTGCTTTATGAAGGAGAATTATTAGCTAAAAAAGGCAATTCAGAAATTATAGGAACTGGTTTGGGTTTACAATTATGTAAGCAAATGATCAAGAAAAATTCGGGAACGTTTGAAATAGAAAGCGAACTCAATAAAGGGACTAAAATGATATTAACATTCCCAAAAACTAAATGAAATGGATAATATTAATGTTTTAATTATAGAAGATACTTTAGAGCAGAGTGATGAACTTGTAAAAGTATTAGAGAAAAACAATTATAATGTTGCCGGAGTTGCCGTAAATTACACAGAAGCACTAAAACTTTTTTATGAAAAACCCGTTGATATAATTATAATTGATGTTTTCCTGGATGGAAAACCAGACGGAATAACTTTTGCAGAATCTATCAATATAATTCCGCATGCATCGAAACCATTTGTGTTTTTAACAAGCTCTCAGGATCGTCAGGTTTTTGAAAGGGCAAAACTCACAAGGCCTTTCAGTTTTTTAATGAAACCGTTTAATGAACTTGAAATTTTGTATGCCTTAGAAATGGCTGTCGAGAAATTTTATGAGCAGACAAATGTCTTTTTTAGCGAAGAACAAAATACCGTAATCAGTAATGATTCTTTATTTATTAAAAAGAAAAATTCCTTAAAAAAAGTATCTCTTGAAGACATTCTTTACATTGAAGTTGAAGAGCGTTACTGCAATATTATAACCGAGAAAGAAAAATTTGTAATTCTAATTTCATTGACTAAAATCAGCGATTTATTAGACAAAAATAAATTCATAAAAACGCATCGCAATACAATTGTAAATACGGATAAAATAGAAGAAATTATCCTGGCAGATAACCTTATTATTTTAAAAGGAAATCATAAAATAAACCTGAGTGACACCTACAAAGATTTTATAAAAAAAATGAATATTTTATCTTAGTAAAGATCTCAAATTCAAAACCAATCCTCTTTAATAGAGGATTTTTTTATGCTTATTTCAAAGAAAAGATTCCTACATAATAAACATTTCATGGCGTTCATGACAGAGAAAAAGCGTTTCGTGACATTTTCACACTTATAAATTGAGATCAAAATTACTTTTATCCCACCTAAATCAAAATAGAGATAGATGAAGATAGCCTTAACGAGACAACCTGAAATGAAACTTTTGCCAACTATAAAAAAAATAAAAAACAATCCGTGGGTTGGGGTTGTTGTATCCTTGGCTGTAATTATTCCCTGCTTATATAGAATTTTAGACGATGTTACTGTTTTAAGATTAGAATATATCTTACTGGCCATTGCGTTTCCAGTTTATATAAGATCATTAAAAAAAATATTCGACGAAATCCTTGATAACACTGATGATTTCTATGATTAAAATTTAAATACACAATTCTAATTCGATCAAATTATTCGTTAAAAACCCTAAATCGTTATTGCGATTTAGGGTTTTTGTTATTAAAAAAATAAGAAATTATCACAATTTAACAGATATACGTTTTGTTTATAACCTTTTTTTAATAAATTTGGAAACCCCCAAAACAAATCACTAAAAACCATAGAATCCTTTGAAAAATTATCAAAAAAAATTCGTTTTCCTTGTGTTATTTGGATTATTGTTAAACATTTATGTTATTCATAGCCAAACAAATAACGATGTAAATATTTACAATTGGTTTGACAAAACTGTTGGAAAAGACAATCTTGATCTTAATAACGGAACGCCGTACACTAATCCGTATAGAACGATTGGAGACAGTCATTTGTATTTAATAAACAAATACGAAATTGGAAAAATCACTTGTGAGGGGCAAAAATATTATGAAGTAAAACTCAAATATGACATCTTCAGAGATATTTTAGTTCTAAATCCATATGGAGAATCTGAAAACACTGGAATAAGTCTTATTCAAAATAAAGTTCAGTCTTTTTCAATACTGGATAAAAATTTTGTCAAGATAGACAGAAAAATTGCAACAGTTCCTGAATTCACACTTGGATATTATGAGGAAAGTAAAGTTGCTCCAGATTTTACATTTTACATCAAACACCATAAAGATCTTCAAAAAACAGTATTAGAAACCGGCGTGTTTTATACTTTCAAAGAAAATAATTCTTTTTTTATTGATCTAAAAAATAACATTTACCTCATAAAAGGAAAAAATGATATTATCAAACTATTCCCCGAACAAAAAAAACAAATCAATGGGTTTTATTTACTGAATAGAGAGTTAAAAAAATCTGATTTAAATCAATTTATGAAAAATTTGATGAAATACATTTCTAATTCTCTTTCAATTCAAACCAAATAAGACAAATGAAAAAATTTTTACTCGCCTTTGTTATTTTATTCTCATTTCAATTGTCTATTGCACAAAATTCAAATGAGAAATTATCAATTACTTTTAAAGATGAAACCATTGAAAATGCAATAAAACGCATTGAAGCTGCAACATCATACAAATTTTATTTTGATCCAACATGGGTCAGTTCTAATAAAGAATTGATTTCCGGAGTTTATAATGATGCTACGATTGATACTGTACTTAATTCAATTTTAAGTAAAACAGATCTGAATTATATTGTTCTCAAAAACAAAGTAATTTTAACGCTTAACAGTACAATTCACGATACTCTGCCTTCGAATTATTTTAGCGATGCACCAGTCGAAACGAATCAAAATAATGGAAACGATCAATCTGATAATCCGGTATTTCATCAGCAATATGATTCTTTAAACAGTTACAGCGTAACTAAAAAAGCTTCGATTGTTTTTATCGGAAAAGAAAATAAAGATTCTGTTAAGAGAAATTATACTGTTTCTGGTACTGTTAGAAATGAAGAAACAGGAAAAGTAGAGCAAAACATTTACATTAAAGTAAGAGGAAAAAACATCAACACATCTACTGATCTTGATGGAAATTACACATTACAGCTTCCGCGAGGCATAAATGTTATTGAAGTAAAATCATTAAGCCACAAAGAAGTTGTGAGAACTTTAATGGTTTATGATGACGGAAAATTTGATATTGGCATCAATGAAAAATCCAATCAATTAGACGAAGTTGTCATTAAAAAGAAAGGACAAAAAACAACCGAAACTACAGTTTCTGGTTTAGTTTCAATTGATATAGAAGGAATTAAAAATGTTCCTTTAATTCTTGGAGAAAGAGATATTTTAAAAGTTGCCACTACATTTCCGGGTATTAAAACTACGGGTGAAGGATCTGCAGGATTTAACGTAAGAGGCGGAAAAGACGACCAAAACCTTATTCTTTTAGACAACGCCGTTTTATATAATCCGCAGCACTTTTTAGGTTTTTTCTCGGCCATAAACCCTTATACAGCAAAGAAAGCAGATATTTATAAAGGAAGCATTCCGGCAGATTTTGGAGGAAGATTATCCTCTGTATTTGATATTACAACAAAAAATGGAAATCCTGAAAAATTCTCTGGTGAAGGTGCCATTGGACCTATAACCTCAAATTTGACGCTTAGCACACCAATCCAGAAAAACAAATCAAGTATTATTGTTGGAGGCCGTGCTACATATTCAGATTGGATTTTAAAATCTCTTGACGATGAAAATTTAAAAAACAGTCAGGCTGGATTTTATGATGGAATTATTAAATACAATAACGCAATCAACAGCAATAACAATCTTGAAGCAACTGTATATTACAGCCATGATAAATTTAGTTTAAGCTCAGATTCTATTTATAAATACAGTAACAGGCTTGCTTCTTTAAAATGGGATCATACTTTTAACAAAAAAAGTAAAGGGGCTTTAATTTTTACAAACAGCGAGTATAAATTTAATATTGACTATGATTCAAATGATATTAATGCATTTGATTTTGGATATAAAGTAAACGAATCTCAATTGCAGGCAAAGTTAAATTATCAACTTAATCCAAAACATACTTTGTCGTATGGTGTTGCAAGCAAATTATATAACATTTCACCAGGTTATCAGCATCCAACAAATCCTGATGCCACTTTAATTGCTACCGATCTTGAAAAAGAAAGAGCGCTGGAATCTGCTGCTTATTTAGCCGATAGTTACAAATTCAGTGATAAACTTTTAATTGATTTAGGTTTAAGATATTCGTTTTATGCCTCTTTAGGAGAAGCAAATGTAAATACTTATCAAGCCGGTCTGCCTTTAAGCGATGAGACTGTAACTGGAACAACGCATTACAAAAAAAACGAAGTCATAAAAACTTATGGCGGACTTGAACCTCGTTTAGCAGCACGTTATTTTATTACTGAAGATTTCTCAATAAAAGCGGGTTATGATGTTACACGTCAATATGTTCACCTTTTATCGAGTAACGTTACGCAATCTCCTACAGATACATGGAAATTATCTGATTCTAACGTAAAACCTCAAACTGCGCAGCAAGTTTCTTTAGGCCTTTTTAAAACACTAAAAGATGAAGAATACGAAGTTAGTTTAGAAGGATATTACAAAAAATCTAAAAACATCCTTGATTATAAAGTTGGAGCGCAGCTTCTGCTAAATCAAAATGTTGAAACAGAATTATTACAAGGTGAAGGAAAAGCATACGGAGTTGAGTTATTATTAAAGAAAACAACCGGAAGATTAAACGGATGGATTGGCTATACTTACTCTCGTACTTTTATTAAACTTGATAGTCAGTTTAGTTCAGAAATTGTAAATAACGGGAACTATTTCCCGGCAAATTTTGACAAACCTCATGATTTAAGTGCTATTTTAAATTATAAATTTACAAAACGTTATAGTTTGTCTTCAAATTTCTTATATCAAACTGGAAGACCAATAACATACCCAATTGGAACATTTCAATATGGAAATTCTCAATACACATTATATAGCGACAGAAATGCTTATAGAATACCAGATTATATCCGTTTAGACATTGGTATTAATATCGAAGGAAATCATAAAATTAAAAAGTTAGCGCATAGTTTCTGGAACATTTCGATTTATAATGTTTTAGGAAGAAACAATCCATATTCTATTTATTTTGTGACAGATCAAAACGGAAAAGTTAAAGGTTATAAAACGTCTATTTTCTCAATTCCGGTACCAAGTATAACTTATAATTTCAAATTCTAAGAAATGAAAAATTATAAATTTTACAATATTGTAATTTTAATTTTTCTTACTTTCATCCTTAATGGATGCACCGAAACATATCCGTTAATAACCAACCGATTTGAAGATGTCCTTATAGTTGAAGCCAACATAACCAACGAGCTTAAAAAACAGGAAATAAAACTTACCAAATCTGCAAAGTTTGAAGATGAAGGCTATCTTCCGGAAAGTGGAGCTGAAGTTTTTATTACAAATGATGCTGGTCATCAATATAATTTTAGCGAAGATGCTGGTAAATATGTTTCAACTATAGAATTTCAGGCTGTTCCTAATACTAAATATCAATTGCACATTAACACCAAAGACGGCAGATCTTTTGCATCATCGCCAGAAACCCTTACAACCATAACGCCTATGCAAAGTGTAGTCGCTGCAATTGAACAAAAAGATGATAAAAATGGTGTTGGTATTCGTATAAACAGCTTTGATCCTACAAGCACATCAACCTATTACAGATTTGAATTTGAGGAAACCTATAAAGTTGTTGCACCAAAATGGCTGCCTACAAAACTTGAATGGAATAATGGATCTCCAACCTTCGAGCCAAATTCGCCAGTTACTAAAACTTGCTATGGATCTAAAAAAAGTTTAGAATTACTTTTACTAAATACAAACAATCTAAAAGAAGATCGTGTAGATTATTTGATTCGATTTATTAGTGATCAGGATTACATTATTACACACAGATACAGCATTTTGGTCAGACAATATGTAGAAAGTCTTGCAGCATATAATTATTACAATACATTAAACAAAACTGCTTCCTCTGGCGGAACTATTGTTTCTCCTACTCAGCCCGGTCTTTTATTGGGCAATTTAAAAGCGGTTAATAGTGACAGTAAAATAGCAGGATATTTTGATGTTTGCTCCGTATCGACTGAACGAATATATTTTAATTATGAAGATTTATTTCCAGGTAAATTTCCTCCTCCTTATTATACGGACTGTACACAATTTTGTTATGCAAAAGAACCAAACAACCCTATTCCTTGTACACACTGCTGCCATTATGCGGAAGATCTTCCTTATGGAAAAATACGCTATTTTTCAGGAGATGGAACCAGCAGCGTTACAACTTATTGGGTTGATGCGCCATGTGGAGACTGTACAACAATTGCATCTAACATAAAACCAACATTCTGGGTAGATAACTAAAAACGATGATTTTTTAATAAGAATCAGATTAAAAGAATATTCAAACAATGAAATTTCATATAATAAAAAATATAGTTCTCTTCCTATTTCTTGCAATCGTTTTTAACGGGTGTACAGAAACATATCCGTTAATTACCAGTAGATATGAAGAAGTAATAGTTGTTGAAGCAACATTGACCAATGAACTTAAAAAACAGGAAATAAAAATTACCAAAACAGCAAAATTTGAAGATGAAGGTTATTTAACAGAAAGTGGTGCACAAGTTTTTATCACAGATGATGCAGGAAATCAATACGATTTTGTAGAAAATTCTGAGAAATATGTTTCCAGCACAGAATTTCGTGCCACACCAAACACCAAATATCAATTGCATATTAATACAAAAGACGGCAGATCATTTGAATCATCAGCTGAAACTCTTACAGCCATAAACCCAATTCAAAGTGTTGAAGCTAAAGTTGAACAAAAGGATAACGTAAATGGTGTAAGCATTAAAGTAAATAGTTTTGACGCTGCCCATAGTTCAAATTATTATAGATATGAATATGAAGAAACCTATAAAGTTGTAGCTCCAAAATGGACATTGACTAAAGCTGTCTGGGATCCAAATGGTTTTATCGTTTATATGCCAAATTTGACTGATACAAAAACCTGTTACGCAAGTGGTAAAAATTATGACTTGTTACTAGCAAACACAAATAACCTAACGGAAGATAAAGTTGATTTTTTAGTTAGATTTATTAGCGATCAGAATTATATTATTACAACCCGATACAGCATTTTAGTTAAACAGTATATAGAAAGTCTTGAAGCATTTAATTATTACAGTACGTTAAAAAAAATATCAGGTTCCGAAAGCATTGTTTCTCCAAATCAACCAGGTTTTTTACTGGGTAATTTAAAATCAGTTAAAAATCCTAATGATAAGATAGCCGGATATTTTGATGTTTGCTCAGTATCTACCGAACGAATTTATTTTAATTATGCCGATTTGTTTCCTGGTAAAAAACCACCACCGTATGTTACAGACTGTAAAGAATTTTGTTATGCTGTAGAACCTTTTGTTCCTGATCCTTGTACTCATTATGGCGGTCCCGGAGATGACTTGGCGGCAGAAAGAATAAAATATTTTTCAGGGATGGGAGGGCGTACTTTTTGGGTTGAACCGCCGTGCGGAGATTGCACCACTATAGCCTCAAACATAAAACCAACATTCTGGACAGATTAAAAAAGCAGATAAATAATTTTTCACTCCCAAATGAAAAACACATTCTTATTTCAATTAAAAATGAACCTATTTTAAGTAATGAAAATTCATAAAATAAAAAATATAATCCTATTAGCATTTCTTGCAATCGTTTTTAACGGCTGTACAGAAACATATCCGCTGTTAACAAACACTTATGAAGAAATCATTGTTGTTGAAGCCACTTTGACTAATGAACTTAAAAATCAGGAAATAAAAATCACTAAAACTTCGAAGTTTGAAGACCAGAGCGTTCAAACCGAAACTGGTGCAAAAGTTACTGTTAAAGACGATCAAAATAATGAATATCTTTTTATTGAAAGTGCTGGTACTTACAAATCTCAGTCTGTATTTCAGGCATTGCCAGATCGAAAATATACACTGGAAATCACCACTAAAGATGGGAAAATTTATCAATCTACCCCGCAAACTTTAACAACAGTAAATCCTATTGAAAGTGTTGTTCCTTCGCTTGCAACAAATAAAGACAATGAAACCGGAGTTCAGATAAATGTAAATACTTTTGATCCTGCAAAAACTTCAAAATATTACAGATATGAATATGATGAAACATATAAAATTGTTGCCCCAAGATGGACATCATTAAAAATTATTGCAACCGGTACACAAACTGTTGACTTAATTAATAACGATCCTAACACAAGAATTTGTTATTCTAGTAAAAACTCAACAGACATTATTTTAGTAAATACCAATGATAAAACAGAAGATCGTGTAAACCTGCCAATCCGTTTTATTGAAGAAAGTAATTACATAATAGGTCATAGATACAGCATATTAGTAAAACAATATGTAGAAAATTTAGAAGCTTACACCTTTCATAAAACATTAAGAGATATCGCTGGTTCATCGAGCATTTTATCTCCAAAACAGCCCGGTTTAATCTCAGGAAACATAAAATGTATTAATGATTCGAGTACTAAAGTCATTGGCTTTTTTGATGTAGCTTCTTATTCAGAAAAAAGAATATTTTTTAATTACAGTGATTTTTTCCCAAACAAACCTATACCCTATTTTAATACCTGTGAGGACGTTCCTTTTAAATTTTGTTTTGGAGGAGAAGACTGCGAGGGAGAAACCATGATCTATAATATTAATAGAGAACTCATGACCTATATAGGGAACAGCGGTATAAATTATAAATTAGTAGACGCTGTTTGCGGAGACTGTACATCATTTTCATCTAACATAAAACCTTCATTTTGGATAGACTAAAACACATAATTTTATTGCTTGTATTAATTAATACACAATTAAGTAAAGCGCAGCAAACAATTGCTGTTGATGAAACTGTTTTCATTCACGCAAATGCAACAACATTTGTTTCGGGTGAAACCTTGTTATATAAAGTTTATTGTTTAAAAGCAACAGACAAAACGCCAAGTGACATTAGTAAAGTTGCTTACGTAGAACTTTTAGATAATACTAAAAAATCAGTATTTAAAACAAAAGTTTCATTGGAAAACGCAAACGGACAGGGCGATTATTTCATTCCCACAACTTTAAAAACAGGGAGTTATAAATTAGTTGGATACACAAACTGGATGCTAAATAAACCCGTTTCAGAATTATTTCAATTGAATATAAACATCGTTAATCCATACAAAACAGATGAAAAAACTACTGCTGAAAATCTTTTAGCAAGCAGTTCAAATGCATCTGAGGATTTAAAAAATGAAAATGTTGTACTTAAACTAAACAAAAAAACATTTACAAATCGTGAATTGGTTGACTTAAAAATTCAGTCTTCAAACAATAATTTTGTAGACGGAGTTTATTCCCTTTCAGTTCGAAAACTGGATAACATTCCTGCTCAAAATCAAATTTCGGCTGTCAAATTTGCTTCAAATACTTCCTATCCGGTTGTATTAGATTTACAAAATCAGGATAAAATTATTTTGCCAGAATTGAGAGGTGAAATTATTTCGGGAAAAATTACAGCAAAAAATAAAACTGATAAAATCGAAAATCTTTCAGTTGGATTATCAATTCCGGGAAAATCTTTTGCTTTTAAAGTTGTAAAAACAGACAGCAAAGGGAACTTTATTTTTAATGTCGACAAAACATTTTATACTTCTAATATTGTTATTCAGCTTATTGATGAAAAAGCTAACAATTATGATCTTGCAGTAAACAATGCTCCAGAGATTGATTACAGTAAAATATCTTTTGAAAAAGATGCTAAACTATCGTACACATTTAAAGAAAGTCTTTTAGAAAGATCAATTTCAAGTCAGGTAGAAAATGCCTATTTTCATAAAAAAGTTGACAATATTGAAAAAGCTCCAAGTCAGGATGCTTTTTATTATCCTCTTCCAAAAGAATATATTTTAGATGATTTTACTCGTTTTAAAACCTTAAAAGAAACCATTACAGAAGTTGTTGTTGAAGTGTATTCTAAACAAAAAGACGATAAATTATATCTGCACGTAAATGATCCAAGTATTTTTCCTCAGCTTCCAGAATCAGCACTGGTTTTGGTTGACGGATTATATTTAGAGAACCAAAATGATCTTGTAAACTACAATATGAAAAACGTTTATAAAATTGAACTTATCGTAGGCCGATATTATGTTGGTTCAAAATCATTTAATGGTTTGATCAGTTTTACAACTTTTGACAGAGATTTCAAAAGTACACAAACAGGTTCTTCAATCATAAAACCAACTATTTTAAGACCACAGCCAAAAAAGATATACAATAAAGTAAAATACGAAAACACTGCTGACAATCAAAGAATTCCTGATTTTAGAAACCAATTATTCTGGAATCCTGATGTTCAGTTAAATAAAGATTCTGAAACTTCATTTTATACTTCTGATCTTTCGGGCACTTTTGAAATAAGACTTGAAGGTTTTACTAAAAGCGGAATCCCGGTTTCTGTAAAAGAAATTATAGAAGTTCAAAATACCACAGCAAATTAATTGATTTTTTTAATTTAAAAAACATCATAACACACTGAAAACCTGTCTATTTCCAGACAGGTTTTTGATTTTTGAAAAAAAACAAATTATTTTTGATACAATTTGTAACTTTTTTGAAACTTCTTACGTATAACCACTTGTACACTTAAAAATTGAGGAGACAAATAACATGAGACAACTTAAAATCACCAAGCAGGTAACTAATCGTGAAACTGCATCGTTAGATAAATATCTACAAGAAATCGGAAAAGTTGACCTGATTACCGCTGATGAAGAGGTAGAATTAGCACAAAGAATAAAGGCTGGTGATCAAAGAGCTTTAGAAAAATTAACAAAAGCCAACCTACGTTTCGTTGTATCGGTTGCTAAACAATATCAAAATCAAGGATTAACTCTTCCTGATTTAATTAATGAAGGAAACTTAGGTCTTATTAAAGCTGCACAGCGTTTTGATGAAACTCGTGGTTTCAAATTCATTTCTTATGCCGTATGGTGGATTCGTCAATCGATCCTTCAGGCTCTTGCAGAACAATCACGTATTGTTCGTTTACCATTAAACAAAATTGGTTCTATCAATAAAATCAACAAAATGTATGCGTTATTAGAGCAGTCTAATGAGCGTCCGCCTTCTGCTGAAGAAATTGCAAAAGAACTTGACATGACTGTAAATGACGTAAAAGAGTCTATGAAAAACTCTGGTCGTCACTTATCAATGGATGCACCTCTTGTTGAAGGTGAAGATTCTAACCTTTATGATGTTTTACGTTCTGGAGAATCTCCAAACCCGGACAGAGAGTTAATTCACGAATCATTACGTACTGAAATCGAGCGTTCGTTAGAAACATTAACTCCTAGAGAGGCAGATGTTGTACGTTTGTATTTTGGTCTTGGCGATCAGCACCCAATGACTTTAGAAGAAATTGGAGAAACTTTCGACCTAACTCGTGAGCGTGTTCGTCAGATTAAAGAAAAAGCAATCCGTAGATTAAAACATACTTCAAGAAGTAAAATCCTTAAAACATACCTAGGATAACAATATTAAATTTCAATATTTTTAAATTCCAAATCCCAACCAACAATTGGAATTTGGAATTTTAGATTTGGAATTTTAAAGCAAACAACAGTTTGATTGACTGTTCGTTTTTTGATTGATGATTGAAACTCCGGCTGATTACCGGAGTTTTTTATTTATAACATCAAATACTTTAAGATTTAGAAGTTAATCTTATTGTTTTTTAAGCAAAACTTTTTCTTGGGTAAATTGGTAAGCTGCTTCTAAAAAGTCTACTATTTTGTTCCAATTTGCATTAGGCTCGTAGTAATTATTATATTTCTTAACTGTTTTAATTATTAGTTTATTATCTTTTAAAACAGCTGTACTACTAAATTCTCCCGTTGAATTTTGAACATTTTTATTTAGTTTTTCAATTCCAGAAATTTTATATCTTGCAGGAATTTCAAATACAATTTCATTTTCAAAAGCTCTTGGAAATGGCATATATACATTATTCTTTCTATCAACTTCTTTTTTATCAATTTCAAGCTGGTTCGTCAGCATTTTTCCAATTTCAACAATATAATTTTCACCTGCTTTTTTGATGAAATTATTTTTTATAACAAATTCTTCCTCATATGAAACTGGAGAATTATCGCCATATCTTCCCGTATTTGTAATTTTAATTGTTGGATTTTCAATCTCAAAATCAAACTCTCCCGAAAGAGATTTTTTCTCATCCTCTTTTTGAATATCTTTTAGTTTGTTTTTCAAAGCATCAAACTCTTTGTTATATTGTTCACGTTTGCTTTTACTTCCTACTTTATCTATAACTCTTTCAGTTCCGTATTTTTGATAATCTTCTTCTACATAATCATAAAACTTCAATTTGTCTTTTTGTTCATCGCTTTTAAAATGTCCGTAAAATTCTGAAGCTCTTTTAACATTCAAACTAGACAAATCAGCATCCATAGAAACATTTGTAACGACTTTTGTAACATTATCTTTAACGGTAGTCGATGGCAAATTCACTTCCTTTACATTTGCAATAGTCCTGTTGCTGACAAAATCCATTATGTAACCTTTGGTATTTTCTAAATTGTAATCAATCGTTCCAGGCGTGGTAAATGGGTTACAATATTCAAGATATAACGGAGTTGGTGTATTGATTCGTAATAATGGAGTCAGGTTTTTTTGAATCAGTAATTCATCCAGAGAACCATTATTTCTGGCTGTCGCTAATACAATATTGTAATCAATTTTAAACTCTTTCATGTAAGCCATAAAATACGATATAAAAGACCATTCGTTTGAAAAGAAATCAGGATTCTTGTACATCGCATACGAATTAAAAATATCTGCCTCTTTAATTACTGCCGATTCAATAAATTGTGTGTAATATTGATGTCTGGCAAATAAGTAAACTGCTTTTATTTTTTCTTCCTCACTTTCAAAAGTTTTTCCTTTCAAAAACTTTAGTGTTTCTCCTAAATCAAAAACAGCATGAAATTTCTTTTCATAATAATCGAAAATATCATCTTTATCGACTGTTTTTCTAAAAGATTCATTCTTTTTAGGTAAAAATATCTGCGAATTATACGGAACAGCATCACCTGATTTTTTTGCAAAAAACACCTGAAATTTATAACAAGGCAGCTCAACTAACGGATAAAACCATCTAAGAAACTCTTCTTTTTCAACATTTTGAGCCGTCAATTCGTATGCTTTAGTATGCTTTTTTCCAGACTCAACTTCCTTTAATTCAGGTGCACCATGGTAAGTATTAAAGTTAACGTAAAAATCCTCTTCGACTAAAAATTTCATTTTCCTGCTCATAATAGGATATACATCTCCTAATGTATTTTCAACAGGTTCAAAATTCTGAGTCAGACTGGCAAATGGCTCATAAGAGTAGTAATAATAATCTATAATATCTCCTATTTCAAGACCATTTATAGCTATTTTTTTCTGGTCGTCAACCTTCTTTGCATCTTTATCTACATCAACCTCAATTTCTTTTCCGTCTGGTTTAACAATTTTAACTCCTAAAAATGTTGTTCCTTGTTTATAGCTATATCCTCTTGAAGAATAAAACTTGTTTTTAAACGAGAATTCCGAAAATTCTTTAACCGAATTCTCATCCTGAAGCTTTAGTCTTTGTCTATAAGCACTTGTAAACACTACTTTTACACCAGAATTATGATAGTCATAATGTTCATATTTATAAATAATAACTGCCGATTCATTTTTCCATTTATCCGGAGTTTTGGTTACCGTTTTAAAAGTGTCTGATTTTCCCCAGAAGAAATCTTTTACTTCGGTTTTATCCTGCGAATAAGAAGAGAAACAAATTGTAATAAAGAAAATGAGTAATGTTTTATTCATACTGTTTTATGATTTTGTAAAAATTATTTGTTGGTTATAAATTGTTTTAAGGTTTTTATTAAAGTCATTCCATTTTGCCATATCGGTTTTTTTAACCACGGCATTTTTAAACACAAATTGCTTTTTGTAAACAATCTCTTTACCAACTTGTTTAAACGAAATCAGAACACTGAAATCTTCTTCATTTACATTTAGGCTTTCAGGTAATTTACTCAGTTTATATCCATCAGGGATCGCCAAAACTACATTCGACTCGTAATTTGTTTTATAATTTAGTTCGTAATTTGTTTTTCTGTCTTTAAACTCAAAATTTTTATATTCATCCATGTAGGCTAAGTCTATAAAAATATCATTATCAAATTTTGAAACCTTATTTTGAACGTCTAAATCATAATTCAGAGAAAGTTTTAAATCTCTGTTTTTTAAATCTGAGGTTTTAATATTTTTAGCTGTAATATTCTTATCATTTCCAGAAAGGTATTTCTCTAAAGTTTCGCCTTTTTTATTATTTTCAAAAGAATTAAAAATATTTAAAAACTCCGTTTTACTTTCGCCCGAATAGGTTTTGGAGCAGCTTCCGCTCAATTTATCATTGTCAACAATTAATTTGGCGTTGTAAATTTCTTTATTTAATTCACTTCCCGAAGCCGGAACTTTTTTAATGATGAATTTGTCTCCGTCTTCAATCATTACTTCCTTATTTTGAATTCTTTCTGCATCTTCTCCAAAAGAATTATACTTCTCTGTACCGTCAATAAAATAGGTTTTTCCTTTATAAAACAACGTACAAATCATGTGATTATCAACCGCCAGAGAAGGGGTCGTATAATCATATAAAATATGCTTTGTGCCAATCCAGGTAAGTCTGGCATCGAATCCTGCAAGCTTAAGCATTTGTTTACTCAAGTTTGCCATTCCTTTACAATCCCCATATCTTTTTTCAAAAACGTTTTGCGCTTCATCTGGTTTAAAACCGGCAATTCCGTCTTCAAATGCTATGTATCTAATATTATCCTGAACCCAGTAATAAATATTCTTGATTTTTTCTTCATCCGTTTTTGCCGAAGACGTTAACTCTTTAACTTTAGCAGCAAGCAGGCTTGTATCATCCTTCATAGAATCTACCAATGATTTATACCATTTATACAAATCTGCAGTCGAATTAAAAAGCATCGTCTCTTTATCTCTATGTTTAAATGATTTTGCTATAACCAAAACATGCGGATAAATGTAACTTCTTCCCGGTGCTTTTTTCTCTTTATAAAAAGCATCAACATTTTCCATTACATAAGTATAAATTGTAGTACCGTTTCTATCGTCGCGTGTTTTAGTTTTAGAAATAGTATTCCCATCAAAATTAAATTCCTTCAATTCTAAATTTAACCAGTCCGGAACCGTAACTGTGATTTCTTTTTTAATAACCGGAAACTCATCATTAAAATACAAAGAGGTAAAATACTTAATATCATTGTATTTTTTTTCAAGCTCATAAATATAACTGTAACCCTGAACCGGAAAATCTACGTCCATATACTTTACACGAGCATCATTGTAGAACAAATCGTTGTCTTTATAAAACTGATCTTTTATTGTAAAACTGGTATTTTTTTGATTTCTGTATTTCAGAATAAAACTTTCAATTGAAGATTCACTGTCATAAAACTCATATTTATTAATATCAGCTCTATGATTAATGTTCATTAAAACTTCTCTCACAGAATTTTTAACCACGACTTTAGCATCGCTTTTGTTAAGTTCAAACGTAATGTTTTCTTTGCTTTCTAAAACGGCAACATCATCTTTAGAATATTTCTCTCTAAGTGATTTTGCTAATTGAATATCTTCTGGTGTAGGGTCTAATGCCTTTTGACTAAAGAGCATATTGGCAGACAAAAAAAAGGTAATAATTGAAAGTAGAGTTATTTTCATCAAGTAGGATTATTTGCCGCAATTTACAAAAAAACCCATACGAATTATTTATTTCCTTTTTTAGATTTACTATATTTCTTTCTTATTATTTTAATTAAAATAATGACAAAATCTTAATCTATTAAAAATAAATTTAGCAAAACATAAACCGCTTAAACTTATAAAAACTTTACCTGAATCCTTGCTCTTATAGCTATCAAGATTACGGCTAAAAAATTTTATCTTTGTAAAAAAACACACCACTACAAAATGAAAAATACTCTTATTGCTCCTTCTGTTCTTGCTGCCGATTTTGCGAACCTGCAGCGCGATATCGAAATGATTAACATCAGCGAGGCCGATTGGTTTCATATTGATATTATGGATGGAGTTTTTGTTCCGAATATTTCTTTTGGGATGCCTGTTTTAGAAGCTATTTCTAAACATGCGAAAAAGTATATTGATGTACATTTAATGATTATTGATCCGGATCGTTATATTAAAACCTTCGCTGATTTAGGTGCTAACGGTTTAACGGTACATTATGAAGCTTGTACACATTTACACAGAACATTACAAGCTATTAAAGCCGAAGGAATGAAAGCGGGAGTTGCCATCAATCCGCATACTAATATTGACTTGTTAGAAGATGTTATCAATGATATTGATTTAGTTTGTGTAATGAGTGTGAATCCGGGTTTTGGCGGACAGTCGTTTATTGAAAACACTTATGATAAAGTAAAAAAACTAAAAGCTTTAATTACACGCAAAAACGCGTCAACTCTTATCGAAATTGACGGCGGTGTAACCAACAAAAATGCAAAACAATTAGTAGAAGCCGGAGCTGATGTTTTAGTTGCCGGAAGTTTTGTTTTTAAAGCCGAAAATCCAACTGAAACAATTGCAGATTTAAAAGTCCTTACTGCTTTTTAAGTTTTTTAAATTCGGGAAGAAATCAATTCCAGTCATTTTTTCCAGAGTTTCAATAGGAACTACAAAATCATAAATTGGCTTATCGCTGTCTTCATTCGGAACCAAAAAAGCGATGGCTTTATGTTCCTTTCCTGATTTGGCTAAAACAATTTTATAAAAATATTTAGGAACAGAAACTTTCTCTGTTCCTATTTTTTTATCTGAATCTTTCAGGATTCCGCCTGTAACAACATAAATATCATTGTATTTTCCGGCCCAATAACGTGTTTTCTGTTCAATTCTATTCCAGATTCCGCTGTTAAAATCATGTCTTTGCGGTGAAATATTCGAAGTATAAAAAGTGTCATTATAAGCATCTTCGCTAAATTCCATATCGCCGGCAGGGCAAAGATGCCCTTTATCATAACCTGATTTTTTATAATTTCTCCAGTCTGCAGAACCCGTTGTTACTTTTGGATCTTCAATAAAATACGGACGTTTGTAATTTCCGTTTTTTAGATATTCTTTCTTTAATTCATACGCCACCCATTCGGCCTGCTCAAACTTTTCATTATAAGAAAGTGTATAATATTTATGTTGTACGATTTGATTTGTAGTCGAAGTTGGCTGATAAGCAACAGTATACAAAGAACCTGTATTGCTTTGGTCAGCAACAAATGAATTTTCTGCTTTTGCTATTTCTGTTTCAACAACAGTTTCATTTTCTTTTTTACAAGAAAGGAATGCTAAACCAATCAATCCGCAGACTAAAATACTTTTCATAAATATTACTTTTTCTTTTAAACTAAAAAACGCTTCATAAATTACTTTAAGAAGCGTTTTTTAATAACAAATTAAACATTTAAAATCTTTACGATTTTACCAATTTATCTTTTTTCATTTTAGGAGAAACGCCAGCTTTTACTAAAGATTTAGATTGTAAATCATCTAAAACATTTAATGCTTCTTCAACATAAACATCTTTAGATAATGCCTGGTGCCAAGCCTCTCTTTTTTCTTTCAATGTAGCATCATTATTCATTTCAACCTCTTCATAAGGCAATGATTTAAACACTAAACTGTTTTTATAATCAGAAATTGGTTTGTATTTTTTTCCTTCATTTTCAACTTGTTCCTGAGTTTGTTTAAAACTGTTAATGTTCAAGCTGTATATGTTTTCTTTATTCTTAACATCAATCCATTTCGCATTATCTTCAATTAATTTAAATTGAGGATTTTGTAAAATTCTATTTCTACTTTTTTCGATTGCTTTTGTAAAGTTTTCGTTAGAAGTCCAAGTGCTGTAATCTGCCGGGTCAATTTTATCCCATGGCATTGCATTGTCAATATCGCGCTCTCCCATTTTTAAGTAAGCATAACGATCTGGCATAACCACGTCACTATGAACACCTTCTAACTGAGTTGAACCTCCGTTAATTCTATAGAATTTTTGACCTGTAATTTTCAAAGCTCCTAAATCTCCATAATTTGCATTACGAACAAATTGGTTCAAATCCAATACATTTTGTACAGTTCCTTTACCATAAGTTTGTTTACTACCAATGATAACACCACGTTTGTAATCCTGAATTGCCGCTGCTAAAATCTCAGAAGCCGAAGCAGAGAAACTATTCACCATAATTACTAATGGTCCGTCCCACTCTATTTTTTTATCTTTATCGTATAAAACTTCTTTCTTTTTACCAGCAGATTTTACCTGCACAATTGGTCCTTCTTCAATAAATAAACCAGCGATATCAACAACTGTTGAAAGAGATCCTCCACCGTCATCACGAACGTCAAGAACGATACCGTTTATGTTTTCTTTTTTCAGTCTTTCAACTTCTAGAGCAATATCTTTTCCGGCATCACGACCGTCTTTGTTTTCAAAATCGATATAAAATTTAGGCAGGTAAATAACGCCGTATTTCAATCCGTTTTTCTCAACAATACTTGATTTTGCATACGTTTCTTCGATTTCAACAACATCTCTGATAATTGAAATTACTTTAATACTTCCGTCCACTTTTTTAACGGTAAGTTTAACTTCAGTTCCTTTATGACCTTTGATTTTTTTCACAACATCATCAAGACGCATTCCAACTACATCAACAGGTTCTTCGTTTCCTTGGGCTACTTTCAGGATTAAATCTCCTGCTTCAAGTTGTTTTCCTTTCCAAGCTGGTCCGCCAGAAATTAATTCGTCGATTTGAGTAAAATCATTTTTCTTCGTTAATCTTGCGCCAATTCCTTCTAATTTTCCGCTGATGTTTACATCAAAACGATCTTTTTCTTCTGGAGCAAAATAACTTGTATGAGGGTCAAAACGAGCCATGATTGAATTCAAATACACTGAAAACCAGTAATCTTTATTCAAATCTTTAATTACACTAAAATTATCATCTAAAGATTTTAATGAACTTTCGCGTGTATCTTTTTCTAAAGCATCAAAAGATTTTTCCTGATAAGAAGGATCTTTTTTCTTTTTCTCTTCTTCAATTTTTTGCTTTGTTACAAGAGATGAAAGTGTAGATAATTTAATTTGTTTTCTCCATCTTTCATTGATTTCCGTTAAGTTTTTTGCATACGGAAGTTTCTCATAATCTGCATTAAAAGTCTCATCTGTTGTGTAGTTAAATGGCTGAGCTAAAATCGTTTTGTAACGTTTTTTGCTTTCTTCCATTCTCTTCATCAGCCTTGTATAAGTCAAGTTGAAAAATGTCAAATCTTTATTCAAAAACTGATCGTCCAGCATTAACTCATATTGTTTAAATTCATCAATATCAGACTGCAGAAAAAATCGCTTCGAAGGGTCTAATGCCTCGATGTAATCTTTAAAAATACCTTTCGAAAATTCGTCATTTATTTCAGCCGGGCTGTAGTGTCCTTTTTCAATAACAAAAGCCAGTAATTCTAATAATGTCTTGTCTTTATTTGGGTCCGGATCATCATTCTTGTCAGCATTTATTTTAAAAGCAAACAGGGTTAAAGACAAGCATAATACGGCTATAAGTATTTTATAATTTCTTTTCATAAACTTAATAATAGCATTCATCAAATTTTTTAATCTAAGTTACGGTAAAAACTATGCCAACATGCCAAGATCAGTATAATTTTTTGTTAAAGATATAAAAATGTTTGATGCTTAAAAGTCTTCTGGAATTTAGTTTACAATTTTTATTTATTTGTTAGTATTCTACCAAAATCTGTTACTACATTTGCCCTAACAAGCTTTTATTTTGATAAATCAAAAATGGAAAATGCAGCATGAAAGACGAAAAACCTTTAATATTAGTTACGAATGATGACGGAATTCTGGCTCCCGGAATCAGAGCTTTAATAAGCGTTATGGAAACTATTGGCGATGTAATTGTGGTCGCTCCAGACAAGCCTCAAAGTGCAATGGGACACGCCATTACGATAAATAATACTTTATTTCTGGATAAAATTTCTAAAGACAGCGATTCCATTACAGAATACAGCTGCTCCGGAACGCCTGTAGACTGTGTAAAACTAGCTGTAAATGAGATTTTAAAACGAAAACCGGACTTGTGTGTTTCGGGAATTAATCACGGATCAAATTCTTCTATAAATGTGATTTATTCGGGAACGATGAGCGCCGCTGTCGAAGCCGGAATTGAAGGAATTCAGGCAATTGGTTTTTCTCTTTTGGACTTTGACTGGAATGCCGATTTTGAACCTGCTAAAGCATTCGTAAAAAAAATAGCTTTAGAAACATTAAAAAATAAACTTCCTCCCGGCGTGGTTTTAAATGTAAACTTTCCGAAATTGAGCGAAAAAGAAATTAAAGGAATAAAAATCTGCCGTCAGGCGAAAGCGTATTACGCCCAGAAATTTGACAAAAGACAAACGCCTTACGGTAAAGATTATTACTGGTTAACAGGCAAATTTACTAATGAAGATAATGGCGAAGATACAGACGAATGGGCGCTTGAAAACGGATATATTTCGGTAGTCCCTGTTCAGTTTGACTTAACCGCACATCATACAATGCAGCAACTTAATACTTGGAAATTAAATGGATAAAAAAGAACTCGTAATCGGATTTATTGTTGGGATTTTTACTTCGCTTCTTGGAAGTTATTTGTTTATCAAATTTTTTACAAAATTTGATCTTCCAGACGGAATTCAAACTATTAGAGAAATGGGATATTTAGGAAAAGTGATTACAATTGGGGCTGTTTTAGATCTTCCTGTTTTTTTAATTCTTTTAAAAAGAAATAAGGAAATGATGGCTCGCGGCGTGATTTTAGCCGTGATTGTTTTAGCAATTTCGACCATAATTATTTAAATCCTATCTTTGTGCTGCAATAAAAATTCGTTGATATGAAATATTACATAATAGCTGGCGAAGCTTCTGGAGATTTACACGGTTCAAATTTAATGAAAGCATTATATGAGGAAGATCCTCAGGCTGACATTAGATTTTGGGGCGGTGATTTAATGCAAAAAGCCGGCGGAACATTGGTAAAACATTATCGCGAATTGGCTTTTATGGGGTTTGTTGAAGTAATTTTTAACTTAAAAACTATTTTAAACAACATCAAATTCTGCAAAAAAGATATCTCTGAATTCAAACCCGATGTTTTAATTTTTATTGATTATCCGGGCTTTAATATGCGCATTGCAAAATGGGCTAAAGAACTCAATTACAAAACACATTATTATATTTCTCCGCAAATTTGGGCCTGGAAAGAAAACAGAATCAACGCCATAAAACAAGACGTTGACAGAATGTTTGTGATTTTGCCTTTTGAAAAAAGTTTTTACGAAGACAAACATCATTTTCCGGTAGATTTTGTCGGGCATCCATTGATTGATGCTATTCAAAATCAGCCTGCTTTTAATGAAACCGCTTTTAGAGAAGAATATAAATTGGGAGAAAAACCAATTATTGCTGTTTTACCAGGAAGCCGTAAACAGGAAATTACTAAAATGCTGAGTGTTATGCTGAGTGTTGTAGATGATTTTCAGGATTATGAATTTGTTATTGCCGGTGCACCAAGTCAGGATTATGAATTCTATCAGCAATTTATTAAAAATAAAAACATTGCCTTTGTTTCGAATAAAACGTATGATTTATTGCGGTCTTCGACTGCTGCCTTGGTTACATCCGGAACAGCAACTTTAGAAACGGCTCTTTTTAAAGTTCCCGAAGTAGTTTGTTATAAAGGAAGTGCAATCTCGTATCAAATTGCAAAACGAATTATTACTTTAAAATATATTTCGCTTGTCAATTTAATTATGGATCAGGAAGTTGTAACGGAACTGATTCAAAGTGAATGCAATACAAAACGAATCAAAGAAGAATTGAACAAATTATTGGAGCCTTCTCACCGCGAAAAACTGCTTAAAAACTATGATATTTTAGAGCAAAAACTAGGCGGCGTTGGCGCAAGCAAAAAAACAGCTAAACTTATTGTTGCCGATTTAAAATCTTAATTATTTCTGTTTTGAAAAAAATACTCGTTTTCTTTCTTTTATCAATCGTATTGGTTTCTTGTAAATCGACTTCGACTGCTGTGAGCAAAAGTGAAACGAAAAAAGAAAACAGATCTATTGTAAAAAATTTAATTGAAACTGCATCAGATAATATTGGCGTTAAATACAAAGCGGGCGGAACTACAAAAAGTGGTTTTGATTGTTCTGGATTAGTGTATACGACTTTCGAATCTGAAAATATAAAACTGCCGAGAAGTTCTTTTGAACAGGCAAAAATTGGAAAAGTAATTCCGCTGAATGACGCCAAAAAAGGCGATTTGATTTTCTTTAAAACAAATAAAAGTAAGCAGATCAATCATGTTGGTCTTATTACCGAAGTAAATTCAGATGAAATTAAATTTATACATTCTTCTACTTCAAAAGGCGTAATCATTTCTTCTACAAAAGAAGCTTATTATAAAAATTCGTTCGAACAAGTGAACCGCGTGATTGAATAAATAAAATATATTTATTTTCTTACAAATTTTTAATACTTTTAAGCCATGAAAGTATTAGATTTTCCTTTAGCTAAAATTACAATTAGCTTTCTTTTTGGCATTTTAGTTTCTTATTATTGTCTGCCTTCCATTCAAATTTCATTTATTTCTCTTGGAATTTGTTCTGCTTTATTTTGTATTAGTTTTTTTCTTTCGAAGAAAAACAAAAAGACAAATCAATTCTTCGGAATAAGCAGTGCTTTTATTTCGTTTTACACAGGAATCTGTGTTTTGCTTATCCATACGGATACTTTTGATAAATCGAATTATACACATTCGAAAACAGCTTTTGAAAAGCCTCAATTTATAACTTTTATATTACGGGAAAAACTCAAAAGCAACGATTACAACGATCGATATATCGGGCTTGTAAATATGATTGAAAACAAAACTTATTCAGGAAAAATTATTGTCAATATTCAAAAAGACAGCACTCAAAATTCCTTAATAATTGGAAATACAATCAAAGTCAAAACTACTTTACAAAAAACAGCTTCAAGCAAAAATCCAAATCAATTTGATTATGCTAAATACTTAGCCGACAAACAGATTTATGCACAGGTTTATTGCAAAAAATCAGAAATCAAAATTAGCCAAACCATCAAAAAAGACATTTGGTACTACTCCGGCCGACTCCACGCTACTATTTTAAAAAATCTGGAAAGCGCTCATTTTAGCAAAGATGAAATGAATGTGGCGCTGGCTCTTATTTTGGGACAGCAGCAGGAAATTTCAGCCGATATTATAAAGGATTATCAATATTCTGGAGCGACACATGTTCTTTCGGTTTCAGGGCTGCATGTAGGCTTTATAATGCTTTTTATCATGTTTATTTTAAAACCAGTTCCCAATACCCGAAAAGGTTCGGCAATTAAATTGGTTTCGATTTTAATTTCGCTTGCGGGTTTTGCTGTTATATCTGGTTTATCTCCATCGGTTTTACGTTCGGTTGTAATGTTTTCTTTTGTTGCCATTGGGAATCATCTTCGCAGAAGCGGAAACATTTATCATACGTTATTAGTTTCCATTTTATTGATCTTACTTTTTGAGCCTTATTTCTTATTTGATGTTGGTTTTCAATTAAGTTATTTAGCGTTGTATTTTATAGTTTGGCTTCAGCCGATATTAAAGAAAATCTGGTCGCCAAAAAACAAAATCGCAATTTATATCTGGGATTCCTTAACGGTTTCATTTGCTGCACAAATTGGAACTTTACCTTTATGCCTTTATTATTTTCATCAATTTCCGGGATTGTTTTTTGTTACCAATATTATAATTCTTCCTGTTTTATCTTTCATCATGATTGCCGGAATTATTGTGATGCTTTTTGCAATGTTCAAAAGTCCGCCCGAAATTTTGGTTTACATTTTTGAAAAAAGCGTTTTCATTTTAAACCAAATGATTCATTATGTCGCATCGTTTGAATCTTTTGTTATTCAGGATATCAGTTTTAATTTTTATTACTTGGTAACGCTTTACTTCGTAATAATCAGCGCGATAATCTGTTCAAAGAAACCCACTTATAATAAACTTGTCATTGTATTCGTATCTATAATCTTATTGCAGCTTTCTTTCATTTACACTAAAAAAGAAACTGCAGATCAAAAGGAGTTAATTGTTTATAATATCAAGAAGAACACCTTAATTTCAAAAAGATTCGGCAATAATATCACACTTTTTACGAGCGATACGACTAGAGACAAAAGCTCAAAAAACAATGCTTTCAATTCTTATTTAGTTGGCAATTTTAGTGTTTTAAATAAATCACAGCAAATCAGCAATGTCTTGTTTTTTAATGGGAAGAAAATCTCCATAATTGACAGCACGGGAGTTTATGAAAATAAAAACAAACCTGATATTGTGATTTTGACACAGTCTCCCAAAATAAATATGGATAGAGTTTTAACCGAATTACATCCTGAAATTATTATTGCAGATGGAACAAATGCGTATACAATTCAAAAAATATGGAAATCAAGCTGCGAGAAAAAAAATATCCCTTTTCATGCCACGGCCGAAAAGGGATTTTATAGATTAAATTAATCCTTTTTATTCTGGGTTTAAAATCAAATTGGAATCAGAAATAAAAGCTTTTACTCCATTTGAATTATACGGAAGTCTCCCTAATAAATTAAAAGCAGTTTTGCCATTTCTAATAGAACCGGTTGTATAACAAACCTCCGGAAGATTGGCAACGCCAAATGCATTTTTTAATTTAATGTTCTGCTCTTTGATTTCACTCGACACTGCTGCATCAGATAAGTCTAACTTTAATAAAATAACGTTCCTGCGAGACCATTTTTCAAATTCTAAGGTTTTAAAAACTTCGTTTTGTAAATTCTCCGGAGCATTAGCAGCAGTAAAAAAAATCAATAGTGGTTTCCTTTCTTCATTACTTAAGGTAATGGCATCAACCACACTCGTTTTCCATTCTAAATTTTGCGATTCAGCAAAACATGTTACTAAAAAAAATAGCAGGATAAGTAGTTTTCGGGTCATAGTTTATTGGTTTTTGGCTGGTTAATAAAACTAAATTAACACAAAACCTGTTGCCAACAATCTCCATTAAAACAAATAGTTACAAAAAAAGTGCATTAAAATGAATTTAATTATTTAAGATTCTTTATTTGAAAAAAACGAAAAATTTACGGTCTTAAAATATTAAATGTACAATTTACATTTTAGCTTGTTTAAAAAAAATATCCCTTTTCAACATAATTGAAAAGGGATTCTACAAATTAAACTAAGAAACTTAATTTAAATTATTACTCACTCGGATGCAGAATATTATTTGATTCTGCAATCCATGCTTTTGCACCTCCCGGTTTGTATGCAATTTTACCAAGGGCGCTAAAAGTTGTTTTGTTTTTTCTTATCGAAGCCATCGCATAACATACTTGCGGCAGATCATCAACTCCAAAAGCATTTTTTAATTTAATGTTTTGTTCTTTATCACCATCTGAAGCTGTAGCGTCTGATAAATCTAATTTTACAAGAATTACATTATCACGCGACCAAACGGCAAAGTCTGGGGTTTTAAATACTTCGTTCTGAAGATTTTCTGGTACACCTGAGGCAGTGAATAAAATTAACATGGGTTTTCTTTCTTCATTACTAATTGCAATTGCATCAGTCATGTTTGTTCGCCATGCAAGCGTTTGTGCGTGCATGAAAAATGAACCTAAAAAAAACAGTAGGATAAGTAATTTTTTAGTCATATTATATATTGGTTTTGGTTAGTATAGCATGACGAAATTAACACAATATTTTAATTATCCAAATTTAATTGCATCAAAAATTACATTATATGTTTTTTTATTTATAAATAAATATCGAAATAACAATTTAAACTTAACAAATGAAAATCTTTTCCTACTAAACAAAAAAACTCCTTACATTACTGTAAGGAGTTTTATATATAATCTTGATTTAAAAATTAAATTCTTTACGATTTTTTAGGATGAACAATTCCATCTGCAACTGTTAACCAAGCCAATGGACCTCCGGCAACATATCCTGTTCTGCCAAGACCTGTAAAATTAACTTTTCCATCTTTTGTTTGTGCGCTTGTAAAAAATACAGTTGGAAATCCCTGGATTCCAAAAGCCTGTTGTAGCTCATTATTTTGGCTTTTAAGCTCTGGCGTTTGAGGTACAGCTCTTGGATAATCCAATTCTACTAAAACAACATTATCAGCAGCCCATTTTTTAAATTCCGGAGTTTTTAAAACTTCGTTTTGCAAACGAATACACCATCCGCACCAGTCGCTTCCTGTAAAGAACAACAACATAGGTTTTTGTTCTTTATTACTTACTGTGATTGCTTCTTTTACATCAGTATACCATTTTAGTTCCTGAGCCTGAGTTGCAAATGCTCCAACTATAAAAAAGGCTATTAGTAATATTCTTTTCATAACATGTGATTTTTTTGCAAATTTAAATAAAAAATGAATTCAAAAATCTATTTATTTTACTTCTTGCATTAACCTTCTAATTAACGGAGTCAAAACAATTAATGCAATACCCGCAATAAGAGAATATAATGCTAATTGATAATATCCATCTGTATAAGCGATAAGTTTAGACATTAAGGTTGTTCCTGTATTGGCATCAGATATTTCGGCCCCTAATTTTCCGGCAGCAAATTGTCCGAAAGCACTAGAAAGGAACCATAATCCCATCATCATTCCAAACAAACGTTTAGGCGATAATTTTGTAATTACCGACATTCCGATCGGGCCAATACACAATTCTCCAAGCGTATACACAAGGTATCCTAAGGCAAAAACGTCTAAAGAACTTAATCCATCTTGATTTACAAAAAATCTGGCAGTGTAAAAAATAAAGAACCCTGCAGCAAGCAAAACAAATGATAAACCAAACTTAATAACGGTATTTGGTTCAATTTTTCGCTTGGCCATAAATATCCATAACAATCCTACTAATGGACTAAAAATAACAACATACAATGAGTTGATACTGTTATTTACCACATTTGGATCAATATGAAAAAACAACATCTTGTTAGATAGATTATCCTTTGCAAACAAAGACAATGAGCCTCCAGATTGCTCTGAAATTGCCATAAACATAAAATATCCAAAAATAAATACAAATGCTGCTAAAAGTTTTCGCTGCTGCTTTCCATCCTTTAACATTATCAGCTCATATACAAAATATCCTAATGCAACTATTCCCATAGTATACATAAAATACTCTGTAAAGTCAGAGTTGATAACCATTATATATACTAATGGAATAACAACAAAAGAACCTACATAAACTGCAATTTCATATAAATTACGTTTTTTTTGCGGTTGATTTTCTAATGGAGAATTTCCAATTGGTGCTAAATGCTTTTTTGTTAAAAGAAAAGTAATTACACCAATAATCATAACGATTGCTGCCGAAAGAAAACAAAGACTCCATGAATAGTTTTTCCCTAAATAAATAGGAATAGCACCACCAAGCATTCCGCCAATATTAATTCCCGCATAAAACAACCCGTAACCTGCGTCACGACGTCCGTCATTTTCATGGTATAATTCACCAACCATTGAAGAAACGTTTGGCTTAAAAAAACCTGTTCCGATAATAGAAAGTGTTATGCCGTAATAAAAGAAATCATGCGGAGAAGCTGCAATCAGCAAATTCCCCAAAATCATTACGATTCCTCCAAAAAGAAGTGATTTTTTAAATCCTAGAATTTTATCTGCAAAAATACCTCCAATAAAAGTAAATGCATAAACAAAAGCCTGAATGGCTCCGTATTGTAAATTTGCTTTTCCTTCAAGCAAACCTAATTGGTCTACCATAAAAAAAGCTAAAACACCACGCATTCCATAGAAACAAAAACGTTCCCACATTTCAACTAAAAACAAATACCACAATTGTTTTGGGTACTTGCCTTTAAAATTCTGAATTTCCTCTAAAGCTATATTATGTTCCATATTATCTTACTCCGTGCATCATTTTTTTCAACAATGGAGTCAAGGCAAATAATATAATTGCAGCGATACCCGTAAGAACAACAAACACCATAAAGAACTCATATAAATTATGAATTTCAAATCCTGCAAAAATAGGATTGTGATCACTAATTTGATGTTTATCTAATAAAGCTAATTGTTCTGCAGTTGGCGTAATTTTTTTATCTAAAACAGCCTGAAGATCAATTCCTAATTCTTTTGCTTTTGCAAATTTATCACCAGTTGCAGGAAGGATTGAACCTAAAGTTCCTCCTAATGCATAACCAGATGCGTTTGATAAGAAAAACACTCCGTATAATAGTGATGCAAAACGTTTTGGAGATAATTTACCAACTAATGACAAACCAATTGGAGATAAACATAACTCTGCACATGTGTTTAAGAAATATAATAAGATTAACCATTTTACAAGTAATAATCCTGAAGTTCCAATGAATGAAACCTGAGTTGCAATCATGAAGAAACTAATTGAAATAATTACTAATCCGGCTGCTAATTTTACTGGCGAAATTGGTTCTTTGTCTTTTGCTCTTAAAGTATCCCAAAGAATACTAAAAGGAACTGCCATTACAACTACAAAAAGTCCGTTGAAGATTTGAACCATTGACGGCGGCATTAGATAACCGAAGAAATGTCTGTCGGTTTGATTATCTGCAATAAAAGTTAATGAAGAACCTGCCTGCTCAAACGCTGCCCAGAAGAAAATAATAAAGAACGAAACGATATAAATTACAATAATCCTGTCTCTTTCAATTTTAGTTAAAGATGTGTCAGAAATAATTAGTCCTGCTAAAGCCAATCCACTTGAATAAATCAAAGTGTAAATTAAATTCTGACCTACAGCATAATGAAAAAAGAATCCTAAACCAATAAATGCAACACCTGCCAATATCAATGCTTTAGTAGAAAAATTAGCTTTTTGCGATTCTCCTTCTTCAAAATCTTCTGCAACATTTTTGGAAGGCAAACCTCCTAATGGTCTTCCTTCCGGAGAAACCACATATTTATTTTTCAGGAAATAGAAAAGAATAGTTCCAATAAGCATTGCGCCAGAAGCCGCCATGAATCCCCATCTAAAAGCATGAATATCTCTAATTCCTCCAGCATCTTTTACGTCTCCTAACAAAGGACAAATAGACTGGCCTAAGAAAGCACCAATATTAATTCCCATGTAGAAAATAGTAAAAGCTGTATCCAGTTTAGTTTTTTCTTGTTTTGGATACAAACTTCCCACCATACTGGAAATATTTGGTTTGAAGAATCCGTTACCAAAAACAATTACACCTAATCCGCAGTACATAATAGCTTTTGCCATTTCCAGATTAGATTCAAAAACACTACCGCTGGTAAACAATAACATTTGACCAATTGCCATTAATAATCCGCCTAAAAGGATACAATTTCTGTTTCCTAAAAAACGATCGGCAATAAAACCTCCTAACATTGGAGTTAAGTAACAAAGTCCAAGGAAACCTCCATAAATTAAAGACGCTTCTTCTTCCTTCATTAATAATGAATTCACAAGAAATAAAGTTAATAAAGCTCGCATTCCATAAAAATTGAATCTCTCCCACATCTCCGTCCCAAACAATACCCAAAGTCCTTTTGGATGCGCAGTTTTTACTTGAGTTTCTCCCATATTATTCACTATATTTAAGGTTAATATTTTTTAAATTATAAATTTTCTTTGATGAAATTAGTCATCTTATTGTAAAGCTGAATTCTCGTTTTTCCGCCATAAATACCGTGGTTTTTATCTGGATATATTTGAGATTCAAATTGCTTATTCGCCTGAATTAATGCTTCCATCATTTGCATTGAATTTTGCACATGAACGTTATCATCACCAGAACCGTGAATCAATAAAAACTTACCTTTTAATTTATCAACATGGTTTATAGGAGAGTTTTGATCGTATCCGCTTGCATTTTCCTCTGGCGTCTGCATGTATCTTTCTGTATAAACGCTGTCATAAAATCTCCAGTTTGTAACCGGCGCAACAGCGATTGCCATTTTAAATACATCATTTCCTTGAAAAATACAGTTAGAAGACATAAAACCTCCATAACTCCATCCGAAAATTCCAATTCTTGAAGCATCAACATAAGGATACGCGCCAATTACTTTTGCAGCATCGATTTGATCTTCAACTTCGTATTTCCCTAATTCTTTTTGCGTTACTTTTTTGAAATCAGCACCTTTAAAACCAGTTCCTCTTCCGTCAACACAAGCTACAATATAACCTTGCTGTGTAAGAGATAAAAACCAGTAATCATCGCTGTTGTTCCAATCGTTGTTTACCTGCTGTGATCCCGGACCAGAATATTGGTACATGAAAACAGGATATTTTTTTGATGGATCAAAATCTTTTGGTTTTAAAATCCATGCGTTTAATTCGTTTCCTTTTGCAGTTTTTAAAACAAAGAATTCTTTTGCAGGAAGATTATACGCTTTTAATTTATCAGCAAGAGCCTGATTGTTTTCGATAACCTGAATTTCTTTTCCTGTTTTTGCCTCGTTTAAAGTATACGTTGTAGGCACTAAATTACTTGAGAAAGTAGTAATAAAATATTGGAAATTCGGGCTGAAAGTTGCCGCACTTGTTCCCACTTTTGTAGTTAAACGGGTTTTGTTTTTTCCGTCTAAACCAATTCTGTAAATATCTCTGTTGATAGAACCATTTTCTGTAGACTGGTAGAAAATAGTTTTTGTTTTTTCGTCGAAACCATAGTAAGACACCACTTCCCAGTTTCCTTTTGTAACCTGATTTTTAAGTTTTCCGGTTTTATCAAACACATAAATATGATTGAAACCGTCTTTTTCGCTTGTCCAGATAAAACTGTTATCTTTTAAAAAAGTCAAATTATCTGTAACATCTACGTAAGCTTTGTCTTTTTCATTCAAAACCACTTTTGCTGCAGCTGTTGTTCCGTCAATAAATAATAAATCAAGATTATCCTGGTGACGGTTTAAAACCTGTGCAGACAATGTATTGTTATCGTTTGTCCATTGCATTCTTGCAATGTAGAAATCATTATAATTTCCTAAATCTACTTTTTTAGAAGCGTTTCCTGCTGCATCATAAATGTGTAATGAAACTACAGAATTTTTTTCTCCCGCTTTAGGATATTTAAACGTTTCGATTGTTGGATATAAATCTTTTTTGAAGATTGACATTGAAAACTCAGGAACCTGACTTTCGTCAAAACGAATGTAAGCTAATTTTTTACTGTCTTTACTCCAGTCAAATGCACGAACAAAAGCAAATTCTTCTTCATAAACCCAATCCGTAATACCATTAATAACTGCGTTTTTCTTTCCGTCTGTAGTTACTGCCGTCGATTTTTTTGTAGCTACATCATAAACATACAGATTGTTTTCTTTAGCATAAGCAATCTTAGTTCCATCCGGAGAAAAAGTTGGCTCCTGAATTTGAAAATCAACAAGTTTCCTTAGAGATTTTGAAGCGATATCGTATAAAAAATAATCTGCTGTAAAAGAGTGACGGAAGATTTGATTTGAATTACAAGCAATTAAAATCTTTTTTTCTGAGGCATCGAAGGTATAGCTGTCAATTCCGTCCTGAAGTTCTTTGTGGTTTTTAGTATCAATAAGGTTCGATACTTTTTTTAGTGTTGCAAAATCATATAAATCAATCTGCATTGTCCGGCTTGCCTGATCAACATTTAGAACCGTATATTGATTTGTATTCTTTAAAGATTGCAATTCGTCCATTCCTTTTGCCCGAAATGCACCACCATAAATATTTTCGACCGTTATTTTTTGCTGCCCAAAAACCGATGCAACTATAAATAAAAGTACTACAGTAATTTTACTTGTATTCATTAGAATTATTTTAAATATAAAAAGAGCCCAATTTTAGTGAAAAAAATAAACATAATACACATTTTAAGTGTTAAATGTTAAAAAAAATAACGATTGCGTACTTCCATGTTTGAAATAGATTACAATCAAAACTCTTAAAATAGTATCTTTGCGGCAACATTATTATTTAATATATTGAGAATGAACAACGCTGTTGCCGGATTTTCGAAATTATCCAAAAAAGAAAAAATTAACTGGATTGCCAATGAATATTTTTCGGCTCCTGATGAAGCCTTGAGTATTATAAGAAATTACTGGAATTCAGATGAAAAGCTCCAACAGCTTCATGATGAATTTATTGAAAATACAATTACCAATTTATACATTCCGCTTGGGGTTGCTCCCAATTTTTTAATCAACGGAAAGTATAAAACAATCCCAATGGCAATTGAAGAAAGTTCTGTGGTTGCCGCAGCCTCAAAAGCTGCAAAATTCTGGGCTACACGCGGAGGTTTTAAAGCAACGATAATTGATACTGAAAAAATTGGCCAGGTTCATTTTACTTTTAATGGTGATGCCGAAAAACTGCAATCCTTTTTTGAGCAGATAAAACCTAAATTCTTTTCTGAAACGCAAAGCATTACCAAAAATATGCAGGAACGCGGAGGCGGAATTTTAGATATTCACTTAAAGGATAAACGAAATTTACTGGAGAATTACTATCAGCTTCATGCCACTTTTGAAACTAAAGACAGCATGGGCGCGAATTTTATCAATTCGTGTTTAGAGCAATTTGCAACGACTTTAAAAGAGGAATTTCAAAATTCTAATTTATTTTCTGAAGAAGATACGCTGACTGTAATTATGAGTATTTTATCTAATTATGTTCCGAATTGTCTTGTAAGAGCCGAAGTTTCATGTCCTATTGAAGAATTAGCCGAAAAACATATTACAAATCCGCAGGAATTTGCAGAACGTTTTGTTCAGGCAGTTCAAATTGCTGAAGTGGAACCTTTTAGAGCTGTAACACACAATAAAGGCATCATGAATGGTATTGATGCTGTAGTTTTAGCAACAGGAAATGATTTTAGAGCCGTTGAAGCTGGAGTTCATGCTTATGCTTCAAAAAACGGACAATATGCAAGTTTATCTCATGCTAAAATCGAAAACGGAATCTTTACTTTCTGGCTTGAAATTCCTTTGGCTTTAGGAACAGTAGGCGGATTAACTTCACTACATCCTCTGGTAAAATTATGTTTAGATATACTTGAAAAACCTTCTGCAAAAGAATTAATGGAAATTACTGCGGTTGCAGGTTTGGCACAAAATTTTGCCGCACTGCGTTCTTTAACTACAACCGGAATTCAGGAAGGGCACATGAAAATGCACCTTAATAATATCATCAATCAATTTGAAGCTACAGACGAAGAGCGTCATTTAATTAAAGCGCATTTTAAGAAAAACATAGTTTCACACAGCGCTGTAGTAGAATTTATTGAAAGTTTAAGAATACAAAATAAATAAAAATTCCAAAAATTACAGCCTTTAAGTAAAATTCCAAATTCCAATTATCTTTGGAATTTGGAATTTAAAATATTGGAGTTTGTTTTAAAATCGAAGCATGAAAACAACCTTTTATAGTAACGGAAAACTATTCATCTCTGGAGAATATTTAGTTTTAGACGGCGCAGACGCCTTTGCATTACCAACAAAATTTGGTCAAAATTTAGTTGTTGAAGATGGCGAAAACCAAATAATAGAATGGAAAAGTTACGATTACGATAACAAACTTTGGTTTGAAACTACGATTTCATTTGAAGAAGTCATAAACAATATTGTTTCTGAAATTGAAACTGTAAAAACAACCTTAATTAATATACTTCACGAGGCATACGTTTTAAATCCGGAATTTATTCAACAGTCAAAAGGATATAAGGTAACAACGAATCTTACTTTTCCAAGAAATTGGGGTTTAGGAACGTCATCTACTTTAATTAACAATATTGCTCAGTGGACGAATATTAATGCCTTTACACTTCTTAGAAACAGTTTTGGCGGAAGCGGCTATGATATTGCCTGCGCCCAAAATAACACTCCTATTTTATACAGAATAGAAAATAATTTTGTTGAGCCTGTTATTTTCAATCCAGACTTTACAACGAACATTTTCTTTGTTTACCTGAATAAAAAACAAAATAGCAAAACTGCAATACATGCTTACAATAAACATAAACAGCAAAATTTAGCTAAAAGCGTTATTGAAAACAATAAAATAACACATGCTATTTTAAATGCTAAATCTCTAAAAGAGTTTGCAAATGCAGTCGAAAAACATGAAATTCATTTAAGCAACATCATGGAAATAAAAACGATCAAAGAAATCGCTTTTCCTGATTTTAATGGTACAGTTAAGAGTCTTGGTGCCTGGGGCGGCGATTTTGTAATGGTAATTTCTAAAGAAAATCCAAGAAAATATTTTGCGTCAAAAGGTTATGACACAATATTAACGTATGACGAAATGATTTTACAGGAGTAATGGTTTGATCAAAGAAGTAAATTAAAAATTTACTTTCTGATCACTAACGTGTTCTGCTTCCAGACGACGAACTTTTTCGTTTTCCTGTTCGTTTGATTCGATAAGTGTATTGTGCAGACGTTCGGCCATTTTTTCTATACTATTCGTGATAGAATCATAAACCAATTCCATTCTGCGATGTTTTTCTTCTTTTACAGCTTTTAAAACATCTTCAACAAAAACCTTATCGTACTTTTCAGCCACAGAATCGCGAGTATTAGTAAGCCTGATCACATAATCGTTACTTAATATAGTAACTTTAAAATGCTGTTCTTCATTGCTCAAATAATACTTGCCTCCTAATTCATCAACATTGATGTCAGTACTGCTCACCTTTAGAAGTTCCGTAATTATTCCAAAAATATGATTCTCGATTTTGGAATAAACTTTAGGTTTTCTTCTCAGTAGATTAAACATAAACATTAAACGCCCCAATTTTTAAAGTATTTGTTTATCATTCTCTTTCAGTTTTTATTTACAATTTGGCAAATAAAGTATACCTCGTTACAATAAAAATTCCGACAAATTAACTGTAATATTTTGAATATCACAAATTTTTTAAGTTATATTTCGATTATTCCCATATAGTTAAGAAAAACATATAAAGTATTTACTACAAAACAGTTATGAAAAAATATTAAAAAAAGAAAACCCGAAACATTCAATTGAATGTTTCGGGTTTCTTGTATGAATTGTTTTACTAGAAACTAGTAATTGAATTGTAATCTGTTGTCTTCAATTTTAGCATTGTTTTTCAACGCTGGTAAAATTCTGCTTGTATCTGATGCGCCTTGAGCTTTTACTTTAGCAACATATTCAGCATGATTTGCAATTGCAGGAGCTTTTACTGTGCTAATGTTTTTCACAACATAAACTCCAGTGTTTCCTTCAATTGGAGCAGAAATTTTGTTAGCAGCTAAAGCAAATGCATTTCCTACTACTTTTGGCTCTTGTCCAACTCCACCAGGTAAAACCGGATTTTCAAGAGTTACGTTTGTCGCTTGTTGTACTGCTACACCAGCGCTTTTTGCAATAGCTTCGATAGTTGAACCTGTTAATTTAGCTTTTAAGATTTCAGCTTTTTTCTTGTTTTTCAAGATTGGCTCAACGTAAGGTCTTGCCATTGTAACAGAAACTAAACCTGATTTGTTTTCGCTTTTGTATTGAGCAATTACGTGCCCAACGTTAGCGATTTCAAAACGTTTTACGTCTCCAGTACTTGTTTCTTTATCAAATGCCCATCTAATGATGTTTCTTTGGTTTCCTAATGGTCCAAATTGCTCATCCATAGCTTTTGCAGAAATTGGCGCTGCAACTTTTAAACCTAATTCTTTTGCAGTAGCAGCAAAATCTTTGTCTGCAGCTTCCATTTCGAATTTAGTAGCTAATGTAAATACTTTATCAGAAGTAGCTTCAGAAGGCTCAATTTTTTGAGCGATTGTAGCTAAACGAATTCCGTCTTGTTTGTCAGTAACTTTGATAATGTGGAAACCAAATGGAGTTTCTACTAAACCAATTTTTCCAATACCATTATTGAATACAAAATCATTGAATGGTTTTACCATTTGACCTTGACCAAAGTATCCTAAATCACCACCTTGCTGTGCAGATGAATCATCAGAAGCTGTAAAAGCAAGCATCATGAAACTATCTGGATTAGCCTGAACTTGTGCTAAAATTTCTTCAGCTTTAGCTTTAGCTTCTTCTTTAGTTCTTTTTTCTTTTGGAGATGGAGTTTGAGAACCTTCATAAGCAATTAAGATATGACTTGCTTTTGCGTTAACTCCAGCTTTAAATCCTAAAGATTTAGAAATAGCATAATATTTTCCGTAAACATACGGTCCGTAAATTGCTCCGGCTGGTAAGCTGAATAATTTATCAGCATCAACTGCTGGTAAAGCATTTTTAGGAACATATGTAGAATCGTAAGGAACGTCAGAATTTGCGTTTACGAATTCAGCAATATTAGTTGCATTTTTAAAACCTGGCAATGTATCGTTTTTACCAGTTTTTGCATTGTATTCTACTCTACCATTTAATAAAGCAGTAATCTTAGCTTTAATATCAGCTTCGTCTTGTTTAGAAGCTTTATCTTCAACTAAAACGTATTGAATTTCACGAGTTGCATCCGCTTTGAATTTTTTCTCGTTTTTCTTCATATAATCTACGATATCTGAATCAGAAATTTTTACTTCACTATCTTTAATAGAAGAATATAAAGCTCCGGCATAAGCAAAGTTTACTTTGTTAGCTTCCATTTCATACTTCAACTTTCCTTCACTAGCAGTTGTATAAAGTCCAGATTTTATTAAAGTATTGTAAATTTGAAATTTTGCGTTTAATTCAGCATCTTTTTCTTTTGCAGTAATAAATTGAGCTGCTTCAGGATTTGTTTTGATGTAGTCTTTAAATTTTGTAACATCAAACATTCCTGCTGCATTTAAAAACATAGGAGCTTTTCCAATGTTCGGATCTGCTTTTAAAACTTCAATTAAGTGTTTTTCACCAACTCTCAATCCTAATTTATCAAACTGAGTTGATAATAATGCGATTGAAACTTCTTGATCCCAAACTCTGTTTGCAGCTTCAGTGGAAGTAATTCCTTGACCACTTTTTTCAAGATTACTAACTTTAACTCTAAAGTCTTCAAATGAAATATCTTTTCCATCGATGCTTCCTACATCTTTTGAACTTTGACCAAATGTTCCTCTAGTAAATAAATCTTGTATTATAAATGCAAATAATGCAAGTGCAATAACACCTATCAATAGAGCTGAACGCTGTCTAATTTTTGCTAAAACTGCCATTTTAATTATCGTTAATTTTATATTCAGTTTGCGAAAATACAATTATCTAGTTAATAACAATACAACTAGCGTTTTATTTTACACAATTTTTTTTAATTCTTTAAAAATTTACTCTTTTATTGTCAATCTGACCAATTCAATTTTGTTGTTTGACGCCTGTTCTATAACGAAATGATACCTGTCAATGACAATCTTTTCGCCCTTTTGCGGAATTTCTTTGGTCGAATTTACAATAAAACCTCCTAATGTTCCGTAGGAATCTTCCTCCGGAATCATCAATTTGTAGGTTTCGTTTAAATACTCTACATCTAATCGTGTCGAAAACAAATACTTACCTTCTCCTAATTCCTGTTCTATTAGTTCTTCATCTAAATCATGTTCGTCTTCGATTTCGCCAAAAAGTTCTTCAACTATATCTTCTATGGTTATAATTCCCGAAGTTCCTCCGTATTCATCTAAAACTACAGCAACATTTTTTCGCTTTTTAATTAAAAGATCTAAAGCATCTTTAATTAAAATGGTTTGCGGCACAAATTCAACGGTCATTAAAACCGATTTTATAGTTTTTGGCTTTTTAAACAAATCAAATGAATGTACATATCCCACAATATCGTCAAGGGAGTTTTGACTTACAACAATCTTAGAATATCCTGTTTCAATAAAAAGTTCTTTTAAATCTGAAACTGTTTCAAATAAATCTATCGAAACAATCTCTGTACGCGGGGTCATAATATCGCGCGCTTTTACCCCGGAAAATTCTAATGCGTTCTGAAAAATCTGTATTTCTGAATCGACTTCTTCATCATCTTCAACATAATTCATTTGCTCTGTAATATAATTTCCCAGTTCTATTTTACTGAAATACAATTGCACCTGATCGCCTTCTGTCTTGAAAAATTTCTTCAAAACAAAATCTGAAATCCAGATAAAAAATGTTGAGATATAATAAAAGAGTCTGTAGAAAAGATAAGCCGGAACTGCAAATACCTTAATTAATGAATTGGCATAAATTTGAAAAAATACCTTCGGGAAAAATTCAGCCGTTATTAAAACTATAAAAGTTGAAATCACAGTCTGAACCAGAATTGTTGTTAAATAAGAGAATTGAAATCCAAAACCAATTATCCATTGAAGCACAACATCTCCCATATAAAACCCATAAACTACAAGTGCTACATTGTTTCCAATAAGCATTGACGCAATAAATTTTGAAGGGTTTTGGGTAAGTTTGGTTAAAATTTGAGATAGAAAATTATCTTGTTTTTTTTCAATTTCAAGATAAATTTTGTTTGAGGAAATAAAAGCTATTTCCATTCCTGAGAAAAAAGCTGATAGTATTAAACATAATATTATAATACTAATCTCCATGTTTACTGTTTTTTATTACGATCATCAAACCTCTTGGTAAACCTTCTTCTAAAGAAAAACATAAAAATCGCCATTCCGGCAATTAGAAAGCTTAACGGATAATTTACATTTCCTTCGTTTAGTTTTATTACACCGTCGTAAATAAAGAAAACCGCAAATGCTATGTAAACGTATTGTGTATATTTTAAGTAACCCATAATTTATAATTTATCATCATTTGATTCAATTTCACCGCTTATTCGCTGTGAATTGATCACTTTAAAATCTTTGCTGAAATCAATTCCCTGTCCGTAAGAAACTCCTTTTGCATCTGTAAGCTTAAATTTTCTTTCGGTATAAAACCATTCATTTTTCTGGTCAAAATACAATTGCTCTGTTTCCAGAACCTGACCTGCTTCTGATGTGATTTTAACTTTTCCCTGCAAATCAATTATACCGGTCGTTTTGTATGAAACGGCATAATTTGATCGTATAAAAGTACGCTTTTGTTTTTTATCGTATAAAGTAACATCGAGTCCTTTAGGAAATTCTGTAAAAGGAAAGTCAAGATTGGAATAATCCAGCATTTTTGGACTTATCAAAACGCCTGTTATTCTTCCTGAATCTGTATATTTAATGTTTACGGTATCTGCATCACTTCCTGGAACGAACTCTGAGAAGTTAATTTTCTGGACATCTTTAAAATTACTTTCGCATCCAAAAAACAGTGTCACAGCAAAAACTGTGACAACATTTATGATATATCTCTTTGGTAAATTCATCTGCCAAATGTAATAAATTGTGACGAGGTTAAAAAACCACGTAAATTTAGGTTTAGTTAAATTTACTCTTCACAAACCATCTGTCGTTAAATGAGAAGCCTACGCTGAAGTTCATATAATTTTCCTGAACCAATCCAGCAGAAGTTGTTCCTCTTTTTCCAAATTCGATTCCGAAATTTACATTTGAAAAAGTTCCTGTAATTGGGAATCCTGCTCCTAATGACATTCCAACATCGTTGATTGATTCGTTGTTCACTATTAAACCCAGTTTTTCATATTTCAAACCAGCTCTATAGGTAATTCTGCTAAAGTAACTAGCAAACGAACTATAGTTTGGAATATAGTAACCTCCTACTGCATATTTAGTATACTTTTCATATCTAACATTTGGGCTTGCGTTGTAATAATTAGCAAGCTGACCTGTTCCCTGAAAAGCAAGTGTAGTACCTACTAACCATTTTCTTGCCTCTCCGATACCTGCTCCGAAAGTCAATTTATTTGGAAGTTTTAATTTTGTGTCAACCGGATCTGCAGTTACTGCATCCGGATCTCCATCAACTTCAATTACTCTTGTACTAACTGAATTTAATGTACTTCCGAAAGTATAGTTTAAACTCGTGTAAACGTTTAGCTTTTTTGTAATTTTAGTTTGATACATTGTACCAATATTAAAATTCACACCCGATAATTCAGATGAATTTGTTTCTCTGGTTGCATTTTGCACATCAGTCACAGCTTCAATTGTCGTTGTTGTGATCTTACCGAAGTTGTATTGCAAATCTGCTCCAATGTTCCACTTTGGTGTAATTTTATATCCTAAACCAAAGAATACTTTATTAACACCACCTTTTCCTTCAAGCTGGCTGCTAACTTCATTTGGTCCGGCATTAAAATCTGTGATTTTATAACCAACTGATGATAATGGAATCAAACCAAAACCAGCTCCAAATTTGCCCATAGGAATTCCTAATGCCAAATAATCGAAAGTTGATCTTTGTGCTTTTGAGGATTCTGTGCTGCTTTTGATAGTATTAGTTCCAAAAGTTCCTCCTACTGAAAAAGTAGTTTGACCCAGACTGGCATAACTTGCCGGATTTTCAATATTCAGGTGAATACTATCCTGTTCAACCGCAACTCCTGCCATGCTTCTGTTTTCAAGAGTTCCTTTAAATCTTGTATCTCCAATTCCGTAGAAAGAATATGGTGACGAAGTACCTTGCTGAGCAAATGAAACGAACGAGATAAGCAGACAAGCGCTTATTATAATTTTTTTAATCATTGTCGATTTTATATTGAAATGTTTGGTTCAAACTTTCCAGAAGGAAATTTGAATTGGCAAATATGGTATTTTTTAATCGTTTAGCCAAAAATTCTGCATCACCTCCCGTTAAAATTATTATAAAATTTGAAAAGTTCGACCGATATTCATCGATAAAACCATCAATTTCATAGACGAAACCATTAACAACTCCAGAATGAATGGCTTGTGCAGTCGAGTTTCCTATATAGGAATCTGGTGCTTCTAAGGTCAGTAACGGCAGTCTGGCCGTGAAATTGTGCAAAGATTCGTAGCGTAAACGAAGTCCCGGAGAAATCGCGCCGCCCAGATAATTATCATTTTCGTCGATAAAATCGTAGGTTATGCAAGTTCCGGCATCAATTACTAATCTATTTTGCTTGGGAAATTGTAAAGTTGCTCCAGCGGCCAAAATCATTCGGTCTATTCCTAAAGTTTTTGGTGTTGCATATTTATTGATGAAGGGAAAAATATCTTCATGGGTAAAAAAATGAATGTTAAGCTGTTTTTCGAAAGTCAAAAATGATTGTTTTTCGACATTTCCAACTGAAGCAACAACCAAATCAGAGCAGTTTTGAAATTTTTCTAAAATTTTTGTAATTTTTTTTTCGAGTTCGTTTTTCTCAAAAACAAAATTCTCAAGAACAGTACTTCCCTCAAAGACAGCTGCTTTAATTCGAGTGTTTCCAACGTCAACCGCTAAAGTCATATTTATTTTTTTACCCTTGCGAAGATACGAATTGATTTTTTTAAAAAAATGTTTTGGATAAACGAAAAATGATTCTATCTTTGCACCCGCAATAAGCACCACACGGTACCTTAGCTCAGATGGTAGAGCAATGGACTGAAAATCCATGTGTCCCTGGTTCGATCCCTGGAGGTACCACCAAAACCCACTCAACCGAGTGGGTTTTTTTGTTTTTACATATTTTCCTGAAAAGCATCAATCATTTTCTATAATAGCAACGATCCATTATACCAAATACGTCTTGGACTAATTTAATGTTAGCATTTGATGTTACTATTTCATAGGGATGATTCATAGGTGAATAATACTGAACTATCTTTTCATCATTATGTCTTATTTCTAATATATATAATGATGCATGTCCATGATCATGTGCACAATTTTGATAGTAGCTCTCTTTCTTCAAAATTTCTAAGATATTTTTTAGGCGCATTTTTTCTTCCAAAGAAAGAATTACTGCCTCCGTTGAATTTTCTCTTTTTTTGATAGCATTGAATTCTTTATCAAAGTCAACTATCAAAAAAGTAGAATTCTTAAAACCTTCATTCCAACGACACATAAGAATTCCATTTTTTATTTTATCAAAATCTTCAAACTGATTGATGTTGAAATATGAAGAAGAATAAAATGCTTTGTAATTTGAAGCCAAATCTTCTGGAGTAACAATTGAAACACTGCATTCACTTTTAGCAGAAACTATCTCTTTGCGAGTTGTACATGCACTTAAAATTAAAAAAACGATTAACAGCCCTATTTTCTTTTTCATAATAATTTTAAACTTTTACTCTCATTTAATTAATTTCAAATGTAAATTAAACAGTTAAATCTTATAAGTCAAATTTTAAGTTGTTTTTGTTAAAAAAGTATTAACTAAATAAAAAAATATCCGTTATATTCGTGAAATCGTATTATAGCTTTTTATTTATTATTAAAAACACAGAGCGTTTTTTATGGGTAAAACTTCTACTAAAGGCATTTGGAAAGTAATTTCTGCCTCTTCTATGGGAACAATGATTGAATGGTATGATTTCTATATTTTTGGAAGTTTGGCCGTTGTAATTTCAACCAAATTTTTCCCGAGTGATAATCCCACCGCTGCGTTTTTATCGACTTTAGCCACTTTTGCTGCCGGATTTGTTGTTAGACCTTTTGGAGCTTTGTTCTTTGGAAGATTAGGCGATATTATTGGCAGAAAATATACTTTCATGGCTACGTTATTATTAATGGGAGGTTCTACCTTTTTAATAGGATGTATTCCGAGTTATGAAACGATTGGTTTTCTTGCTCCATTATTAGTTTTGATTTTACGTTTATTACAAGGTTTAGCCCTTGGCGGAGAATATGGCGGCGCGGCTACTTATGTTGCAGAGCATGCTCCTGTTGGTCAAAAAGGATATTGGACTTCGTGGATTCAAACCACAGCAACTGTTGGTTTATTTATTTCTTTAATGGTAATTCTGGCTACTAAAAATATACTTTCAAGCGAGGCTTTTGATTCCTGGGGATGGCGCGTTCCTTTTTGGGTTTCTATTGTTATGGTTGGTGTTTCTTATTTGATTCGAAAAAATATGGATGAATCGCCTGTTTTTGCAAAAGCGAAAAAAGAAGGGACTACAAGTACAAATCCGCTAAAGGAAAGTTTTGGCAATAGATACAATCTAAAATTTGTTTTGCTGGCTTTGTTTGGAGCCACAATGGGGCAAGGTGTTGTTTGGTATACCGGTCAATTCTATGCTATGAGTTTTATGAAAACGGTTATGAATGTAGAATCTTCTCAGGTTGATAGCTTACTGGGAATTGCATTATTATTAGGTACTCCGTTTTTTATTGTTTTTGGATGGCTGAGTGATAAAGTAGGCCGAAAGTATATTATGATGTCTGGAATGCTGCTTGCTATTTTGTTTTACAGACCTATATATAAGATGATGTACAATACTACTGATGTTAATTACAAAACCGAAATCGTAGAAAGAACAACCCAAAATACAGAAACAGCAAAAAATAATGATGTAATTACCACAGTTTCAAAAACCTATACTGACGGAACTACGTATATTGAAAAGAAGACAGATTTTGCTAATAAGAAGAAATCTCAAAGCAGTGTTATTATTAATATCAATTCTGGCGATGAATGGACCTTAATTTTTTTAGTTTTCATTCAGGTTATTTTTGTTACAATGGTTTATGGGCCAATTGCGGCATTTTTGGTTGAGATGTTTCCAACTAAAATTAGGTATACTTCGATGTCACTTCCTTATCATGTAGGAAATGGAATTTTTGGAGGTTTACTGCCGGCCATTTCGACTTATTTTGTAACGCATGCAAAAGCGGCCGGAAAAAGTGATTTTTATCTTGACGGACTTTGGTATCCTATTATTATAGCTTCAATCTGCTTTGTGATTGGAATGATTTACATAGACAACAAAAACAAAATTAATCATCTTTAACATTTTATGAACATGGACAAAATCAAACAAACTTTAGGCGTTTTATGGGTTATTTTGGCAGTTGCAGCCGCTTATTTCTGCGTGTTTGAATTTGGCTTACCTAAATTATTATCAGACCAGCAAGATGATTTAGTTTTTGGCATCATTATTCTTTTTATTCTAACGCCTCTTATTGTTTTGGGCTTAGGGACTTTTGGTTATTTTGCCGTAATTGGGGAATACAACGATAAAAAGAAATAAACGAAAACAATAAACAACTAAACCAGAAAAGGGCTGTCTATTTTTCAATAGAACAGCCCTTTCTCATTACTAACCAAACCAAATTTTTAATCTGTTAGAGATATATTTTCAGCGTTTATTTTTTGATAAACTTCATTACCTGAACTTTGTTATTTTCATCTGAAGCTTTTACGACATACAATCCTGTTTGTAATTCGCTTACGCCAAATTGAAAATCAGCATTACCATTTGAAGCAAAACTTTTTACTAATTGTCCCGAAATTGAATAAACCTGAACTTTTGTAAAAGCAGTATTTAAGGTAAAGTAATTTGAAACCGGATTTGGATACAAACTCACTGTATTTCCTTTTTCAAAATCTTCAATAGCAAGATTTGCTGTTTTATTACCATAAATTCTGTATTCTCCTGCTGGTAAACTTATTGCAGCATTTACATCCGTAACATTAATCGTTGTATTATCCATTAAATTGTACCAAGTTCCTGTGTAAGGAAAGCCTGTTGCAACATTTTGTGCAGAAGTACCAAAATTGGCTAAAATCACAACATCTTTTAATTGTGTTGAAGCTAAACTTGCATTTGTAATTTTGATGTTTACTGTTGATGAATTAGCATTTGTAATTGTAGAAGTTCCTAAAAATACCGGCTCTACAGTTTTAAGCGTTATCATTTTTGCCCAATCGTTATAAATTTTACTACGATTTGAATCTCCTAACCAATTGTTTACCCATTGCGGCTGTGGTTTTGTATCTAATTTACAATCTCCTGCTATTGTTGCTGAAGCATCGTTTACAGTTCCATCGTTACAAGTGTAAATAGATTTCTCCCACCCTAATTCTCCAAAATGCCAAATCATTTTTGGTCCCGGAACCAGTAATGAAACCGCTCCAATTGCAGACATTCTAGATAAAGCTGTATTTAATGTTTTTACATTGTATGAACCATTTGAAGCTCCGTATTGAACATTTTTATACATCAGTCTTTCTTCATCATGACTTTCTGCATAACCCATTAAACGGTTTGCTATAAAACCACGACTTGCACTTGACATTCTTGTAATATTACTTGTGTATCCCATTGACAATTCATTGTATTGATCTGTCATTTTTCCCCACATCATAATTCCTTTACTTGGCGTTTCGGCAATTCTATAATTTGCCCATTGCTGCTCCTCTGTATCAGTTCCTAAATGTTCAAAAATAGTATAATGTGTTGGATCTAAACTCCATGAATAATCAGCATATTTTTTTAGAATATCAACTCTATCCTGCTGATAACCATTGGTACAAGATTCATCAGAAGCTGTACAAGCTTGTGTAAATCCTTTAGTTAAATCCCAACGGAAACCATCAATTTTATATTCTTCAATCCATTGTTTGATAACACGATTAACATAATACTGTGTTTTAAGTGATTGGTGATTAAAATCTTCTCCAACACTATACGTATGCTTCGCAACCATATTAAAATAAGGATTTTCGGCCGTTGGAGATCCAAAACCGTCTCCATCAGGATCGTTCATCCACATTCTCACCATTGGATTTCTTCCAAAAGCATGGTTTAGCGCAACATCAAGAATAACTGCGATTCCGTTTTGGTGGAATACATCGATCAACTCTTTTAGTTTATCAGACGATCCATAAAATTTATCCAAAGCCATGTGAAATGAAGTATTATAACCCCAGCTTTCATTGCCTTCAAATTCCATTACCGGCATTAATTCGATTGCATTTATTTTAAGATTTTTAAAATAATCTATCCTATCTATTAAACTTTGATAATTTTTAGCAGCATCAAAATCACGAACTAAAACTTCATAAACAACCAATTTTTCTTTTGCCGGTTTTGTAAAGTTCGTTACTTGCCAATTATAAGGAGTTTGTCCAGTTTTAAGTACTGTAACTTCAAATTGCTGCCCTGCTGGATAAGCAGGAATATTTGGATATGAAGCTGCTGGAATTCCCGGATCATCATAAGGAGATAAAACCAAAGTAGAATACGGATCGGCAGTTTTTACCATTGCAGGTGAATTCGCTAGTGGTGTCGCATCTACAACCCAATATTGATACGTATTATTTACACCAGAAATCAAGCCAGTTAACTCCAGCCAAAATTTACCAGAAGTTGGATCTTTTTTCATGGCATACGCCGAAGTTGGCTGCCAGTTATTGAAACTTCCTGCTACGTAAACAAAATCTTTTAAAGGTGCGTCTAAAACTAAAGTTGCTTTTGAAGCATCTGCACTATTATAATTAATTCCGTCAACCAAGCCTGTTGGCATCGCTGCTGAAACAGTATTAGGATTTACTACAACCGAGAACTTTTTTACTATAGTAACTGCTCCTTGAGTTGCGCTTAATTCATAACTTTGATTACCTGTAATATTAGTATGCGAATACGAGTAACTTGCTGTGTTTGTATTTGTATTGATAACCGTTCCATTTGCTTTTAAAGAATAGCTTGCGTTTCCGTTTGTATTTGTCGCTGTAATAGTAAAATTAGAACCAGAAGCTATAATTGTTGCGCTATTTTCAACTGGTGCAGATAGATTTACCTGAAAAGATCCTACCTCAACTAAAATATCCTGAGACTTTTTATCGCCTGTTCCGTTTTTAGCTTTAATTAAAAAACCAATTTTTCCAATTCCTGTGGTGTTGTAATATGTTGTTGGAACAATTGTTTTTGTATAAGTATCTGTGCCTGCATTATAAGTAAACTTACTGGCATCACTTGAAGCTTCCCAAGAACCATTGTTTGGAGTACCTTTTTGTGTAGTATCGTTTGTGTCAAAAGCCCATGCCCACATGTAAAGAGAATGATCTGCAACTCCCCATGTAGCCTCATTAATACTGTTTCCATTAACTGTAATAGTTATAGAAGTAGTTTCTTCAAAAGCTGCAGGACTAACAGAATAGGTAACCGTTTGTTGCTGTGCAAAAGAAAACACAGACAATAAAAGGAAAAATAAGAGTAAAGTTTTTTTCATAATAATTCGGTTAGTTAATTATTAAAAAAGGGCTATCTGGAGATAGCCCTTTTGTATAATACATTAGAAACTAGTCTAATGTTATAGTTTTTGCACTATTGTCAATTGTTAGAACTCTTGGTCCAGTTGGTCCAGTATATTTAAAGTTACTGTCTCCATCGTTTGCATTTACTAATTCTGGATCAATAGTAAATCCTTGGCCTGAATAGTAAGTGTAGTTATGACTAGAATCCCAGTTACCATCACTTGTAAAGTTATTTCCTAAGAATTCTCTAAATGCTTCTCCGCTTTTAAGAACAATTGTTACTTGATAAACATCTGTTTTTCCAATTACTAATGGGAATTCAGTTTCAGCATCACCAGCCCATGTCCAACCTCCTGGAGTTGCAGCACCTACTAACCAGTGAGAACTTGCTAATGGTACGTGGTATGGAGTAGCTGTAATAGTGAAAACATTAGAATATTGAGGCAAACCTGAAGCACCTACAACAGATTTGATACGAATATCAACTTTGTTTTCTTCTTTTTCAACAAAACCACCATTTACTAAAGCTGAGTTTAATTCAGCAACCGTTAAACTTTTAACTCTTTCAGTAGTATTTGACACAACTACAGGAACAGCAAAATTTGTTCCTGCTTTTGCTACTTCGATTGTGTAATTAACAACTGTTTGGGATCCTTCATATTTTGCATCATTCCATACTACAATTGTTGCCACATTGTTTTCAGTTTCTTTCGATAGAACGATACTAAAATCAGATTTAGGATTTAATAATACTGGAGCAGTTGCTGCCTCGATTACTGGTCTGTTTTCTACATCGTCAGCATTACAAGACACAGCTAATACACCAATGAATGCGATTAATACTTTATATATATTTTTCATTTTGTTTTATTTTTAGTTATAGGTTAGTTTAGTATCCTGGATTTTGTTTTAATGTTGGATTTGCTTGTATATTTCTTGCAGGAATAGGCATTAAATCTCTGTATGATTCAGTTGCGCTTCCATTTATAGAACCACCTTTCCATTGCCAGATTTTTGATCCACCAGTAAATTTCCCAAAACGGATTAAATCAGTTCTTCTGTGACATTCCCAAAACAACTCTCTTCCTCTTTCATCTAAAATAAAATCAAGGGTTAGTTGAGGCGTTGTTATAGTCTGAGCTCCGGCTCTTGTTCTAATTTGATTGATGTACCCTAAAGCTGTACCCATATTTCCTGTTGATGCCCCTCTAAGCGTTGCCTCAGCATACATTAAATAAGCATCTGTTAATCTGAACATTGGGAAATCGATATCTGGAATATCATTTCTTTGTGCTGCAGATCCATCAGAATTAACATTGATGTATTTAGTTACAGCATAACCATCTGTAAAAGTTCCAACATTTTTGATGTCTTTTGATTGTCCATTTGTATAAAATGTACCTCTCTTATCACCAGTTGCAGTTTCATCAGGAAAAAGATTTACAAACTCTCTACGAGTTCTAATTCCCTGCCATCCTCCGTCCATACCTCTGGATGCAGCGTTCATACTTCCTCCAATTGAAGCGTGCATAATAAAACTCATTCCTCCACCAGTAGCTCTAATTGCATTACCATCACCAATAATAGGAAAGATAACTTCACTTTGAGCACCGTTTCTGTTATTGTCTGCAGAAAATAAGTATCCGTAAGGAACATTTGCAAAAGTATAACCTGAACTAGTAATTATTTCATTACATAATGTCGCTGCTTCATCATTTCTTGCAGTACCTGTATATACTTTAGCATTTAAATAAAGCTGAGCTAATAAAAATTTAGCAGCAGTTTTGTCAACTCTTCCATATTCATTTGCTTTTGAAGCAACTAAGCTATTATCCAAGTCTTTTAATTCAGATTCAACAAAAGCAAAAACTTCTGCTCTTGATTTTTGTACCGGATAAAAGAATCCAACAGGATCATTTTCTGTTGTAATTGGCACATTACCGAACAAATCCATTAAATTATAGTATGAAAAAGCTCTCAAGAAACGAGCTTCTGCTCTAAAAGCTGCGATTTGCGTTTTTAGATTAGCATCAACTCCTCTTGCAGTTAGTTTTTCATCTGTAGTTTGTCTTAAAAATTCATTAGCAACACTAATGTGATAAAATGCTCTAGAGAAAGTTCCTGCCAAAAATTCATTTGCCGGAGACCAGGTTTGACTATTTAATGTTGGTAAAGTACCATCTGCCCATGCAATAATTGCTTCATCTGTTGTAAATTCCTGAGTTACAAAAAGTAACCTTAAGTAACTACTAAAATCTCCTCCAAGTCCTGCAATATCAGGGCTTTTTGTTGGAACCGCTGCATCTCCATCTCCATCGTTACCTCCTACATATAGTCCTGCATATAATTTTGCAAGTACTTGTTTGTATGATGCCGGATCTTGAAAAAAGGTTTCAGATAAAAATTCATCATCATCCTTTGGCGTCACGTTTAAGTCGTCCGTACACGAAGTAAGCGTCATACTTAATCCTAAAACGAATAGGAAAAAATAACTTATATATTTAAATGATATTTTCATTTTGTTTATTTTTTAAATTTTGATTTCAGTTCCTATTAGAAATTCACATTAACACCAAACAAGTATGTTCTTGCTCTTGGATAAACATTGTTATCAATTCCATTGAATTTTTCCGGATCTAAACCATCATATTTGGTTAGAATAAATACATTCTGTACACCAGCAGTAAATCTTAGAGAAGCCCCTTTAATTATTGTTTTATCAAAAGTATATCCAAGAGTTACATTATCCAGTTTTATAAAAGAGGCATCTTTAACAAAATAATCTGATAAATAACGCTGTGTACCATTGTCTTCAAATGTAAAACCAGTATTGTAATAATCTGAACTCACGTTAGATAAATCTGTTTGTCTTCTTAAACCTGCATCAGAATATCCTAAGTTAGAACTTACGTTATCAAAAATACGATTCCCTAAACTCGCTCTCCAGTTCATTGTAAAATCAAACTTTTTATAGTTTAAAGTAGAAAACAATCCGAAAGTATAATCTGGAGCTGTTTTATGAAATCTGTAACGATCTCCAGTATCTATTTTTCCATCTCCATTTCTATCCACATAAGCACCAGCAATTGGTCGTTTGTTTGCATCATATAATTGTTCGTAAACAAAGAATGAGTTTGGAGCATATCCAACAGAGTTTATCTGAATTTTATTTCCACTTCCTCCAGCAATATTATCACCAGCTAGGTAGCCTTGAAAACCTGGAACAGTAATTCCTAAATCAGCAATTTTCTGATCGATATAAGTAGCATTAAAAGCAACATTCCAATTCAGATCATCTGTTTTAACAATATCTGATTGAATACTGAACTCAACCCCTTTTGTATCTACACTACCAATATTAAAGAAACCTTGATTTCTAAGATTAGCTCCATCAGGAACTGCGATATCAGCTAATAAATCTGTTGATTTTTTATTAAAATAATTGATAGATCCAGTTATTCTATCATTGAAGAAACCGTAATCAATACCAACGTTTGTCTCTGCCAGCTCTTCCCATTTAATATCTTCATTATAACCTTCTGGTCTTGCTGTTGAATAAACAGTATTTCCAAAAATGTATTGTGTATTAATTGTTCCAAGAGTTACTCTGCGTAAATAATCATACTGCGCAGAAATATCCTGTTGTCCGGTTGTACCGTAACCAACTCTTAATTTTAAAGTTGATACTGTTGCATTATCTTTTAAGAAAGCTTCTTCAGAAAGATTCCATGCAAAAGCAGCTCCTCCAAAATTACCCCATCTGTTATCTTCAGAGAAACGAGAAGTTCCGTCTCTTCTGTAGTTAAGTGTCAATAAATATCTGCTGTCATAACCTAAGTTTAAACGACCGAAATAAGATTGTAAATTAACATCTGGATCTGTAGCAACATCCGCATTAGGATTTGGCTGTCTAACTTCTCCTGATGAATATTTCTCTTTTTGGAATAACTGATAGTTATAACCTGCTGTTGCATCAATTTTAAACTTTCCTAAATCTTTAGTATAATTAAAATACGCATTTAAGTTTTTGTTTTGAAGTGCATCAGTATAATGATTATAGTTTCCTAAGTTCACATAACCTGGATCAGTAAAAGGTTTTGGCTGATATCCTAAAGCACTTTGAGTACTTACTTCTGTGTAACCGCTGCTATCAAATCTATCGATACCAGCTTCAACAACAGCTCTCAAATCTTCGAAGAAATGGAATTTATAATCCAATCTAACATTTCCCCATTTTCTTGTAGAAGTTGCTCTTCTTTCATCTTGATTCAATCTTGCTACAGGGTTTCTTGCAGGCAATAAAGGCAAGTTTCCAGTAGGCTCTAACCATTCAAAATATCCTCCATAACGAGATCCTGGCTGATACACTGGCTGCGTTGGATCAAATCCAATCGCACTTCCAATTACTGCTCCTTCGTCCTGAAATTGATTTTTTCCAAAAGATAGATTTCCGCTAATATCAATTTTTAAATGATTATCAAATAAAACTGGATTTAACGATAACGATGTCGTAGTTCTTTCAAAAGAAGTGTTTCTTAGGATTCCAGGATTATCAACATTTCCAACAGATAAACGTACTGGTAATTTATTAAATAAAGCACCACTTACAGATATATTGTTATTTGTTGTTAAAGCTGTATGAAAGATTTCATCTTGCCAGTTTGTGTTTGCGTTACCTAATAAAGCTTGTTGAGCAGGAGTACCTTTTGTATTAACCAATTCACGGAATTGATCTGCACTCATCACGTCAACAGTATTAGCAACAGTATTGATACCAACCTGAGAGCTAAAGTTTACTTTAACACCGCCTTTTGTTCCTTTTTTAGTAGTAATAACGATTACACCATTTGCAGCACGAGATCCGTAGATCGCAGCAGCAGAAGCATCTTTAAGCACTGTAAAAGACTCAATATCATTAGGATCAATTGTAGATAAAATACTAGTAGCTCCACTTGGTACAGCATTACTTAAAGGTAATCCGTCTAAAACGATCAAAGGCTCATTTGATGCATTTAAAGAAGATCCTCCACGAATCCTGATATCTGCTTTTGCACCTGGCGCTCCTCCTCCTGTTACATTTACACCCGAAATACGGCCGCTGATTAAACTTTCTGGAGTTACGTTAATACCTTTGTTAAATTCTTTAGCAGAAATTTGAGATACAGAACCTGTTGCGTCTTTTTTCTTAACAGTTCCGTAACCTACTTGTACTACAACTTCTTTAAGTTGGTTCGTATCTTCTTCTAAAGAAACGTTTATAGTTTTTTGTCCGGCATACTCAATCGTTTGCGTTTTGTAACCAATAAAAGAAACTACAATTTTGTTTCCGCTTTTAACATTTGACAGCTGGTAATTACCATCAAATCCTGTTGATGCACCGCTTGGAGCACCTTGTACATTTACATTTACTCCTGGTATTGGCTGACCTGTTGCTTTATCGACAACAGTCCCGCTTAGAGTGTTTTGAGCTAACACTGTAAACGGCAACAATAGGAATAAAAATAACAACTTTTTGTAAATTGTTTTCATACTTTTTGTTTAAATTAGTTTGAGTTTGTGATTGTTAGTTAAGTTTTTAATTTTACTTCGAATTTCAAAATTAGGAATTTATTAACACGGTCGACGAGAGGCATTTTTAATTGGTTTACGAAAACGTGGTAGTGTTGAAAACTTTCTATTTTTTGTAATCTTTTAAGTCAAAAATTGCCAATTATAAAAATTTCAGATACCTTTATTATTAATTAGATTTTTTTCAATTCACGCCATGAAACGCAAAATAACCTTAAAACAGATTGCAAAGGAACTCGATGTCTCTATTTCAACTGTCTCAAAATCACTCAGAAACAGCCTTGAAATTGGAGAAGAAACGCGCTTAAAAGTGCAGGCTTTTGCAAAGTTTTACAACTATAAACCGAACAATATTGCCCTTAGTTTAAAAAATCGAAAAACCAAAAGTATTGGTATTATCATTCCGGAAATTGTACATTATTTTTTCTCTACCGTAATCAACGGAATTGAGCAGGTTGCGAACGAAAATGGATACAGCGTTGTGATTTGTTTATCTGATGATTCTTTTGATAAAGAAGTCCTGAATATGGAAATGTTGGCCAACGGAAGTATCGATGGTTTTATCATGTCTCTTTCTAAAGAAACCCAATTTAAAGGTGATTTTCACCACATTACCGAAGTTATCAATCAGGGAATGCCGGTTGTAATGTTCGACCGCGTGACCAACGATATTTTATGCGATAAGGTTATTATTGACGACAAAGCAGCCGCTTATGAAGCCGTTCAGAGCTTGATTGACAATGGCAGAAAAAAGATAGCTTTAGTAACTACAGTCGATTATGTAAGTGTCGGAAAATTGAGAACAGACGGTTACGAAAAAGCACTTTTAGACAATGGAATCCCTTTCAACGAAGATTTAATCATAAAAATCGAAGACGTCGATACCTGCGAAATTACCATCAGTCAGCTTTTGCATGATCGTGCTTTCGATGCTGTTTTTGCTGTTAATGAGCTTTTTGCCGTAACAATTATTAAAACGGCATCAAAAATGGGATTAAAAGTTCCTGAAGATTTAGCCGTAATTGCTTTTACTGACGGAATCATTTCAAAATACTCTACTCCAAGCATTACAACCGTAAGTCAAAGCGGAGAAAAAATGGGAAATAAAGCAGCTAAAATGCTTATTGAAAGACTCGAAGCTGAACACGATGACGACGAAGAAGAAAACGAAAACTACACAACAGAAGTTATAGAAACACATTTAATAAAAAGAGAATCTACTGACTAAAATTCTTAAAATCAATACTTTCTAAAGCCATAAAAAATATTTATGGCTTTTTTGTTAGCATATATCTAAAAATATTTTATACTTTTACGGCCGTCAAAGCTTTTACTTTTACTTCGAAAAAACAGTAAGTTTTGATAAGCAAAGCGCTTATCGTATAATTTTTCACAAATTACGATAATGGAAAAGCGTAAATTAAGTTTCTGGGAAATTTGGAATATGAGTTTCGGTTTCTTAGGAATACAGTTTGGTTTTGCACTGCAAAACGCAAATACTTCAAGAATTTTTGAAACCCTTGGTGCTAAAATAGATGAAATCCCAATTTTGTGGATTGCTGCACCTGTTTCTGGTTTAATTATTCAGCCCGTTATTGGTTATTTCAGTGACAGAACCTGGACTCGTTTAGGCAGACGCCGCCCCTATTTTTTAATTGGAGCTATTTTGTCTTCGATCGCATTATTTGTTATGCCAAACTCTCCTACTTTGTGGATTGCGGCAGGAACTTTATGGATCATGGATGCTTCGATAAACGTTTCAATGGAACCATTTCGCGCTTTTGTTGGCGATAATTTACCAGACCATCAGCGTGCATTAGGTTTTGTAATGCAGAGTTTCTTTATTGGTACCGGAGCCGTTGTTGGTTCAGTTTTGCCTTATCTTTTCACAAATGTCTTTGATGTAAGCAACGTTGCTCCAAAAGGAATTATTCCGGATGCCGTAAAATGGTCTTTCTACATTGGCGGAATTGTTTTCCTCCTTTCTGTTTTATGGACTGTTTTTAAAACAACCGAATATACTCCAGAGGAACTTCATGCATTTGAAGCTAACAGCAAAAAAGATTTAGATAAGGATGCTCTAAATTCAGAAACAGAATTAGGTGTTACAATTAAAAAACAATTGTTTTTAGGATTAGTCTTTTCTGCTATTGGAGGATTAATTTCATTTCTAATTTTTGAAAATAACCTGGCAAAAGAATTATATATTTTATTCATCGGACTGATTTTCATGGGCGTTTTATTTGTAATTGCATCTCAATTACGAACTAAAAAAGTTCAGAATGGATTTACCATAATCATGACCGATTTATTGAATATGCCAAGAACAATGCAAAAATTAGCCTGGGTTCAATTTTTTTCTTGGTTCGCGCTTTTCTCCATGTGGATTTACACCACACAAGCCGTTACACAGCATATATTTGGTACAACAGACACCACTTCTAAAGTATATAATGATGCTGCTGACTGGGTTTCTGTTTTATTTACGGTTTATAACGGAGTCGCTGCGGCCGTAGCTTTCTTATTACCGGTTATTGCAAAAAAAGTAGGCGTTAGAGCAACACATTTATTGGCCTTATGCGCTGGAGGTGTTGGTTTAATTTCGATTTATTTTATTGGTGATAAACAAATGCTGATCCTGCCAATGTTAGGAGTTGGTATTGCATGGGCAAGTATTTTATCAATGCCTTACGCTATGCTTTCTGGAGCTTTGCCTGCTGCAAAAATGGGTTATTACATGGGAGTTTTCAACTTTTTTGTCGTCATACCACAAATTGTAGCCGCTACAATCTTAGGATTTGTAATTAAACAATTCTTTCATAACGAACCTATTTACGCCTTAATAATTGGAGGTGTATCGATGATATTTGCCGGATTACTTACACTTAGAGTAAATAGCAGAACTAAAATTGAAATTCATGAATAATAAAAAAGCTTTCATCTTCGATCTTGATGGAGTGATCGTTGATACCGCTAAATACCACTTTTTAGCCTGGCAAAAAATTGCACAATCTCTAAACATAAATTTTACGCATGAAGACAATGAACTTTTAAAAGGCGTAAGCCGAGTTCGTTCGTTGGATATTATACTTGGATTAGGAAATGTTCAGGCTTCTCAGGAAGACAAAGACAAATGGTTAATTCAAAAAAACGAAGATTACTTATCTTATTTAGTTGACATGGATGAAAACGAGATTCTTCCTGGTGTTTTTAAAACGCTGCAACTATTAAAAGATAAAAACCAAGGAATTGCATTAGGTTCAGCCAGTAAAAATGCAAGACCAATTTTAGAAAAAACAGGGATCATCTCTTACTTCGATGTTATTGTGGACGGAAATGACGTTACCAATGCAAAACCAGATCCTGAAGTTTTCTTAAAAGCGGCTCAATTATTAAATATTGATCCAAAAAATTCAATTGTATTTGAAGATTCTGTTGCCGGAATTCAGGCAGCAAATATTGCAGAAATGGTAAGTGTGGGAATTGGTGAGGAAACAATTTTGCATGAGGCTGATTTCATTTTTAAAGATTTCACTGTAATAGATGAAAACTTTATCGAATCATTAATCACAAAGTAAAATCAATCATAAATCAATCAATCACGAAAAACACTTTAAAAACAAATGAACCAAGATTATATAAAACCAGACAATTGGTCAATTATAGAAGAAGGATTTGATGCCGAGAGAGTAAAATCGTCTGAAAGTCTTTTTAGTATCGGGAACGGTGCTATGGGACAACGCGCCAATTTTGAAGAAACATATTCAGCAGAAACTTTTCAGGGAAGTTACATCGCTGGAATTTATTATCCGGACAAAACAAAAGTGGGCTGGTGGAAAAACGGTTACCCGAAATATTTTGCCAAAGTACTTAATGCTCCAAACTGGATAGGAATTGACATTGAAATCAACGAAGAAAATCTTGATTTAAATAATTGTGCTGAAGTTAGAAACTTCCGCAGAGAATTGAACATGAAAGAAGGATGGTACAATCGTTCTTTTGAAGCAGTTCTAAAAAACGGAACTGAAATCGCAGTTAACGTTCGTCGTTTTCTTTCTTTAGATTTAGACGAAGCAGGAATCATTAAATACGATATTACACCTTTAAACAAAGATGCAAAAATCGTTTACAAACCTTACGTTGATGCAGGTGTAACGAACGAAGATGCGAACTGGGAAGAAAAATTCTGGGAACCGCTTGAAGTAAAAAAAGGAACAAACGAAGCTTTTGTAACTGCTCAAACGTTTAAAACGCATTTTAAAGTTACGACTTTCATGCACAATACGATTTTGGCAAATGGAGAAGATATTCATGTTTCGCCATCCACAATCGATTCAACAACAGATAAAGTTCAGTACACTTACGGAACTATTATTGCAAAAGGACAAACCTCATCAATTCAAAAAATTGGTGGATATACGGTTTCTTTAAACCATGAAAATACTTTGGCTGCAGCAGAGAAAGTAATTAAATCGGCAGTAAATTCAGGATACGATGCTTTGCTTCAAAATCAAATTGAAGCTTGGGCGAAAATCTGGGAAATGTCAGATATTACAATTGAAGGCGATGTAAAAGCACAACAGGGAATTCGTTTCAACATCTTCCAATTAAATCAAACGTATTCAGGAAAAGACAGCCGCTTAAACATTGGCCCAAAAGGTTTCACCGGAGAAAAATACGGCGGATCAACGTATTGGGATACTGAGGCTTATTGCATTCCGTTTTACATGGCAACAAAAGATCAGCAGGTTGCGAGAAACTTATTGACTTATCGTTACAATCAATTGGATAAAGCGATTGAAAATGCTAAAGACAATTTAGGTTTCAAAAATGGCGCAGCGTTGTACCCGATGGTTACCATGAACGGTGAAGAATGCCACAACGAATGGGAAATCACACACGAAGAAATCCACAGAAATGGTGCGATTGCTTTTGCGATTTACAACTATTACCGTTATACAGGTGATTACTCTTATATTCCTGAAAAAGGTTTAGAAGTTTTAATTGGTATTGCACGTTTCTGGCACCAAAGAGCTTCTTTCTCAAAAGAGAAAAATCAATATGTAATTCTTGGAGTTACAGGACCAAACGAATACGAGAATAACATCAACAATAATTTCTACACCAATTATATTGCAAAATGGTGCATTGATTTTGCTGCAGATCAAATCAATAAAGTCGCTTTAGAATATCCGGCAGATCACAAACGTGTTTTAGAAAAAGTAAACCTTTCTTCGAATGAAATTCACGAATGGAAAAAAGTGGCTAATGATATGTATTTCCCAACTTCGCAAGAGTTAGGAATTTATTTGCAGCAAGACGGTTTCTTAGACAAAGATTTAGTTCCGGTAAAAGATTTAGATCGTTCACAACGTCCGATTAACCAAAAATGGTCTTGGGATCGCGTTTTACGTTCGCCTTATATCAAACAAGCCGATGTTTTACAATGTTTCTATTTCTTCGAAGATCATTTTTCAAGAGAAGAATTACAACGTAATTTCGAATTTTATGAATCATTTACCGTTCATGAAAGTTCACTTTCGCCTTGCGTACACTCAATTCAGGCTGCTGTTTTAGACAAAATGGATATGGCTTATACTTTCTACTTAAGAACTTCTCGTCTGGATTTGGACGATTATAATAAAGAAGTGGAAGAAGGCTGTCACATTACATCAATGGCTGGAACATGGATGAGTATTGTAGAAGGTTTTGGCGGAATGCGTGTGAAAAATGATCAATTGCATTTCTCTCCAAAAATCCCGAAAGAATGGAAAGGTTATTCTTTTAAAATCAATTTCAGAAACCAAATTTTAAAAGTAGCTGTAAATCACAACGAAACAACATTTACTGTAGACGGTGATCAAGATTTAACAATTGTAGTTAACGGAAATCCTGTGATTGCAAGTAAATTTGTACAAATAAATTAAATTACAATACAATTAAAACTAAAAAACATGAAAAACTTATTTTTCGCAAGTTTAATTTTGTTTGCGTTTAGCTCCGTTGCAAAAGCGCAGCAATTAAAATCACCCGAAGGCAAGTTCGTAATGGAATTTTCTCTTCAAAACGACGGAACTCCAACTTACAATTTAAAATACAAAAACAAAGAAGTTGTAAAAACCAGTAAACTAGGTCTTGAACTTAAAGATGATAAAAAATCTTTATTGAATGACTTTACAGTTGTTGATACTAAAACTTCGACTTTTGATGAAACCTGGAAACCGGTTTGGGGAGAAGTAGATAACATCAGAAATCATTATAATGAACTGGCTGTAACTTTAAACCAAAAAGGAACAGACAGACAAATCGTAATTCGTTTCCGTTTATTTGATGACGGTTTAGGATTTAGATATGAATTTCCGGCACAAAAGAATCTTACTTATTTTGTAATTAAAGAAGAAAGATCACAATTTGCCATGACTGGAGATCATACTGCTTTCTGGATTCCGGGAGATTATGATACTCAGGAATATGATTATACAAAATCGAAATTATCTGAAATTAGAGGTTTATCTGAAAAAGCATATACAGCAAACGTTTCTCAAAAATCTTTTTCACCAACAGGAGTTCAAACTTCTTTGATGTTAAAAACTAATGACGGAATCTACATCAATTTACACGAAGCAGCTTTGATCAACTATTCTTGTATGCACTTGAATTTAGATGATAAAAACATGGTTTTCGAATCTTGGTTAACGCCAGATGCAAAAGGAGATAAAGGTTATATGCAGGCACCAAGTCATTCGCCTTGGAGAACGATTATGGTAAGTGATAATGCGACTGAAATCTTGTCTTCAAAAATGACATTAAACTTGAATGATCCATCAAAAATTGATGATACTTCTTGGATTAAACCAGTAAAATATGTTGGTGTTTGGTGGGAAATGATTACAGGAAAAAGCTCTTGGTCATACACAAACGATTTTCCAACAGTTCAATTAGGAGTTTCTGATTTCTCAAAAGCAAAACCAAGCGGAACGCACGGTGCAAACAATGCTAACGTAAAAAAATACATTGATTTTGCTGCTGCAAATGGTTTCGATGCTGTTTTAGTTGAAGGTTGGAACGAAGGCTGGGAAGACTGGTTTGGACATTCAAAAGATTATGTTTTTGATTTCGTAACGCCTTATCCGGATTTTGATGTAAAAGGTTTGCACGAATATGCAAAATCTAAAGGAATTAAAATCATCATGCACCACGAAACTTCAGGTTCTGTTCGTAATTACGAGCGCCATATGGACAAAGCTTACCAATTCATGAAAGACAACGGATATGATGCTGTAAAAAGCGGTTACGTTGGAGATATTTTACCTCGCGGTGAAAATCATTACGATCAATGGATTGTAAACCATTATCAATATGCAATCGAAAAAGCAGCTGATTATAAAATTATGGTGAATGCTCACGAAGCAGTTCGCCCAACAGGAATTTGCAGAACGTATCCTAACTTAATTGGAAATGAAGCAGCAAGAGGAACAGAATACCAAGCTTTTGGAGGTTCAAAACCAAATCACGTTACAGTATTGCCTTTTACACGTTTAATTGGTGGTCCAATGGATTACACTCCGGGAATCTTCGAAATGGATATCAGCAAAATGAATCCTGACAACAAATCGCATGTAAATAGTACATTGGCGAACCAATTAGCTTTATACGTAACTATGTACAGTCCGTTACAAATGGCGGCAGATACACCGGAAAACTACAACCGTTTTCCAGATGCATTCCAGTTCATTAAAGATGTGGCTGTAGATTGGTCAGAAAGTAAATATATTGAAGCTGAGCCGGGAGATTTTATTACTGTTGCACGTAAAGCAAAAGGAACAAACAACTGGTTTATTGGAAACGTAAACGGAGAAACTCCGCGTACATCAAACATTGATTTCAGCTTCCTTGAAAAAGGAAAAAAATACACAGCAACAATTTATGCTGATGCAAAAGATGCGCATTACAAAACTAATCCGCAAGCTTATACAATTAAGAAAATTGCTGTAACAAGCAAATCAAAATTATCGCAGTTATCTGCTTCAGGCGGAGGATATGCAATAAGCGTTATTGAAACCAAATAACACCCTAAAAAGACAAGTAATTCTCCCCAAAATTGCTTGTCTTTTTTTTAATCTTTTATAGTCGTCCTGCAAGGTTTTTAAAACCTTGTAGGTCTTCTAAAAGCTTTACTTTACTCAATTCATACCTACAAGGTTTTCAAAACCTTGCAGGAAATCGAACTAAAAAGAAAAACTATGAATAACCTAAAAAATAACCATTCGATTTATAAAATAATTCTATTTGTTCTACTATTTTCTGCTTCCGCGAAAGCGCAAATCCAGAAAGTAGAACCGCCATTTTGGTACGCCGGAATGAAAAATCCGGAACTCCAGATTATGTTCTACGGAAAAAACATTGCACAATATGAAGCTTCGGTTTCAAATAATGTTGTGATTAAAAATGTAGAAAAAACAGAAAATCCAAATTACCTTTTCGTTACAATTGATACTCAAAACCTAAAAGCTTCTGAATTAGTTTTCTCTTTCAAAACCAAAAATAAAGTCGCTTTTACACAGAAATATTCGCTTAAAGAAAGAAGAGCAAATTCAGCAGACAGAAAAAGTTACGATGCATCAGATTTGATTTACTTAATCATGCCGGATCGTTTTGCTAACGGAAATCCTAAAAACGACAGTGACGCTTCTTTAACTGAAAAAGGAAACCGTCAGGATCCAAGCGGACGTCACGGCGGCGATATTGAAGGGATTATCAAAAACTTAGATTATATTTCGTCTCTTGGCGCAACCACAATCTGGAGCACACCTTTATGCGAAGACAACGACAAACAGCATTCGTATCATACGTACGGACAATCGGACGTTTACAAAATAGATCCGCGTTACGGAACAAACGACGATTACGCTCGTTTATCTGCAGAAATGCATAAAAAAGACATGAAACTAGTTATGGATTATGTAACCAATCACTGGGGAATTACACACTGGATGATGAAAGATATTCCAACCAAAACATGGTTCAATCAATTCGAAACTTTCACACAAACCCATCACCGTCGTGAAGTAATTACAGATATTCACGCTTCAAAAATAGATCAGGAAGTTTGTGTTGACGGCTGGTTTGTACCTTCGATGCCGGATTTAAATTTAAGAAATCCTCTAGTAGCAAAATACTTAACTCAAAACGCAATCTGGTGGATCGAATTTGCTAATCTTGATGGCTTTAGAGTTGATACTTATAATTACTCTGACCAAACTGCGATGGCAAATTGGGCAAAATCAATTACAAATGAATATCCTAATTTTAATATCGTTGGAGAAATCTGGATGCACAATCAGGCGAATTTAGCGTATTGGCAAAAAGATAGTAAAATTGGTGCTATCGAAAACTACAATTCGAATCTTCCAAGTGTAATGGATTTTACCCTTCAAAGTCAAATTACTTCTGCTTTTAGTGAAGATACGCCAAACTGGGACAGCGGATTGATCAAATTCTACAACAACTTTGCAATGGATTTTTTATATCCAAACACAAATAATATTTTAGTTTTTGCCGAAAATCATGATACAGATCGTATGAACGATAAGTTCAAATATGATTTACCAAAATACAAACTGGCAATGACTTTATTGGCTACAGTTCGCGGAATCCCGCAAGTGTATTACGGTTCAGAAATTGGAATGGGCGGTGATAAAGGTAAAGGCGGCGATGCCGATATTCGTCAGGATTTCCCAGGCGGATGGGCTGGCGACAAAAACAATGCTTTTACAAAAGAAGGAAGAACAGCAGAACAAGCAGCTTACTTTGATTTTACTTCAAAATTATTCACTTGGAGAAAATCAAATGAAGCGGTTCACTTCGGAAAAATGACTCATTACATTCCAGAAAACAATACGTATGTATACTTTAGATATACAGATGCTAAAACGGTAATGGTAGTTTTCAATAACAATGTAAAAGAACAAGTTGTAAAAACAAATCGTTTTAAAGAAAACATCAAAAACTTTAAATCAGGAAAAGATGTTATTTCAGGAAAAACATTCGATTTAGCTACTGAAATTACATTGGAGCCAAAATCAGCTTTGGTTTTAGAATTGGAATAATATTACACACAAAGCATATAACGTAGAGGCGCACAGCAGTGCGTCTACGCAAAGGATTTTAGCCACAGATTAATACGATTAACACAGATTTTATTCGCCACGAATTTCCCGAATTTTCACTAATTTATTTTGTATATAATAATTCGTGGAAATTTGTGCAATTCGTGGCAAACGAAAAAAAATCCTTTTAAATCCTTTAATCTGTGGCTATTTTTTTTTCAACACAATGCATCCTAAAATATTCTAAAATAATGAAAAAATACACTTTCCTTTTTTTATCTTTAGTATACTTAATAATGAGTTGTTCTGGCTCAAAATCAGTTTCAATGAATAAAGACAATACTTCGAAAACACCTTTCGTTTGGGAAGGGGCAAATGTTTATTTTTTACTTACAGATCGTTTTTACAACGGAAATCCTTCAAACGATATCAACTTCAACCGAACCAAAACTCCGGGAAAATTACGCGGATTTGAAGGAGGCGACATCATCGGAATTACCAAAAAAATCGAATTAGGATATTTTGAAAAATTAGGAATAAATGCTATTTGGCTTACGCCGATTGTAGAACAAATTCACGATGGCGTTGACGAAGGAACTGGGCTTAGTTATGGATTTCACGGTTATTGGGCAAAAGACTGGACGGCTCTCGATCCAAACTTTGGAACCAAAGAAGATTTGGCAAAACTGGTAAAAAAAGCACACGAAAAAGGCATCAGAATAATTCTTGACGGCGTAATTAATCATACCGGACCAGTAACTCCCGAAGATCCAGTTTGGCCTTCTGACTGGGTTAGAACCGGCGTTGTCTGCGATTATAAATCATTTGAAAATACTACAATGTGTACTTTGGTAGAAAATCTTCCAGACGTAAAAACCGAAAGTACTCAAAACGTAGAACTGCCTCCTTTTTTAACCGAAAAATGGAAAAAAGAAGGTCGTTACGAAAAAGAAATTGCTTCATTGGATGAATTCTTCAAAAGAACAGGATATCCAAGAAGTCCGAAATATTATATCATAAAATGGCTTACCGATTATATCACAGAATTAGGAATTGACGGTTATCGCGCTGATACCGTAAAACATACCGAAGAAGGCGTTTGGGCCGATTTCAAGAAAGAATGTGATTATGCATTTCAAACCTGGAAAAAACATCATCCGCTGGAAGTTTTAGATCAAAATCCGTTTTACACAATTGCGGAGGTTTACGGTTACGGAATAAGCGGCGGACAGGATTATGATTTTGGAGATAGAAAAGTAAATTATTTTCAAAATGGTTTTAACAGCATGATAAATTTTGAATTTAAGTGGAATGCTGCTCAAAATGATTATGAAGGTTTATTTTCGAAATATTCGAATGCTTTGAATAATGATTTAAAAGGATATTCGGTTTTAAACTATATATCTTCACACGATGACGGACAGCCTTTTGATGCCAATCGAGTAAAAGGTATTGAAGCCGGAACTAAACTATTGCTTTCTCCCGGGATGTCACAGGTTTATTATGGTGATGAATCGAATCGTTCTTTAGTTGTTGAAGGTACAAATGGCGATGCAACTTTACGTTCGAATATGAATTGGGACGATATCCAGAACAATTCTGAAACGCAGAAAACACTTTTACATTGGCAGAAATTAGGGCAGTTTAGAAGAAAACATCCTGCCGTTGGAGCAGGCGTTCACCAACTGATTAATCCGTATCCTTATACTTTTTCTCGAATTTTTACAAAAGGCTCTTTTACAGATAAAGTGGTTATGGGAGTAGATTTGCCAAAAGGCAGAAAAGAGCTTCCTGTTGGCGACGTCTTCCCAAACGGAACCAAATTAAAAGATACTTACTCGAATCAAAATGTTGAAGTCATTGACGGTAAAGTAATTGTTGACAGTGAATTTGATATTGTTTTACTGGAACTGATTTAACTGCAAAGTTTTTAGCCACAGATTATTAAGATTAACACAGATTTGTCTGCCACAAATTCCACGAATTTCCACGAATTAATTTATCATATTTAAATTTGTGAAAATTCGTGCAATTCGTGGCGAAAGAAAAAATCCTTTTAATCCTTTAATCTGTGGCTAACTTTTTTTATAATCCTTGCGACCTTTGCGTAAAACTTTGCGACCTTTGCTGTTAAACAAACAACACATGCTCAAGATTGCACATCGAGGCGCCAAAGCCTACGAACCTGAAAATACTTTACCAGCTTTTCAAAAAGCATTAGACTTAAATTCAGACGGAATTGAACTTGACGTTCATCTTAGCTCTGACGAACATATTATAGTAATTCACGACGAAACAATAGACAGAACCACTAATGGAAAAGGTTTGGTAAACAGTTTTTCTTTAGCTGAATTAAAATCATTTTTAATTGATGAAAAGTATCAAATTCCAACTTTAAATGAGGTTTTTGATTTGGTCGACAAAAGATGCTTAATCAATATCGAATTAAAAGGCTTAGGAACTCCCAGTAAAGTTGTATCTCTTATAGAAGAATATATTTCAGAGAAAAACTGGAATTACAATCATTTTATAATTTCAAGTTTCGATTGGAATATGTTAGAGGAAACTTCAACTTTAAATTCAAAAATTGCGATTGGAGTTTTAACAGAAGAAAACCTGGATACCGCTCTGGCTTTCGCCGAAAAGATCAAAGCAAAAGCAATTAATCCTGATTTTCATTTATTAAATCCAGAAAACGTAAGCAAAATACAAGAAAAAGGCTTCTTAGTTTTACCATGGACAGTAAATAGTAAAGAAGATATTCAAAAAGTAAAAAGTTATAAAGTCGATGGAATTATCTCTGATAATCCAGACAAAATATAAAGTATAAAATTTTTAGCCACAGATTATTAGGATTAAAAGGATTTTTTCTTTCGCCACGAATTTCACGAATTTTCACGAATTAATTTATGCTTAAAGTTGTGAATTCCGAGCAAAAAATCTGTGTAAATCATTTTAATCTGTGGCAAAGAAAAAAAATTAGTGCCAATTCGTGAAATTCGTGGCAAACTAAAAAATATGATCAAAAATTTCGACATAATCATCGTTGGTGGAGGCGCTGCAGGTTTTTTTACAGCAATTAATATTGCAGAGAAAAATCCGAAACTAAAAATCGCCATTTTAGAAAGAGGAAAAGAAGTCCTTTCTAAAGTCCGCGTTTCCGGTGGCGGACGCTGTAACGTTACACACGCTTGTTTTGAACCCAACGAATTGGTTAAATTTTATCCACGAGGCGAAAAAGAACTTCGTGGTCCGTTTCATCAGTTTTGTTCTGGAGACACAATTGAATGGTTCGAAAAACATGGCGTAGAATTAAAAATCGAAGACGACGGAAGAATGTTTCCCGTTTCTAATTCATCCCAAACTATAATTGACTGTTTTTTAAAAGCAACCGAAAAATTAGGCATAAAAGTACTTACAGGGCAAAGCGTTCAGTCGATCTTTAAAAAAGAAAATCACTGGAAAATTGATACTCAAAGCGACAATTTCGCTACCGAAAAATTAGTAATGGCAACCGGAAGCAATCCAAAAATCTGGGAAATGCTTCAGGAACACGGACACGCGATTGTGAGCCCCGTTCCTTCCCTGTTTACCTTCAACATCAAAGATTCCAGAATTAAAGAATTACCCGGCGTTGCAGCACAAGTTACCGTAATCGTAAAAGACACCAAACTAGAATCGACAGGACCTTTGTTAATTACACATTGGGGAATGAGCGGTCCGGCCATATTGAAACTTTCGGCTTGGGGGGCGCGTATTTTACATGATAAAAATTATCAGTTTACCATTTTTGTTAATTGGTTAAATGATGTTGATACCGAAGATGCTGAAAAAATCCTGAAAGACTTAAAACAAGAACATGCTAAAAAAGCAGTTTCGAAAAAATCTCCTTTTGACTTCCCGAATCGTTTATGGGAAAGTCTGGTTTTGGCTTCTGAAATTGAAGTTGAAACCAAATGGGCAGATTTATCTAAAACCCAACTTCAGAATCTAGCTTCTCAATTAACAAAAGCAAAATTTCAGGTAAACGGAAAAAGTACTTTTAAAGAAGAATTTGTAACCGCGGGAGGAATTGATTTAAAGGAAATCAACTTCAAAACGATGCAAAGTAAAATTCATGAAAACCTTTATTTTGCTGGTGAAATTGTAAATATCGATGCCATAACCGGAGGTTTTAATTTTCAAAATGCCTGGACAAGCGGGTTTATTTTAGCAAATAATATATAAATAGAATGAAATTTAAAGGAATTATTTTTGATTTAGACGGAACATTAGTTGATTCATTACACGATATTTCAGATGCAATGAACATTGTTCTTAAAAGTTTAAATTATCCAACTCATACTTACGATACGTATCAATATTTTATTGGAAGCGGTTTGCGAAATCTAGTCAGCAAAGCACTTCCTGCAACAAACAATTCAGACGAACAGATTGAAATTTGTTTTGAATGCATGGTTAACGAATATCGTGAAATGTGTACTGTAAAAACAAAACCATATGAAGGAATTCTGGAGTTATTAGATAATTTGACTTCACAAAATATCAAACTGGCTGTTTTTTCCAACAAAGCCGATGAACTGACTAAAAAAATAGCATCAGAAATATTTCCTGATTATTTTGATACTGCCGTTGGTTTAAGTACCGAAGCGCTCAAAAAACCAAATCCGTTTGAAGCTGTTGAAATAAGCAAAAACTGGAATTTAAAACCAGAAGAAATTCTTTTTGTAGGCGATTCTGATATTGACATGCAGACGGCTGTAAATGCAAATATGTTTCCAGTTGGTGTAGCTTGGGGTTACAGAACCGAAGAAGAATTGAAAAACAGCGGTGCAAAACTAGTTATTAATAATGCTTCGGAATTAATTGAAATTCTGTAAATCATGAATTCTTCATTACAAAAACAAATACTATCAATCGCTTCGTTTTCTGAAAATGAAATCGAAAAGATCGATTCTTGTTTTGAATATGAAAAATTTAATGCCAAAGAATTTCTTTCCGAAATGGGAAAAATCAGCAATAAAATCTTTTTTATTGTTAAAGGTCTGGCACGTGTTTATTACCTAAAAGATGGAAAAGAAATCACCACTTATTTAAGCTATGATGAAGGTTTTATTGCTTCTTATTCCAGTTTTATAAATCAATCGGTTTCTTTTGAAAATATTCAATGTATAGAAGACTGCGAAATCCTTTCTATTAGTTTTGAAAAGATGCAGTATTTATATTCGGAAATTCCGAATTGGGAACGTATTGGAAGAATTCTTGCTGAACAAAATTACCTATGTATGGCAGATCGTGTTTTGAAATTGCAGATGATTCCGGCAAAAGAGAAATACCTCACTTTTCTGGAATCGGCTCCAGCCAAAATAATTCAGCGAACACCTTTAATTTATATTGCTTCATTTCTTGGGATAACGCCTGAATCTTTAAGCCGAATTCGTCAAAGCATTTCTTAACATTTATCAAGTGAATTGAGTAACTGAATTCAAATCTTTGTCAATATAAAATTCAAGAAAATGAAATCTATTGCCAAAGACGTTTATCAAATTCCTTCGTTTCCAAGAAACGCTATTAATTGTTATGTAATTGAAGATGTTTTAATCGATGCCGGAATCCGCAGTTCAAGCGGAACAATTCTAAAAGCTTTAAAGAACAAATCAATAACAAAACACGCACTGACCCACGCGCACGCCGATCATCAGGGAAGCAGCAAAATAATCTGTGAAACTTTGAATATTCCACTTTTGTGCAGTGAACCTGAAAAAACAGCTGCGGAAAACGGCAATGTGATTTTCGAATATCCAAATCCTAATCATATTATTTCGAGATTTCAAAAACTATTTTGGGCAGGAAAAGGACATCCTGTTTCTGGAACATTAAAAGAAGGCGATCAAATTGGCGGATTTATTGTTATTGAAACTCCAGGTCATTCCAGCGGACATTTATCTTTTTTTAGGGAAAAAGACGGCGTTTTAATTGTTGGGGATGTTATGACAAATATGAATCTATTAACCACAAAAGTTGGGATTAATGAACCGCCAGGTTTATTTACAAAAGATCAGGAAACGAATAGAAAATCTATTCAGAAACTGGCTTCGTTAAAACCAAAAATACTTTGTTTTGGACATGGTCCCGTTTTATTTAATAACGGCGAATTTGAAGTTTTTACTAAAAAGATCGAACGATATTATTAACAAGAATTTACAGATTTCACAAGTTTTCATTAAGACAATTCACGGAAAAGTTCTTGCTAATAAAACTCCTCTTAATAAAGTTGAAGTTATAAATAAAACAGCTAAAACCAGTACACGAACAAATGAGCTGGGAGAATTCTCTATTCTGGCAAAAGAACAAGATAGTTTACTTTTTTTCTCTAAAGATTATTTCTTTACACGGTTGAAACTTACATCGGAAAATTTAAAGAATAATAATCTTGTAGTTAATATGATTATTAAAGCCGAAGAGCTTAATGAAGTTGTAATTACAGCAATAAAATTCCAAAAAGTAGAGTTTGATGCCGAAAAAGTAAATGAGATAAACAATAACAAAACTGCAAACGATCTTACTCGTTATACTGGTGTAAATGATGGCAGAATAAGATATGCTGCAAAAATGAATATACCTTTAAGAGGTTCATATTTAAAAGAAAAACATGAATTGGACGATCGTTTTAAAAAACATGCCACTGCATATTGTCCTTCAGATTTCTTTACTAAAAATTTAAAACTTGATGCTGATCAAAAAGAACTTTTTCTTGAGTTTTGTGATGCCGATCCAAAATCGAAAACCCTTTTAGAACATCCTAATGTTTTGGCTACAATGGATTTTTTGTATGCCAAAAATGAAGAATTTAAGAAATTGAAACCTTGAACCTAAAACAAAATTTTACTTATTCAACCACCAAATACTAGCATTCAAAATCGTCGCAAATGCAACCCACGCTAAATACGGAATTAACAAATAACCTGAGATTTTATTGATTTTGGTGAATTTTAAATACGTTTCATAAATCATCAGCCATAAAAGAACAATTTCAATTAAAGCCAAAAGCGGATTTTTTAATCCGAAGAATAAATAAGACCAAATCGCATTGAGCGTTAATTGAATCAAAAAGAACAGAAGCGCTGTTTTCACTTTTTCGGTTTGCTCTTTTATTTTATCCCAAACAAGTGCCGCGGCAATTGCCATAAAAATATAAAGCGTAGTCCAAACCGGCATAAAAATCCAATTTGGCGGATTAAAAACTGGTTTCGCAATTGTTGGATACCAGCTTTCTACACTCGGTCTTGTTACCATACTTGCAGAATATCCTACTGCTAAACAAATAATTAAAGCTATAATAATTTTTACGGTCTTATTCATTTTATCAAATTTTGTATCCAAAAATAATCAAAAGATATTTGGAAACCATATAAGTTATATAAGTTCATTTTAGTAAGATCCTTTTAACGACTGGTATCAATATTACTGGTATTACTAGTATTACTTATATTAGTAAAAAACTATCTTTGCCAAAATTTATATTTCATGTTTACAGCAGCTGATTTTATTCCAAATCCATATACTTCAACAATCGAAAACGGAAACTTTGAATGGAGCACTCCCAGCAATATTGCGTTAGTTAAATATTGGGGAAAAAAAGACAATCAAATTCCGGCTAATCCTTCGGTAAGTTTTACTTTGAATAATTGTAAAACAATTACGAAATTAGGGTTTGAAAAAAGAGACGCTTCGACTCCGCTCAGCGTGACAGATGGTTTTTCTTTTGATTTACTTTTTGAAGGAAAACCGAAAGAAGATTTCAAGCCTAAAATTCAGAAGTTTTTAGAACGAGTTGAAGTTTATCTGCCATTTTTAAAAGACTATCATTTTACAATTGATACACAAAATACATTTCCGCATAGTTCAGGAATTGCATCTTCGGCTTCTGGAATGGCTGCTTTGGCAATGAATTTTATGAGTTTAGAGAAATTGCTGAATCCGGAAATGACAGATGAATACTTTTATCAAAAAGCTTCATTTTTAGCACGTTTAGGTTCAGGAAGTGCCTGCCGAAGTGTAAAAGGAAATGTTGTTGTTTGGGGAAATCAGGCAAATATTGAAGGAAGTACTGATTTATTTGGAGTTGAATTTCCGTATACAATTCACGAGAATTTCAAAAATTATCAGGACACAATTTTATTGGTTGATAAAGGCGAAAAACAAGTTTCTAGCACCGTTGGACATGATTTAATGCACAATCATCCTTATGCTGAAAGACGTTTTGCTCAGGCACACGAAAATCTGGATAAATTAATTACCATTTTTGAAAACGGAAATTTAGACGAATTTATTAAAGTTGTAGAAAGTGAAGCATTGACTTTACACGCCATGATGATGACATCGATGCCGTATTTTATTTTAATGAAACCAAACACACTGGAAATCATAAATGCGATCTGGAAATTTAGACAAGAAACCCAGATTCCGGTTTGTTTTACGCTTGATGCCGGTGCAAATGTGCATGTTCTTTATCCCGAAAACGTTAGCGAAAAAGTATTACAATTTATTCAGGACAAATTAGTTGTGTTTTGTCAGAATCGTCAGTATATTTGCGACAAAATTGGGAGCGGATCAATTGCATTATAATTTTGCGTATCTTTAGTTAAATTTTAGGTTATGGGCATTCAATTAGAAAAACGTGAAGTGATAAATATTCTGGAAGGTACAAATGACCTTTCAATCATTTTGGCGGTCAAAAAATTGTTAACCAAAAAGAAAAAAGATTGGTGGGATGATTTAACTGATGAACAAAAAGAAGAAATTAAAGAAGGGGAAAGACAGATTGAACGTGGTGAATTTGTTGAATATGAAGAAATGATGAAAAAATTTCGTTAATGAAAAGAACGATAATCTTTTCAAAAAATGCTGAAAAAAGTTTATTTGAATTATTTGAGTACCTAGAAATTAAATGGTCAAAAAAAGTAAAGGATAAATTTATATCAAATCTGGACAAGGTAATTTATCTAATACAAATAGAACCTGAGATTTTTCCTAAATCGGAATTAAATAACAAATATCGTAAATGTATTTTATCAAAACAAACAACGATCTATTATAAATTCAATACGAAAAGAGTTGAAATAATTACATTTTTCGACACCAGACAAGACCCAAATAAAATAAAAAAAGACATAAAATAAATCATGAAAGGACCATTATTTTACTCAAAAATATTACTCTTTGGAGAATACGGAATCATCCGCGACTCTAAAGGACTTTCTATTCCTTATAATTTTTACAACGGTGCGTTGAAGAAGTCTGAAGAACCTTCAGCAGAAGCAATTGCATCAAATAAAAGTTTACAAAGTTTTGCAGCTTATCTTGAAGTTTTGCAAACACAACAGCCAGAATTGGTTACTTTCGATTTAGCGACTCTTAAAAATGATGTCGAAACCGGAATGTATTTCGATTCAAGTATTCCGCAAGGATACGGCGTTGGAAGCAGCGGTGCGCTTGTAGCGGCGATTTATGATAAATATGCTACAAACAAAATCACAGTTTTAGAGAATTTAACTCGCGAAAAACTATTACAGTTAAAAAATATATTTTCTCAAATGGAGAGCTTTTTCCACGGAAAAAGTTCAGGTTTAGATCCGTTAAACAGCTATTTGAGTATCCCGATTTTAATTAATTCTAAAGATAATATCGAAGCAACCGGAATTCCGACTCAAAGTTTTGACGGAAAAGGTGCTGTATTTTTATTAGACTCTGGAATTGTTGGAGAAACAGCTCCAATGGTTAATATTTTTATGGAAAACCTAAAAGATAAAGGTTTCCGTGCTATGCTTAAAAACCAGTTCGTAAAATACACTGACGCTTGTGTAGAAAACTTTTTACATGGCGACATGAAGTCTTTGTTTACCAACACTAAGAAGCTTTCAAAAGTTGTTTTAAACAATTTCAAACCAATGATTCCGGAACAATTTCACGGAATTTGGCAGAATGGAATTGATACAAACGATTATTACCTAAAACTTTGCGGTTCTGGAGGCGGCGGCTATATTCTTGGCTTCACTGAAGATCTTGAACGCGCAAAAGCCTCATTAAAAGATTATAAGCTAGAAGTAGTTTATCAGTTTTAACTCTTAAAAGCCGAAATTATTTGAGTCGATTTTCATAAGTATTCATCCTAAAAAGTTATTTATTATGAAAAGCATTTTAAAAATAATTAAAGCAACTTTTTTAGGAGGAATTCTGTTTTTAGCACCTTTAGTTGTACTGCTCATTATTCTTGAAAAAGGATATGGCATCATTCAAAAAGTCACACTTCCGCTTGTAAATTTTCTGCCAAGAGTACACGTTTTAGGAATTGCACTTCAGGAACTTGTTGGAACCATAATCTTAATTCTTATTTGTTTTTCAGCGGGTTTACTGGCCAGAACTGCCGGTGCCAAAAAGCTGATTCATAAATTAGAAAATGGCGTTTTAAGTTTTGTTCCCGGATATTCATTTATGAAAAGCATGAATGAAAATATTATGGGACTTGAATCGAAACAGGATTTAAAAGTTGTTTTAGTTCCTACAGATGCCGGCTGGCAATTTGCCTTTTTGATAGAACAAATAAATGAAAACAACTTTACTGTTTTTATTCCGGATGCACCAAATCCGTGGAGCGGTTCTGTTTGTTTTGTAGAAAAAAAAGACATTAAAGAAATTGATATGACACAAAAAGAAGCCTTGGCCTGCATTCGAAAACTAGGTTTTGGCTCTAAAGAATTGTTAAAAAACAAACTCTAAATTTCAGGTTTCAAAAATATCCTTTAACTTCCCTTAATCTAATCCAACACCACAATAATTTATGTTAAGCAGACAGCACAAACTTTTAGTAATGAAAATTGTTAGTTTGTTTTCTGTGGTACGCGGCTACAACATTCCTATTATTGTTTTAGCACAATATTTATCAGCAATTTTTATTCTGGCTCCAGAAAAAAGAGCGCTGGACATCTTGCTGGACTTTTATTTATTTTTAATTGTATTTGCTTCGGCAGTTACGATTGCTTCGGGTTATATTATCAATAATTTTTACGACAGTCAAAAAGATTTAATCAATCGACCTAACAAATCTATGCTGGATCGATTAGTAAGTCAGAAAACAAAACTGACGGTTTATTTCAGCCTGAATTTTCTGGCGGTTTTAATGGCTTCAATTGTTTCCTGGCGCGCTTTTTTATTCTTTTCGGCTTATATTTTCCTGATTTGGTTTTACTCTCATAAAATAAAGAAATATCCAATAGTTGGGAATTTGACTGCTGCATTTATGGCTGTAATTCCATTTTTTGCGATTTTATTGTATTTCTATAATTCTATTTCTTTTGAAGAAATTGAGAATCACAGAAGTCATTTTGCAGTAATTTCGGCACACGCCATGTTTTTGTTTTTATTGCTTTTGATTCGGGAAATGATAAAGGATTTAGAGAACTTGAAAGGGGATTTGGCCAATGATTATCACACTATTCCAATTACGTATAACGAAAAGGTTTCAAAACAAATTATTACGGTTTTGACATTTTTAACGGTAATTCCGGTTTATATCTTGGTGAATATTTATGATGTTGGTTATATGGATATTTACTTTTATGTATGCTTTCTAGTTTTACTTTTTTTTCTGCTTTATTTATGGAGATCGAATTCTAAAGAGCAATTTTTATTACTGCATAACGTATTGAAATTTTTGATTGTTTCGGGAGTTTTCTGCATTGTTTTGATTAATCCGAGCGTTTTGTGGCACGGACGTCAATTGATTTCTACATTTTAGATTGGCCCGCTGATTTTACGGGTTGAAAGGGTTTTCGCTGGTTATTTTATTTCTTGCCGATTTTTCTTTGTGTTGCTTTGCGCAATAACCAAATGTTTAAAAGAAGCCTATTGTTTGAATTCTAGCCCCGATTGAAGTGGAAATCCTTTTATGGCGGGGTTCGCCATAAAAGATTGAAACGGAAAGCGGGAACTAATGTCTAAAAAAAGCCAATTGTGATGCTTCAAATCATCTTAAAATTGAATGCTATCAATCTAAGAACATTGAACTTAAGATTTATTAGCAGGAAAAAACTATCTTTGCACAAATTACAGAATTTATGAACAATAAGGAAGGCAATAATAAAAGAGGCGGATCGAGACCAAATAGCTCAAGATCAAACTCAAGCAAGCCAAAACCTCCTATGGCTAAGCGTGCGCAAGGGCCTAAAAAAGTGAAACCTGAAGTTAAGGCAGCGCAGGAAGCAGCAGCTGAAAAAATTAGAAAACAAAATCAGCCGGCAAAGAGACAAAAGGCTTCTGACGAAATTCGTTTGAATAAGTATATCTCAAATTCTGGGGTTTGTTCTCGTCGTGATGCTGATATATATATTCAGTCTGGAAACGTGAAAGTAAATGGCGTTCCAGTTACTGAAATGGGTTATTTAGTAAAATTAAATGATGTTGTAAATTTTGACGGCGTTGTTTTAACTCCTGAAAAGAAAGAATATATCTTACTAAACAAGCCTAAAAACTTTACAACTGCTCTTGATGAAGGTCAGGAATACCGTAACGTTCTGGAACTTGTACGTGGTTCTACCAATGCAAAAATTGCTGCAGTAGGAAGAATGGACAAGAATACAACTGGTTTGTTATTGTTTACTAACGATACTGATATGATTCGTAAGTTTACGTTACCAAATCAGAAATCGTCTAAAATTTATCAGGTTTCTTTAGATAAGAACTTAAAATTTGAGGATTTAGAAAAAATCAGTAAAGGCTTAGTTCTTGACGGACATCGTGTGTTTGTTGAAGAAGTCAGCTATATTGAAAAAGAAGCAAAAAGTGAAGTTGGCCTTAAACTAAAATCATCTAATGTAAAAGTGGTTCGTGCTATTTTCGAACACTTTGATTATGATGTTTTGCGTATTGACCGCGTTGCTTTTGCTGGCTTAACTAAGAAGAATCTTCCTAGAGGAAACTGGCGCTTTTTGACAGATCAAGAAGTTATTAATTTGAAAAATTCGTAAGAAACTAAACTTTCAAATTAAACATCAAATACATTTGAATCCTGTTTTACTTTGTAAAATGGGATTTTTTTTATTCAGAAACTAAAAAAGTTATGTCCGAAAAGTGTAAAGATTGATCTTCCGATGTTTTGATTTTTGTCTTCAACAGATTCGTAACATGAAAATCCTAAGATGATTTTGATTCCTGGCTGAATGCTGTTTAAAATGTCTCTTTTTTGTTCTTCTAACAGTAATTTTAAACTGTCTAGTAATTGGATATTATTTTTAAGATAAGAGACTACTAGTAGTGCAGAGAAGTTAAGTATTTCGCGGGCCGTTTCGCTTTTGATGCCGACTTCGTTTGAAATCATTTCAGAAATTCTGCCTTTTTTATTGGCGAAGATTTCTTTTAGCAGTGAATTTCCTTCTAAACGATAACAGTCGTCAACTGATAAAATTCTTCCTGAGGTAAAATCGACTTCCTGGTAAAATCCGGAATTATCTTCAATTAGTGAGACAACTTCTTTATAAAATCCTGATTCTTCAGCCTTATTGTAGAGACCCATTAAAACTGTACCAATCGAAACATCAATTCCCTTTATCAGGAGTGCATCATTTTCAAAATAAAATTTATTTAGTTTTGAAACAACGTTAGAAGAAATAAAACGTCTAAGCTCAATTTGTAGGTTTGGGGTCATACTCATAACTTATTAGATAATAATTTATACTCATTCAAAATAATCGATAAAGTGGGGCTTTTTATCGTTTATCAGGATAAAAATATAAAATATTTTAACATATCCAAAAAATAAGTGAAGAATTTACACGTTAGATTGTTATGCCTTTAACAGAAAAAACGCTGTATACCAGTAAATATAACCCTTTCGTAATCAAAACAAACTGAAATATCTTCTTAAAAAAATTCCAATTTTTCTTAAAAAAAACGAAAAATAAGAAAAAAGCTAATTATATGTTACATAATTAAAACAATATGTTTCGATATTCCCATGTGGTATGTAGAAAAATTCCGAAATATATGATGCTGAATAAGAAATTTATAAAACTTGATGCAAGGAAACCTAAAAGTGATCCTGTTGCAGCCTTAAAGGCTCGTTTATGATTTGTTGAGTCGTAAATTAATTCGCCAACTAATGCTCCAACAAATGGCCCAATTATAACTCCAAAAGGTATTGGAGCCAGGATTCCAACAATTAATCCAATGTTTGTTCCCCACACGCCGTAAGAACTTCCGCCAAACTTTTTGGTTTCTTTTGCCGGAATTATATAATCTAAAACTGTAATAATTATAGTAAGTACAAGTGTGATTCCTAAAAGCCAGTAATTATTTTCGACTGCTTTTGTTAAATACAACAGCAATAATCCAACCCAGCAGCTTGTAAGACCAGGCAAAACAGGTAAAAAACTACCTAAAATACCCACAACCATGCATATAAAACCTAATGTAAACAATAGTAAATCCATATATTTTTGTAATTTTGCCCTTACAAACTCTTATAAAAATTAAAATGCGCCCTTATTTGCAATTCATCCTTTTGTTGTCATTGATTTTTTCAATCAATACTACATGCGCGCAAACTAAAAAACTTTCCATCGACGATCAATTACTACAGGACAGTATTTATAAAAGCAACAAGAAGAAGATATTAAACTTTTCCATGAAAGAATTTGATACTCTTTTCTTTGAATTTTTTACTCGCAAAAATGATCCCGATGTTCTTTTAACAAAAACCGAATTTTACAATTATACGGTTCAAATTGCGACCTTTTCTGACCGCCTTGCAAAATTATATCCCGATCAAAAGGAAGTTGCTGCACAAAACAAAGAACATTGGCTTTCAGAAAGGTATGAAGATTATTTAGAATACAAAGAATCTCAAAAAAAATAATTGTATTTTTATACTTCAGTTTAATTTATCCAATTCAACATCAAAGCCTTGAAGCAGTTTTCATTTTTTATTTTTTTACTATTTTTTAATTCTTGTCAATATTTTGAGAAGAAGGTTCCTTCTGAAAAAGAATTACTTCAAAAGGAATTAAGATCTATAAACTGGAAAGAGGTTGATGAATATCCAACTGTTGCTGAATGCGAGACAATTAATGATAAAAAACTGCGTCAAAAGTGCTTTTTTGATGTAATGTCTCAGCTTATTCAGGAAAAACTAAACGTTGACAGTTTATCTATTTTATATCCTGATCTTGATACTATACAAGTAAAAGTGACTGTTTTTCCTAATTCAAAAATGAAATTCGAACCTGAATTCCGAAAAGATTCTGTTGCTTATGACACTATTAGAATTGACAGTATTCTTCATGCGCGTTTAGTTGATTTCCCTAAAGTAAACCCGGCTATCAAACGTGGTCTTCCTGTAAAAACACAGTTTACTCTTCCTGTAATTATTAAAGCTAAAGAATAGTTTTTTTTCACCATATAAGTGATTTAAGGTCATTTAAACTTGATGTGAAGTTTTACTTAAATCTCTTATATAACTTATATGGTTTTTAACCTATTTTACAAAGCGTCGGTCTTTCCATTCGTACGAACCAAATAAACTATACAAAGCTACTGTTGAGCTGAAAAAAGGATACAATAAACTACTTAATAAAAGGCTTTTAATTCTGGTTTTGGTCAAAAACTGATTGGTTTTATAGAGCAGAATAAAGTCGGTTGTGAACTTTAAAAAAGCAAATAAAACGAAGAATGGATAATGCCAAATTCTTAAAAGAAATAAGAAAAACGCGATCACAAAACTTAGGTTTCCAAAGAAAACAATTATTCCTAAAAACTTTCCAAACGCACTTTTATAGGAACTTGTTTTTGCTGCCCAGCGAACTCTTTGGTAAAATAAAGATTTCCAGTTTTCTGTTGGTTTTGTAATTACAATTGCTTCTTGGGCTTTTAAATAATGAACTTCATTTGGGAATTTTTCGATTGCTTTTTGTAGCAAAAAAACATCATCTCCGCTGGCAAATTTATCATTTCCATCAAAACCATTTAAGCTTTCAAACAATGATTTTGTGTAGGCAAAATTTGCTCCGTTGCACATAAAACCTTTTCCCAAACCAAAACTGCCAATTGTTGCGCCTTGTAAACTGGTTAAATCTAATTGTTGAAAATGATGCAGAAATGAATTCTCACATTCATAGGAAACCGCACCGGCAAGCATCGAAACTTTATTTTCCTGAATATAATTATCAAAAGTCAAAAGCCAATTTTTAGGAACAATACAATCAGCATCTGTCGTTATTACCCAATTGGTTTTTACATGTCGCATTGCAGTTGTAATGGCATCTTTTTTAGGAGAATTTGAATTCCTAATATTATCAAATATCGAAATTTGGAATTTGGAATTTAAAATTTGGAATTTCTCTTTAGAGCTATCATCAACTAAAATTACTTCAAATAAATCTGTGGGATAATTTAAGTTTGAAAAACTATTTAAAAGGTTGGGAAGATTTTCGGCTTCGTTTCGAAACGGAACTATAATTGTAAAACTCGTCTTTGGTTTTAAACCTTTATTTTGATAGTTTTTTACTTTGAAAAATCCCTGAATAAGCGAGCCGATACTTATTATATATATGGTCAATATTTCGAATAAACCAAAAATCATGCTGCGCTTTTGGTTTTAAAATTCAGCACAAAATAACTTCCTAAAATAACTGGTAAAACGACGTTTAAAAACCACATTAAGGTGCTTATAAAAACTACAATCCATTCGTTTACGCCCAGAATTCCGAAGAAATAAATGGCTACGCTTCCTTTTACTGCAAAATCTAAAAACTGAAAGGTTGGCAAAGAAGAAGCTAAAAAATAGACTGATGTAACTGCTGCCATTAAAGTTAGATAAGGCAAATCAACATCAAAAGCCAGAAATAAAAAGTAATATTGATGTGAGAAAACTAAATATCTTAAAACTCCTAAAAGAATATTTTTTTGGTGAACAGATTTTGGAATTTCATTGATTTTATGAATTAGTTTTTCAATAGAATATCCTTTGATTTTAAGTTTTTTCAGAGAAAACAAAACAATCAAAATCACCATAAATCCGCCAAACAAAATGGCTACGGTTTTTGATGTAATAACATTGTATTGTGAATTGAAATACATTAATCCAAATATTCCGAAAATAACAGTCAGAATCATTTGGATTCCGTTGCAGATTAAGTTTAGGAAAACTACTTTTTTAGCTTCACTTTTTGGATAATACAATGCTTTTCCGGCGTACTCTCCTACTCCGTTTGGTGTAAAAATTCCCGCTGTCAACGCAGCTAAAACCTGTTTCGTGGCTTCGTAACCTGAGATTTCATGAATTACTTTGGCAAGGTTCTGCCATTTTAAAATCTCAAAATAGCGATTCAAAACACTCAAAAGCAATATGAATGAAATTCCTAAAACGGATTGATTTTTTCGAAACAAAGTAATGAACTTCTGCCAGTCGAGTTTGTCGTTATTTGCCAGCTGATCGTAAATAAAATAAAATGCACCGCCTACAATCAAAAGTTTGACCAGAAGAACTAGGAATTGTTTAGCTTTGTGAGGAATTGAAATCATGCCGCAAAAGTAAGCAAAAGTATTGCGAAAATGCTATTTCACAAAGATTCACAAAGAATTCACAAAGACACGCAGAGATATAAAAACTTTGTGAGTCTCTGCGAATTCTTGGCGAGGCTTTGTGTAACCCAACAAATAATGACAAAAGAACGCATCATATTAGGAATTGACCCCGGAACCACAATTATGGGTTTTGGATTGATCAGGGTCATCAACAAAAAAATGGAATTTTTGCAGTTAAACGAATTGCAATTGTCCAAATACGACAATCATTACCAAAAACTAAAAATCATTTTTGAAAGAACCATTGAATTAATTGAAACGCATCATCCAGATGAAATCGCGATTGAAGCACCTTTCTTTGGTAAAAACGTGCAGTCGATGTTGAAGTTGGGCCGCGCACAAGGCGTTGCCATGGCCGCGGGACTTTCAAGAGATATCCCGATTACGGAATACGAACCAAAAAAGATAAAAATGGCAATTACCGGAAACGGAAATGCCAGTAAAGAACAAGTTGCCAAAATGCTGCAACAACTTTTAGGTTTAAAAGAATTACCTAAAAACCTCGATTCGACAGATGGTTTAGCAGCAGCGGTTTGTCATTTCTTTAATTCTGGGAAAATTGTGGCTGGAAAAACTTATACTGGCTGGGATGCTTTTGTAAAACAGAACGAGGATAAAATTCGAAAATAGTTTATAGTCGCAGTCACAGTTTACAGCCAAACTGAGACTGAGACTGTAAGCTGAGACTGAACACTAAAAAATGAGCGGTATCTACATCCATATTCCTTTTTGCAAGCAGGCTTGCCATTATTGCGACTTTCATTTTTCGACTTCGATGAAAAAGAAAGACGAAATGGTTTTGGCTTTGGCCAAAGAAATTGCTATGCGCAAAAACGAGTTTGAGCTTCTCGACTCCGCTCGTAGTGACAACGAAATTGAAACCATTTATTTTGGCGGCGGAACGCCTTCTGTATTATCAAATGATGAAATCAACTTTTTAATTTCAGAAGTTTATAAAAACTATAAAGTTTCAGAAAATCCGGAAATTACTCTTGAAGCAAATCCGGATGATTTATCTGCTGAGCGAATTTTGGAATTATCGAAAAGTCCGATAAATAGATTAAGTATTGGGATTCAGTCTTTTTATGAAGAAGATTTGAAGATGATGAATCGCGCCCACAACTCGGCGGAAGCCAAAAAATGTCTGGAAGAAGCAACCAAATATTTTGATAATATTTCGCTCGACTTGATTTACGGAATTCCGGGAATGAGCGATGAAATGTGGAAACAGAATATCGAAACGGCTTTGAGTTTTGGTATTCCGCATATTTCGAGTTATGCTTTAACGGTTGAACCAAAAACAGCTTTGAGCAAATTAATTCAAACCGGAAAAATTGCGGAACCTCAAGACGAAGCAGCTTCAAACCATTTTATGATTTTGGTTGAAACACTTCAAAAAAATGGCTTTATTCATTACGAATTATCCAATTTTGGAAAAGAGAATTATTTCTCCAAAAACAATTCGGCTTATTGGTTAGGCAAAAAATACATCGGAATCGGGCCTTCTGCTCATAGTTATGACGGAATAAAAAGAGGTTGGAATATTGCTAATAATTCCTTGTATTTAAAATCAATTCAGAATAATGAACTTCCAATTGAAACTGAAATCCTGACTATTTCAGATCGTTACAATGAATATATAATGACAGGATTACGAACAATTTGGGGCGTTTCTTTAGAAAGAATTGAGAATGAATTTGGTTTGGAATACTTGAATTATCTAAAAAAACAATCTCAGAAATTTTTAAACGACGATTTACTTTCTATTGAAAATAACATCTTAAAACCAACTCCAAAAGGAAAATTTTTAACGGATGGAATTGCAAGTGATCTGTTTTATTTAAATTTGGAAGACTAAAATTAGCCACGAAGGCACAAAGGCGCAAATCAATTAAACTTTGTGACTTAGCATCTTTGCGGCATAAAACCTAAACTTGTGTTAGCCAAAATCAACGACTTCGAAATCGACTTATCAAAACCTATTGATATCTCTATTCCATTAACCAATACAGACGAAAACCCGATTGCCTGGTATATCGAAAAACCGGTTATTGAACCTGTAGTTTTTGGCGATTGGGTTGGGAAAGTTTCGGAAGGAAAATCTTCTACGAATTTCAATAATATCTTCTTCAATCCGCATGGGCATGGAACACATACGGAGTGCTTGGGACATATTACAAATGATTTTTTCAGCATTAATCAATCGCTTAAACAGTTTTTCTTTTTTGCTAAATTGATTACGGTTGAGCCGGAAAAAATTGGTGATGATTTTGTAATAACTAAAGAGCAAGTTCAAAAAGCGTTGAGCGCTTCGACTTCGCTCAGCGTGACAAACGAGGCTTTAATTATTAGGACAATACCAAATCAAAAAGATAAAAAATCAAGAAAATATTCGAATACAAATCCGCCATATTTGTCTGAAGAAGCTGCGATTTTCATCCGCGAAAGCGAAATTCAGCATTTATTGATCGATTTACCAAGTGTTGATAAAGAGCATGACGAAGGTAAATTATTAGCACATAAAGCGTTTTGGAATGTAAAAGACACGCATAATCTAAATAATGATGCAAGATTGAATGCGACAATTACCGAAATGATTTATGTTCCAGACGAAATTGAAGATGGAAATTACATACTAAACTTGCAAATCGCTTCGTTTGAAAACGATGCAAGTCCTAGCAAACCAATATTATATAAAATTTAAAGGTTGCCACGAATTTCACAAATTTTCACGAATTAATCCTGCTTTTTTTGCCACAGATTAAAGGATTAAAAATGATTAATCTGTGTAAATCTTTTTAATCTGTGGCAGATAAAAAAAAGAAATTAGAGAAAATTCGTGAAATTGCTTCGCCTGTTCGCTATCGCTCGGGTCGTGGCAAAAAAAATCTAAAATCTGAACTCTAAAATCTAAAATTAAAATGATAACTGTTTCAACAGATAAAACCAAACTCGACGTTCCGTTTATACAAAACTTTTTAAAAGATATTTATTGGGCAGCGGGACGAACTATTGAAGAAGTGCAGACAACAATTGATGCTTCGATTTGTTTTGGAATTTATTTAAATGACAAGCAAATTGGCTTTGCGCGCGTGATTACCGATTATGTTGTTTTTGCATATTTAATGGATGTTTTTATAACCGAAGAACATCGCGGAAAAGGATATTCGTCGATTTTAATTGAAACGATGATGAATGAACCGCAACTTAAAGATGTCAAGATTTGGAGATTGGCGACAAGTGACGCTCACTTTTTATACGAGAAATTTGGATTTACAAAACTGAATCATCCTGAAAAAATGATGGAAAAAATAGTATGATGAACACAATTATTAAACTCGAAGAAACGGCTTTATTTATTCTAGGAATATTTCTTTTTAACCATTTAAATTACGATTGGTGGTGGTTTTTAGTTTTAATATTGGCTCCGGATTTATCTATGATTGGATATGTTTTTGGAAATAAAATGGGCGCATTTTTCTATAACCTTTTTCACCATAAAGGAATTGCGCTTTTAATTTATGCTTTAGGATATTATTTAAGTATTGAAAGCCTTCAATTAGCCGGAATTATTTTATTTTCACATTCGGCAATGGATCGTGTTTTTGGTTACGGATTAAAATATGAAAAGGGTTTTAAATACACACATTTAGGTGAAATTGGTAAATAATAAATGATATGAATTTAGAAATGTTTTACGAATATTGTCTTTCAAAAAAAGGCGCAAGCGAGCATTTTCCTTTTGATGAAGATACTTTGGTTTTTAAAGTAGGCGGTAAAATGTTTGCTTTATCTTCTTTATCTCAATGGGAAAAAAATGAAGCTTCGGTCAATTTAAAATGTGATCCAGACCGCGCGCAGGAACTCAGAGCTGAATATGATCAGATAAAACCGGGATTTCATATGAGTAAAGTGCATTGGAATACGGTTGCATTAAACGGAAATCTTCAGGATAAATTCGTTAAAGAATTGATAGATCATTCGTATGAATTGGTTTTCAAAAGTTTGACAAAGAAAATTCAGAATGAAATTATCGAATTAGAAAATTAGGCATTACATTTGCATGGTAAGAAAAAAAACTTAGCAACTTAGTTACTATATAACTTAGCAACTTATACAACCATGAAAGAACAATTTAAAAAATTTCTAAACGAAGAACAAGATCCAAAAGCGATTGAAAAAATCACTTCAAAACTCAACGATTTGTTAATGAAAGGCGAAGAAGTTGGATACATCGCAGTGCAAAAAAAGCCTGCAATTACTGTTTTTCCTGATAGTATTGTATTAACAAACAAACGTATCATTATCTGTAAACCTAAAAATTTAGGTCTTTCTATGGATTTTACAGATTATACTTGGGATGATATTGCAAGTACTTTTGTAAAAGAAAATATCTTAGGTTCTGAATTTTCATTTGGTACAAAAACAGATTTAGCTGTTTCTATTGATTATATTCCGAAAATTCAGGCTAGAAAAATTTATACTTACGCTAAAGAACAATTGGATTTATTAAAAAATCCAGTTTCTGCAGGAACGCCAGTTCAGGAAGTTGCTGAACCTGTTTTTGAAGAGGAAACTGACGAAGTTGAAGAAGTTGAAACGGAAGAAGTAACAAACTTTGCTGAAATTTTACCAGCAGCGCCAGTATATACTGAAACTTTTGAACCAATTCAGCCAGCACAGCCTTCAACCGGAGATCGTAAATTAAGCGAATTATCTAAAGAAGAACTTTTTGATAAATTACAGAACTACAAAAAACTTCTTGACAATGGTTTAATCATGCAGGGAGAATATGATGCTTATAAAAAAGAGATTTTAAGTTACATGTAATTAGTCTTAAAGTTGGAAAGTCGAAAGTCATAAAGTCTCTTTCCTTCTAAATAATAAAAGCCAGAAATAGAAAATTCTATTTCTGGCTTTTTACTTTTTTATATGACTTTAAGACTTTCGACTTTCCAACTTTAGACTAAAGCGTAGCCTTTTGTTTGTCTAAAAAGTTATGCGATTGTAATTCTAATAACTCTTTTGCGTTTTTTCGCTGTAAATCGTACAGCCCTTTATCTTCGGCAATATCAGCGTATACTCTGTCATGCATTTCTGCACTTGTTTTCATTAATAATTCACGTTGGTATTTATTTTGTTCCAAAGTAGCTTTCATCGCTGTTTCGGCTTCTTCTTGTTTAAAGTCGAATTCTCCTTTTGGCGCTAATAATTTTGCAATAATTGGAGACGTTTCGATTGCCAAAAACAACAGCATTATAAAAAATGACGGAAGCCACGGTAATTTATTTAACGCATTGATACGCGCCATTAATCCGTCGAAACCTTCGATGATAGGCTGAGTCTGCGAAACTTTTTTATCTAAATCGGTTTGAAGTTGTTTGCCTGCTTTTTCTTTTTCGGCAATTTTAGCTTCGTTTGTCTTTTTCAGCGTTTCAAATTCTTTTAAAGATGCATCGTGTTTTTCGCGTTTTTCTTTATAAACCGGGCCTTTTCCTAATTTCTTAGTTCCGGCAGTTCCTTCAGCTTCTGTAATGTAAGTCGAATAAAGAGCGTTTACTTCTTTTTCTTTCTTTACAATATCAGCTTTTAAAGCCGCAATCTCAGCTTTATTTTTATCTAAATCTGTTTTGAAATACGTTCCAATTTGCTTTTTATTGGCTAATTCCATTTCGTTTTTTTCTTTCAATAAAACGGTATTGATTTCTTTTTCGAAGATTTTAATTTCCAAAGGTTTCGAAATTACAATAGCAATAATAATCGCCAGCATAATACGCGGAGTCGCCTGCAGAAATTCATCCATAAAGCGGTCTCTCTTTTTAATTGTAGAAACGATAAATCGGTCTAAATTAAAAATCAATAAACTCCATACAAACCCAAAAATTAAAGCCGGATAAATAGAGTCGAAAACGGTGAAAAGCGCATAGGCACTGGCTAAAAACGCCATTACAGCGGTAAAGAATACGGTGGCGCCAATACCAACATATTTGGTTTGTTCGCCTTCTGAACATCCTTCTAATAAATCTCGGTCGGCACCGGAACAAAGGATAAAAAATTGTTTTAACATGATTGATGATTTTTGATTGTGATTGATAGGGCAAATTTAACGCCAAATTTTCAATTACGTTCAAAATATCGATTTGTTTTTAGCTGCAAATCAATTATTTGAGACATAAATGTTAGTTAAACATTAATAAGAATAAGGAATAACTGACTAATCATAACACTATGTTAATTTTTTTAAAGGGTTTTAGTAATACTAAGAGTCTAGTTTCGCAAAGAATCAAACTAAACACACAATGAAAAAAATCAATTTATTACTAATGTTCTTATTTTTAGCCGTTTCGGGTTATGCGCAAAAAGCGATAATTTCCGGAAAAGTGCTGGATGCGGACGACAAACTTCCGCTGCCGGGAGCTATGGTCCAGATTATTGGAGAAAACAAATACACGATTTCTGACTACAACGGCCGTTTTGAATTATTAAATATTAATGCAGGGACTTATAAAGTTGAAGTAAAATATATTGGATATACTTCTATAACTCATGAAATTACTGTTGAACAAGGCAAAAACAATGTTTTGGATTTTGCTCTTAAAACTTCTGGAACGGAGTTGAATGAAGTTGTTGTTGGAGATATCTTAAAAGGTCAGGCAAAAGCGCTGAATCAGCAAAAAAACAATAAAAACATCGGAAACGTAATTTCGTCAGACCAAATGGGCCGTTTTCCAGATGCCAATGTTGGAGACGCTTTAAAACGTGTTCCCGGTATTACAATGCAAAATGATCAGGGTGAAGCTCGTAATATTATTATTAGAGGTTTAGCTCCGTCTTTAAATTCTGTGACTTTAAATGGAGACAGAATTCCTTCTGCAGAAGGAGATAACAGAAACGTGCAAATGGATTTAATTCCTTCTGATATGATTTCTACAATTGAAGTAAACAAAACGTTGACTTCAGATATGGATGCCGACGCTATTGGAGGTTCTGTAAACTTAATTACAAGAGCAACTCCAAACGGGGAAAGAATTTCTGCAACACTTGCGGGAGGTTATTTACCAATTCGCGAACACGCAAGTTACACGGCAGGTTTTGTATACGGAAATCGTTTTTTCGATAATAAATTAGGAGCTGTTTTTAGCGGTTCTTATAATAATGTTGATTACGGATCTGATAACGTAGAAAACGAATGGGTAAAAGATGATTTTGGAAATGAATATTTACAAGCTTCAGAAATTAGAAAATATAACGTACAGCGTATTCGCCGCAGCGGATCGATTGCTTTAGATTATAAATTTGACGAAAACAACACCATTTTTGCCAATGCCATTTACAACTGGAGAGATGACAGAGAAAACCGTTTTAGAACGACTTATGATGATATCGAACCAATTTACAATGGTGAACAAATTACAGGATTTGAAGGTCGTGTAAAACGTGAAACTAAAGGCGGACTTGACAACAGTCGTAACAAAAGCAGAAGATTAGAAGATCAGCGTGTACAAAATTATTCTATTCGCGGAGAGCATTTAATCAACTCAAAATTAGATTTAGACTGGTCTGCAAATTATGCAAAAGCCAGAGAATATCGTCCGGGAGAACGTTATATCGAATACCGCCAGACAGGTTTAGAAATGACTGAAAATTTTTCTGATTTAAAATTTCCATTGGTTACAACAACTGGAGAAGCTTTAGATCAATTTGAATTTGATTCGGTTTCTGAAAATACAGACGAAACAAGCGAGAGCGAATTTGGAGCAAAAGTTAATATTCGTTTTCCTTTTACTATTATTCCAGCTCAAAAAGGAAGATTAAGAACTGGTCTTAGACTTCGTTTGAAAGAAAAAGAAAGAAATAATACTTTCTTTACTTACGAACCAATTAATGACGGAATGGGTTTATTATCTGAAATTTCGACAACTACTTTTGATGGTAAAAATTTCAATCCGGGAACTAAATATATACCGGGAACTTTTGCTTCGGCTAATTTCTTAGGAAATCTTGACCTGAACAATCCAGCTTTATTTGATAAAGAATCAGATCCTTCAGAATTTTTAGCGGTAAACTATAATGCAAAAGAAAGTATTTATGCCGCCTATGTAAGATGGGATCAGGATTTTAACGATAAACTTTCGATGGTTTTAGGTTTCCGTTTAGAGAATACTCATATTGATTATACAGGAAACAGAGTTTTAGATGAAGAAGAATTAGAGAGTAAAATCAACACGACAAACTCTTACACTAATTTAATGCCGAGCATTTCATTTCAATATAATGCTACTAAGGATTTAGTTTTAAGAGCCGCTGCAACTACGGCTTTAGCAAGACCAAACTATTATGCATTAGCCCCTTATGTAAACAATATCGCTTCTGATAAAGAAATTACAGCCGGAAATCCAGATCTTGACGCAACATACTCCTACAATTATGATTTCATGGCTGAGAATTATTTCAAATCGGTTGGTTTAATTTCCGGAGGCGTTTTCTACAAAAGATTAAATGATTTCATTTACAATTACAGTGATAATGAATACGACAGTGTAAAATTTGCAAATGATTTCCCTAATCAGACAAACCCAATTCCGGTTGGTGAAAACTGGTCATTTTTACAATCACGAAATGGCGATACCGTTGATGTTTACGGATTTGAAGTTGCTTTTCAACGTCAGTTAGATTTCCTTCCTGGAAAATTCTTAAAAGGTTTTGCCGTTTATTTAAACTATACGTACACAAAATCTAAAGCAAAAGGAATTTCCGATGAGGATGGAAACGAAAGAAAGGATATCAGCCTTCCGGGAACTACTCCGCATATGTTGAATGGATCTTTATCTTGGGAAAACAAACGTTTTTCTGCAAGAATTTCAACCAACTTTACATCTGATTATTTAGATGAATTAGGTTCAGAGTCTTATAAAGACAGTTATTATGATAAACAGTTTTTCTTAGATGCAAATGCTGCTTTCAAGATTACGCCAAAACTTCGTCTTTTTGCCGAAGCTAATAACTTAACAAATCAGCCATTACGTTACTATCAAGGAATTGAAACACATACAAAACAAGTAGAATATTACCAGGCTCGTTACAATTTTGGGTTGAAATTAGACTTGTAATAATCCATTTATAAATTTCTTAAATTAGACAGGACTTTGCCGTTCTGTCTAATTTCATTTAAAATAAAACACCTAATGAAAAACAAATCTATACTTGCTTTTTTATTTTTAAGCCTTTCATTTACAGCTTGTAAAGACGATAAATTAGCGCCAATTCAACCAAATGCGGTAAAACCAACAACGGTTACCGAAGCTTTACCTCACGATACAGATGATCCTTCAATATGGATTAACCCAACAGATGCAACAAAAAGTATTATTGTGGGAACGGATAAAGATACTGACGGCGGTTTGTATGCTTTTGATTTGAATGGAAAAATCCTTAAAAAATCAATTGTTTTACAACGTCCAAATAATGTTGATATTGCTTACGGGCTAATCATAGACGGAAAAAAAGTAGATATTGCCGTTACGACAGAACGTGAAACGAACAAAATTAGAATTTTCAGTTTACCTGATTTAGAACCAATTGATAATGGCGGAATTCCGGTTTTTGAAGGTGATGCAGAAAGAGATCCGATGGGAATTTCTTTATACACACGTCCAAGCGATCAGAAGATTTTTGCTATTGTGGGAAGAAAAACGGGTCCGACAGGAAGTTATTTATGGCAATATGAACTTTCCGGAAACGGAAAATTTGCTGCTGCAAAAGTGGTTCGCAAATTCGGAACTTACAGCGGTAAAAAAGAAATTGAAGCGATTGCTGTTGATAACGAATTAGGTTTTGTTTATTATTGCGACGAACAAGTTGGAATTAGAAAATACAAAGCTGATCCGGCTTTAAATGATAATAAAGAATTGGCTTTCTTTGGTCAAAAAGACTTTAAAGCAGATCACGAAGGAATCGCGATTTACAAAAAAACAGATTCTACAGGATATATTTTAGTTTCAAATCAGCAGGCAAATTCTTTTATGGTTTATCCGAGAGAAGGCGCAAAAGGAAATCCAAACAAGCATACTTTATTGGCAGAAGTTCCAACGTCAACAATTGAATGCGACGGTGCCGATGTTACAAGCGTAAACTTAGGTCCAAAATACAAAAACGGACTTTTCATAGCCATGAGCAACGGAATGACGTTTCATTATTATGCATGGGATTTGATCCAGAAACGTATTGATGAAGGGAAGAAATAAAGTGGTCAGTAGTCAGTTTTTTAGTGATCAGTTTTTAAAATGACGATAAATTTTGTCAGGCTGAGCGAAGTCGAAGCCCCGAAACTTAAAAGCTCTTCGACTTCGCTCAGAGTGACATTGCAACCGTACCATGACTGAACACTAAAAATCTGAACACTGCATACTAAAAAAAAGCTGTTCATAACTGAACAGCTTTTTTAATTTGAATTAAATAATTCCTCTTATTCTGTAATCGGTGCGCCTGCTAAGATTTCAGCATTTGCAAACTCTTCAAATTTGGCAAAATTAGCTTTGAATTTCTGAGCTAATTCCAGCGCTTTTTTATCGTATAAATCTTTGTCTTCCCAAGTATTTCTAGGATTTAAAATTTCCTCTGGAACGTTAGGACAAGATTGTGGTTTTGCAATTCCAAATACTGTGTGATTTTTGTATTCTACATTATCCAGTTCTCCGTTTAATGCAGCTGTAATCATCGCACGAGTATATTTTAGTTTCATACGGCTTCCTGTTCCGTATGCACCGCCAGTCCAACCAGTGTTGATTAACCAAACTTTTACATCAGCATCTTTCATTTTTTTGCTTAACATTTCAGCATATTTTGTTGGATGTAAAGGCATAAAAGGCGCTCCAAAACAAGCAGAGAAATTAGGTTGTGGTTCTGTAACTCCAGCTTCTGTTCCTGCCACTTTTGCTGTATATCCAGAAATAAAATGATACGCAGCCTGTCCCGGAGTTAATCTTGAAATTGGAGGCAGAATTCCGAAAGAATCTGCTGTAAGGAAAAATATATTTTTTGGGTTATGACCAATAGAACCCGGCTGAATATTGTCAATATGTGTTATTGGGTAACTTACACGAGTATTTTGAGTGATTGAAACATCATCATAATCCACCTCTTTAGTTCCCGCTTTGAAAACCACATTTTCTAAAAGCGCACCTTTTTTGATTGCTCTGTAAATGTCCGGTTCATTTTCTTCTGTTAAGTTGATTACTTTAGCGTAACATCCGCCTTCGAAGTTGAAAACAGTATTTTCGCCAGTCCATCCGTGTTCATCGTCTCCGATTAATTTACGTTCCGGATCTGCAGATAAAGTAGTTTTTCCTGTTCCGGATAATCCGAAGAAAATGGCTGTATCTCCGTCTTTACCAACATTGGCACTGCAATGCATTGGTAATGTATTTTCGAAAACCGGTAAAATGAAGTTTAAGGCAGAGAAAATTCCTTTTTTCATTTCTCCTGTATAACCAGTTCCGCCAATTAAGGCTACTTTTTTAGTAAAATCTAAAATAGCAAAGTTAGACTGACGTGTTCCATCTACAGCAGGATCTGCCATGAAACTTGGAGCACAAACTACAGTCCATTCTGGAGTAAAGTTTGCCAATTCAGACTCTTCTGGTCTTAAGAACATATTGTAACAGAACAAATTTGACCAGGCTGTTTCGGTTACAACGCGAACGTTTAGTCTATAATTTGGATCTGAACACACGTATGCATCACGAACAAAAACCTCTTTGTCTGATAAAAACTTAGTTACCTTATTATATAATTTCTCAAAAGCTTCTGGTGAAAACGGAATATTTACATTCCCCCACCATACTTTATCTTCTGTAATGCTGTCTTTTACAATAAAACGATCTTGTGGAGAACGTCCTGTAAATTCACCTGTATTAATTGCCAAAGCACCTGTAGAGGCCTCAACACCTTGTCCTGACTGCACAGTTATTGCATGCAGTTCATCTGCTGATAACTGGTAACGAACCGTTGCATTTTCTATTCCTAATTCTTTTAACGAAATCGATTGCGCGAAAAGTGTGTTATTGTCCATAAATTTAATGTTGTGTTGTATGTTATTTTTTGGTGCAACAAAATATAATTTTACTTATTCTTAAACGTAAAGTCCAAGTTTGCAAATTGTTATATTTTTTATCAAAGGAGATAAAAAGCAATAAAAATTCACATAAGTAACGTTATATGTTAATTATGAGACAAAATTAAAGATTAATTTTTACACAGAATTTTTTTTTCTGGATTTTATGATTTTTTCCTCAAAATAGTAAGAAATAATACCGCCCAGCCAATAATTAATAAAAATCCGCCCAAAGGTGTTGCGAATACGATAATTTTAGAATCAAAAACTGTAAGACTTTTAGTAGCTAATAAATAAATAGATCCGCTAAAGAGAACAACACCGGCAACAACTAAATTATAGATTGTTTTTAATGTTTTTTCGGCGATGTCTTTTCTGGTTGAAAGAAAAAGTAAAAAAAGAGCGTGGTACATTTGGTAACGAACCCCAACTTCAAAAGTGTTTAACTCTTCGACAGCCAGATATTTCTTTAATAAATGCGCTCCAAAAGCACCAAAAATAATGGCTAACATTCCTATAAAGGCTCCAGTTAAAACTATTCTTCTTTTCATATTTTCCAGATTTTTAATTTCAAACAAAAATACTTCATCCTATTCAATATTCATTTTAGTTTTTAAAATATTTCAGCTCTTAAAATGACTTTTTTGTTCGATTTACGAATTAAATAATTATCATTTTTGAAATTATATTTGTTATATTTATAACATTTTAATATGTTTGTGTTAAATATTAGAGTTATGAGAAGCGTTTTAATAATTGGAGCAGGCAGATCAGCATCTTCGCTGATTCGTTACTTACTTGCAAAATCAGAAACCGAAAACCTGCATCTTGTTGTTGCCGATTTGTCTTTGGCTTTAGCCGAGAAAAAAACACAAAAACATCCAAACGCAACTCCTATTGCTTTAGATATTTTTAATACAGAAGAAAGACGTGCTGCTATTGAAAAAGCTTCGATTGTGATTTCAATGCTTCCGGCACATTTACATATCGAAATTGCAAAAGACTGTCTGCAGTTTAAAAAACATCTTGTAACCGCATCTTATATAAGTGATGCGATGCAGGCTCTTGATGAAGAAGCCAAGAAGAGCAACCTGATTTTCATGAACGAAATTGGTCTTGATCCAGGAATAGACCATATGAGCGCCATGAAAGTTATTGACGAAATCACTTCAAAAGGTGGTAAAATGCTTTTGTTTGAATCGTTTTGCGGCGGTTTAGTCGCTCCCGAATCTGATAATAATTTATGGAATTATAAATTTACCTGGGCGCCTCGAAATGTGGTTTTGGCCGGACAAGGCGGAGCAGCAAAATTTATTCAGGAAGGCACTTATAAATATATTCCGTACAGCGCATTATTTCGCCGGACAGAATTTCTTGAAGTCGAAGGTTACGGAAAATTTGAAGCGTATTCTAACCGTGATTCGCTTAAATACAGATCAATTTACGGACTTGATGATGTACTGACCTTATATAGAGGAACAATTAGAAGAGTTGGTTTTTCGAAAGCGTGGAATATGTTCGTGCAACTGGGAATGACAGATGATAGTTATGTTATCGAAGATTCTGAAAACATGAGCTATCGTCAATTCATGAATTCGTTTCTTCCTTATCACCCAACAGATTCTGTTGAAATCAAGACACGTTTTATCCTTAAAATTGATCAGGACGATATTATGTGGGATAAACTTTTAGAATTGGATTTATTCAACCCAAACAAAAAAGTAAACCTGCCAAATGCTACTCCGGCTCAAATTTTAGAAAAAATCTTAACCGACAGCTGGGCGCTTGAACCAGATGATAAAGATATGATCGTGATGTATCATAAATTCGGTTATGAATTAAACGGCGATAAAAAACAAATCGATTCAAAAATGGTTTGCATTGGCGACGATCAAACTTATACGGCGATGGCAAAAACAGTCGGACTTCCGGTTGCGATGGCAACTTTGCTGATTTTAAACGGAAAAATTACAACTCCGGGCGTTCAGCTTCCGATAAAAAAAGAAGTTTACGAACCAATATTAAAGGAATTAGAAGAGTACGGCGTTATTTTTAACGAACAAGGAGTACCTTATTTTGGATACAATCCGGATTTATTTTAATCCAGATCTCACTTTTTTATTTTTAGAATTTTTTTTAGTTTATTTTTCCGCTTCCAGATTTTTCTGAAAGCGGATTTTTTTATTTTTTAGACTTAAAGGGACAGCGCTATAGGCTTCTTGACAAACATTTATATTTTTATGAATTCTATGATTTTATTTGCAATTTCATTTTGTCCATTTTCGCTAATTAGATAATTTCTATCATTTTCATTTGTCAAATAGCCAATTTCTACTAATAATGCAGGACATTTTGAGTTTTTGAGCACAAAGTAATTCGCATCTTTAACCTCACCTTTGGCAAACTTTTCATTTGAAATTTTATCAACTAAATTTTCAGCCTTTTCCTTTGATTCTTCATAAAAACCATTTTGTTTTGAAACATATGCATTTACCCCATTTTCATTCAGATTTTCTGAACTATTTACATGCAAAGAAATGACCAAACTTGGGTTTATTTTGTTTATTTTCGATACTCTTTCACTTAATTCAATAAAGCTGTCATCTTTTCTAAGCAAAATAATTTCAATTTCATCTTTACTATTCAATAGCTTTATTTTATTTGCAATATTTTCTACAATTTTCTTTTCTTGCCCGGCACCAATCTGCGCTCCAATATCTTCTCCTCCATGTCCGGCATCAATTACTATAGTTTTTTTACCACTTAATGGCAATGGTTTGAAAGCTAATATCAAAAAGATTACTAAAAGACCTAAAACAGCTAAAGACTGCATCATTAGGGATTTTGTTTTTGAAGTGATTTTTGTCATCATAATAAGTCGTTTTTTTGTTGATAAAAAATTTAAATTACTAGTCAAATAAATGGGTTTGGAAATGTTGAATTTGTTGAGCAAAAGGTTCTGATATAAATAAACATCATGATGCGCTGCTATTACATTTTCATCTGCCAAAAACTCATGATTAAGCTGAATGGCTTTTTTATAAAAAATAAAGATAGGATTGAACCAAAATAACGTTTTCAAAACTTCTATAAAAATCACATCAAGAGTATGTTTTTGCTTTACATGGGCAATTTCATGCGTAAACAATTCTTGTTCTATTAGTCCATTTTCAAAATCATTTTGATTCATGTAAATGGAATTCCAAAAAGAATAAGGCAATGTTTTCTCTGAGAGTAAAACCATTCTTATGTTTTGATACACAATGATTTTAGATACTTTAGCCTTAGATGTGATTTTATAAATATTTTGAACAAACCGATAACTTAGTATTAAAGTAATTAAGCCATAAATTATCCATAATAGAGAAAGCCAGTAATTGGTTTGTTGATCTTTGTTTATATCTATCAATTCTGTTTGAATTGGAAGATGGCCTGTATTAGTCGAAAACGGAATTGCATTATTGTACACAATAGGAATATCTTGTTGAATTTCAAAAGACATGAAAGGAACCAATATTGAAAACAATAAACTGACTAATAAAAAATACCTGTTGAAGCGAAACATTTTTTCATTTTGCAAGAGCAAATGGTATACAGCCAAAAGAACGCTTAAGCTAATTGTGGATTTTATTAGAAAGTCTGTCATTTTTTCTTTTTTTGAATTTCCGAGTCGATTATTTTTCTAAGATCTTCTAATTCTGAAGCCGACAAATTGGTTTCGGTCGTAAAAAAAGAAGCAAACTGCGAAGCTGAATTATTAAAGAAATTGCTAATAAGCCCTTTTACGTGTTTTGAGAAATAATCCGTTTTTTTTACCAAAGGATAATATTCTCTCGAATTTCCAAATTCATTGTAAGCAACAAATTTTTTGTCGATCATTCGTTTTAAAAGCGTTGCAACAGTTGTTGTTGCCGGTTTTGGTTTTGGATACGCTTCAAGTAAATCTTTCATAAAAGCCTTTTCAAGCTTCCAAAGATGTTCCATTAATTGTTCTTCTGAGTTTGATAGCTGCATATTTTTAAGGTTCTAAGATTCTGAGTTGCTAAGTTTCTAAGTTTCTAAGTTTTTTTTTCTCTTAGGGTTTAAACAATCCTTTATGGTTCTACATTTATAGATTTTGCTCTACAAATGTAGAGTCAAAATTTTAATATGCAAATTTATTTAGGAAAAATTTATTTTAAGTCACACAAAAACAAAGCTTTAAGGATATTTTTTTTAATTACCTCTAGCTTTAGCTGGAGGTGTAGAAGGAACTCAAGAGAAAAGGCTTTAGCCAAATTTGTATTGTATTTAATTAAAACAAAATCCCTAATAGTTCGGTTAAAGCTAATGCTAATCTCTTTTAAAAACCTCCAGCTAAAGCTGGAGGCAATTGAAAATCTTTCTTTGCACCAAAAAAAAATCCGCTCATTTCTGAACGGATTCTATATCTTAAAAAACTTAGTGTCTTAGCGCCTTCGCGGCAAAAACACCTTATTTACTCAATTCCACAAAATACTTGTAAAACAACGGAATAGTCTCAATTCCCTTCAAGTAATTAAAGATTCCGAAATGCTCATTTGGCGAATGAATTGCATCAGAATCCAAACCAAATCCCATCAAAATCGTTTTGCTTTTTAATTCTTTCTCAAACAAAGCTACAATTGGAATACTTCCACCAGAACGAACCGGAATTGCCGGAACTCCAAATGTTTCTGTATACGCTTTATTTGCCGCCTGATAACCGATGCTGTCAATTGGCGTAACGTAACCTTGACCACCGTGGTGAGGCGTTACTTTTACCGTAACTCCCGCCGGAGCAATACTTGTGAAATGTTTTGTAAAAAGTTCTGTAATTTCAACCCAATCCTGATTTGGAACCAAACGCATCGAGATTTTAGCAAAAGCTTTACTCGCAATAACCGTTTTAGCACCTTCGCCAGTATAACCGCCCCAGATTCCGTTTACGTCTAATGTCGGACGGATTGAGTTGCGTTCGTTGGTTACATAACCTTTCTCGCCGTAAACATCTGCGATGTTTAAAGCATTTTTATATTTTTCTAAACTAAAAGGCGCTTTTGCCATTTCAGCTCTTTCTTCTGCAGATAATTCCTGAACTTTATCATAGAATCCCGGAATCGTAATATGATTGTCTTCATCGTGAAGAGAAGCGATCATTTTTGCCAAAATATTAATTGGGTTCGCCACTGCTCCACCGTATAAACCAGAATGCAAATCGCGGTTTGGACCTGTAACTTCAACCTCAACATAACTCAAACCCCTTAAACCTGTCGTGATCGATGGTTGTTGGTTAGAAATCATTCCGGTATCTGAAATCAAAATAACGTCGTTTTTCAGTTTTTCCTGATTACGCTCTACAAACCAAGCCAAACTTGCCGAACCAACTTCTTCTTCACCTTCGATCATGAATTTTACGTTACAAGGCAAATTATTAGTTTGCACCATATATTCAAGCGCTTTTACGTGCATGTACATTTGGCCTTTATCGTCACACGCTCCACGTGCGAAAATTGCGCCTTCTGGGTGAATATCTGTAGTTTTTATAACCGGTTCAAAAGGTGGTGAAGTCCATAATTCTAATGGATCTGGCGGTTGAACATCGTAGTGTCCGTAAACTAAAACTGTTGGAAGATTTGGGTCGATTATTTTTTCTCCATAAATAATTGGATAACCCGGAGTATCGCAAACTTCAACTAAATCGCAGCCTGCTTTTGATAAACTTTCTTTTACAGCCTCTGCTGTATCAATAACATCTTGTGAATATGCAGTGTCGGCACTTACCGACGGAATCTTTAATAATTCGATCAATTCATTGATAAACCGATCTTTATGTTGTTGAACGTAGGACTTAATATTTTCCATTTAAATAATTTTTATAGAAAACCAAAAGTACAAAAAAGAGAATTAATATTTTTTTTGAAATTTTTCTTTGAATATTCGAAAGTATGCTTATCTTTGCACCCACAATTACGCGGATATGGTGAAATTGGTAGACATGCCAGACTTAGGATCTGGTGCCGCAAGGCGTGTAGGTTCGAGTCCTATTATCCGCACTAAAAAAGCTTCTGAGAAATCAGAAGCTTTTTTGTTTTGGAGATATTCTCATTTTCAAATATCTTTTTCAAGAGTCATCTTATGTATTTTAATGTTAATAACTTCAATTTTAAACATTAAACAAGATCCTTATATTTGGTTTCACCTTAACTTTTTCTACTATGAAGCCAATAATTGAGTTGTTCAATGAAAACCCAATCAATTTTTACATTAGCAGCCATGATAAAGATATTGTTGTCAACGCATCTGAAATGGCTTTGATTTTTAATAAAAAAACAGAAGTTTTTTTAAAATTAAAAGAGACAGAAAATTTTGTTCAGATACTTTTAAACCAATTAAATTCTCAAGAAGAAACTCCAGATTACAATATTGACCATATTTTTCATATAAAAGAAGACGTGACTTACATGCACAGAAAGCTTGCGATAAAATTTGCTTCTTGGTTAAGTGTAGAATTTGAAATTTGGTTTTTTGAAACAGTAGATAATATACTTTTTGGAAATTATAAAAAGCATTGGAATGCGCATGATATTCAAAAAACATCCCAAGCAAGAATGATTGAATTAAAGAGAAAACTTCTAATTAATCCAACTGAAAAAGATGTTCATGATTATTTCAGAGCTGAAAAAGAATTTACAAACGCAAAGATGGCAAAACTAAGAGCAATTAAAGATCAATATAGTTTTGAATTTGATGCAGAATAAAGAATTAGTACAAAACAAATTATACATGAAGCTCTTTAATTTTTTTAAAACTTGGAAAACTAAACAGAAAGTAAAAAGCTTACGTAAAAAATTAAAACTTGAAATTGATCAAAATATTTCAGGATCTCAAGAAAGCATTGATCAAATTAGTAAGGTTTTGACAGATTTTAAAAAGCATAATTACTCTAAGCATGATAGTTTTTTAAATCTCTGCATTTTTTCTGACATTGTCCTAATTGACTTAACTTTATTGTTAGAAAAGTTTCAATTTGCAGAAAGATTACAAGAGAAAAAATTATATGCAAGAGTAATTTCTATAGTATTACTCGACTACTTAGATAATATTGGCGTGCTCATTGGTAGTAATTGTTTAGCAGAATTAAAAAGAAATAACATGCTTGAATTTATTGACGAATTCAAATCAATGCATAAAAATTTTTCTTCTTTTAAAACAACCAATGAAAGGTTACTTCGAGAAATAAGAAACAACACAATCGCCCATAAAAATAAAGATGCTTTAATTCTTAACCAACATATAAATAAATTAAACGAAAACGAAATTTATGAATTTGGCTTACAATTTAAAATTCACATCAAAGATTTCATCGATCTTTCAACTAAAGTTATAAATTATATAAGTGAATATATGCGAGAAGGAAGGAAAATCTAAATGCACATTTACCTTCACTCATAAATCTCTTGTTTAAAATTTTCAAATCCTTTTGTTTTTTTGTCATTCCGAGGAACGAGGAATCGCACGCGTTGATCGACAAAGATTGACGCTTTTCTTTGCGGAATTTCTTGTGCGATTCCTCGTTCCTCGGAATGACAAACTAAACCTAAAACCTTCCTTCACTCAACGTCTAAATAAGGATCAAGAACTTCTGCTAATTTATTCAACCAATAAAAATTATCATCGAGGTTATTTAATTCAGATTCCAGAGTTTCACAACCTCGCATTGAACATAGCGAAAGAGCGTAATTTACTTCTCGTATAGTTTTTGCCAAATCTTTTGGGTCAATTCTATTAACAAAAAAATCTTTTATTCTGTTTTCAACTTCTTCTGAAAGTTTATTTGTACTCATAATTTTATAATTTAAAATATTGCAAAAATCATCAAGAACATTTATCTTATGTAGGCAAATGCGCCTTCAACTCTAATTATTTTTTTCATATACAAAATCTATTTTTACTTTTACAGCAAATCCAAAAAGCTACCAATGATCAAAACCAAAAAATTTCACTTTACTAAAAAAGAATACCTTTCATTTATTATTAGAATTCTATTAAAAAAACGATGGTGGCTATATTCTATTATGTTGTTATTAGCTATTGCAATTCTATTTAAGGATAACAAAGATTCTTCTGATATTTTTATGATTGTATTTGGCTTTCTATTTCCGCTAATTACATTTTTTCAATATTGGAGATTTGCAAACTCAAAAGAAAACAAGATCATTCTTTCAGAAAGAGAACATGAAATTTTCAACGACAAAATTATTTCTCGCTTTGATGAAACAACTGAAAGTACAATTGCAGTAACGAATTTCATAAAAGTTTTAGAACTAAATGATCTTTATATTTTATATCTCTCAAAAGGACAAAGTGTATTTTTCCCAAAACGAATTTTTGAAACTCCAGAAGATGAAAATTGGTTTAGAAATGAAGTGTTTTTGAAGATTAAAAACAGGTAAATTTCGGCGAAAGACTTTCCTTTTCAAAACAAAAAATCAACCAAAATCTACATTGAAAAAATTTAGGAATCTTGACGAAACACAAAAATTTGCTGTTGCAATTCCTTCTTTATTCTTTTTAAGCTGTTTGACAAAACATTATCTTGAAAATTTTAGAGGCACTTTGATATATGCGTACGGAAGTACTGGTTGTTTATTTCTATGCTGTTTGCTTGTCGTTTTTTCTTTAGTCAATTCTATTTTAATCATTAAAGAATTAAGAATTAAACTCCTGCCAAAAATTCTATGGCTTTTATTAAGCGCATCTGTTTTTCTTTTAATTACAGGATTAATAATTGCAATTGCCTTAGACATTGCATAATTTTCGGCTAAAGCCTTTCTTTTTTCCAACATAAAACCTCCAGTTTAAACTGGAGGCAATTTATTTAACTTTCTTATTCAGTAAAGTAAATACGATTCGTTTGTTATTCTCTTCGAAATGACAATGCATTTGTGGTCAAAACACAGAAAAAATCCTTTTAATTATAATAATCTGTGGCTAAAAAAACTTTGCAACTTCGCTCCAGATAGCTATTGGGATTGCAAGATTAAAACTGCCAAAGCTTAACAATTCAGAAATTTCTTTAAATCTTTTTGTATTTAGTCTTTAAATATTCTTATTTTTAAAATACCAAAAACCTAATTCTCAATATTTTGCTTGTTTTTAAATCTCAAAAAACATTTAGAACACATGAGGAAATACAAATTATTAATTATTCTTTTAGGGATTATTATTGGCGTTTTTTACGTTGCAAGAACAACTCGAACCTTTACCGTTAAACACAAGGCTCAAACTCTGGAATCGGAACATTTTATTATTTCCTACGATGGAATTTATAAAAGCGAGGCTGAAAAACTAAGCGAACATCTTGAAAGCAATTATACTGAAATAAGAACGAATTTAAAAGATGTAAAACACGGCCTGATAAAGGTTTTTGTTTACGGCTCACAATACAAGTTTAATGTCGCTACTGGTTTAGAAAATGCAAACGGCACAAGTCGCGGTCCAAATGAATTTCATTTTGTCTGGACAAACTGGTTCAATTCAATTTTTCCAGACGATCCGCTAAAAACGGCTCTGCATGAATTTACGCATTGTGTTCAGTTAAATATATTAATCGACAAAGCAAAACAAACGATTATCACACAAGACCGTACCGAGTTTGATAAGCAATTTGATAAAAAGTTTGCAGTCGAATATCCGCGCTGGCTTTGGGAATCGATCAGTATTTTTGAAGCTGGAGAAGTAAATTCCTTAAGCGTAAAATATGCCAAAAGCAAAAACCTAACTTTAGAAGAACTTAATCACAGTAATCAGATTTACAATATTGGATACACGATAGTCGAATATCTTACCCAAAAATGGGGAAATGATATACTGCCAAAACTGATTGCTTCTTTTGGTAATATTGAGAAAACATTAAATATATCAACTGAAGAATTTGAAAAAGGCTGGATTGCTTTTTTGGAGGAGAAGTATTGAATGTTTCTTTTATCCGTCTAGTTTGTCATTTCGAGAAACGAGAAATCGCACTAGAAACTCCGCAAAGATTGGCGATTCTCTTTGTAGATTCACGAGTGCGATTTCTCGTTCCTCGAAATGACAATACTTTGCGGTTACCCTTTACGGAGTTACTTGCGAAGATTTCTCGTTCCTCGAAATGACAAGATTGAGGTTACTCTTAACAAAAAACCTTTGTCAAAGTTTAAAACTTTGACAAAGGTCTTCAGTATAGTTTTGGAATTAAGATTTTCTAAGAATTGGAATTTAACAACTCAATTATCTTATCCACATTAATTTCGCTGTAATCATTAATATAAAAATCACATACCGGAAGTTGTTCTTTTGTATGTGTACTCAAAACGCCCACGACTTTCATTCCGGCATTTAATCCCGCTGTAACGCCCGAAAAAGAATCTTCGAAAACCACACAATCAGACGGAGAAACGCCAACACGCTCTGCCGATTTTAGATATACTTCGGGATTTGGTTTATGAAACGTAACGTCTTCGCTGGACATCATCGAATCCATTTTGTCTGTGATTTTTAAGGCGTTTGCAATCAAATCAAGATTCGCACGCGGCGCCGATGTCGCAACGGCTGTTTTAAATCCGCGAGATTTTAATTCGCTTAAAAAATCCAAATAATGCGGAATCGTATCGACTTTATCTTTATAAATTTCACGAAACATTCCTTCTTTTTCGTCTTCGAGTTTTAAAAGTTCTTCTCCCGCAATTGGACGTTTGAAGAAATGCGTCATGATATAACTGTTATGTTTTCCGTACATATGTTCTTCAAATTCTTCATTGGTATAAGGAACTTTATATTTATCGAAAAACGCCTCAAAAGCCTTCACATGATGCGGATTGGTGTGCGAAATCACGCCATCCATATCAAAAATTACACATTGCTGTTTCATTTTATATTTTTTGTTTTTTTAACGGTTGCAAGATAGGGTAATAAAGGGTTATTTCACAGAGATTCGCAGAGGTTTTTCACGGAGATTCGCTAAGAGTTTTTTTTGAATCTCGCGAAGTCGCAGAGGCGCAAAGATTTTTATTTTAAGCAATCTACATCATACTGTTTGTCATTTCGACAAAGGAGAAATCTCCACGAGCAGCTCTACAAAGATTGGACTTTCGTTGCGGAGTTACTTGCGAAGATTTCTCCTTCGTCGAAATGACAAACTTTGTGCAAAAAACCTAAAACCTGAAACTTTAAACCTGAAACAAAAAACTTTGCGCCTCTGCGACTTTGCGAGATTAAATTCACTCCACTTTGGAATTTGGAATTTAAAAATTGGAATTTGCATTTTAGCCGATCCAAATTTTACTTTTAACCAAAGTCATCGTTTGTCTTAAATGCTGATTACACGCAATCAGAATAATCAAAGCCACTAAACCATAACCTACAATCGTATAAATCTCCATATCGGCTAATAACGTGGCTTGCTTGGCAACAGTTCCGAAAACTTTCTTCAAGGCTAAAGTATTTGCATTATCTGCCGAATATCCTTTTGCCATAAAACTTTGTGCGGTTGCAGAAATTGTTTGCTGTGCTTCGGGATTTTCGCCCGTTACAAACTGACTTAGTTTTAAAAAATGTTTTTTATTTAAAAATACAGCTGCATTTTGCATCACACAAAAGCCAATTGTACTTCCCCAAAAACGCCCCGAAACACCGACAATTCCAGAAGAAACCGCCATTTTTGCCGGAACCGAAGATGTGGTAAACAGGATTAACGGAACGAATAAAAACCCGACGCCAATACCTTGTAAAACATACGGAATGATAATATCCGATAAAGCCACATCGGGCACGAAAAGAAACGTAAACCAAAAATGAAACAACGCAATTAGCGAAAAACCAATTATAAAAATGATTTTCGTCGAAACAGATTTCATCAGAAAATAAGCAGCTAAAATAAGCCCGATTACATTTCCCAATCCGTTTATGTATTGCACGCCTGCAACGCGCGACGGATCCCAATTCCAAATGGAAAACATCGCCGAATGACAAAGGCTCAGCGTTGCTCTGCTGATATAGAAAAGGAAAAACAATAAAAACCCAATTCGGAGATTGGCGTATTTAAAAACTTCAAAGTCAAAAGTTGGTCTTTTTACCAAAAGTTCTTTAAAGATGAATAATCCGCCCGTAATCAAAGCAATCATTAACATTAAAACCATTTCAGAAGAATCGAACCAATATTTTTTCTCGGCATAAACAAAAAAGTAAGCACCGCAAAGAATGGCAGTTAAAACCAAAAAATAACTCATCCAGTCGATTTGATACAACGGAATTTTCTTTGTGATTCGGTGCCCACGAAAAGTAACTAAGATTAAAAAGACATTCAAAACCTGCAATCCGCCCGAAACATACAGCATGTATTTCCAATCGTAATGATCCAGAAACCAGACTGCAATGTTCATAATAAAAGGCGTTGACAACAACAGCGAACCGTAATAAAAGGAGAAACCAATTATAATGGCATTTTTAGAATTAAACTGCTCGATCAACAATTGTCTGATTGTAATTACCGGAAGCGCCATCAAAATTCCCTCGGCAATTCTGAGCATTAAAAAAAGATAAAAATTGGTAATATACGCCGATGAAACAATCGTAATCCCGATTAAAGAATAAACCGCCATCAGGTAATTTTTTGCAGGAAAAAAACTTGAAAATCGGCTTTCGATCAAAATCGTTGCCAGCAAAGTTCCGTACGTAACACACATCGCAAACTGCAAATCTTCGGGCTCAATGTCCAGAAAACTTGCCGCATAGGTTACGTTTGAAGTATAAACTCCCAATAAAATCATGGAATGCAAAAGGCAGACAAACAAAATAATGATGATTGCCCATTTTGGAACCCAGGATTTAAAAATACTTTTATCTTCCATTTTAGTGTGCTGCAATCACAGTGATATTCATTCCCGCTCTTAAAAAATCGGTTTGTTTGTCGTTGCCTTTTAACTGAATTCTAACTGGAATTCTTTGTTCGATTTTTACGAAATTTCCCGTTGCATTATCCGGAGGAAGCAATGAAAATCTTGCCCCGCTCGCAGGTGATAAAGATGCAATTGTACCGATAAATGTTTTGTCGCTCACGGCATCGGCTTTTATTTCAACATCCTGACCAACGGTTAAATACTGCAATTGTGTTTCTTTAAAATTGGCTGTAATCCATTTTTCTTTGCTTACGATTGAAAGCAATGATTGTCCTTCTTTTACCAATTGTCCCGGCTGTAAAGTTCGTTTTCCAACCCAACCGTCGTAAGGCGCCGTAATTATCGTGTACGAAAGAAACAATGCAGCATTATCAGCCACGGCTTGTTTTGATGCAATATTCGTTTGCGTTGTCGGCACATTTGCTTCTGCAACAGAAGTACTTAAAGTCGCGGAGTGAATTCTGTTTTTCATTTCCTCAAAATGCGCCTGCGCTGCTTCGTAATCGGCGCGAACTTTTTCCAATTGCTGAGAAGTTGCCGCTTCTTCTTTTACCAAAGCTTTGTACCTTTCGTATTCCAGTTTTGTTTTCCAAAGATTGGATTTTGCACCCTCTAATTGAGATTCGTTAATTGCCGTTGCACTTGCCGTTGTAACCGCATTTCTTTGCGCCACAACGCTATTTTGCTGTGCATTTTGAACATCGGCAAGAGCCACATTCAATTTTGATTTATATTCCCGATTGTCAATTACAACCAAAGTATCGCCTTTATGCACAAACTGATTTTCATTAAAACGAACTTCCTGCACATAACCTGTAATTCTCGACATAATTGGAGTTACATATTGTTCCACCTGAGCGTCATTGGTTTCTTCGTGGTTTCTGTTGAATACATAAAACCAAATTCCCAAAATAACCCCGCTTACCACAAGCGCACATGCAATAACTGTTATTAATATATGAAACGTTCTGTTTCTTCTAGTTTCATTTTTTATCTTAACCATAAACTTTATATCTTTAATTATTTTCCCCCGGATTGAAATCCGGCGCTACAATATGAATCGTTCCATCGGAACTTAAAATCTATATTCTTTATTCTATTCTTTCTATTTCTTCCCAGGATTAAAATCCTGCGCTACAATATGGATCGTTCCTTCGGAACTGAAACCCTATATTTTCTATTTATTCTCTTGCTTCTTGCCTCTTTCTTCTAAAAAATCAAATCTCGTTAGGCATAATTCCAGCCGTATGAAGCAATTCGTAATGTTTTAAAACCGCATCCAATCGGGTAGAAATTTTATTGTATTTCGCCTGAAGCAAAGCATTATCAGCATCGACCATTTCGGTAATTAAAACCAGTTGGTTTAAGTATTTCAGTTTTACGATTCGGTAATTTTCATTGGCTAAATCCAAAGCTTTATCAACAACTACAAATTTTTCAAGGATTTCCTGATACTGTGTATGTTCTTTATAAAGCTTATCCTGAATTTCATCTTTTATAATTTCCGTCTGCATTTGCTGCCATTCGATTTTTTTGTTTGCCTGTTCTACTTTGGTTTTGTTTTTGTACAAAGCCGAAATATCAAAATGTGCTTCGATTCCCACTTGTCCTAAAGTGTACAAATACGGATTTGGCGGAAAAAATTTGTAGTTTGGGTAATAAAATCCATAATTTCCGAAGAAGTTTACCGTTGGCAGATAATTTCCTTTTACCAATTGCAATTCTGTTTTTTTGATGTTTAATTCCTGACTTGCCATTCGCATTTCTTCATTTTGCAAAGCTTTAGTCATATAAAAATCATACGGATCTAAACCGTTCATTTCCTCCAAAGCGGCTGTTGTATCAATCGCGATTTCTTCATTTTCCGGAATCTGAATTAAAGTTTTCAGATCGTGAAGCGCAATTTTTATGTTTTTGGAATTTGTAAGCGCATTTAATTCACGATCCGAAAGCTGTAATTCGGCTCTAATAACTTCATTTTTTGTAACCGTTCCGTGTTTTTGAAGCGATTGTACTTCTTTCAATCGGTTTTTTTCTTCTTTGATGTTTTCTTCAAAAATCTTCTGAAGTTCCATCATTTTATAAATCGACAGATAGTTAGCTACTACTTCGAGCTCGATATCATTTTCAGTCTTTTCGGTTTTTATTTTAGCAATTTCGCTTTCCTGATTGGCAATTTTAATGGCATTATTGATTTTATTGCCCGCATAAATTGGCATTTTAAAAGTCGAATTCACTTGGTAAATTTCAGGAATTGCCTTTGTAACTTCTTTTCCATTTAAGAAACCGCTTCCTTTAAATTCCGTTATATTCGTAATTCTGGAATATTCGCCGTTTAATTCAATTTCCGGCAAGCGGAGTTCTTTACTTTCTTTGATGTTTTGCTCCGAGAGCGTGATCTCCAATTGAGATCTAAGGATTTTTTTGTTGTTTTCTTTTGCCAGTTTCAAAGCTTCTTTTAATGAAACCGAATGAACTTGCTGCGCTTGTAAGCCATTGAATGCTAATACAATTAAGAGTAACAGCAGGATTCTGGAAAAACAATCGTCTGTAGAATTTGTTGTTTTAAGGAACATGATAATAATTTATGCTGCAAAGTTCCTTCATTTTTCCGTTGACTGATAATTCTAAAAAGTCAATAACGTATTCATTTCGGACAAATGTTAAAACTGTATTTCCCGAAAACGTTATATTAAAATATTGAAAAACAATTTATTAGAATATTAATTTAGTTTGAGATGTTTCACGCAGATTTATAAATGATTTAAGCAGATGTACGCAGATTTTATTTTTTGTTCTCGCAGATTTGGCAGATTGTTCAGATTATAAAGCATTTAAAAAATCTCTCAAATCTGCGGAATCTGCGAGAGAATTTTTTTACGTATGAAATAAAGAGAATCAGCAAAATTGGCTTACATCTATTAAAATCTGCGTGAAATAAAATTTTACTTTCGCTCCAAAATCTCTTCACCATTTAAGTAATCGGAAGGTCTTTGACCTAAAATCTTAAAAAAGGTGTTACTAAAGGTCGGAACGCTATTATAACCAACTTCCAGAGCTACCTCTTTTACAGAAAGTTTTCTTTCTAATAAAAGTTCAATCGCTTTTAAAATTCTGCGAATGGTATAATATTGAATGAAAGACATTTTGAGATCTTTTTGAAACAAGCGATACAAAGAGCGTTCGCTGTAACCAAATTCATGAGCAACATCGGCAAACAGAATCGTTTCTCCGAGATTGTTTTCAATATAACGCAGAATTTTACCGAGTCGCTTATCTTTAGGCTGTGGTAATTCTAAAGGTAAATTATTGGTACATATTTGAGGTAAAATCGCTTTTATCGCTTTAGCAATGGTAAAGTTTGGAGTTCCTTTTTTAAGATGTCCGTTCCATCGATTCGTGAAAAGCATCATTTGCAACAATAAATTATTGACAGGATAAATTCCTTCTACTTTATAAAAGTCGTCTTCATCTTTTTCGACTGGAAAATAGAGATTTCGCATCATCACATGTTCCGACTTTGGCTCGATACTGTGTTCTAATCCAGCAGGAATCCAAATAAAATGTCTTGCAGGGAGAAAATAAGATTTCGTTTCGGTTGTTACAAAAACTACATCGCCTTCTGCATATAACATCTGTGCTTTATCGTGTTTATGCCTTGGAACGAACAATTCTCCCATTATATCATGATGACAATAAATGCTTTTTTTATCGGCATCTACTTTCTTGATATAGTATTTGTCTACTTTAAAAGTTGATTGTTCCATTATTGCGATTTCTTATTATAAAGATAAGAAAGAAATTTAACCGCAAAGACGCAAGGTAAAAGCGCAATCCCGATAGCTATCGGGAGCAAAGCTTTATAAACTTAAAATTTAGCCACAGATTAAAGGATTAAAAGGATTTTCAAAATCTGAGTAATCTGAGTAATCTGTGGCCAAAAAAACCTTTGCGAACTTTGCGTAAATCTTAGCGCCTTTGCGGTAAAACCCTAAAAACAAAAAATGCCTTTCCGTTAAGAAAGGCATTTTAAATTTAAGCGGTCTGGACGGGACTCGAACCCGCGACCCCATGCGTGACAGGCATGTATTCTAACCAACTGAACTACCAAACCCACTGCTTTATTGTGAGTGCAAAAATACAACAGAAGTTGGATTTTGCAAGGGTTTTTAGGAATAAAAATTGAGAAATTTTTAATGAACTAAATTTCAATATTTTAAAATTCGAGAACTAAATCAAAAAACAAGAACTTTCTTTCTTTTTAACCGAAATCTCGATAGTTTTCTGTCAAATAAAAATATTTATCCTATTTAAACATAGCCCGTGGTTTCAACCACGGGGACACAATGATGACCACAATTCCGTTTCCCGTGGTTGAAACCACGGGCTATATTTAAAATGCAATGAGTATAAAAACGCAAAGGTCGCAAAGCTTAATTAAACTTTGCGACCTTTGCGTAAATCTTAGTGTACTTTGCGGTTAAAAACAAAAATCAAAAGTGTCTTAAATCAAAAAAGCCATCCACAAAAGTGGAAAGCTTTTCATTGGTCTAACTACTAAACCAGCTACGAGTTACAAAGTCGTAGCAAAACAACACAACTAATCTTAGATACCGTATTTGGGCAAAAAAGCCTTTCTGTTAAGAAAGGCTTCTCCCAATATTGCGGTCTGGACGGGACTCGAACCCGCGACCCCATGCGTGACAGGCATGTATTCTAACCAACTGAACTACCAAACCTCTGCGTTATTGCGGTTGCAAAGATAGTACAGAATTTCATTTCTGCAAGTGTTTTGACAAAAAAAATGAAATAAATTTTCAAATTCTTAGCCAAAGTTTTGTTTTTCAACTAAATATGTAGTCAATATTTTTTCAAAATTGTCGCCCACATTTACTGGAACGTACTTAATTTGGTTCTTGGCGCAGGTTAAAGCCAGGTTTTTAAAGTAAGCTTCTACCCTTTTTTCATATTCAACTTTAACATTATCGGCAAAAATTGAAAATTCTTCTCCCGATTCTAAGTCGATAAACTTTCTTGGTGCGTTATCAAAATCAAATTTCAATTCCGTCTCATTATCAACCACATGAAACAAAACTACTTTATGTTTGTTGTGCTTTAAATGCTGTAAAGCGTTAAAAAGCTTTTCGTCATCTTCGGCCTGAAACATGTCCGTAAACAAAATAATCATCGAACGGCGGTGCATTTTCTCTGCTATTTGATGCAGATATGTAATGGTATCGGTCGTTTTTTTGACTTTTGGCTGAACCAATAAATCTTCCAGTTTATTCAAAAGCATTCTGTGGTGACGATCACTTCCTTTTTCCGGAGCGTAATATTCGTATTTATCGGAGAAAACGCTTAAACCAACGGCATCGCGCTGTTTCTTTAAAATATTCATTAAAACTGCCGAAGCCAAAACCGCAAAACCAATCTTTTTTTCATAAAATGGCTGATTCGATTTTAGTTCGGGATAATGCATTGACGACGAATTATCGACAATAAGATGACAGCGCAAATTGGTTTCTTCCTCAAAACGTTTCGTATACAAACGGTCGGTTTTGGCAAATAATTTCCAATCAATATGTTTAGTGCTTTCGCCTGCGTTATAGACTTTGTGCTCTGCAAATTCGGCCGAAAATCCATGAAACGGACTTTTATGCATTCCGGATATAAAGCCTTCTACAACCTGATTTGCCAGCATTTCGAGATGCTGAAAACTTGAAACTTTCTCTATTTCCGATTCAATTTTCATTCGGTTTCTTTTTTAATATTTTGTGCTTTGTAAAGCAAATCTGTGGCCTGAAATAATTTCCTTTTCAGAATCGGACTAAAATTAGGGTTTTCTTTTAAGAATCGCTGTACTTCATCAAAAGCAAATTTAGACGAATATTTCCCAACGGTATCTTCAAGCCAGTCTTTCGGAAAGAAAATATCTCCGGTAAGCTGGATTTCATCAACCAAATCTAATGAAAATCTAATATATTTTTTAGCACTTTCCTGACGAAGCGGATGATGAATATTACTCAAACCAATTTCAACCCAAGCTTCTTTTTCTCGGTTTTTTTCGTCTCTTAAAGATTCCATAAAAGCATTTCGAACCAATTCGTCTTTTGATAATGACGGAAGCAGGAATTCAAAACGTTTTTGTTTATCAGGATTTGAAATTGTTGTTCTGGTTTTTTCTAAAATTTCATCTGCTTTTTCATGTTTGAAAATCGCTAAATTCATTGCCATATTGGTAAAATCATCTTCGTTTAATTTTAAACCCGGAATTACGATTTCTTTATTCCAAACTTGATATAATTTGGCTTTCGCCGAAGAGGAATACGCAGTCGAACTAAACAAACCAAATAAAGTCTTTTTTACATTGGCAGATGAATTGGTCTGTAAACGTGAATATAATGTATAGCTCAATAAAGTCTGAACTCTTTCTTGCTCTTTTTGGGTTAAAAATCTCCAATAAATCGTATTCAGATTACCAGATACAATTCGCAAAACCAATTCATTTTCTTCAAATTGAATTCCTTTAAAAAAACAATTAAAAGCTTCATCTGGAGAAATATTCCCAATTAGCATGTTTTCATACAAATTACTGTAGGCAGAAGCTCTTGCAACCTCATCTTTCAATGTTGAAATATAATCTAAATTATTGCCGTCAAGCGGAAAAACGCCGTATCCAAAACCATTATAATTGTAAATAATTATGTTTGGTTTTTCAAGTCCGGCAGCTTCTTTTAAAACAATGTTTTTGTCTTTAATAGCAGCGTTTAGAACTTTCACATTATCATCATAAACTAAACCAATTTGAAAAACCTGAGGCCAGATATTATTCGATTTATCTTCGGCATTTTGCTGAATTTCAAACTTTTTAATTTGACCTTTTGAATCGTATTCTATTTTATCTGTAAAAATGGCTCTGCCTGATTTATTAACCCAGACCTCGCTCCATTTTTTCATGTCGAGCGGTGTTTCGGCATCAAGGATTTCTACGAGATTATTCCAGTCGGCGTTATTGTTGGCGTATTTTTTAATGTATTTCTCAATTCCTTTTTGAAAGGCTGCTGCGCCCATCGAAGCTTCTAACTGACGCATCATAATTGGGGCTTTATTGTAAATAATGGCTCCGTAAAGCGATCCGGCATCTTTTAAATTTTCCAAATGTTGTTTTATCGGATGTGTGCCCAAAGATCGGTCTTCCGCGAAAGCGTTACCATAATGCGCTGTAAAAAACTGAAGATTATGATTGACTTTCGGAAAAATTGGATTCATGATTTTATCGGCCATAAAATTGGCAAAAACCTCTTTCATCCAAACATCATCAAACCATTTCATTGTTACCAAGTCGCCAAACCACATGTGCGAGGTTTCGTGCGCGATAAGTTTTGCGCGGTTTAATTTTTCACTGTCGGTTGCACTGTTGTCCAGAAACAAAGTCGATTCTCTATATTGAATGGCACCAACATGCTCCATTCCGCCGTATTGAAAAACCGGAATTGCAGCGAAATCCAATTTTTGAAACGGAAATTTATAATTGATATATTTTTCCAGAAAATCTAAAGATTGCTGATGGAGATTAAAAATCGTATCGGTACTGGATTTTATCTTTTCTGGGTTATTTTCGCGATACAGCATTGTCATTTCTAAACCTGGCTTTTGCGTTGCACTTTTGAATTTTCCGGCAACGAAAGAAAACAAATAAGTACTCATTTTATCTGATTCTCCAAAATTGTATGTTATGAAATCGCCTTTTTCGACTTTCTCTTTTACATCGGCTCCAGCCAAAACCAACCAGTCTTTTGGAACGGAAAGACTCAGTTTATAAGTGGCTTTTATATCTGGCTGATCAAAACATGGGAATAATGTACTCGCGCGATCTGGAACTAAAAGTGTGTACAGAAATTCGTCGTTTCGGTTTAACGATAAATTGCCTGCGATAAAGGAAATTGAAATAGTATTTTTTCCTAAAACTAAAGCCGAAGAAGAAATTACAATATGTCCATTTTCATGAATAATTGTAATGTTTTTTCCGTTTACTTCAATTGTTTTTATGTTTGAAGTTTTCTCTTTAAAATCTAAAAGTAAAGACTGGCTTAAACCAGATAAATTCAAATTTATATTCAAATGAGAATTAATATTCTCTTCTTTCTGTGTTGGGATTTCAAAAGACAATTCGTATTGAATATCTGAAATTTGGTTTTTACGAAATTGAGCCAATTGTTCTGAAACTCCATTTTCTAAAAACGCACTTTCTTTTTCTTTTGATTGAGAAAAACCATTTGTAATTAACACAATAAAACAAAGAAAGCTATAGAAGATTTTCATTTTTAAAGAGATATAAGATTCGTTAAAAATAGGAAAAAACAAACATTTAAAAAAGTCAGTCGCGAATTGGACTAATTTTCACGAATTATATTATCTGTTTAAAACAAAAGAAATCAATTTTTAAATATTTTACAGGAAAAGATCGTAAGGTATGCAAAATAAAAACTCATTGAAATTGGCTTAATTCATGGCAAAAACAAAAAAAGGTTTGACGATTGTCAAACCTTTTTACAAACTCACTAATTAAACTATCCAAAAATAAAATTATTCAGTTTGTTGAAAATCAAAACTTAAATCTCCTGCATTGTAATTTGCAGAAACATTGGTTGGGAAAGTTTGTGATGTTCCGCTGATCCATCTATATTCATTAAATATGATATGTCCGGCAGTAATAGGGTAAACAGTATTGGTTAGATCTGCCTTGGCCTTTTTATACCAATCATTAGAATTCATTGTAATCATGTATTTTTTATCTTTTTCAAGAGCAAAAACACTGATTTCTTTAGTAACCTGAACATCTGCTGTGGCAACATTTACAGTTTCTGAACGCAATACTGCTTTTCCTGCATAGTCCCAAATCGTTACACGCACTGCAGAATTTGCAGCAGGCAGTTTTAACGTAATGGCTTTAATATTTCCTTTTACAGTTGGTGTAAAAACCAATCCAAATTCGTAATCTCCAGCGTTTACAAAATTAGTAACTGTATTAAATCCGGTTTGAGTATAATAAACTGCAAGCGGGTTTTCTGTTTCAAATGCTGGTGTATTGTCTTTATCGTCATCACTACTGCACGAAGTAATAGAAATTGCAACGAATAAAATGGTAAAAAGTGTTTTTAAAGTTTTCATAATATCTTTATTTATTAGTTCTTATTTGATTTACTTAATTGATTGTATTAAGCTTACGGCTGAATGTTTAAACGTGCACAAACTTCTTCGTAGCTCATTTTAGAATAATCTAGTTTTGCAGTTTTTGCTGTTGCCGCAACTCCTCCGGGAATTAAAATATATCTCCAGTTAAGACTTGTTGGCAAACCTACCGTTCCTCCTTGATCATGTCTAAATCTGAATAATTTGATTTTTTGCACAGTAGAAATAGCCGTAATTGTATTAACAAATCCGCCTGCTGTAGATGTATATGGCACTGTGTAAGTACCTGTTCCAAAAGACACATAAACCAATATGGTTCCTTTTGAAAGAATATCTGATGATAATTGTGGTGCAGCAATACTAGTTGACAATCCAGAGGTTCCATCTATTGTTTCTGCGACTGCTGTAGGCGCTGTAAGCCATGCGCTGTAAATAACATTTGCTGTTCCGGCCGGTCCTGTTGCACCAACAGCGCCATCAACTCCGTTAGTTCCGTCTACTCCGTCTTTTCCGTCATCGCTGCTGCATGAAATTGTAAAAATTGCTAGTAAAAAAATTGATAAAAGGGTTTTAGAAAATTTCATAATAATTTTAGTTTTAAATTGGTCAAATCGTTCTTATTTAATTCAATAACATTATTTTTGTAGAAATCCTAAAGCTGTCAGGGATAGTTATTTTGAGCTCCTGAATTAATTACAAGGCAAATGTGCGCCAATAAAACATGGGCAAAAACAGTGAATAGACAAACAACATTTTAAATAGACAGACGACATAAAACATAGTTTGAATGATGAAAAAATACTCTTGTATTATTGTTGATGACGACGAAATTGACAGACTTACTGTATTGTCTTTTGCTAAAAAATTCCCGATTCTGGATATTTTAGGTGTTTTTGATTCTGCTGAAGATGCGCTTCCGTTTATCGAAGAAAAAAAAGTTGATATCTTATTTCTGGATATTGATATGCCGGATTTAAACGGTATTGAATTCAGGAAACAAGCTTTAGAGATTCCCGTTTGTGTTTTTATTACTGCACATCCTGAACATGCGGTTGAAAGTTTTCAAATAGAAACGCTGGACTTTATCGTAAAACCTTTAAAACTGGATCGCTTTACGCAAACCGTAAGCCGAATTGAAGAGTTTATGGAAATTAAACTAAAAGCTTCTCTTTTTGAAGCCAGCATTGGCGGTGATACTATTTATATAAAAGAAGGCCACGATCAGACTAAAGTTAAACTTCACGAAATTTTATATCTCGAAGCTTTAAAAGATTATACTTTGATTATTACCGATAAAAAAAGGCATTGCGTTTTATCGAGTATTGGAAATCTTTTAAAAGAAGATCATTTTCAATCGTTTATAAGGATTCACAGAAGTTATGCCGTTCAGAAACAGTTTATTCAGAAGATGAATTCTACGGAAATCATTTTAAACAATAATGTCACGATTCCGGTTGGGAGAAGTTACAAAGAAAACTTAAACCTGATTTAGATGAAAAAAGTCGGATTTTTGTTTTTGTTCTTCATCAGTATTTCTGTTTTTGCGCAGCAGGAACCTAATTTAGCAAGACTTAAAACCAGAAACGAAAAACTTAAAGCCTGGCTGAAATACACCAACGAGATTTTAGACTTAGAAGATTATCCAAAACTGCTAATTGTTTCACAAAAAGGAATTCAACTTTCCGGAGATCATCTGGCTTATAAATCAAGGTTTTATTTTTTAAAAGGAAACGCTTACGAATTCAACAATAATCAAAGCAAAAAAGCAGCAGAAAATTATGAACTTGCCCTGAAATATGCTCAAAAAGTAAAGCATCTTAAAAACGAAACTTCGGCTTTAATGCGTCTTAATTATGCTTATTATGCACTTAATGAAACTTCCAAAAGAAAAAAATTAATAGCGTATATCAAACAAGTACTCGACACTACCAAAAACACGTATACGCAGGCCGTTTTAAACGGAAGTTTAGGAGAATATTATCTTGATTATTCTGAATATGAAAATTTTATTAATTATCAGTTAAAAGCGATCAATTATAAAAAACTGCTTGTGAAAAGCGTTGCCAATACCGAAAATATTGGCGTTTCCTATTGTCAGATTGCAAGTGCTTACGTTAAAATGAAACAATTTAACAAAGCAATCGAATACCTGAATGAAGCAAGACCTTATATAAAAACCTCTCCATATATTAGTGCCTTTTCATGCAATTATTATATGCAGTGTTTTGCCGCGCAGAAAAAAACCGACAGCGTTAAAAAATATTACAAGTTAATTTATACGTATCCCACTGCAAAAGATTCTTTGTTTCTCAACTTAAGTTTTGCGAATCAAAGTATGTCTAAATTTTATGCTGATCAGGGTCAAACGAATACTGCTTATTATTATGCTAAAAAAGCTGTTCTATTTGGACAAAAATCTACAGATGAAGAAATTCTGATGGAAGCCAATACAATAATGGGAAGAGTTTTGTATGAAAAGAAAGATTATAAAAGTGCGATTGAAACCTTGAAAAAAGCATCGGTAAATGCTTTAAATTATGACAAAGAATTCTTTGTTACTATAAATAAAAAACTCTCTCAAAGTTATGCTGCGCTGGGACTTTGGGAAGAAGCGTTTCATTATAACGAAATCTATAGCAAGTACAACGACGAAATGATGCACGAATCGGCGAAACAAAGTATTGCAAATGCCGAAGCCCGTTATCAAAATAAAACCAAACAGCAAAAAATCAACAACCTTTCGACTGAAAACACAATTAAAAACATCCAGATTGACGAAGCTAAAAAACAACGATTGTATTTAATTTCAGGATTAGCGTTGGTTGCAATTATCGGATTGTTATTATTCAACCAAAATCAAAACAGAAAAAAAACCAATCAAAAATTACAGGTTTTAAATCAGGAATTAGACGAAGCCAATAAAATTAAAGCGAGATTCTTTAGCATTTTAAATCATGACTTAAGAAGTCCGGTTTCTAATTTGATTCATTTTTTACATCTTCAAACAGAAAATCCTGAATTAATTGACGAAGAAACGGCTGCGAGAATGCAGACCAAAGTAATTTCGGGAGCCGAAAATTTACTAACTTCTATGGAAGACATTTTGCTTTGGAGTAAAGGCCAGATGGAAAACTTCAAACCTCATTTTAAAGAAATTCCGGTGGATGCTATTTTTGATGAAATACAAAAGCATTTTTCGAGCAATGAGAACATTTCAATTTTGTTTGAAAATCCGGAAAGCATTATTCTTACTACAGATGAAAATTACCTGAAAACGATTATAAGAAACTTAACCGGAAACGCCATAAAAGCGCTTGATAAAAGAGAAAACCCCAAAATAATATGGAAAGCCTGGCAGGAAAACAACCAAATTTTTCTTTCTATAACCGATAACGGTGCGGGCGGAAATCAGGAAAAATTCAAAGCTCTTTATGACGATTCTGAAGTTATAGGAATCAAATCCGGTTTAGGATTGCATTTAATTCGGGATCTCGCAACGGCAATCAATTGCAAAATTGAAGTCTCTTCAAAACCAGATTTCGGAACAACTTTTACGATTATATTCTAAAAAGTTTGCCACGAATTTCACGAATTTTCACGAATTTTTTTCTTGTTTTTATGCTCAAAAAATTGTCTATGCAAGTTGTTATTAAAATTATAATTCGTGGAAATTCGGGAAATTCGTGGCAAAAAAACTTGTCAAATATTTAAACAATAAAAAAGGCCTGAAAAAATCAGGCCTTTTTTATATAAATCATAATCTTACGATTACAACAAAGCGTCTAAGCTGTCAGCGTAGGCTTGTTTCGGAGCAACTCCTACTTGTTTTCCTACTACTTCACCATTTTGAAACACCAAAACGGTTGGTATGTTACGCACACCATATTTAGCAGCAAATTCCTGGTTAGCATCTACATCTACTTTACCAACCACAACTTTACCTGCATATTCTTCGCTTAATTGGTCAATGATTGGACCAACCATTCTACAAGGACCGCACCATGCTGCCCAAAAATCTACCATTACTGGTTTATCTGATTTTAAAACTACTTCGTCAAAAGTAGCATCTGTTATTGCTAATGCCATAATTATTTTTCTTTAAAGTTATTCTCAGCTTTGGTCTCGGGAGACTTTTTAAATACTTCAAAACTGAGGTACAAAGTTAAAAATTAAAAACAAATCATACACCATTCCCAAATTAGTTTTGATTATAAATGTATCGTCAATTATTATAACATTCACATGTTCTTTATTTACAAGCTCTAACTATCGTAAAGAAAGTCGTTTTTTATACTTATCTTTATTAGTCCGTAAAATCCACACAAAATGAAGGAAACTTTACACAAAATAAAAACATTTTTCCAGTCGGTTCATTTTAAAAAATACGCCAAACGTTTTGGTATTTTTATTCTGATACTAATTGGATTGCTTTTATTGGCTTGTGGAGGATTATCAATTTACTTCAACCGGAATAAAACCGAGATTATTGCTAAGATCAATACCAAGATTAATGAGAATATAAACGGAAAGTTTCATATTGGCGATTTTCAATATAAGTTTTTAACCGGTTTCCCTAATTTTACTTTGGCCTTAAAACATGTCGAACTCAAGGACAATAAATGGAATACGCACCATCATACTTTACTGAAAGCACAGGAAATTGAAGCACGTTTAAATGTTTGGAGTTTGTTGCAAAATGAAGTCAACATTCATAAAATCCTGATTAACGACGCCGATATTTATATTTACAAAACTAAAGACGGTTATACAAACTCTGATATTTTTAAACCGAAAAAGAAAAAATCTCCCGAAAACAAATCAAAACCCGAAACCACGATTGACGAAATCGACCTCAGCGATGTTCATATTATTATAGATAATCAGCTTGGAAATAAATTGTTTGATTTTGATGTTCACAGCTTAAAATCAAAAGTTGATTATGACGGAGACGACTGGAATACCGATTTGTTTATCGATACTCAAATAAACAGTTTAGCTTTTAATACCGTCCACGGAAGTTTTGCCAAACAAAAAGAACTCAAAGGAACTTTGTCTCTTACTTATAAAGCCGACAAGCAAAAAATTGATGTTTCGACCAAAAACCTAAAAATTGGTTCTGATTCCTTTGATATTGTGGCTTATTTCAATATTGGCAAAACCAATTCTCTTTTTGGAATCAATATCAATACTCGTATTTTATGGAGCAATGCTTCTAATTTATTGTCTGGAAATATAAGTTCGAAACTGAATCGGTTTGATTTGAAAAAACCAATCGATGTAAACTGTGATTTAAAAGGCGATTTGAATGTTCATGATGATCCTAAAATTGTGGTTCAGGCTGTAGCCAAAAACAACGAACTCACCATTCCCGACGGACGAATTGATAAATGTAGTTTCAGAGGGATTTTTACGAATAATTTCAAACCAAAAGACGGATTTAACGATCCGAATTCGGCTGTAATTTTAACCCGATTTTCGGGAGAATATGAAAACATTCCGCTTTCCATTCCGCAAGTTGTAATTAGCAATCTCGAAAAACCCATCGCAACCGGAAACGTAAGTTCTGATTTTGATATTGAAAGACTTAATCAGGTAAGCAACGAAAAGTGGATTCATTTTGAAGAAGGCCACGCCAAAGCCAAGTTAAAATTTCAGTTTGATATTGTCGATTTGTACATTACCAAGCCAAGGTTTATAGGAAATGTCGATGTTGATGATGCTTCGTTTCATTATATTCCGAAAAATATTCAGGCCGTAAAAACCAATATTCATCTTGATTTTACCGAGAAAGCTTTATTCATTAAACAAATTGCCTACAAACATAAAAAGAACACCATTTTTATAGACGGAAAAATCGATAATTTTCTAAACCTCTATTACGATGCTCCCGAAAAAATGGTCGTAAACTGGAACATTTATTGTCCTAATATTGATCTTAAACAATTTTTGGGCGTTTTGGCTACTTCGCAAAAAAAGAAAGCTGCACTTAAAAACAATAAAAGAACGACGATTTCCAATCATTTGCGAAACGTAATCGAAAATTGCATTGTGGTAATTGACATTAAAGCAGATAAAATCAATTACAACAAGCTAACCGCAACCAATACCAGAGCAACAATCTCAATGTTGAATTCTAAATTGGTCATAAAAAATGGTTCGCTGCAGACTTCCGGCGGAAGCATCACTTTTAACAGTGAAGTGTTGCCAAGCGGGAAAAACTATGCTTTCAGTTCAAATGCACAGGTAAACAGAGTTGATATTGCGAGTTTTTTGAAATCGTTCAACAACTTCGGGATCACGTCTTTTAATCCAAATAACATAAAAGGAAGATTGACAAGCACGGCAAACGTAAGCGGTTTTATCAACAGCCGTGGCGAATTAATAACCAATTCGATGCATGGAAAACTGAATTTCACCGTCAATCAAGGTGCATTGCTCAACTTTGAACCAATTGTAAAAGTGGGAAAATTTGCTTTTCCGTTTCGCGATGTCAAGAACATCACTTTCAGCGATTTATCCGGAAACCTCAACATGCGCGGAGAACAAATCGACGTAAATAATTTAACCATAAGTTCAAGCGTCCTAAATATCGATGTTGACGGAATTTATTCTTTCGGCCGAGGCACCAATCTCGCCCTGACAATCCCATTAAGAAATTCTAAAAACGACGCCAAACTCGCCAGCAAAGCCGAACGCGATGCTGTTCGTGAGCGTGGTATTGTGCTTCATTTACTTGCCGTTGATGATGAAGGAAAAATGAAGATTAAGTGGGGGAAGAAGGAGAAGTAAGTAAAAATTATCCCCACAGTTTGTCATTCCGAGGAACGAGGAATCGCACTAGAAACTCGACAAAGATTTGTACGCTTCTAAATCTTGAAACTAAATTTCATACTTCAAAAAAGTTAATAATCAAGTTGAAAACTATTTCAGAATGAGGTCAATTGTACGCGGGTCAATTGTACGCACGAACCTACTTTTATAAACTATGAATATCAAGGAAAAATTCGGATTCAAAGTCAAAGAACTTCGAGAACAAAAAGGATACTCAATTGAGTATTTAGCCAATATTTCTAACGTTGACAGAAACTACATTTCAGATATTGAAAAAGGTCAGCGAAATGTTTCAATAGAAATTATAGAAAAAATAATCACAGCTCTTAATACTGATTTTGGAGCTTTTTTTAATGATAAGAATTTTAAAAAATGAAAGAGAAAATATCAATTGATGAATTTGACGGTAAAAAATTTAAAATTCGTTTTGTTGAAGAAGACGATAATAGAAAAGCTGTTGTGACCCATTATCTGCATAATTATCACAATGGAGTTAAAGATCATTTTGAAGAAGAAGCTACCGAGTACTTAAAACAAATCGTTGAATACAAAAATGAAGAAGAAAAGTTAAACATACTTGAAGATACTGCCATACAACAATTACTTTTTGAAGTAGAAAATGTTCCTTTTCCTACTCCGGAAAATTACGAATTCAAATTTATTGATCTTTTTGCAGGAATAGGTGGATTTAGAATGGCATTACAAAATCTTGGAGGAAAATGTATATTCACAAGTGAATGGGATAAGTTTTCACAAATTACTTATCGTGCAAACTTTGGAGAGACACCTTTTGGTGATATTACAAAAGATAGTACAAAAATGTATATCCCTAAAGAATTTGATGTTTTATGTGGAGGTTTTCCATGCCAACCTTTTTCACATGCCGGTTTGAAAAAAGGATTTGAAGATACAAGAGGAACTTTGTTTTTTGATGTTGCCGATATCATCAATAAAAGAATTGAAAACGGAAACCCAATCAAAGTTATTTTTCTTGAAAATGTAAAAGGATTAAAAAACCATGATAAAGGAAATACTTTAAAGACCATTTTGAGAACCTTTGATGATTTAGGATATAATGTTGAAAAAGAAGTTTTAAATTCTAAAAATTTTGGATTACCTCAAAACAGAGAACGTATCTTTATTGTAGCTTGGCTTAAAGAAAGTAAAAGAGAATTCAAATTTCCTTTGGGAATTGATGAAAATGAAAATATTATTTTTGATTCTAAAGATATCTCAAAAGTTAAAAAAACAAAAGTTGGTGACATACTTTCCAATAATGTAGATCCGAAATACACTATTTCGGATAAACTTTATGCGGGTCATATTAGAAGAAGAAAAGAACATGGAGAAAAAGGAAATGGTTTTGGTTTTTCTTCTTTCACCACAGATTCTAATTACACAAGTACTATATCAGCAAGATATTATAAAGATGGTAGCGAGATTTTGATTGAACAAAAAAATAAAAACCCAAGGAAGTTAACACCTAGGGAAGCTGCAAATTTACAAGGATATCCTGACAACTTTATTATTCCTGTATCAGACAATCAGTCTTACAAACAATTTGGAAATAGTGTTTCAGTTCCTGTTATTCAAACTATTTTTAATGAAATTAAAAAACAACTTTTATGATTTTACAAGACTTGAATAAATTGGGACAACTTGCAAAAGCTGAATGTCTAAAATACAATAACTCAGAATTTATCCTTTCGGAAGATTTTAAAAGAGAATTTTCTCAAATTTTACACGGAACAACCGATCGAATTACTTATGATAGATTTACATCTACAATTATAACCCCTAAAGGGCTTAAAATCCCATTCCCAAATCAATGGTTTTTTATAGCTTCTTATTTCTATGATTATTTGACGGCCTTATTTAAGTATAAAGAAATCTATAATATTTTACAAATTTCCAAAGAATCAACTGTTGAAATAAAAAAAACTAAAGAAATTCCAGAAGATCTTTTAACAATTATTGATGCATATTTTCAAGATGATGAAGATAGAGCTTACTTTAAACTATTTTTAGCAGATTATAATTGGTGGTATGGCAGTAAAACGATAAACAGAGGAGATTTTTTTGTTTCACCAGTTTTAAATTTAGCAAATGTTGTTAATGAAAGTACATCATACATTGCAGGTATTGCAATAACATTTACTAAGTCTCATAGACTAATTGAATTATTAAATTCAAGCACTCCCGCAACTGTAACGAGAGCAAACTTATTACAAAAAATTTACTACGGTGCCCCTGGTTCTGGAAAGTCATTCAAGATTGAAACAGTTTTAAAACAAATTCCAGAAGAACAGAAAGAAAGAATTACATTTCATCCTGATTATGATTATGTATCTTTTGTTGGAGGATATAAACCAACATCAGACAAAGATGGAAATATCACATATTCTTTTGTTCCTGAGGTTTTTACGAAAATTTATACAAATGCCTGGTTAAATCCTCATTTGGATTTTTATCTTGCTATTGAAGAAATCAACAGAGGTAATTGCGCAGAAATATTTGGCGATATATTTCAGATCCTAGACAGACAGAGTGAATATTCAATCTCTCCTTCCTTAGATTTAAAATCTTACCTACAGAATGTATTACCTCCGACTTGTAAAGGAATTAGTGATGGTAAAATAATGCTACCTGAAAACTTAAATATTCTAGCATCAATGAATACTTCAGATCAATCACTTTTTCCTATGGACAGTGCATTTAAAAGAAGATGGAATTGGGAATATGTTCCAATAAATTACGAACCAATAAATGAGGATGGATCATCAAATGACTCCTTCAATTACATAATTAAAATTAATAATGGCTATTTTAGTTGGATCGATTTTATCAAAAAAGTAAATGCCCGAATTAAAACAAATTCCAATTTAGGGCAAGACAAATGTATTGGAAACTATTTCATAAAAGCCGACAACAAAAGCGAGATTAACTTTGAAGAGTTCATAAACAAAGTAGTTTTTTACCTATGGATTGATGTTTTCAAAGATGAGGAAGATTCTATATTTGAAGAAATAGAGAAAAACACATCTTATGAAGATTTTTTCCCTTTAAACCAAAACGGAATAACTAAGCTTTTAAAATTATTAGATATTTTAAAAGTCGAAATCATTCCTATTGAAGATTTAACTGAGGAAGATGAAGATGAAGATGAAGAAGATGAAGAAGATGAGGACGAAAACATAGAGTCATGAAAATATTAATTGAAGGTGAAAAATATAGTATTACAACTTTAAGCAAAGTATTTGATGATCCTAAATTCTATATTCAGGATGGAATTTACGGAACAATTAATTGTGTTGGTTATTTTCATTCATTTACCAAAAATGAATTGGTTTACATTCTTCCAAAAGTTTTTATTAAAAAAAACAAAGCCTTCAACTTTTCACCTCAAGAACTATTTGATTTAGATCTAAAAGATTCATTTAAACACAATGAAAATTACTTATGGATCAGACAACTTTTGATTTATTTCTATAACAGTTTAGTAGAATTTAAAAGTCGCCATAGAAAAACAATTATAATTGATAGCAGTCAAACTTTTGAACTCAATTCTAATCTAGGATTAAAAGAGTATTCATATTTAGATTTAGTTTTAAGCTTTACTAACTTTTATAAAAAGAATAAAAATACTCTTTTGTATCATCATATTGAATATATATCAAACCAAGCAAAAAAAGCAAAATGGGAAAAGACGATCCAAAAATCATTGCCTATTTTCTCACCAAAAGGTGCTCCTATATATATTAATATTCATAACAAACATAAAAAAGTAAATGAAGAAGAAGAGTTATTAAGTTATTTTTTTTCAATTCTCAATCATTTCAAAACAGAACATGACTTGCCTATTACTATTGATAAAAGTTACAAACTAATAACTGGCAATCAATTTAGCAAACTGCAAAGAACTGGTCTCTCTAAACTTAGAAAGATTAAACACAGATATTTTGCTGATGCATTAAAAAGGATGTATCAATTATGCGAATTATACTTTAGCAAAACTGATTTAAGTAGTCCTAAAAGGAAAAATGAAGAGTTTATTTCGGTAAGAAACTACAATATTGTTTTTGAAGATATGATTGATAAACTTTTCACAGATGAAATCTATGAAAAAGAAGTTAATGGCATTTCAATTGACAAATTAAAGAACAATAATGATGGAAAAATAATTGATCATATTTTTGAACACAAATCTATCATTGACACTGACAATATATTTTATATAGGCGATTCAAAATATTACAAATCAGATTCCTCAGCTGGAAAAATATCAACTTATAAGCAATTCACATATGCAAAAAATGTAATTCAGTTTAATATTGATCTATTAAACAATAACAATGCTTACAATAAAATTCGTTACCGCGATTCAATAACTGAAGGATATAATATTTCCCCAAATTTCTTTATATATGGGCATCTACATGATAAAAGTAATTTTGATGACCCAATTCTAAAAAAATATAAAAAAGTAAAAAAATCATTTCATTTTGAAGATAGAATCTTTGACAGAGATACTTTGTTTGTTTTACAATATAGAATTAATTTCTTATTTGTTTTAAAATCCTACACAAGCAATAATACTTTGAATATAAGCTCTTTTAGAAGCGGCACAAAAAGATATTTTAGAGATGAATTTTTAAATCATTTTAACTCTCCCAAAGATTGTGAATTTAGTTTTTACGAAAAAGATTTCACAGAGGATGAGTTAAAGCTTTTCATAAATACCTATTTCAAATTATTGAATGGAAAAATTATAAAAATAAAAGAAAATACTTTATTAATTGCCATACATACAAAAGATAAAGACAAGGAAGCATTAATACTTTTAATTAAAGACTTTACCCCAAAAATATTTACTTAAACATGGACGTCCACAATCCAGAACAACGTTCCAAAAACATGCGTGCGATCAAAAGCACAGAAACTAAAGCGGAAATTGCTTTAGCAAAGGCATTATGGCATCTGGGTTACCGTTATCGGAAAAACAACAAAACAGTTTTCGGAAAACCGGACTTCACATTTAAGCAACTTAAAATTGCCATTTTTGTAGACTCAGAATTCTTCCATGGAAAAGATTGGGAAACCCGCAAAAAACCACAAACCAACGCAGAATTCTGGATCAAAAAAATCGAACGAAACATGCAAAGAGATATCGAAGTAAATACCTATTTAGAATCTCAAAACTGGAAAATTTTACGTTTTTGGAGCAACGATATTAAAAAGAATTTAGACACCTGCATTCTCGAAATTCAAAACGCAATAAACGAAAGACAAACTATAAAATAAAAAAGCCACTTCGCAGTGGCTTTTTACATTTTCTTAATTTTCAACCTCAAAATAAGGATTCAAAATTTCGGCTAATTCATTCAGCCAATAATAACCTTTTTCAAGATTTGTTTTCTCGTTTTGAAAAGTTTCGCAATCCCGAATTATACTTAAAGCAATTAAATAATTGATTTGTCGAATCGCTTTTGCCAGACTTTCTGGATCAACAGTTTTGTTGAAGAAATCTGTTAATCGAATTTCTGTTTCTTTGGAAAGGGTGTTTGTACTCATAGTCTGAAAATTTAAGGAATATAAACCCGTATGGGTTAGCTGTCCTACGCCTTTCAGAGCGTTGCAGTTGTTTCCAATACCGCCAGCGTACCACACGGGCAAGAAGTTTTTTCATGTTCATAGTCTGAAAGTTTTAGGACTGCAAAGATATTAAAAAACCCGAGCGAATTATGTGGTTTTCTACAATTTAGTTTACTCGTTGTTATGGCGTTTCTGGTGCGATTCTTCCTTCTTCAGAATAAAAAATTAACACTAAAAATATCATAATGTTTTATTAACTCGCTTGGCTTTTCGGTCCAAAAAAAATAGCTTTGAGAAACAAACATTAAATATAAACCGTTATGAAGATTCAAATCAATACCGACAAAAACATCGAAGGACACCAAAGATTAGAAAAATATTTCTCTGAAGAATTAGAAAAAGGTTTAGCGCGTTTTGAAGATAAAATCACACGCATTGAAGTTCATTTTGGAGATGAAAATGGAGAGAAATTCAGCCTAAATGATAAAAAATGTGTTCTTGAAGTTCGTACAGCAAAACTACAGCCAATCACTGTAACTGAACATGCCGAAACTCTTGAAAAAGCTTTTAACGGTGCTTTGAGCAAAGCTAAAAAAACACTTACTACAACTTTCGAAAAACTGAAAGCGCACTAAATTTCAAAATACATAAAAAAAAGACGTTTCAGATTGAAACGTCTTTTTTTTATGTATTTTGAAAAGGTACAAAGGTTCAAAGTTTTCTTTGCGCTTGTTTTACTTTGCACCTTTGTCACTTTGCATCTTTGCAACTTTTCTTTATGATTTTGGCAGAGGCGCTCCTACGGCGATGTCGCAGCGATGTCCGGGCTGTCCGTGTGCTGGGTTCATTCCTTCTGCAACTGTTTTATTGGCGTCGGTGCTTAATAGAGCCGGAACTGGATTTCCTGCAGGAACGGTTACATTTTGTGTCATTGTTCCGCCTTGTGGTGTCGAAGCTGCGGGAGTAGTTTTAACCGCTACCGGAGAATTTAAAGGCGCTCCAACCGGAATATCACATCTATGCCCCGGCTGTCCGTGCGACGGATTCATTCCTTTTCCAACTTTTACTGGCGCAGCCACTGTAGTAGTAACTACATTTTTTTGATTTGGATTTACTTGCACCGTTTGTCCGCCTTGCGTTTGAACTTGCTGTACCTGTTGCACTTGCTGTGTTGGTGCAGAATTTAAAGGCGCTCCAACTGCAATATCGCAGCGGTGCCCCGGCTGTCCGTGAGCCGGATTTAATCCTTTTGTATCGCTTAAAACCGTGTTTGGGTTTGAAGCCGAAGCTTGAGTTTGATTCTGCTGTACTACTGATGGTGTTTTTGTTGTGTCTTTGGCAAGTCCAAGTCTTACCAATTCAGATGTTGCAGTACTTTCCTGTGGTTCTAATTCCTTTTTGCAGGAAACAAAAAGTAATGATGTTATAGCGAGTGAACTTATAAAGATTTTCGGATTCATATTAGGATATTTTAAAGCACTCAAATATAATCACTTTTTTAAGATTAAACCATATAAGTTATGTAAGATAATTTAAGTTGCTTTGTCGTTTAATCTCTCAAAAACTCTGAGTTTTTGTTAAAGTAAATTAATTAAGAATACTGTTTGTCATTTCGACGAAGGAGAAATCTCCGTAAGTAACTCCGCCCCTAGAATCCAATCTTTGTCGAGCTTCTCGTGGAGATTTCTCCTTCGTCGAAATGACATAAAATGAGAAAAATTGGTTAAACCTGTAAAATCCGTGCGCCATCAAAAATTGCTTATCTTTAATCACAAATAAAATCTCTCATGAAAAAAACAATTCTACTACTTTTATTCGTTGCTTCTTTTGCAAATGCTCAAACCGACAAAGACAAAATCAATCAAACTCTTGATGCATGGCACAAAGCTGCTGGCGAGGTAAAATTTGATGCTTATTTTAATGCTTTAGCCGATGATGCGATTTACATAGGAACTGACGCAACCGAAAACTGGACTAAAAAAGAATTCTCAATTTGGGCAAAACCGTTTTTTGACAAAGGAACAACCTGGAATTTTAAAGCGCTTGAACGTCATATCTTTTTTGATAAATCTGGAAAAACAGCTTGGTTTGATGAGTTATTGGATACGCAAATGAAAATCTGCCGCGGTTCTGGAGTTTTGGTAAAAGTGGGCAAAGAATGGAAAATTCAGCATTATGTATTATCAATGACAATTCCGAATGATGAGGTTGATGCTGTAACCAAAATAAAAGCACCAATTGAAGACGCTTTGATTGCGAAGCTTCAAAAAAAATAAACATTTTTATGCTTTATTCTTATAAACATAACTTTTATAGGACTTTATAAGCGTCGGTATCAAATTAATTATAGTATAATTGACAATATTGGGTGTGTTTTGGAATAGTAAAATGAAAAACTATTAAAAAAGCGATCAGTATTTTACAAAATCGACTAAAATCAAAACACAACCACTATTTTAACAGCCCTTAAAATCTAAATATTTAATTTTTTTTAACTTTGACCCCAAAAAAAATAGGGTTCAATAAAGTATTTGAAAAAATGAAAATAGAGAAACGCTGGATCATTTCCTTTATCATTATCAGCATCGTTTGTATTATTGGGGCTTTTTGGCCAAATGTTACTGAAAATAGTTATGTATTGTCTGAATTTGGCACAACCGACCATATCGTCCCTGCGGATGTTGCCTGGATGTTAACTTCTTGTTGTCTGGTTTTAATCATGACGCCGGGATTATCTTTCTTTTATGGTGGAATGGTAGGCCGTAAAAATGTGATTTCGACAATGCTGCAAAGTTTTATCTGTCTGGGTGTGGTAACACTTTTATGGGTTGTTGTCGCTTTTAGTCTTGCATTTGGAGAACCTGTAGGTTTTGGTTCTGGAGATCACTTTTATAGTTTCTTCGGAAATCCAACCACTTTTGCCTTTATGGATTATGTAAATATTCTTCCGCATAAAAAATTAGCAAGCACAATTCCGTTTATGTTGTTTGCTTTGTTCCAAATGAAATTTGCTATTATCGCTCCGGCAATTATTACAGGTTCGTTTGCAGAACGTGTTCGTTTTATATCGTATTTATTATTCATCAGTTTATTTACCATTTTTATTTATGCGCCTTTGTGCCATTCTGTTTGGTATCCAACAGGAGTTTTAGGAAGTTATTTTGGAGTAAAAGATTTCGCCGGAGGAACTGTAGTTCATATGAGTTCTGGTTTTGCAGCTTTGGCGGGTGTTTTAGTTTTAGGAAAAAGAAAAAACAGTCAGCATATTCCAACCAATATTCCTTTTGTATTATTAGGAACGGGAATGTTATGGTTTGGCTGGTTCGGATTCAACGCTGGTTCTGCACTTGCAGCCAACGGAACCGCTGCTATGGCTTTTGCAACTACTACAACTTCATCGGCGGCAGCCATGTTAACCTGGGTCTTCTTTGACAGAATGAACGGAAGAAAAGTTTCTGCTCTTGGAGCTTGTATTGGAGCTGTTGTAGGTTTGGTAGCAATTACGCCAGCCGCAGGATTCGTTTCAGTTCCAGAAAGTATGTTCTTTGGTTTCGTTACGGCTTTGGTTTCAAACTCTGTTGTAAATTGCCGTTTATCAAAAAGATTTGATGATACGCTGGATGTTTTTGCCTGTCATGGTGTTGGAGGAATTATGGGAATGATTCTAACAGCTATTTTTGCGCATGGCGAAAATGCAAGTTTATTACACGGAGGCTGGAATGTATTTGCACATCATATGATGGCTTTAGTTCTGGTTTCAATCTTTACCTTCTTTGGGGCTTATTTCTTATTTAAAGTAACGAATTTCATTATTCCGCTTCGTGTTTCTGAAGAAAACGAACATATCGGGCTTGATTTATCGCAGCACGACGAAACATTAGATCCAAAATTAAAACCAATTACAGAACCGCATTACGGTTGAAAATAAAGTTTTGCCACGAATTGCACGAATTTTCACGAATTAATTTAATCAGTATGATCGAAAAAAAATTAGTGGAAATTTGTGTAATTCGTGGCAAACAATCTAAAAAATAAGTCCCTATACGACATTTTTATTACTATCACATTTTTTCTACCGATAAATAATCTCTCCGAGATAAAAGATTATGTTTAGAGAAATCTTTTTAATCCTAATAATCTGTGGCAAAAATTAATTCGTGAAAATTAGTGTAATACGTGGCAAACAATCTAAAACATAAATCCCTACGGGACATTTTTATTACTATCACATTTTTTCTACCGATATATAATCTCTCCGAGATAAAAGATTAATGTTTAGAAAAATCTTTTTAATCCCAATAATCTGTGGCAAAAATTAATTCGTGAAAATTCGTGCAATTCGTGGCAAACTTATTTTAAACCTAATTCAGCTATTTTCATTCGTTTATATTCCTTAATTTTGCTGAAAATTTTTGTAAAAAGTGGGAAGTAAAAATAAACTAAAAAGATTCAGAGAAAACGAAACATTTCAAAACGTTTTTCAACCAACAAGAGAAGAAGTTGTAGGTAATTTAATGCCTTTAAGAGGAAAATGGAATTCGGATTTCTTTAAAAATGATAATCCTCTGGTTTTAGAATTAGGATGCGGGAAAGGTGAATACTCAGTTGGATTAGCAGAAAAATATCCCAACAAAAATTTTATCGGAATTGATATTAAAGGTGCGCGTTTCTGGCGTGGTGCTAAAACTGCTGTTGAAACCGGACTTCATAATGTTGCTTTTGTTCGTACTCAAATCGAACTAATCAATCATATTTTTGCCGAAAATGAAGTAGATGAAATCTGGATTACTTTTCCGGATCCACAGATAAAATACAAGAGAACAAAACACAGAATGACGAATTCTGAGTTCTTGAAATTATACAAAAAAATCCTTAAAAAAGACGGTGTCGTAAATCTTAAAACCGACAGCGAATTTATGCACGGTTATACGCTTGGACTGCTTCATGGAGAAGGCCACGAAGTTTTGTATGCTAATCATAATGTATACAGAAATGAAGGAAGCCCGGAAGAAGTTACTGCTTTTCAAACATTTTATGAAAAACAATATTTAGAAATTAACAAGGCAATTACGTATATTCGTTTTAAAATTAAAGACTAATTTAATTTTAAAAAACATCTTTTAATCGCTTAAACTACTGAATGGTATATCTTACTCCATTACTTTCAGGCTTTATTGCCGCTGCAATTGGGATTATTCCGCCGGGATTAATCAATATGACGGCAGCCAAAATAAACCTGAAAGAAGGAAAAAAGAATGCTTTATGGTTTGTTATTGGAGCTGTTTTAGTGATTTTTTTTCAGGTTTACGTTGCGGTATTATTTGCACAGGTAATCGACAATCGTCCGGATGTTGTTACTTTATTACGTGAAATAGGTTTTGTTATTTTTTCGATCTTAACCATATACTTTTTGTTTATTGCCAAAGAGCCAAAAACCAAAAAGAAATCGAAGATTAAAAAGAGCAGTAAAAAAAGCCGTTTCTTTCTTGGAATGCTGCTTTCTGCATTAAACTTTTTCCCTATTCCGTATTATGTTGTGGTAAGTGTGACTTTGGCTTCGTACAATCTTTTTGTGTTTGAAAACAGCATTATTTTCACTTTTGTTTTAGGATCTATTTTGGGTTCATTTGCTGTTTTGTACAGCTATATTGGTTTCTTTGAAAAAATCGAAAAGAAAACCGATTACTTAATGCGAAACATGAATACTATTATTGGAAGCATTACGGGATTAGTTGCCGTTGTGACGCTTTTTAATATTTTGAATTATTATTTCGGATAAATTTATAGGCCACAGATTTAACGGATTAAAATGATTTTTTTTACTTTGGGGTTAAATATTTTACACGGATTTATTTAGAAGAACTAAAAGGATTTTAAAAAAAATAATCTGTTTAAATCTGCAAAATCTGCGAGAAACTTAATTTTTTATAGACCAAAAAAAATCATTTTAATCCGTATAATCTGTGGCAAAAAAATAATTATGGCTGAGGAAAATTTTTTCGAAAGAGTTTATGTGATTGCCAGACAAATTCCGTTTGGGAAAGTAACTTCTTATGGTGCAATTGCAAAGGCTTTAGGAACCGCACGTTCAGCACGAATGGTAGGTTGGGCAATGAATGCGTGCCATAATATGGACGATGTTCCTGCACATAGAGTCGTAAACCAAAAAGGACTCTTGACAGGAAAACATCATTTTGACGGAACTAATTTAATGCAGCAGCTTTTAGAAAACGAAGGTATTAAAGTAGTAAACAATCAAATTGTCGATTTCGAAAAACACTTTTGGAAACCTGAAGTGCAGTATTAAATGTTTTTCACCATATAAGTTATATAAGTTCATTTTAGAGCTTCCTGCAAGGTTTCTAAAACCTTGTAGGTATAAATATCTTTTAACTAATTACCTATAATTGGTAACTATAAAATACCTACAAGGTTTTAGAAACCTTGTAGGAGACGCGAAGGAAACTTTGTCAAAGTTGAATACTAATACTTCTTTTTAAATGAACTTATATCACTTATATGGTTCATATCAAATAAGGCAGATCACAAAGCTGGTTTTATCTTCATCGGTTTGGTAGCTTAGGTAGCCGCCATGCGCTTCGATAATGTTTTTAGAAAGCGTTAAACCAATTCCGGCGCCATCTTTTCTGGTGGTGAAAAAAGGAAGAAATATTTTGTCCTGAATTTCCGGATCGATTCCTTTTCCGTTATCCGAAATTGAAATGAAAAAGCGATTGTTCTCGGTATAACTCGACAAATACATTTTCTTTTCGCTTTTTTCTTTCAAAGCATAAACACTATTGGTAATCAAATTAATAATTACCTGTTCCATTTGGTTTTTATCAATCATAATAGAACGTGAACTGTGAATATCGTTTATCAATTCGATATTTTCCGCTTTCAAAATCGGACTCATAATTCGGAGGCAGTCTTCAAAAAGAGCATTTATTGGCGTCATTTGTTTGGTTGGCGTTGGCAGCATGGCGAGTTTACGGTAATTTTCTACAAAAACCTGCAAATGATCGCTTCGGTTTATTATGGTCGAAATACTGCTTTTAATGTCGTCAAAATCATCTTCTTCTAAACTTTCCTGATCGACAATATGAAGTAAATTCTGCGAAAGCGCACGAATTGGCGTTAGTGAATTCATTAATTCATGCGAAATAATCTTCATTAAATTAATCCACGCTTCTTTTTCTTTTTTCTCAATAACACGCTGAATACTGTCTAATAAAATGATATAATATTCTTTATTATAGGTTTGCGTTTTTGAAGTCTGCAGCATAAAAGTCTGCAAATCCTGTTCTTCAATTTTAATCGAAATTGCCGATTTTAATTCGCTGAATTCGGTTTTTTCAATTTCATTGCAAAGTGAGGGCAGGTAATTTTTAAGATATTTCCAATGGCTTACTTTTGGAACTTTAAATAAATCAGAGAAACAGTCATTCATCAAAAATATATCCCAGTCTTCGTTTTCTTTTTCTAAGATTAGAGCTGCCGTGTCAATATTATTTAAAAGCGAACGATAAATCATTTCTTTTGATGTCTGTTCTTGTTGCTGCACTTTTAAATTTTCATATAAAAGATACAGGCTTTTAAAATTATCTTTTTTATTTTCTTCCGGAAAATTGGTAGAAAAATCATTCTGAAGAATCGAAAGCAGTGTTCTATCGTAAAACTGGAGTTGGTTTTTTACATAAATATACATTTCGGCTAAAAATATAAAAGCAAAAAAGCCAACCAAAAGTGCATTATAATAGAACATTTTATAGATTAGAAAAACGCAGACAAAAAAGAGAATCATGACAAACAAGACTCTCACAAATAAAGCGTTATAAAATTTCCAGTTTTTCATTGTTTTTTTTTATTTGCCACAGATTAAAAGGATTAAAATGATTTTTTATACTTTATCTTGAAATCTTTAGTTTCCCGCAGATTCTGCAGATTTTGGGGATTAATTATAATTCATTTTTATCAGCTAAATCTCCAGAATCTGCGAGAAACTAAAATTTAGGTAAAAGAAAAATCTTTTTAATCTGTAAAATCTGTGGCCAAAATTATCTTAGTTTTTCAAATCGTATTTTTCAATTCTTCTGTACAAAGCGGCTCTTGATAAACCTAATTCTTCGGCGGTTTTTGAGATGTTTCCGTGATGTTTAAAAAGCGCTTTTTCGATTGCCGTTTTTTCCATTTCAGATAATGGGTTATCATTTTCCTGAATTTCTTCAAAATCCAGAATATCTAAATCGGTTACAGAAATCGTGTTATTTTCGGCTAAAATAAGGGCGCGTTCTATTTTGTTTTCCATTTCACGAACATTTCCTTTCCATGGATATTTTTCTAAATATGGCGCGACATTTTCTTCAAAATGCCATCCCGAAGCTTCGGGACCATGATTGTATTTTTCGGCGATATTTTCAAGAATAAAATTTGCCATCGGAACTATATCATCTTTTCTTTCGCGAAGTGACGGAAGATTTATTTCCATTGTATTAATTCTGTAGAGCAAATCTTCTCTAAAGGTTTTGCTTTTTACCTCAGCTTTGATATCATTGTTTGTTGCCGAAATTATTCTGACATTTAAAGGTCTTGGTTTGCTTTCGCCTAAACGTGTAAAGGTTTTAGTTTGCAGAACGTGCAATAATTTGGATTGTAAATGAAGCGGAATATTCCCAATTTCATCCAGAAAAATGGTTCCGTTTTGTGCCATTTCAAACCTTCCGGGCGTATCGGTTTTGGCATCTGTAAAAGCGCCTTTTGCGTATCCAAAAAGCTCGCTTTCGAATAAATTATCACTTAAAGATCCTAAATCAACATGAATAAAAGGTTCTTTTTTTCGTACCGAATTTTGGTGGATAAACTCTGCAAAAACATATTTACCCGTTCCGTTTTCACCTAAAATCAAAACATTTGCATCTGTTTTGGCTACTTTCTCGGCAATAGAATACGCTTGTTTTATTTTTTGAGATGTACCTACAAAATATCTTTTTTCTGTTTTTTCAACAACTTGTTTTTTGCTGTTTTTTCGGCTTTCGGCAACAGCCTTATCAATTGTTTCGAGTAATTTTTCGTTATGCCAAGGTTTTAAAACATAATCAAAAGCGCCAATTTTTATTCCTTCAACCGCTGTATCAATTTTTCCAAAAGCGGTCATTAAAATGACAATTGTATTTGGTGAAAGGGTTTTTACTTCTTTCAGCCAATGAATTCCTTCTCGTCCGTCTTCAAAACCAATTCTATAATTCATGTCCAGCAAAACGACATTAATTTCGTTTTCGCTCAAAATTGAAATGATTTTTTTGGGATTGTTTGTTGTAAAAATCGTTTCAAAATGTTTTTTAAGAATCATTTTTGCCGAAAAAAGAATTTCTTCCTGATCGTCAACGACTAATATTTGGGCTTGCTTTTTTCTCATACTGATATTTTTTGTCCGATTTTGAACGGTCAACTGTTCATTATCGAACACTTTGTTTTTGGATGTTTTTTAAAGCCTGTTTAAAATCAGGGCTTTGCAAAAAATAAATTTTATGGCACAGTATTTACCTATTGATTATCAGTAAATTATTTAAAAAAATGGACACGATAATTCCTCGTAAAAATAGAAAATTTAGATATCTCACAATAGCAATTGGAGTTTTTTTAGCTTTGGCCGCAATTCTCTTTTTTTCTTTTAATCCAAAAAGAAGTTTAAATGTAAAAGCCGAGGAACTTTCAATTCATAAAGTTGAAAAAGCTTTTTTTGAAGATTTTGTGGTTTTTCAGGCAAAAGTTGAGCCGTTAAATGTAATGCTTGTAAACGTTACAGAAGGAGGATCTGTAAAAGAGATTTTTGTAGAAAACGGTGCAATGGTTACAAAAGGACAATCGCTGGCTCGTTTATACAACCCAAATACAGAACTGAATTATTTGACTCAGGAAACTGCTATTATCGAGCAGATCAACAATTTAAATACGGGAAAACTAAACATTAGAAATCAGGAATTGAATTTGACTAAAGATTATGTTTTAATCGAGCATGATTATAATGATGCTAAAAGATTGTATGATTTAAATGCAAAATTGTTTGCCAAAGATGTGATTTCAAAAAACGACTGGAATACTTTTAAGGAAAGTCTTCGTTTTCAGGAAGAACGCAAAAAAACAATTCAGCAAAGCATTCAAAAAGAAAAACAATCGAATCAATTGCAGATTTCTCAAATTAACCGTTCAATTCAAACAATGGAAATAAGTTTGGAGATTTTAAGAAACAATAAAAAGAATTTTTTGATTACTGCTCCAGAATCTGGCCGACTGACTTCTTTTGAACCGGTTTTAGGAAAGACGTTTCAGGCTGGAGAAAGCATTGGAAAAATTGACTCTAAAAAAGGATATAAATTATCTGCCGATGTTGATGAGTTTTACTTGGAAAAAATTCGCGAAGGCTTAAAAGGTCAGGTTGAATTTAAAGGGAAAACGCTGGAAGTTATTGTTACTAAAGTAATTCCGGAAGTTAAAAACGGGCATTTTATTGTAGAATTAGCTTTTACATCTAAAGAAGAGATTGCTTTGCAGGACGGTTTAAGTTTTGGAGTAAAGCTGATTTTATCTGAGAAAAATAAAATACTGGTTGTACAAAAAGGAAGTTTTAATCAGGAAACTGCGGGGAAATGGATTTTTGTAGTAAAAGGAAATAAAGCCGAAAGAAGAAATATAAAATTAGGTAGAGAAAATCCTTCGTATTATGAAGTTCTGGAGGGTTTGAAAGAAGGCGAATCTGTGATTATTTCTTCTTATTCAGATTATAAGGATATTGAGGAACTTTCGATTCAGTCGCAGTAATTAGTTTACAGTCGCGGTGTTCAGTCGCAGTTTATCAAATGTCTGCCACGAATTTACACTAATTATTATACGCATTACGAAAAATTAATTCGTGGAATTCGTGGCGAAACCAAAATATAAAAACATCAATCATCAATCAAAAAACGTAATTAATAACTAATCTTTTAAAATATGATAACGATACAAAATTTAACCAAAGTATTTAGAACAGAAGAAGTTGAAACTGCTGCTTTAAGCGGTATTAATTTAGAAATTAAAAAAGGGGATTTTTTAACTATTATGGGGCCTTCTGGCTGCGGGAAATCTACTTTATTAAATATTATCGGGCTTTTAGACAGCGCTTCTACTGGAAGTTATAAATTACTGGATCAGGAAATGATTGGTTTAAAGGAGAAAGGAAGAGCTGCTGTTCGTAAAGAAAACATTGGTTTTATTTTTCAAAACTTCAACTTGATCGATGAACTTTCGGTTTATGATAATATCGAACTGCCTTTGCTTTACAATAATGTAAAAGCATCAGACAGAAAACAAAAAATTGAAGCTATTGCTGAGAAATTAAATATTTCACATCGTTTGAAACATTTTCCGCAGCAGCTTTCAGGAGGTCAGCAGCAAAGGGTTGCGGTTGCAAGAGCTTTGGTTAATGATCCTAAAATTATACTTGCCGATGAGCCAACAGGAAATCTGGACAGTAAAAATGGTAATGAGGTAATGGAACTTTTAACTGATTTACATGCTAAAGGTGCTACAATTTTGATGGTTACCCACTCTGATTATGATGCTTCTTTTTCGCAAAGAACGATTCATATGAAAGACGGTGTTATATTCTCTGAAAAATTAAATCAACGCAATGTTGATGTTTTTATGGACGCTAAATAATCGAAAAAATGATAAAATTTGTTATTACTGCAATCTTAGTTCTGGTGGGATTTGTTTGCAAAATTTTTACCCTTCTATAAAAGGCAAAACAGCCTTTAGACCAAAAAATAACTAACGTAATTATAAAACTTATACCATGATTTTTAACTGGTTTAAAATATTTATTTATCATTTAAGGCAAAGCAAATTGTTTTCGCTTTTAAATGTTTTAGGATTGAGCATTGGGGTTGCCAGCGTGATTTTTGCCATTTTATACTGGAATAATGAGCACGCTTACAATCAATGGAATCCGGAGAAAGAAAATGTATATCAGGTTCTGAATAAAATAGGAAGAACCGGAGACACCTGGGCTACAAGTTCAATTCCGTTTGGACAAACCTGCAAGGCAACAATTCCTGAAATTGAGCAGATTTCCTTTATGCATAATTGGTATAACGAAGCTGCTATAAAGTATCAGAACAAAAAAGTAATCGATAAAAAGATAATGGTATCTGATAATAACTTTTTTGATTTTTTCCCTTTTCCAATCCTAAAAGGTGCTAAAAAAGATATTTTAAAAGAGAAAAACAGCGTTGCTATTTCTGAACAACAGGCTAAACTGCTTTTTAATAATGAAGATCCTATCGGAAAATCCATTACTTACAATGATAAGTCCTATATCGTAAAATCTGTTTATCGCATTGTGACACCTTCTTCTATTGAACCTAACTATGTTTTTGGTGACATTGTGCGTGAAAGTGATATTAACAGCTGGGGTAATTTTAATTATGGTTTGATGATTAAAATTAAAAAAGGTGCTGATCCTGTTTCGGTTTTGAAGAAAATGCATAACGTAAATTATGTAAACAGAACTCTAAAAGATGCTAAAGAAAGCGGACAGACGGTTGAGCAGTACATCAAAGAAAATGGAGAAATAGAGATTATACTTGACCAGCTGAAAACGCTGCATTTACATGGCACAAAAACTTCGGGATCTGCTACTCCGGAGTTTAAAGGAAACCTACAGCTTATTTATATTATGGCTGGTTTATCAATATTAATTTTAGTTTTATCATTGGTAAACTATATTAATCTTGCCACAGCTTCTGCCATAAAACGTGCTAAGGAAGTTGGTGTTCGTAAAATTGTTGGTGCTTCAAAAAACCAAATTATAGCGCAGTTTATATTCGAAACAACAATAATTGTAATGTTGTCTATTTTGTTTGCTTTGGCAATTGTTGAACTTTCTCTTCCGTATTATAATTCTTTTTTAAGAAAGACTTTGACTATGAATGGCGGTGAATTTTACCTGCAGCTCATTTTGATTTTTGGATTAGTAATCATTCTTGCGGGTATATTCCCTGCCATTTATATCTCAAATTTCGAAACTTTAAAAGTTTTAAAAGGTAATTTCTCCAGAAGTAAAAGCGGTATCTGGATTCGAAATTCGATGCTTATTTTTCAATTCGGAATTGCAACATTTTTTATCATTGGTGCTTTGATCGTAAATTCTCAGGTAGATTATATGATGAATAAAGATCTTGGTTTTAATGGTAATCAGGTTATCAGAGTTCCATTTAATCATAACGATTATAAAACAAAGGGTGAAAAATATCAATTAACAAAACAAGAAGTTCTTAAAATATCAGGCGTTCAGGACGTTTCTACTTTTGCCGGTACATTTGGTAACAGTACTAATTCTAGTTCTGGTTTTACGCACAATGGTGTTTTTGTTCAGCCGCGAAATGTTGAAATGGATTTTGGTTTTCTTGATATGATGAAAATTAAAGTGGTTGAAGGTCGTGATTTATCTCCAAAATTTGCATCAGATACTGTTAGCAACTGGCTTATAAATGAAACACTGGCTAAATCATTAGGACTTAAAAATCCTATAAATACGGTGATCACTTCTGGCTGGGGAGATGAAAAGGGAAATTTAAAGTTTAAAGTTGTTGGAATTGTAAAGGATTTTCACATTACGGGATTGCAGAATAAAGTTCCGCCAATGATTTTTGTTAATCTTAAAACATTGAAATGGAATAACTTTGATAATGTATATATAAAAGTTTCTCCAAATAATTTATCTGAAACATTAGAAAAATTAAAAACATATTGGGAGAAAAATGTAAATCCAGATTATCCTTTTGATTATGAATTTGTAAACAAAGGATTTGCAAAAACTTATGAGCAGCAAGTCAAACAAAAAGATTTGTTTTTTATCCTGAATCTGGTTGTAATCACGATTGCTATTTTTGGACTGTTTGCTTTGGCATCATTTTCGATGGAAAGAAGATTGAAAGAAATTGCGATTAGAAAAACACTTGGCGCAGAAACTGATGTTTTACTGAAAGAATTATCTAAACAATATATTCTTTTCTGTTTAATGGGATTTGGAATTGGAATTGTTCCGGCTTATATTTTATTGCAAAAATGGCTGGAGGATTTTGCTTTCAGAATTAATGTTTCGCCCGTTCCGTTTAGTATTGCGCTTGTTTCGCTGTTAGTTCTTACTTTGCTGATTGTTTTGGCAAAAGCGTATCAGGTAACCAAAATAGACGTTTTAAAATATTTAAAATACGAATAAACTTGTAGACCATTTTTTTAAAAGAATCCCCGTCAGATATTAGAATCTTGACGGGGATTTGTTTTTATTTTAAGGCAACCGGATCAGCATACAGCAGTTTATCTAAACGTTTATCGCGGTCATAAACATCTGGATAGAAGCCAATTTCGCCGTCATCGTTTACCCAGGCGGTAAAATATCCTATATAAATTGGAATTTTATTTTTGAGCATGCAGGTAGTTTCTTTTTCGCCGCTCATCGCCTGATTAATTTTATCAACCGGCCATTCAGGATTGTCTTTTAAAATTTCTAGTGCCAGTTGTTTGGCTTCTTTTACATTAATACAGCCGTGGCTGAAAATTCGTTTTTCAAATTCAAATAAACTTTTTGCAGGTGTATCGTGCAGGTAAATATCATTTGGGTTTGGAAACATAAATTTGACTAATCCCAAAGAATTGTCCGGACCTGGTTTTTGTCTTACATGGCCTCCATTCCATTCCATATTATGATCAGCGAGATAGTTTTTATCTTCGGCTATTTTCAGTTTTAATTCATTTTGAATAATGCTTGTTGGAACATACCAATACGGACTAAAAACAATTCGGTCGATATTACCGCTAAAAATCACCGTTTCTGTCATTCGCGTTCCCACAAAAACATCCGAAACCAAATCATATTTTCCATTCTTTACATAAACCAGTCTAAACGACGGAATATTTACCATTACATATTCATCTGCTTTTGCCAGTTTAGTGGGAATCCATCTGCAGCGTTCCATGTTCAGCATAATGGTGCGGATTCTGTTTCCAATTGGCTCGTTCATCTGATCAATTTGTTCTTTTGTAAAAGTATAATTCAGTTTGAGTCCATATCGTTTTTTGTATTTTAAAACGGCGTCCATCATTTCCTGATCATAATATTGACTTTTAGAATCTTCTTTTAAATCACCAACTACAAACAAACGTTCTCTAATTTGCTGGATAACTTTTCCGCTGTCTAAAGGTTTTAGCTCCTTAAAGTTTGCTTCGTCAATCTCGATTTTTTTCCAAAGACCGTTTTTTTCAATATTTCGATATCTCTGTAAAACATCCTGAAGTTTATAATATTGGCCAAAAAGAAGGTTTTCATCCTTATTCAATCGGTTGGGATCACCCATTAACGAATCTAAAATTCGATCGTACGAAATTGTTTTGGCTGGAAGATACCAGCCAATTTTTTTCAAAGTCTCTGCATCCACTCCGGAATATACATTACTGGCATAAAATACATACATATTTGACAACAGCAGTTCTGTGTCTATTTGCGGCAGTTTATTTGAAACATTTTCATTAAAAACATTGTCAACCAAGTCCATATAAGGCATTTCGGCATTGATTCCCTGCTCTTCTAAAAGGCTTACTTTATGATATAATAAGGCGCCAAATTCGCTGATACTTTTATCATCATGCCAAATCGTGTTATATGCTTTCTTTTTATAAAGATCTTCAACGTCTTTTTGATATTTTTTTAGTTTGGGATACTTCGCATAAAAGTTATTTATTGAAGCGGCATCAATTGTTCCTAAAACGAATTTGTTTTTGAGTTTAAAAATGTTTTCAAACTCAGAATTTTCATTTTTAATTTTCGATGTATGGCTTGCCGCATTAATAGAAAACATTAAAAAACTACAAGCAATAATTACAGTAAGAGAAGTAAAATTTCGCATATTTTTAAGGTTTAAATTTTTAATATTAAATCATTTAAAAAATATCGAAAACTCATAACGAAGCTCCAAAAATAAGTTTTCATACTTTTTTGTACTATTTGGAAATCTTAGATTTAAGGCACTCAAATTTAATCAAGATATTTGACAATTCTTACATTTACTGCTGTAAATTTCATACATTTTAGTATTCGTTATAATTATAAGAAATCATTACAGAATAAGGTTTCAAAACCTATTTTTGAATTTTAATGGTTTTAAATAATCAGGATTCATCATTTTGGCTAATCTCAATATCAATAAATACAATTTAAAAGGGTTTAAATCCGAACTTAATCTGTTATCTTTGCACTCTGAAATCAGTTTAAATTAATATAGATTTTTAAATCGGTTTCTTTCCATATATAATAGCACAATAAAATGAAATTAGATAGAAAAGAAATTCTTAAAGCTTTAGAAACAATCACTATAGCTGGAGAAGGAAAAAATATGGTCGAAAGCGGTGCGGTTGCTAACGTACTTACTTTTGGCGACGAAGTTGTTGTTGATTTAGTATTGCATACGCCAGCGATGCATATTAAAAAAAGAGCTGAAGACGATATTAAAAAAACGATTCACGAATTAATATCTACCGATGCTAAAATTAAAGTAAATATTAAAGTTGAAACTCCGGAGAAAGCCGAAATTAAAGGTCGTGCTATTCCGGGAATTAAAAATATTATTGCCGTTGCTTCCGGAAAAGGAGGAGTTGGTAAATCAACCGTTACTGCAAATATTGCCGTTACGCTTGCAAAAATGGGTTTTAAAGTTGGAGTTTTAGATGCCGATATTTATGGGCCTTCTATGCCAATTATGTTTGATGTTGAGAATGAAAAACCGGTTTCGATTACTGTTGACGGAAAATCGAAAATGAAACCAATTGAAAGTTATGAAATTAAAATGCTTTCTATTGGATTTTTTACAGCACCAAGCCAGGCAGTAATCTGGAGAGGTCCAATGGCTGCAAAAGCATTAAACCAAATGATCTTTGATGCAGACTGGGGAGAATTAGATTTCATGCTTCTTGATTTACCTCCGGGAACTGGAGATATTCACCTTTCTATCATGCAGTCTTTACCTATTACGGGAGCTGTTGTAGTAAGTACACCGCAGGCTGTAGCTCTTGCCGATGCTAAAAAAGGAGTTTCGATGTTTATGCAGGATAATATTAATGTTCCTGTTTTGGGAATTATCGAAAACATGGCTTACTTTACACCTGAAGAATTGCCAAATAATAAATATTATATCTTTGGACAAGAAGGTGCAAAAAATCTTGCAGCAGATTTAGATGTTCCGTTTTTAGGGGAAGTTCCAATTGTACAGTCTATTCGTGAAGCGGGAGATTACGGACGTCCTGCAGCTTTACAAACTGCATCGCCTATTGAAGCTGTTTTTGAAGAAATCACCAGAAACGTAGTTCAGGAAGTAGTAAACAGAAACGAAAGTCTTCCTGCTACTGAAGCCATTAAAATTACAACTATGGCAGGCTGCTCTGCAGTTAAAAAAAATTAAATAATTAGATAATGAGATAATACGGCAATTAGATAATTATCTAATTGGCACATTTTCACAATTGACACATTAATTATGACAACAGAAGAATTAACAAATAATGTTTTATTGGCCTTAGACGAAATCAGGCCATTCTTAAAGTCTGACGGCGGAGATATTTCGCTAATTTCTATAGATGACGATAAACATGTAAAAGTTCGTCTGGAAGGCGCATGCATAAGCTGCAGCGTAAACCAGATGACACTTAAAGCCGGAGTAGAAACTACTATAAAAAAATATGCACCGCAAATTGAAACTGTGGTAAATATCATGTAACAAAAAACGATATTTTTCCTGTTGTTTTTGATTTGTTGAATTAACAAGAATAATAGGCCTTTAAGTGGAAAGATTTATAAAAATTCAATAAACCAGCTCGATTATTGTGGTTTTTTGAGGATTTCATAAAAAACAATATAAAGATTTAAGAGTTTTAGTTAACTATTTGTTACATTTTTAACTTAAATTTGTGACATAACCCTTAATCTTATATTTTATGAAGAAATTTTACACTCTATTTTTGTTAGTGTTTTTTGCGTCAGGCATTTATGCGCAAAATAAAACAGTTGTTGTTGACAAAGCTTGGATAAGCGAAGCCGAAGAATGGTCAGATTTTACATACTCAGGAAAAATTGTATTTTCAATTAACCCTGCTGATGTACCTGGAACTTTAAGTATTGGGAATTATGATTTCTTGTACGATTTTGTTGATGGAAAAGGAAAATTTTCAAACAAAGCTACTTACAGTTCAGCGCAATTTTCTAATCCGAGAAAGGTTTCTGCAACGACAGACAAACAAGGAGTTTTAAACTCTACTTACGAAGGCACATTAATTTTTCAATCTGACAGAGATTATTATTCAGTAGTTGCTGTTATTACAATTCTTGAGAAAAGCGATACTATTTTAGGCGTAAAAATGCGTCTTAAAGAAAGCAACGGAAAAGAATACGCTTTTAGCACAAAACCTACGAGTTAGTATAAATACGAGGATTTTTTCACGTTATAAAATCCTACCAATAAAATTCCAATAATAAATGGATGTATTAATAAAGATTAAAGATCGAGAAGGAGTTATACACGAATTACAGGCTCCGACTGATATGGCAATGAATATAATGGAGTTATGCAAGGCATACGAACTTCCTGTTGAAGGAACCTGTGGAGGAATGGCCATGTGTGCTTCCTGCCAGTGTTATGTTCTAAATGATGTTGCGTTACCAGAAATGGGAGATGAAGAAGAGGCTATGCTTTCGGAAGCGTTTTATGTTAAATCTAATAGCCGTTTAGGCTGTCAGATCCCAATTACTGAAGAATTAGAAGGACTCGAATTAGAACTGGCTCCTGAATATTAAAAATACAAAAGCGAGAATCAAATTGGTTCTCGCTTTTTTTATCGTTACGATTTAAACCTGACAGGTTTATAAAAACCTGTCGGGTTTCTGTTCTCTATACACAAACAAAAGGCATCAAAAAAGCCGTAATTACATTGCTGCAATTACGGCTTTTTCTTTATAACAATTTTCTTTAATCTCTAGTTATACAAACCTGCTGCGATTAAATATTCAGCAATTTGAATCGTGTTTGTTGCAGCACCTTTTCTTAAGTTATCAGCAACGATCCATAGGTTTAATGTGTTTGGCTGGCTTTCATCACGACGGATTCTCCCAACAAATACATCATTTTTACCTTCTGCATATAATGGCATTGGGTAAGTAAATGTATCTAAATTATCCTGCACCACTACTCCATCAGTATTGTGTAGAATTTCACGAACTTCATTTACTTCAAAATCATTTGTAAACTCAACATTTACTGCTTCGCTATGTCCACCCACAACCGGTACACGAACTGCAGTAGCTGTAACTCTGATAGTGTTATCACCAAGAATTTTTTGAGTTTCACGTACTAATTTCATTTCTTCTTTAGTGTATCCGTTATCTTCAAAACTATCGCAGTGAGGAATTGCATTTCTGTGAATTGGATATTTGTAAGCCATTTCACCCTGAATTCCTGCGTACTCGTTTTCTAATTGTTTCACCGCTTTTACACCAGTTCCTGTAATAGATTGGTAAGTAGAAACGATGATTCTTTTAATGTTGTATTTTTTATGCAAAGGAGCCAAAGTCATTACCATTTGAATAGTAGAACAGTTTGGATTTGCAATAATTTTATCTTCTTTTGTTAATACAGATGCATTGATTTCCGGAACTACTAATTTCTTAGTCGGGTCCATTCTCCATGCAGATGAGTTATCAATAACAGTTGTTCCGGCTGCAGCAAATTTTGGAGCCCATTCTAATGATGTATCACCTCCGGCAGAAAAAACTGCAATATCAGCTTTCATATCTACAGCGGTCTGTAAACCAACAACTTTATATTTGGTTCCTTTATATTCAATTTCTTTTCCTACTGATCTTTCAGATGCAACAGGAATTAATTCTGTAACAGGAAAATTTCTTTCTGCTAAAACTTTAAGCATTACTTCGCCAACCATTCCGGTAGCACCTACAACTGCAATTCTCATTATTTATATTTTTAAATAGCTATTAATCTAATTTTACTCTGCAAAAATAGTTATAATAAAAACGAAAACAACATGCTTCACAAAAAATAACAAAATGTTATAAATTAAACAATATGTAAAATTACATGAATCCCAAATAATTTTAACTATCAGACCAATTTGTCTCCAATTCATCTTTTGCACAACCTGCAACAAATTCATCGAAATGATTCAAAAAGCTACTTTCTAACATTTCTTTTCCTTTCTGATCTCCAAAATAAAATCCGATATCTATAATTTTTTGAAGCGCCATTAGTAAATCACTATCCTTACTTTTGTCTTCTGAATATTTCAATTTTGATATTTCAATAATTTCGCAGATCAGAGCCTCTTTTGCTTTCAGATCTAATTCTTCTATCAGACCCGTATTCTGAAAAATAATATCAAAAATCAAATAATACAAAGTTTCTATCTCCAGATTACCTGATTTACGATACAATGGTGTAAGTTTTGCCAGTATTTCAATCAGGGTAAGACTTATTATCTGCTCTTCTTCTCCTTCAAAATCATAAACAGCCATCAAAAAACCCAGCATAGCGTTCACTCCTTTTAAATCTTTATTGCTCAAATTAAACAGCAACAGATCTGAAATAGCAACTGCCTTTTCTTTCTTTAACGTTTTAAGCTCTGCTTCAATTTGTTTAGTTATATCCATAGAATATGAACCGCTCCTAAAAAGCTTCTGAACTCGGTCATTTAAAACCTGTATTTTCATATTCTTACAATCTTTAGTATTAGATTAAAAAAACCGCTCCAATCAAGAAGCGGTTAAGTTAGACTTAGTGTAGCGGTATATTGTATTATTGTTTATTTTTCAAAAGATCTCTAATTTGAGTAAGCAGTTCTTCCTGAGTCGGTCCGGCTGGTGCAGCGGGAGCAGGATCTTCTTTCTTTTTAAGATTGTTTATTCCTTTAATGATTAAGAATAAAACAAAAGCAACGATTATAAAGTTAATTACTGCCGATAGAAACAAACCATATTTGACACCTCCAAAAGCCGTCAGTTCTTCGATAGTTGATAAATGGGCCGCGTCTAATGCCGGTTTCAATATCAATGGTGTTATTACATTTTCAATTAATGAGCTTACAATTTTACCAAAAGCTGCTCCAATAATCACACCGACAGCCAAATCGACTACGTTGCCTTTCATTGCAAATTCCTTAAATTCTGAAAATACACTCATAATTATTTCTTTTAGTTTATAAATTAATTATACCGAAAATACGTAATTTTCTTTAGAGTTTCCAAAATCTATCTAAAAAATACTCGTTTCACACGCTGCGAAATACTTGTCATAATCTCATACGGAATGGTTTTTAAAGCTTCGGCCATTTCGATAACGGTTGGGCTTTCGCCGAAAATAATTACCGAATCGCCTTCTTTACAATCGATATGACTTACATCAACCATTAACATATCCATACAAACGCTTCCTACGATATAGGCTTTTTGATTTTTAATGGTTACAAAACCAACCTGATTGCCCCATAATCTCGAAATTCCATCTGCATAACCAATTGGAATTGTGGCAATTTTGGTTTCTTTTTCGGCCATAAAACGACGTCCGTACCCTACGCTGTCGCCAGTTGGAATCGTACGAACTTGTGAGATGATCGATTTTAAAGTTCCCACATTTTCCAGATATTTCTGTTCTGATGGATCATTAGAAACACCATATAAACCAATTCCTAAACGAACCATATTATATTGTGCATCTGGGAAATTGCTAATTCCGGATGTGTTTAAAATATGACGAATTGGGTTTATGTTTAATTCTGTCATTAATTTTGAAGATAATTTCTCAAATAAATTAATCTGTTGAATGACAAAATCATAATGGTTCATATCGTCACTTGTTGCCAAATGCGATAAAATACTTTGAACACGAACGGTTGAATTTCCTTTTAAAGTCGCAATTAACTCATCGATTGTATTATCTTCAAAACCCAAACGATGCATTCCTGTATCGACTTTAATGTGAATTGGAAAATCTTTTAAATTCTTTTCTCTGGCAATTTTCAAGAAGGCGTTTAATCCTTTTATGCTGTAAATTTCAGGTTCTAATTTATACTGAATTATCGACGGAAAACTGGTCGATTCTGGATTTAAAACCATAATTGGCAGTTTGATTCCGCCGTTTTTCAGCGAAATTCCTTCATCGGCGAAAGCCACACCTAAATAATTTACTTTATTATGTTCAAGTAATTTTGCAATTTCAAGTCCGCCGTTTCCGTAACCAAAAGCTTTTACCATAACCATAATTTTTACATCGTCGGCAAGTTTTGATTTGAAGTAATTTAAATTATGATTTATGGCATCAAGATTAATTTCGAGAACCGTTTCATGCGTTTTTTCCTCCAGCAGCGAAACGATTTCTTCAAACTGAAATGATCTTGCCCCTTTTATTAAAATGGTTTCATTATTGAAATTCAAGTTTTCAATTTCGGCAATAAATGCTGCCGTATTTTGAAACATCGTGCTGTTTGGGAATTTATCTGCAAAAGATAAAATCGTGGTTCCAATTCCGATAACTCGGTTGATTTTATTATCAGAAATTAACTGGGCAACTTTAGAATAAAGTTCTTCGTTTGAAAATCCGCTTTGAAAAATATCAGATAAAATAACAGCTTTTGAAGCATTTTTTTTCTGGCTTTCTAAAAAATCCAATGCAATTTTCAGCGACTGAAAATCGGAACTGTAACTATCATCAATTAAACTGCAATTGTGGATTCCGTTTTTAACTTCAAGACGCATTTCAACCGGATAAAGCAATTTTACACGATTTTGAATAACTTCAAAATCATAGTTAAAACGCAGTAAAACCAATAAACAGGAAATGGTATTTTCGATAGAAGCCGAATCACTAAACGGAATTTCTAAATTGAAAACCTCGTCTTTATATTGATATTTAATTACTGTCGAATCATTTTTAGTTTCTTTCATCAGAATAAAAACATCGGCAGAAGCGTCTGTAAAACTCCATGAAAATAACGTTCTGTTTTGAAGTGGAAATTCCGCCGAAAAATCTAAAAGACATTGATCTACCAATTCATTTTTTTGATAGATTATTACGGCCGACTTTTTGAAAAGCAGTAATTTTTCTTTGATTTTTTGTGTCAGATTTTCGAAACCTTCATCGTGCGCAGAACCTATACTGGTTAAAACGCCAATATTAGGTTTGATGATTTTTTCGAGATTAATCATTTCATTAACCGTTGAAATTCCAGCTTCGAAAATTCCTAAATTATGTTTCTCATTTATGGCAATAACAGAAAGCGGAACGCCAACTTGCGAGTTGTAACTTTTTGGGCTTCGGATAATATTATAATCGGGACTTAAAAGGAAATTAAGCCATTCTTTTACGATGGTTTTTCCGTTGCTTCCGGTTAAACCAATTATAGGGAAATCGAATAAATCACGATAATATCCTGCCAATTCCTGAAGTGCTTTGAGTGTGTTTTTTACGAGGAAAAAATTAGCTTTTCCTTTTACATTTTCGGGAATATCCTGAACGACAAAATTCTGAACACCTTTTTCAATCAATTCTGAAATATACAAATGAGCATCATTATTGACCCCAGAAAGGGCAATAAACAATGTTTTAGACCCGTTTTGTAATGAACGGCTGTCGATCGAAATATGATCTACAAAAATATCAGAATCTGAACCTATCCATTCGGCGTTAAAAACTGGGATTAGGCTTTTTAAATTTATGCTCATTTAGTAATTTCTTTTTGTCAAATTTAAAAAAAGGTTTGCCACGAATTACACTAATATTTCTTAATTTATTTTGAAATGTGAAAATGGGTTTGCCACGAATTGCACTAATTTCCACGAATTATTCTTTAATTTTTTGCCACAGATTAAAAGGATTTAAAGGATTTCTAATCTGTGAGAATCTTTTTAATCTGTGGCTAATATTTTAAGCATCCAGCAAATAAAATAATTCGTGGAAATTAGTGTAATTCGTGGCAAAAAAAATAAATATTCGTGGCAAAGAAAAATGCTAATAATTTGTGAAAATTTACGCAGTTAATTGCAAAAAACATTAATTCCTTATATTTGTTCAATACCACAAAATAATACGTTTTGAAAAAAATACTTCCATTATTCTCCTATATACTCCATCCGATTTTTATATCGATGTACGCTACATTATTATACCTTTATTGTAAGGATGATATTTTTACAACGCAGGAAAAATACTTTGTTCTGTTTCAAATTTTGGTTATTACCATTATTGTTCCCATTCTGTTTTTCATGCTGTTACGCTCAACCGGACATGTAAAATCGATGATGCTTCCGGAAAACTCCCAGCGTCGCATTCCGCTTATTTTACAATGCTTTTTATATATTTTATTAGTAAAAAGAAGTATTGTAATTACCCGTTATCCTGAATTGCATTTCTTTTTTCTGGGTGCGCTATTTAGTACAATATTAGCCTTGGTATGCTCGCTTTTTAAAATTAAAGCAAGTCTGCACATGACCGCTATTACAGGGTTTACAATCTTTGCAATTGGATTAAATATTCATTTACAAATGCACAATCCGTATTGGGGCGCGTTGTTAATTTTATTGTCTGGAATTGTGGCTTCGTCCCGATTAGAAATGAATTCTCATACACCAAAAGAAATATCAATTGGTTTGTTAATTGGTGTTTTGCCTCAGGTATTATTTTTGTATTTGTGGTTATAAAATGTAGAATATCAATCCTGCGTTGAGCGTTTTCATGGTTACTTTTTCTCCGGTTAATGTGGTAACACCATCTTTAAACAGCGGACTCAAACCATAATACAAATAAACATTCCAGGTATTGTAACCCGCAGAAATATAAGGCCCGTATTGGAATTTATTAATGGCATCATTATTATTTATACGATATGTATTTTCCCCATCGTCTAAAATAGAAGTACTAGAAAAGATATAACTTAATTTTACTCCGCCATAAATTCTCCAGAATTTTGTGCTTTCATAGGTCGAATTACGCCATCTAAATTCTATTGGAAGTTCTACAGAATATTGTCTGTATCGATTTGAAGAAATTTCTCCGGCATCTACAACATTATAAACTACGGCTCCGTTTCCATCTTTTGAAATACCAAAATTTTGATAGTAATTTTGATAACTCAATCCTAAACCAGCTGCAATAGAAACTGTTCTGGTTTTATTGATTGGCATGTCGCGCAAAAATCCGCCCGAAAGTCCAAGGGAAAATTTGTTCTGTTTGAATTTTTGAGGAATATCTGTAAACATATTATAGGTTACAGAAAAATAAAACTGATCTTCTCTGTACAAAGAATCTATTTTAACTATAGGTTTTATTTCTGCTTTGACATCTTCTTGCGAAAAAGCATTAAAAAATGAAACTAAAAACAAACAGCTAAATAGAAATCGCATATAATTTTTTGAGTTTAAAAGAGGTTCTGTAAAATAAACGCTTAATTGAATCGATTTATTTCACTTACAAATATAATATAATGATAGTTCAGGTAGCGATTAGAAAGCAATTATTCTGTTTTTGATGACGAATATTTGTGTTTGCTGAACTTTTTTCAAAGAATCTGCATTAGAATTCAAAAAATGAATTTGATCTTTTATACCTTTGTCCTGTATGAAGAAAAAACAGCTCATATTAAGTTTCTCTTTTGCTGTCACAATATTGTTCTCGATATTGTTTCAGTCCATACACAGTTATGAGCATATTGTAAAACAGCTTTCAGAAAAACAATGTCACCACAATTATAATGATCCAAGTGGCGAAATAACGCATCAGCACCATAATTACGACCTTTGTTATGTTTGTAATTTTGCTTTTGGAAGTTATATTGTTCCGGAAACTTTCTCTTTTCAATTTCATTCTTTCAGCAGCGAAATCCCTTATTTTTTCCCGCTGTCAGAAAAGATTTTCTCCGTTTCAACAACTTCGTATTTATTACGTGGCCCTCCCGCTGCTATAGTTTCTTAATAATTCAACATCTCTTTTTTTAAAATCTAAATTCAAAACAACTTTGAGTTTCCTAATCCTGTTTATTAAATTGGGATTAGAATACTTTACTGTTCGTTTAAGTTTTTCATTTAAAAGAAAAAAATCCATTTAACTATAGCAAAATTTTCAAATGAAAAAATTAATAATTGCCCTTGTTTTAGGGTTTTCGGGCTTGCTTTCTGCCCAAAATTCGGTTTCAGGAACAGTAACTGACAATCAAAACCAGCCATTACCGGGCGTTTCTGTTTACGCATCAGAATTGCATAAAGGAACAACGACTGATGCAAACGGAAAATACGAATTAAACAATCTTCCAAACGGAAATTTACGCCTGTCTTTTTCTTATGTTGGATATGCCACTCAAAATAAAAATATCTTAAAATTAGTAAAACAAAATACTGTTGACGTAACACTCGAAGAATCTATTTTAGAAATGGATGAAGTTGTGGTTTCTACGCCTTTCAACAAATTGCAATCGCAAAACGTAATGAAAATCGAGCATGAAAGCATTAAAACTTTACAGCAAAAAGGGACTTCAACTTTAATTGAAGGTTTGGCAACTATTCCTGGGGTTTCGCAAATTTCTACCGGAACATCTATTGGTAAACCTGTTATTCGCGGATTGAGCGGAAACCGTGTTTTAGTATATTCTCAAGGCGTTCGTATCGAAAACCAGCAGTTTGGAGACGAACATGGTTTAGGTTTAAACGATGCCGGAATTGAAAGTGTTGAAGTTATTAAAGGCCCGGCATCGCTATTGTACGGTTCTGATGCTTTAGGAGGGGTTTTATACTTTAATCCTGAAAAATTTGCTGATGCCGGTACTTTTAAAGCTAATTTCAGTCAAAAATATTTTACAAATACGGAAGGAAGTAATTCTTCTATTGGATTAAAAACGTCTACTGACAATTGGAAATTTCTGGCGCGTGGAAGTTATAATACTCATTCTGATTATAAAATTGCTGATGGCGACCGCGTAACAAACTCTCGTTACAATGAAACGGATTTTAAAACCGGAATTGGTTACAGTAATTCAAGTTTCTCAAGTGTTTTAAGATACAATTACAACAAACTGGATATTGGGATTCCTGAAGATGGAATTGCAGAACAATCTTCAAGTAAAGACACACAGTTTCCAAGACAGGGAATCTTTAATCATTTATTGAGTTTAAACAATGTGATCTTTTTTGAAAACTCAAAACTGGATGTTGATTTGGGATATATTTCAAATGACCGAAGCGAGTTTGAAGACAGTAACAATGCTTCGCTTCACATGAAACTGAATACTTTGAATTACAATTTAAAATATCATTTTCCTAAATTCGGAAAAATTGAAACGATTGTAGGTGTTCAGGGAATGCATCAAACGAATAAAAATTCGGGTGAAGAATATTTAATTCCAGATGCGACAACAAATGATTTTGGTGTTTTTGGAACTGCAAATTACGAATGGGACAACAGCGTTTTACAAGCCGGATTACGTTTTGACAACAGAAACGTTACTTCTGATGCGCACGGAATTGAAGGCGAAGAAGGTTATTTTTTACCTCTTGACAAATCTTTTGACAGTTTTAATGCTTCTTTAGGTTATAAAACAAAACTGGCTGAACCGCTTACACTTCGTTTAAATGTTGCAACCGGATTTAGAGCGCCAAACTTAGCGGAGTTAACTTCAAACGGGGTTCACGAAGGAACAAATCGCTATGAAATTGGAAATGCTGATTTGAAAACAGAACAAAATGTTCAGACTGATTTGAATTTAGAATACAAAAACACGCATTTTGAGTTTTTCGTAAACGGATTTTACAATCATGTAAATAATTATATCTACACTTCGCCAACTGGAGAAACGCGTGATGATAATGATGTTTTTGCTTATGTTCAGGATAATGCACAATTGTACGGAGGTGAAGCTGGTATACATTTTCACCCGCATCCTTTAGACTGGCTGCATTTTGAAACTAGTTTTGAAACTGTAACGGGTAAAAAAGATAATAACGATTACCTGCCGTTAATTCCTGCAAACAACTGGAATAATACGCTTAGAACTGAATTTAATATCAAAAACTGGTTAAGTGAAGGTTTTGCTTCTTTAAACGTGTCTTCAACTTTCAGCCAGGATAATGTGAGTGGTTTCGAAACTGCTTCTAAAGGGTATACTTTGGTAAATTTAGGTTTTGGAGGAACAGTAAAATTGGGTAAAACTGCTTTTGACATCAACCTGAACGGAAACAATTTATTCGACAAAAAATACATTGCGCACCTTTCAAGATTAAAAACAGACGGAATCCCAAATATTGGAAGAAACATCGTTCTGGGCGTTAATTTCAATTTATAATTTTATTTAACCGCAAAGAGCGCAAGGAGTTTTCACAAAGTTCGCAAGGTTTTATTTAAGCTTTGTGATTAGAAAATATCCTTAGCACTTAAAAAATCTCGCAAAGACGCAGAGACGCAAAGTTTTAAAATTCTTTGCGACTTCGCGTCTTTGCGAGATTAAAAACATTGCGTACTTTGCGAAAAGACTTTGTGTCTTTGCGGTTAAAAAATATCTCACAAAAAGTGCTATTTTTGCTACAACTGTTAATCAAAAACTATGAAAAAAACCTTTCTTATAATGGCAATTACAACTGCAGGAATTTCATTTGGACAAAACAAAATTCAGTATCCGGAAACTAAAAAAGGAGAAACTGTCGACGTATATTTTGATACGAAAGTAAGCGATCCGTATCGTTGGCTTGAAGATGATAAATCTGCTGAAACTGGAGCTTGGGTAAAAGCTGAAAACGAAGTAACTTATGGATATTTAGATAAAATTCCGTTTCGTGAGGAACTTAAAAAACGAATGGAAAAACTTTGGAATTATGAAAAAATAGGCGCTCCATCAAAAGAAGGAAAGTTTACTTATTACTCTAAAAATAACGGTCTTCAAAATCAATCTGTTATTTACAGAAAAGATCAAAGTGGCAAAGAAGAGATTTTTCTGGATCCAAATACTTTCTCAAAAGACGGAACTACTTCGCTTGGCGGATTAGATTTTTCTAAAGATGGAAACAAAGCGGCATATTCGATTTCTGAAGGCGGAAGCGACTGGAGAAAAGTGATTATTATTGATGCCGTTTCTAAAAAAGTTCTGGAAGATACTCTTGTTGATGTAAAATTCAGCGGTATTTCATGGCTTGGAAATGAAGGTTTTTATTATTCTAGTTATGATAAACCAAAAGGAAGTGAACTTTCTGCAAAAACAGATCAGCACAAATTGTATTTTCATAAGTTAGGAACTTCTCAAAAAGAAGATAAAGTCATTTTTGGCGCAGATCAAAAAAGAAGATATGTTGGCGGTTATGTGACCGAAGACAATCATTATTTAGTGATTACGGCTGCTAATTCGACTTACGGAAATGAACTTTATATTAAAGATTTAAAAACACCAGACAGTCCGATTATTACTATTGTAGACAACTTCAATAGTGATAATAATATTATCGAAAACGAAGGAAGTAAATTATTTATACAAACGGATTATAACGCTCCTAACGGACGCGTGGTTTCGGTAGATTTCAGTAATCCAAAACAGGAAAACTGGAAAGATTTTATTAAAGAAACAGAGAATGTTTTATCTCCATCTACAGGCGGCGGCTATTTCTTTGCCAATTATACAAAAGATGCTGTTTCATTGGTTTTACAATACGATTACAGCGGAAAACTAGTTCGCGAAATTAAACTTCCTGCTGTTGGAACTGCCGGAGGATTTGGCGCAAAAAAGGAAGAAAAGATTTTATACTACAGTTTTACAAACTATACAACTCCGGGAACCATTTTTTCTTTTGAACCAAAATCTGGTAAATCAGAAGTGTATCAAAAACCAAAAGTTGATTTTAAAAGTGAAGATTACGAGTCTAAACAAGTTTTCTATACTTCAAAAGACGGCACAAAAGTTCCTATGATTATTACCTATAAAAAAGGAACAAAATTAGATGGTAAAAACCCAACGATTCTTTATGGTTATGGCGGATTTAATATTAGTTTGACGCCTGCATTTAGTATTTCGAATGCGGTTTGGATGGAAAACGGAGGTGTTTATGCGGTTGCCAATTTAAGAGGCGGCGGTGAATATGGTAAAAAATGGCATGATGCGGGAACAAAGCTTCAAAAACAAAATGTGTTTGATGATTTTATCGCTGCTGCAGAATATCTAATCGCTCAAAAGTATACTTCATCTGATTATTTAGCGATTCGCGGAGGATCTAATGGAGGTTTATTAGTGGGCGCAACAATGACGCAGCGTCCCGATTTAATGAAAGTTGCTTTACCTGCGGTTGGTGTTATGGATATGCTTCGTTACCATACCTTTACAGCTGGTGCGGGTTGGGCATATGATTATGGAACGGCTCAGGATAATAAAGAAATGTTTGAATACTTAAAAGGATATTCACCTGTTCAAAACGTTAAAAGCGGCACTAAATATCCGGCAACAATGGTTACAACCGGAGATCATGATGATCGTGTAGTTCCGGCGCACAGTTTTAAATTTGCTGCTGAATTACAGGACAAACAAGCGGGAGAAAATCCTGTTTTAATTAGAATTGATGTAAAAGCAGGTCACGGCGCAGGGAAATCTGTTGCGGCTACAATTCAGGAAAATGTAGACATCCAGGCTTTCACTCTTTATAATATGGGATTTAAAGCTTTACCTAAGAAGTAAGACTTTAAGTTAAAATTTTATAGCCACGAATTTACTTTTGTGAATTCGTGGCTATTTTTTTGCCACAGATTAAAAGGATTAGATGGATTTTTAAAATCTGTGTGAATCTTTTTAATCTGTGGCTTTATTAATTTGTTTCACGCAGATTTTGCAGATTAAGCTGATTCTATGTGTAAAATAAATCTGTGGAATCTGCTAAATCTGCGGGAAAAAATAATTCGTGAATTTGTGTCTATTTTTTGCCACAGATTAAAAGAATTAAAATGATTTTTTTATCTGATTTTATTATTAATCTGTGAAAATCTATTTAATCTGTGGCAAAACTTCAAAAAATAATTCGTGGAAATTAGTGCAATTCGTGGCAAACCTTTTTTTAAATTTGAATAACTAAAATAACCAAACGATGAAAATTATAAAATGGGGAATTATAGGCTGCGGGAATGTAACGGAAGTAAAAAGCGGACCGGCTTTTCAAAGAGCTCCGAATTCTTCTTTGGTTGCTGTGATGCGAAGAGATGCAAAGCTTGCCGAAGATTACGCCAAACGCCATAACGTCCCGAAATGGTATTCGAATGCAGTCGATTTAATAAACGATCCTGAAGTTGATGCGGTTTATATTGCTACGCCGCCATCTTCTCATAAAGAATATACTCTTTTGTGTGCCAAAGCCGGAAAACCTGTTTATGTTGAAAAACCTATGGCTTTGACTTTTGAAGAATGTAATGAAATGATCAGCGCCTGTAAAGAACATAATGTTCCTTTATTTGTTGCTTATTACAGAAGAGGCTTACCACGCTTTTTAAAAATAAAAGAAATAATTGACAAGGGAAAATTAGGAAACATACGTCATGTAAATACTGTTTTATATCATCCTTTTGAAGCTCGTTACGACGACGAAATTAATCTTCCGTGGACAGTTTTACCGCATATTTCAGGCGGTGGAATTTTTGTTGATTTGGCCTGCCATACTTTAGATTTTCTGGATTTTGTTTTAGGTCCGATAAAATCGGTTCGCGGTCATGCGACTTCTCAATTACAAGCTTATCCTGCTGAAGACTCGGTTTCTATGTCATTTTTATTTGAAAACGGAATTCACGGATCTGGTTTGTGGAATTTTGCCAGTTTTGAGCGTTATGACAATACTGAAATTGTGGGTGATAAAGGTAAAATCTCGTTTTCAACTTTTGGAAATGATCCCATTCATATTCAATATACAAATGGTAAAAAAGAAAGTATTACGATAGAAAATCCACTTCATATTCAACAGCCTTTTATAGAAACTGTTATGGCTGAACTTTTAGGTAAAGAAGGTGCTTCTCCATCTAAAGGAATTTCAGGAGCAAGAACGACCTGGGTTATTGATGAAGTTTTAAAGGAGTTTAGGAATTCGAACTCTTAAGATTGTCACTCTGAGCGAAGTCGAAGAGTAAACAGTATTTGTCATTTCGACTGAAAGGAGAAATCGCACTAGAAACTCGACAAAGATTGGCGATTCTCTTTGTGGATTCCCGAGTGCGATTTCTCCTTTCAGTCGAAATGACAAAAAACAAAAAGGATATTCTTTCGAATATCCTTTTCTTCAAAAAACTATAAAACGTCTATAAAAAATTATAGGCTGTATTTAAGACCAAAAGTAAATCCTAAACCAGAAATTCCAACGTAAGAACTAATATCATCAGTTGCTTTTGTATTGTCAAAACCAGCTGCATTAGTTACTTTACTGTTTGAAGTAGTATTAATTTGTTTTACATACTTAGTATGGCTTGCAGAATATGATGCATCTTGACGGAAAGCCGTAGGTGTGTTTAATTTATCTACACCGTTTTCAGTATATATTTCTGTTTCTTTTGTTTTTCCGTGTACTGTAAAGTTACGGTACTCTAATTCAGCAAAAAGAGAAATGTGTGTTCCTAATTTATAAGATGTTCCTAATGCTGCAGTAAATCCAACAGTTGGGTTTGGTTTAATTACATCTTTTGAATAAGTTTCTGTTACTCCCGCTGGGTTTGTATATGTTCTAGTAGTTTCGATATCTAATGTACCGTGAACAGGAACAATAACTCCAACTTTAGTATAAGGCTCAAAACCATGAGTTTCTCCTAAAAACAAAACGATTGCAGGAGCAATATCATAAGCTTCAAGTTTTCCTACTGCTTTACCAGTTGCAAAAGTTGGTCCGGCAGCTACTAATCTATGAGTTGTTTCAACCATAGTTTTATCTGCACTATTAAAATAGTTAAATCCTAACTCCACACCTAAACGCGGCGTAAAACGATATCCAGCCGTTAAACCTGTACGGAATCCTTGTCCGAAAGAACCATGATTAGTTTCTCTAGAAATTAAAGTCGTACCATCTGGTCCATAAACATCTGTATTAGGTAGTGCCCCAGATACAGTTGGGAATTCAGCAGCAGCAGTTTGGATGAAATATGACCCACCCAATTTAAAATACCAGCTTTCTGGTTTGTCTGTTTTTTCTGTCTGCGCCATAGTAACCATAGAGCAAACTAATAGTCCTAATAAAAATAGGTTCTTTTTCATAATTCTGATTTAATTAATTTATACAAACTTAGAATTTTTTAACATATCCTTATAGTTTGCATTGTTAGACTTGGAACGAAATCGTTGTAATTTCGGGCAATATTACTAAAAAAGTATTATGCATGCATATTTTTAACACTAAAATTTTATATTCTTTTAAATTTTAACTGTTAAAATTTAGTTCAGCTTAAAATTTATCTGCATTTTCTCTAATTCCTGAAGAAGTTCGGCCGAAATTCTGATTTTTAACCTTCTGCTTGGCATCGTTAATTTGGTTACAACTTTCACTTCTTCGACTTCTTTTACTTCCTGCATTTTAGCTTCTCCGGCAACAGTTTCATTATCATCATTTTCATCTTCAAAAACAGCATCTTCACTGTCTTCAAATTCGCTTGTGGTTTCAACCTCAACTAAACGCTTGACATTTTCGATTTCCATGATGTCAAAACTCACGGTATTATCGCCTTTATTTTCGTTGAATAAATGACTTAATTTATGAATAAACTCAGGCTGAAGATCTTTGATATTTAATAAAAGAATCAATTTTTTAGCAAAAGCTTCTAAAATATCCTGAAGCTGTCGTACCTCAACAAACTGCATTCTGGGTTCTGATTTTTTACCTGTATCATGGTTTACCCAGCCGTCTTTTATCAAAATTTTCAGGTAAGCAAAATTATTCTGAATCAGGAAATGGCGGAATTTCAAGTATTCTTCACCAAAAATCTTAAACTCAAAACTTTCGTCATATCCTTCCAAGTTAAATACGGCCCAGCCTTTTCCATTTTTGGCTACACGATGCTGTACGTTATTAATGATTCCGGCAAAGTTTAGATTTTTACCTACATATTCATTCATACTTTTCAACGCTTCTAATCGGGCGTTGCAGAAGTATTTCATCTCAAATCTAAAATCATCAAGCGGATGTCCGGAAATATAAATCCCTACAACCTCTTTTTCTTTTGCCAGTTTTTCCATTGTACTCCAGTCTTCACATGGCGGTACAACAGGTTCTGCAATTTGTACTTCGCTGGTTTCTCCAAACAAACTTACCTGCGATGAGTTTTCATTTTCCTGAAATTTCGATCCGTAACGCATCGCTTTTTCGTAGAATGTAATTCCGTCGCCATCATCATGGAAATATTGTGCTCTTGTTGTTCCTTCGAATGAATCAAAACCTCCTGCAAGTGCTAAGTTTTCAATTGCTTTTTTATTGGCTGCACGCAAATCGATTCGTTTCGCTAAATCAAAAATTGACTTATACCTTCCATCTTTTCTGTTTTCTACAATAGTTTCAACAGCTCCGGAACCAACACCTTTAATCGCACCCATTCCAAAACGAACAGCGTAATTATCGTTTACCGTAAATTTATAGTACGATTCGTTTACATCTGGGCCTAAAACCTGTAATCCCATACGTTTACATTCTTCCATAAAAAACGAAACCTGTTTGATATCGTTCATGTTATTCGAAAGTACCGCTGCCATATATTCGGCCGGATAATGTGCTTTCAAATAAGCCGTTTGATAGGCAATCCACGCATAGCAAGTCGAGTGTGATTTGTTGAAGGCGTAACTCGCAAAGGCTTCCCAGTCTTTCCAGATTTTCTCCAGAATCTTGGCATCGTGACCTTTTTGTGCTGCTTGTTCTACGAACTTCGGCTTCATTTTATCTAGTACGTCTTTTTGTTTTTTACCCATCGCTTTACGCAAAACGTCGGCCTCACCCTTTGTAAATCCTGCCAAAGACTGAGACAAAAGCATTACCTGCTCTTGGTAAACCGTAATTCCGTATGTTTCAGACAAATATTCCGCACAGGCATCTAAATCGTATTTAATTTCCTCGTCACCGTTTTTTCTTCGAACGAAAGAAGGAATATATTCCAAAGGTCCCGGACGATAAAGTGCATTCATGGCAATTAAATCTCCAAAAACCGTTGGCTTTAGATCTTTCATGTATTTCTGCATTCCGGGCGACTCGTATTGGAATATTCCAACAGTTTCACCTCTTTGGAAAAGCGCATACGTTTCTTCATCGTCGATAGGAAATGTATCGGGATCCAGATCAATTCCTGTTCTGTATTTTACCAGTTTAACGGTATCTTTTATCAGCGTAAGGGTCTTCAAACCCAAGAAGTCCATTTTAAGCAATCCGGCACTTTCTGCAACCGAGTTATCAAACTGCGTTACATATAAATCAGAATCTTTTGCTGTTGTTACAGGAACGTAATTCGTAATATCCGATGGCGTAATGATTACCCCACAGGCGTGAATTCCCGTGTTACGCATCGATCCTTCAAGGATTTTTGCCTGCTGAATGGTTTCTCCTGCCAAATCACCTTCATTGGCAATGGCGATTAATTCTTTTACATTATCAAATTCGTCCGAACGAAGGGCTTTTTTAACTTCCTCTTCACTCTCTGAAATAAAACGCGCCAAATTCCATTTGGACGGCATCATTCCCGGAATCAGTTTCGCAATTCTATCGGCTTCAAATAATGGTAAATCCAGTACACGAGCCGTATCACGAATCGCTGATTTGGTTGCCATTTTACCATACGTGATAATCTGCGCCACCTGTTTTTGACCGTATTTATTAATTACATAATCCATTACACGTCCACGACCCTCGTCATCAAAGTCGATATCAATATCGGGCATCGATACACGGTCAGGATTTAGGAAACGCTCAAAAAGCAAGTCGTATTTAATGGGGTCAATATTGGTAATTCCGAGACAATACGCAACGGCCGAACCTGCTGCAGATCCACGTCCGGGACCTACCGAAACGTCCATTTTTCTGGCCTCGGCAATGAAATCCTGTACAATCAAAAAGTAACCTGGATATCCTGAATTTGAAATCGTTAATAATTCAAAATCCAAACGTTCCTGAATCGATTCTGTAATTTCTCCATATCGTTTTGCGGCACCAACCATTGTAAGGTGTCGCAGGTATTTATTTTCCCCTCGAACACCTCCGTCCGCTTCATCTTCAGGAACTATAAATTCTTCCGGAATATCAAACTTCGGAAGCAATACATCTCGGTAAAGCGAATATCCTTCAACTTTATCAATAATTTCCTGAATGTTGATAATCGCTTCGGGCAGATCAGAAAAGAGTTTTTTCATCTCCTCTTCCGACTTAAAATAATATTCCTGATTTGGAAGTCCGTAACGGTAACCACGTCCACGTCCAATAGGTGTTGCCTGCTTTTCGCCGTCTTTTACACAAAGTAAAATATCGTGTGCATTGGCATCTTCTTTATTTAAATAATAAGTATTGTTGGTCGCAATTAATTTGACATTGTGTTTTTGCGAAAATTCAATCAGGGTTTTGTTGACACGATTTTCATCTTCCTGATTGTGGCGCATTACTTCTAAATAGAAATCTTCGCCAAATTGTTCTTTCCACCAAATCAAAGCATCTTCGGCTTGGTTTTCACCAATGTTCAGGATTTTACTCGGAATTTCTCCGTATAAATTCCCAGACAAAACCATAATATCTTCTTTGTATTTTTCGACTATATTTTTGTCAATTCTCGGTACATAATAAAATCCTTCGGTATAAGCAATCGAAGCCATTTTAGCCAGATTATGATAACCGGCTTTGTTCTTAGCCAATAAAACAACCTGATAACCGTTGTCTTTTTTGCTTTTGTCTAAATGGTTTTCACAAATATTAAACTCGCAGCCTACGATTGGTTTTACCTCTGTTTCTGTCGGTTCTTCTCCGGCTTCAACCAAAGCTTTGTTTTTTCCAGATGCTGCTTTGTTGTGATTCATAACGGCGCTCACAAAGTGAAAAGCACCCATCATGTTTCCGGTATCAGTCATCGCAACGGCCGGCATTCCGTTTTTGGCTGCAGCCGCAACAATATTTCCAATTCCGATTGTAGATTGTAAAACTGAAAACTGTGTATGATTGTGTAGATGTGCAAATTTTGCCGCTTTAAAATCTGCTTTATCAGATTCTGAAACAGTAGTTTGATTATCGTCAACTTGTAAAGCTTTAAGCTGTTCTCTGATTTTATCAGAAGCTGCTTTCAAATTGATATGCTTTAAACCAATAAGCTTAAACGGATCCGAATTTCTTTCCTGAAAGTCTTTGAAATAACCCTGCGGAACGTCTAATTCTTCTTTTGTAAAAACTTCTCTTCTAACCAATTCCAGGAAACAACGCGTAGTTGCCTCAACGTCGGCAGTTGCGTTGTGCGCTTCCGCAAAAGGCTGGTCGAAAAGATAGCTGTGTAATTCGGTCAAAGTTGGAAGTTTGAATTTTCCTCCACGACCTCCGGGAAGTTGTAATAATGAAGCTGTAACTTCGGTACAAGTATCCAAAACAGGCATTGAACTCATTTGAGACTCCACTCCCATTCTATGGAATTCAGCCCCCATAATATTAACGTCGAAACCTAAATTCTGTCCAACAATAAATTTGGTTTTGCTTAACGCGATATTGAATTTCTCTAAAACTTCGGCCAGTGAGATTCCATCGGCTTCAGCCAATTCAGTTGAGATTCCGTGAATACGCTCGGCATCATACGGAATATTAAATCCTTCTGGTTTTACCAAGTAATCCTGATGCTCAATAAGCTGTCCCATTTCATCATGAAGCTGCCACGCAATTTGTATACAGCGAGGCCAGTTATCAGAATCGGTTATTGGGGCATCCCAGCGTTTTGGTAATCCGGTTGTTTCGGTATCGAATATTAAATACATAGAGTTGTAAAAAGTCAAATTTTAAAATTGCTTCGCCAGTTCGCTTCGCTCGTGTCCAAATTCCAAGTCTATCATGTTGCAAAATACTGACAACATGAAACATAACAAAAATCGAAATGAAAAATGGAAGAAGTTCAAATTTACGCTTTTTTTTAAGCGAATGAAAAACGAAGTTATCAACAAAAGCATAATTAACATCTTTGTTTTCTAAACATAAAAAGAACCGAATTTGATTCTTTTTTTCTTAAAAAACTCCGATTATTCATTTTGGATACTCATTACACCAAAATGAACACTTTTAAGCTGTACTGTATGCTGAACTTTGCTTCATCAAATTATAACAATTAAAAAATAATAATCATGAAAACAATTTTTATCACAGGCGCATCATCAGGTTTAGGAAAAGCAACAGCAAAATTATTTCAGGCAAAAGGCTGGAATGTAATTGCAACAATGAGAACTCCAGAAAAGGAAACTGAACTTGCTGGTTTAGAAAACGTAACCCTTTTACCATTAGACGTTACAAATTATGATCAAATACAAAGCACGGTCCAAAAAGCAATTGCATTAAGCGATATTGATATCGTTTTTAATAATGCTGGTTATGGATTAATTGGCCCTTTGGAAAGTTTTAACGATGACCAAATCACGAAACAATTAAACACTAATTTATTAGGAACTATTCGTGTTACGAATGCTTTTATTCCGTATTTCAGAGAAAAAAGAAATGGATTATTTATCTCAACTACTTCTATTGGCGGATTGATTTCTTTTCCTTTAGGTTCTGTTTATCACGCAACAAAATGGGGATTAGAAGGCTGGAGCGAAAGTATGGCTTATGAATTGAATCAATTTGGAATCAATATTAAAACAGTTTCTCCAGGTGGCATTAAAACAGAATTTTTACACGGTTCACTTGATACTGGAGTTAAACCTGAATACCAAGCAATGGCAGACAAAATGTTTGAAAATGTAGATGTAATGTTTGAAATGGCATCGACTCCGGAACATATTGCCGATGTTGTTTATGAAGCTGCTACAGACGGAAAAAACAAACTTAGATATGTGGCGGGAGAAGATGCAAAAGCACTTTACCAACAAAGATTAGAACAAGGTGACGAAGTTTTTCGCGCTTCATTTGGCAAACAATTTTTGGGAGCTTAATCTATTTCTAATACCGCTCAGGTTTTGATAATCTGTGCGGTATTAATTTTCATTTTTTATACCTTTATATCATGGAAAAGAAAAACAATACTCCAACCAAAATTTCCTCTGTATCGCAGTTCCATACTTTATTTGATCTGCCAAAACCACTGCATCCTATGATCAGTTTGGTTGACAATAAAATACTGGCTGTTAAAGCGGAAACGAATAACTCTTTTTTACTCGATTTTTATAAAATATCTTATAAATATTCTACTAATGGTAAAATGGGTTACGGTCAGGGTTATTATGATTTTAACGAAGGCGGTTTAATGTTCACTTCTCCCAATCAATTAATTTTTACGGATAATGAAGAAGGAACCGAATATCACGGTTACACACTATTTTTTCATCCGGATTTTATTAGAAATTATCCTTTAGGGAAAAACATTAAAAAATATGGTTTCTTCTCTTACGATACGAATGAAGCGCTTCATCTTTCCGACAGCGAAAAAACAACAATTATAGGTTTATTAAATAGCATTGACAATGAACTTCATACGGCTATTGACGAAATGAGCCAGGATGTTATCATTTCATATATTGATGTTTTGCTGAATTACAGCAATCGTTTTTACAAACGCCAATTTATTACCAGAAAAACGGTCAGCAATGATTTATTACTTAAAGTAGAAAATACTTTAAATGATTATTTCAATAACGCCGAAACCCTAAAAAGAGGTTTGCCTTCAGTCGATTTTCTTGCTTCACAAGTAAATGTTTCCAGTCATTATTTAAGCGATATGCTTCGCAATTTAACAGGGCAAAATGCTCAGCAGCACATTCATTCCAAATTAATAGAAAAATCAAAAGATTTCCTGATGACAACCAATCTTTCGGTGGCAGAAATTGCCTATCAATTGGGTTTTGAATATCCTCAGTCCTTTAGTAAACTGTTTAAAAAGAAAACCACCCTTACTCCATTAGAGTTTAAAAACTCATTGAATTAATCTTCGAAATTATTCTCTTTAAAAAAGTCCTTTTTGTCTTAAAAAAGCATAATATTTCATAAAAATACACTTCTTGGATGTCGTAGTATTTAGATGATTTATTGAATCTAAATAACGTCTTAAAAACTCCTTTAAAAGCCTTCAAAAACCAACAAAGCATTCTTTTTGCAAAGAAATCAAAACTAACAATTATTACTATTTTTATTCATTTTGTTAGATTTTTTCAATTAAATTCTTATATTTTATAGTGATTTTGAAATAAATTTGCAAACTATTAAAACAAAAAACAATCAAAGAAAAACAAAGTCGAAAAAGAAAAACAAAGTCATTTTGTAAATCATTTTTCTGCCAAAATTGAAGCCGCAAAAGCGGTTTAGCAATTTGTATTTTAGTTTGGGTATCGTATATAATGAAATATCGAAATTGACGCTTTTGTATCTTTTTTTACTTTTGTTTTGCTATTATAATGAACAGGAAATTGCTGTGGTTATAGAAATTACAATTAAAAAAAATAAAAAATGAGTAAGACATTATTTGACAAAGTATGGGATTCACATGTAGTGCGTAAAATTGAAGATGGACCAGATGTGTTTTTTATTGACCGCCATTTCATTCATGAAGTTACGAGTCCTGTTGCTTTTTTAGGATTAAAATCAAGAGGCGTTAACGTTTTATACCCACAACGTACTTTTGCAACTGCAGATCACAATACCCCAACTATAAACCAACATTTACCAGTTCAGGATCCTTTATCAGCAAATCAGCTTCAGGCTCTTGAAGACAATGCTAATGAATACGGAATCTCACACTGGGGATTAGGTCATCAAAAAAATGGTATTGTACACGTGGTTGGTCCTGAAAACGGAATTACTTTGCCAGGTGCTACTATTGTATGTGGTGATTCACATACGTCTACTCACGGTGCTTTTGGAGCAATTGCTTTTGGTATCGGAACTTCTGAGGTTGAAATGGTGCTTTCTACTCAATGTATTATGCAACCTAAACCTAAGAAAATGCGTATTAACGTAAATGGTCAATTGAGCAAAGGTGTTGGTCCAAAAGACGTTGCGCTTTATATTATTGCTCAGTTAACTACTTCTGGAGGAACAGGATATTTTGTTGAATATGCTGGTGATGTTTTTGAAAACATGACTATGGAAGGTCGTATGACAGTTTGTAATTTAAGTATCGAAATGGGTGCTCGTGGAGGAATGATTGCTCCTGACCAAACTACTTTCGATTTCCTTGAAGGAAGATTATACGCTCCAAAAGGTGAAGCTTGGACAAAAGCTGTTGAATACTGGAAAACTCTAAAAACGGATGCAGATGCTGTTTTTGATGCTGAATTAAACATCAAAGCTGAAGATATCGAACCAATGATTACTTATGGTACTAACCCTGGAATGGGAATTGGTATCACAAAACATATCCCAAGTGCAAAAGAAGTTGAAGGTGGTGAGGAAACTTACAAAAAATCTTTGGCTTACATGGGCTTCCACGAAGACGACGTAATGATTGGAAAACAAATTGATTATGTTTTCTTAGGAAGTTGTACAAACGGACGTATTGAAGATTTTAGGGCTTTCGCCGAAATTGTAAAAGGAAGAAAAAAAGCAGATAATGTTACCGCTTGGTTAGTTCCGGGTTCTCACGTTGTTGAAGCTCAAATTAAAGAAGAAGGTATTTTAGATATTTTGACTGAAGCTGGTTTCGTATTACGTCAGCCGGGTTGTTCTGCTTGTTTAGCAATGAACGACGATAAAGTTCCTGCAGGAAAATATGCGGTAAGTACTTCAAACAGAAACTTTGAAGGTCGTCAAGGTCCTGGTTCAAGAACTTTATTAGCAAGTCCAATTATGGCTGCTGCCGCCGCTGTTACAGGAAAACTAACAGACCCGCGTGAATTATTTTAGATTGCAGAGTTTAGATTTTAGATTTCTCGCTTTGTGAAATCTTCATCTAAATTTCTTCAAATAAAATTGATCAACATTATTTAATACAAAACATTTTTAGGTTCTAATTTTTAAGTTTTCACAGAAAATCTAAAATCTAAAATCTAAAATCTAAAATTCCAAAAAATGGCATACGATAAATTTACTATACTTACCAGCAGTGCAGTGCCACTGCCAATTGAAAACGTTGATACAGATCAAATCATTCCGGCTCGTTTCTTAAAAGCTACAAAACGTGAAGGTTTTGGAGATAACCTTTTTAGAGACTGGAGATATAACGGAGACGATACTCCAAAAGCTGATTTCGTTTTAAACGATTCTACTTATTCTGGGAAAATTCTTGTTGGAGGAAAAAACTTCGGTTCTGGATCTTCAAGAGAGCACGCTGCTTGGGCAGTTTACGATTACGGATTTAGAGCTGTAGTTTCTAGTTTCTTTGCTGATATCTTCAAAGGAAACTGTTTGAATATTGGAGTTTTGCCAGTACAAATCAGCCCGGAATTTGCTGAAACTATTTTCAAAGCAATCGAAGCTGATCCTAAAACAGAATTAGAAATCAACTTGCCAAACCAAACTATTACTTTATTGTCAACTGGTCAGCAAGAATCTTTTGCTATCAACGGTTACAAAAAGAACAATATGATTAATGGTTTTGACGACATTGATTATTTACAAAATATTAAAGAAGAGATTGTGGCTTTCGCCGATAAACTTCCTTACTAATAGAAATCTCATTCAGGATATTAGACCCGACAGGTTTCAAAAACCAGTCGGGTCTTTCTAAATTAAATGAGAAAAAATAGAACGCGGATGAAACAGATTTGCTATCGCAAAAACGCAGGTTAACGCGGATTTTTATTTTACTTAATACTAAAAATCCGTTTTTATCAGCGACTTCGCAAAGCGAATCCGTAAAATCAGCGTCAAAATTAAACATGGATATCAATAAAAATCCAACGTTAGAAATTACAATATCAATATGGAAAAAAGAAAAATTGAAATAATGGATACGACACTCCGCGATGGTGAACAAACCTCAGGAGTTTCATTTTCTGCTGCAGAAAAACTAACCATTGCGCAATTATTGCTGGAGGAATTAAATATTGATAGAATCGAAATTGCTTCGGCACGTGTAAGCGAAGGAGAATTTCAAGCCGTAAAAGGCATTACTTCTTGGGCCGAAGAACGCGGCTATATTAACCGAATTGAAGTGCTTTCGTTTGTAGACGGCGGAGTTTCGATTGATTGGATGAAAAAAGCCGGTGCAAAAGTGCAGAATTTGTTGACCAAAGGTTCAATGAACCACTTAACACATCAGTTAAAAAAAACGCCAGAACAGCATTTTTCTGAAATTGCTCAAATCATTGCTTTAGCAAAAGAAAACAATATTGAAACGAATGTTTATTTAGAAGACTGGAGCAACGGAATGCGAAATTCTCCTGAATACGTGTTTCAATTCCTGGATTTCTTATCTACGCAGCCAATAAAAAGAATTTTACTTCCGGATACTTTAGGAGTTTTAATTCCGTCTTTGGCTTTTGAATTTATTTCTAAAATCAGAGCAAAATATCCAAACATCCATTTTGACTTTCACGCTCATAACGATTACGATTTAAGTGTTGCCAATGTTATGGAAGCTATTAAAGCGGGTATAAACGGACTTCACGTTACGGTAAACGGAATGGGAGAACGTGCCGGAAATGCACCGCTTGAAAGTACGGTTGCTGTTATAAACGATTATCTGCCAGAAGTAAGCATCAATATTAAAGAAACTTCTTTATATACGGTAAGCAAATTAGTGGAAACGTTTACCGGATACAGAATTCCTGCGAACAAACCAATTGTGGGCGATAATGTCTTCACGCAAACTGCCGGAATCCACGCTGATGGTGACAACAAAAACAACTTATATTTTAATGACTTACTTCCGGAACGTTTTGGAAGAAAAAGAAAATACGCTTTAGGAAAAACTTCGGGAAAAGCTAATATTGAAAAAAATCTTCAGGAATTAGGTTTAAAACTAAATCAGGAAGATTTGAAATTGGTTACCCAAAGAATCATCGAATTAGGCGATAAAAAAGAAACTGTTACGAAGGAAGATCTTCCATACATTATTTCTGATGTTTTGGACAGTCATACTTACGAAGAAAAAATAAAAATCGAGTCCTATATATTAGTACACTCAAAAGGAATGCGTCCGTCAACGACCTTATGCTTAAAATTTGGCAGTGAAATCATCGAAGAAAATGCGCAGGGCGATGGTCAGTTTGATGCTTTTATGAATGCTTTATCAAAGATTTATAAAAGTAAAAAACTTACGCTTCCTAAATTAATTGATTACGCAGTAAGAATCCCGCCCGGAAGTAGTTCTGATGCCTTGTGCGAAACTATTATCACCTGGGTAAACAACGGAAAAGAATTTAAAACAAGAGGATTAGATTCAGATCAAACTGTTGCCGCGATTATCGCAACACAAAAAATGTTGAATGTAATAGCCTAAGGTACTAAGTTGCTAAGATTCTAAGTTGCTGAGATTTTTTTTTCTTTGAGCTTAGAACCTTAAAAACTCAGAATCTTAAAAAAAATCAACACCAAGTTACTAACATACTAAGAAAAAAAACTTAGAATCTTAGCAACTCAGAACCTTAGAACCTTAAAATAATAAATACTTAAAAAATGAAATTTAACATAGCCCTTTTAGCAGGAGACGGAATTGGTCCTGAGGTAATAAATGAAGCTGTAAAAGTATCTGATGCTATTGCAAAAAAATTCAATCACGAAATAACCTGGACTCCTGCTTTGACCGGAGCTTGCGCAATTGACGCAGTTGGAGTTCCTTATCCAGATGAAACGCACGAAGTTTGTATGAAAGCTGATGCCGTTTTATTTGGAGCAATTGGTCACCCAAAATACGACAATGATCCAAGTGCGCCGGTTCGTCCAGAACAAGGTTTATTGTTGATGCGTAAAAAATTAGGTTTATTTGCTAATGTACGTCCAACTTTTACTTTTCCTTCTTTAATTGATAATTCACCTTTAAAAAGAGAAAGAATCGAAGGAACTGATTTAGTTTTCTTAAGAGAATTAACTGGCGGAATTTACTTTGGAGAAAAAGGAAGAAAAGATAACGGAGATACTGCTTTTGACAATTGTGTTTACACACGTGCAGAAGTACAGCGTTTAGCTAAAAAAGGTTTTGAATTAGCTATGACGCGTAGCAAAAAATTATGTTGCGTTGATAAAGCAAACGTTTTGGAAACTTCACGTTTATGGAGAGAAACAGTTCAGGCTATGGAAAAAGATTATCCAGAGGTTACGGTTTCTTACGAATTTGTTGATGCTGTTGCAATGCGTTTGGTTCAATGGCCAAACTCTTATGACGTATTAATTACTGAGAATTTATTTGGAGATATCTTAACTGACGAAGCTTCTGTAATTTCAGGTTCAATGGGATTAATGCCTTCTGCTTCTGTTGGAGAGCATACTTCTTTATACGAACCAATCCACGGATCTTATCCACAGGCAACTGGATTAAATATTGCTAATCCATTAGCTACAATTTTATCTGCAGCTATGATGTTCGAAGATGCATTCGGACTAAAAGAAGAAGCTGAAGCTATTCGCGCTGTTGTAAACAAATCTTTAGAACAAGGAGTTGTTACCGAAGATTTAGCCTCAAAAGGATCAAAAGCTTACAAAACAAGCGAAGTTGGTGACTGGTTAGTTGCTAATTTGTAATAATGTTAATCGTAGAGACGCACAGCAGTTCGTCTTCTCGGTATGTTAGACGCACTGCTGTGCGTCTCTACAAAAAATGCGCATAAAAAAAAGGGATCAACTTTCGTTGATCCCTTTTATATATTTAGAAAAAAATATTAATATCCTCCTCTGTTACCACCACGGTCATTTCCACCACGGCTGTTTCCTCCACCATAACCTCCGCGTGAATCTCCACCACGGCTGTTATTGTTGAAGCTTCTTCTTTCACCTTCAGGTTTTGGTTCAGATTTATTAACTACAATTGAACGACCTTGAACAGTAGCTCCGTTCAATTCATCAATTGCTTTTTGAGCTTCAGCATCGTTTGGCATCTCAACAAAACCAAAACCTTTGCTTCTTCCAGTAAATTTATCAGTGATAATTTTAACTGAATCTACTGCTCCGTAAGCCTCGAAAGACTCTCTTAAATCTGCTTCCTCAATACTGAATGGAAGGCTTCCAACAAAAATGTTCATATGTACTTATTTATAATAATGTAGCAAATGTAGTCTTATTTTTCTGTAATCTACTATATATTAGTTTATTTATGTTTTTATTTTGATTTTGAAAATCAGCTGGTAAAAACATCGTATTTACTAATTTTCTACAACATCATCTTGAAAAAGACCAGCTGCTTCAATTGGAACTTTATAAAAAACACCTTCTGTAAAGTTAATTTTCGGATTCTCGGTATCGCTTTCATCTTCATTTATTGCCGTAAATTTAAATGTTCCCGAAATAGTATTATTGTCCGTATCGTACTCTGTAATAACAATTTGTCCGTTACCAATGTTTGTTCCTGTAGAAAATGAAGACAATTCAGCCGGCAGCGTATTTTCGTAAGATGCTTTTGAAGTTTCATTAACTCCTAAAATAAAAGTTTGTTCTGCAGAAGAAGACGTTTGCAAAATAACATTTTCATATCCTAAAGATCCTTCAATAACAACAGTCCCGTTTGCACCAAAATAAGCTTTATAAGTTTGAGCTCTCCAGAAAACATTATTTTTCAGCGTTTGAAAAGCAGGATTATTGAATTTTATATCTTCTGTACAAGATGTAAGCAGTACTAAAAAAGATAAGAAGTAAAAATATTTTTTCATATATTAAGATGAATTTAATGCAAAAGTATCGCATTATGAGGTAAATATTTAAATTTTAAAGTCAAAAAAAAGCTAAAAATCTGTCTTAAATATATTTAATACTTTTTGAAACGGATAATTGATAAAAAAATTATATCTTTGCGCCCTTAATTAACAGAGGTCGAGTACCTCAAAATTTAATCATAAGATTATGTCAGTAAAAATTAGATTACAAAGACACGGTAAAAAAGGAAAACCTTTTTACTGGGTTGTAGCTGCAGATGCACGCTCAAAAAGAGATGGTAAATACTTAGAGAAAATCGGTACTTACAATCCAAACACAAACCCAGCAACTGTTGAGTTAAACCTTGACAGCGCAGTTAAATGGTTACACAATGGTGCACAACCAACTGATACTGCTAGAGCAATCCTTTCTTACAAAGGTGCTTTATTGAAACACCACCTTGATGGAGGTATCCGTAAAGGAGCTTTAACTCAAGAACAAGCTGATGCTAAATTAGCTGCTTGGTTAGAGGCAAAATCTGGAAAAGTTGATGCTAAAAAAGATGGTTTATCAAAAGCACAAGCTGATGCTAAAGCAAAAGCTTTAAAAGCAGAAAAAGAAGTTAACGCTAAACGTTTAGCTGCTGCAGCTCAGGCTGAAGCTGATGCTATCGCTGCTGCAACTCCTGCAGTTGAAGAAGAAGTTGCTGAAGTAGAAGCAGAAGCTGCTACTGAAGAAGCTCCGGCTGCTGAAGAGAATAACGAAACAACTGAAGCATAATTTTACTTGGCGATAATGCGTAAAGAAGAATGTTTTTATTTAGGTAAAATCGCTAAAAAATTTAGTTTCAAAGGTGAAGTTCTGATCTATTTAGACACAGACGAACCTGAGTTATACGAAAATCTGGAATCAGTGTTTGTTGAACACAACAAACACTTGGTTCCTTTTTTTATTGAAACAAGTTCATTACATAAAAACGACTTTCTTAGAGTTCGTTTTGAAGATGTAAATAATGAGGAAGAAGCTGATGCACTTGTTGGCAATGCTATTTATCTTCCTTTATCAATGCTGCCAAAACTTTCCGGCAACAAATTTTATTTCCACGAAGTTATTGGCTTCGAAATCGAAGACCAGCGTTTAGGTGTTTTCGGGAAAATTACTTCAATTAATGATTCTTCTGCTCAGCCTCTTTTCGAAGTTTTAAATGGTGAAGTAGAAATCTTAGTTCCAATGATCGACCATTTCCTGGTTAAGATTGACCGAGAAAATAAAAAGGTTATCATGAACCTTCCTGAAGGATTGGTTGAGATGTACCTTTAAAAAAGTATTCAGTTTACAGTTTTTAGTATTCAGTCACTGCCTTTCGCAATTTATTTTTAATTTTTTAGAAATGTCTTTATTTAGCTTCAAACAATTTTCTATTAAACAAGACAAAACAGCTATGAAAGTAGGCACCGACGGCGTTTTACTTGGTGCTTGGACTCCCATTCAACATAATCCTTTCAGCATATTAGATATTGGTGCAGGAACTGGCATTATTGCTTTAATGCTTGCACAGCGAACTCATGCCGAACAAATTGATGCGCTTGAAATTGATGAAGATGCATACGAACAAGCTGTAGAAAATTTCGAAAATTCACCTTGGGGTGATCGTTTATTTTGCTTTCATGCCGGATTAGATGAATTCATTGAAGAACCGGAAGATGAATATGATTTGATCGTTTCAAATCCGCCTTTTTATGCGGAAGATTATAAAACAGAAAACGAGCAGCGAGATTTAGCACGTTTTCAGGATGCAATGCCTTTTGAAGAAATCGTCGAAGCTGCTGATTTGCTTTTATCTGAAAACGGAATTTTAGCTATAATTCTTCCTTACAAAGAAGAAGAAAAATTTATCGCTTTAGCAAAAGAAGCTGAATTGTATCCTATAAAAATTACACACGTAAAAGGAACTCCAACTTCATCAATTAAAAGAAGCCTATTGGCTTTTAGCCGAAATGAAACTGCTAAAATCGAAATCGACGAATTAACAATCGAAATTGACAGACATGTTTATACACCAGCATATATTGAGTTGACGAAGGATTTTTATTTGAAATTCTAAACTTGTTCAAAAATACTTTTAAACTGATACAAAATTCTTTCTATTAAGCGTAAATCTTCGGTTACGATTTCGGCACTTCCCTTCATTTCCTGCTGAAACAGAATTTGTTTGTTATAAGAAGTTTTTAATCCGTCTGGCAGAGCAACATCTATCAGTAGATTTCCATCTTTGTCCGGTACTAAAGAAATATTCTGAATCTTTCCTTTTAAAACCCCAAATTCCCTGTCTGGAAAATTAGCCAGACGAATATTGACTCTCTGCCCTGTTTTTATTTTTCCTGAGTTTAAAGCCGGAGCTTTTACTTTTCCTATAAAACCATTTTTAGCATCGGGAATAATAGAAAAGACATTATCACCCAAATTTATGGTTTGGTTTTCTGTCCAAACCTGTAAAAAAGTAACCTTCCCGCTAATGGAAGATTTTAAGGCATAAGCCAGTTCCCAGTCTTTTATCACTTTTTTTAGCTGATAAAACGACTGCGCCATGTTTCTCCCCAGATTAACCTCTTCTTTAGTACTGTTTGCCTGCGAACTCTGACTTGATTTTGTATTATCTATAAGAGAAGACCTCAATTGAGAAATCGAGGATAATAAGCCTCTATAACTCTTTTGTGCTTGAAGAAAACTTAGTTTTTTAACTTCCATTTCCTGAGCCGAAATGATGCCTTTATTGAATAATATTTCAAAACGGGCCACTTCATTCTTTTGAAGCTGGAGTTCACTTTCGTTAAGTGTTTTTTGTTGCTGCAAAATTTCTAATCTTTCTTTTATTTGGATTTTTTCAGAGATCTGCGCTCTGTTTTCAATTGCAAAAGGCTGCAGGTCATGATTTAATTCCTGTGCCTGATAATCTTTTTGAAAAACAGCATAGGCACTTTCTATTTCTCCCAGCTGTGTATTTTTTAATTTTGAAAACGGAAATTCTGCTTTTGGGTCATTAATATTATAATTATCAACGATACTTTTCAAAAGAAAAACATCGTTGTAATTTGCCGTATTTTCTATAATTGCGAGTGTACTGTTTTTAGATACAATCGATTTATTTTTAACTAAAATAGCTTCAATACGTCCAGATGATTTAGCAACAATTTTCTCTGGCGGAATATTAGTTGTAATCACAATTTCGGTATTGACAACATCCGGGTATTTTATAAACCAGGAAACAAAAAAGAGCATCAGTATGATTACGAAAATCAAAACCGTTCCCCAGCGGATCATCCAGTGCGGCACTTTGGTGAGAATGTCCTGAACTTCCTCACTTCTTAATTCGAATGTACTATTATCTTCTTCCATGATTAATTTCCTAACTGCAATTGATTTTTAACCAATTCAAAATAATTTCCTTTCTGTTCCACCAATGAGGAATGCGAGCCTATTTCGATAATTTTCCCTTTTTGTAAAACCACAATCTGATCTGCATTCATAACAGTACTTAAGCGGTGCGCAATTACAATTACAGTTTTGTCTTTAAAGAAAATATCCAGTTTCCGCATAATCTCTTTTTCATTATTGGCATCCAGAGCCGATGTGGCTTCGTCAAAAAATAATATTTCCGGGTTTTTGTAAACTGCTCTCGCAATTAATAATCGTTGTTTTTGTCCGGTACTCATTCCGGTTCCTTCTGCTCCAATTTTAGTATTGTACCCAAGAGGAAGTTCGCTAATATATTCTTTAATATTGGCAACATCTGCAGCATACACCAATCGTTCTTTATCCACTTTATCTACTCCAAAAGCGATATTATTAGCGATTGTATCACTAAAAATATAACCTTCCTGCATCACAGCTCCAATATTGGATCGCCAGGCTTTCTGCGAAATGTTTTTCAACTGTGAGCTGCCAATATTAATTTCTCCTTTTTCAGGTTCATAAAACTTAAGAAGCAATTTCATTAAAGTAGTTTTTCCGCTTCCACTCACACCCACTATTGCGGTTACTTTATTGGCTGGAATCACAAGGCTTAAATCATCTAAAACCGGAATATCCGATCCTAAATAACGATATGAAAGGTTTTTAATTTCAATATTAGAATCATACGGAACATCATTTGTTTGATGAATTTCCTGCTGGGTTTCATCTTCCTTTTCATGAATTTCAGATAATCTTGCCAGAGATATTTTAGCATCCTGCAATTCTCGCACAAATTCAATAAGCTGTGTAATTGGGCCATTTAAACTTCCTACTATTGAACTTATAGCCAGCATCATCCCTAACGTTATCGAGCCGTCGATTACCAATTTTGCAGATAAAAAAATGATAAAGATATTTTTTAACTCGTTAATTACGGAAGATCCTATAGATTGTGTCTGCTCTAAAACCAATCCTTTTATCGAAACTCGAAATAATCTTGCCTGTACATATTCCCAGCCCCAGCGTTTTTGTTTTTCGGCATTATGGAGTTTTATTTCCTGCATACCGTTAATGAGTTCCATTACTTTGCTTTGTTCCTGAGAAACTTCAGCAAAACGTTTATAATCTAAAACTTCTCGTCGTTTTAAAAACAGTGTAATCCATCCAAAATAAAGAATACTGCCCGCAAAAAATACTAAGAATATCTTTAAATTAAAGTAGGCCAAAACACCACCCAAAACAAACATATTGATTACAGAGAACAGCACATTTAAAGATGATGTGGTCAGTATTTTTTCGATTCTGCGATGATCGTTGATACGCTGCATGATATCTCCTGTCATCCTCACATCAAAAAACGAAATAGGCAGATTCATTAGTTTAATAAAGAAATCTGAAATTAGAGAGATATTTATTCTGGTTGAAAGATGCAGTAATATCCAGCCTCTGATAAGCTCGAGACCAGTTCTTCCGGCAAAGAGAAACAGCTGCGCAAAAAGAATTAAATAAATAAAATGGATGTTCTGATTTTGAATTCCCACATCGACAATACTCTGGGTCAAAAACGGAAAAATAAGCTGCAGTAAACTACTCGCCAAAAGTCCAATACTCAGCTGAATTAAAAAGGATTTATACCGAAGTACGTATTGAGACAACATTCCAAAACCTAAACCTTTATTATCTTCTTTATCAAATTCTGACTGAAAGAATTTTGGTGTGGCTTCTATAAGTAAAGCAATGCCTTCTTTAGTAGAATCATCGGCATTGTTTCCAATCCAGAATTTAAGAAAATCTTTTTTATTATATTCAATTAATCCAAAACCAGGATCTGAAATATAGTAAGTTCCTTTTTTTATTTTATAAAGTACAACGTAATGATTTTTGTTCCAATGCAGAATACATGGCAGAGGTGCTTCTTCGAGTCTTTCTGCATTTAACTTTACACCCAGAGTCCTAAAACCAATTTTCTCGGCAGCATCGCTTAAAAAAAGCAAATTACTTCCCTCACGAGTTGTCTCGCTGCTGTCGCGCAACTCCTGAATATTGATTGTTTTACCATAATGTTTGGCAATAATCTTTAAACATGTAGGTCCGCAATCTTTAAAATCTGCCTGCTTATAATTGATGAATTTTTTCAATTCTGATATTTGGGTTTATTCATAGCAATATTATACAAAATTTCTTAAAAATATAAATGAAGGTTTAATTAAATAGGATAATTAAGGTTTTTTACAATTAAGTCTGATACAAAATAAGAAAGGTTTGTTTTTTCGCAGTCTTATGTTGACGACAAAAAAAAAGAGAGAATTTCTTCTCTCTTAATATTCAATTATATTTTAGTAATACCAATTTCTCTAGGAGATGGCACTTGATCAGCCCTAACCAAATAAAACCGATCCAAGTGACCAATTATCCTGAGAATCCCGACACCAATCATCAATGTTGGGATAAATTGCTCAATGTTCCACGATCGAGCGCCTACAAATTAAAAAAAACATGACTAAATTTTAAAAAGGCTTTATTGTATATTACTTTAAATAATTTAAAAAATTGGCAGCAAAGTCAATTAAATTCTTTGCTGAATTCTACTCTAACAATAACCGTACTGTTTTAATTCAATTCTGAAAAAAACTCTGTACAATCATCATAAACTATTATCGAATTTGCATCACATTTAGATGATATTTCTTTACTAAAGATATCAATGATAGTTTTTTGCTCACTAGCACTTATTTCTTGTGTGCCTTCCAGGTTTAATATATTTTTTAGCATAACTGTAATTTTTTAATTGTTAGAGAATTTATCAAATGTCAAACTAGGCAATTCTTTCTAGTACTGTTGTTTCTTTTTCCTCGACAAAATCGTTTAAAAAGTATTTCAATTCGCTTAATTCGTATTCATTAGGAAACAATCTTTCGTTAACAATTTTTATCGGAGTGTAATTAAAGTTGTTTTTAGAACACCACTCATATTGTTTGTTTATTTCCTGATTTATCATCATGCTGACATTATCAACATTCCATTTTTTTAACCATTTTTTCAAACTCATTTTTTTAATATGCCAGTCTGAAATGGCTTCAACTGTTTTTCCCGGAGTTGATCTGTTTATTGTTAAAAGTCTTTCAACAACTGCTTTATATGGATTGTCTGCATTTTCAGGATTAATGTTGAATAAAACACTTAAATATATTTTATCCGGAAATTTTAAAACTAAGTCAAAAGCTTCCTGAAACGTTTTATGACAATGAACACAACTCGGACTTATAATTATGGCCAGTTTTACAACAGCACTTCTGTTTCCAAAATTTAATCCTCTTAAATCTTCAAATCCATTTTGATGAGAAACTTTTTTAGATAAAAAGTTTAACAGTGAATAGTTTCTTTTGAACTTTTTAAGCTCCTTTAAAGAGTTTTCATTATTTAGAACATCTTTAGCAATTGATTTTACAACAAATGCAATTGGTATTAAAAGAATCAAAGAAAACAAAAACGGAAAAATGGTACTGAAACTAAAACTTAACGTAAACAAGTCCGATGAAAACCAAATTATACTTTGTGTAAATATTAAAAAGGAAACCATTAAACACATTACGCACCATCTTTGAAGTTCAAATTTTTGAATCCAAATTGACGATACAATTATTGGAATCGCTAATAGACTTAAAAATCCAACAAAAATTGACGAGTTAGCAGGTTGTACTAATATTGAAATAAAACTTGCTCCAAAAAACAAAAGCGGTAAGTCTGAAAAACTAATCCATCTATTTTCATAATTCTCGCTAAAACTCAAAACAGAGTTACAAGAAGAATTTGTACTTAAATTGCAAAAGTTTGTAATAAGATTGTTCTTAAAACCAAGTTTTTCCTGAACAATTAAAATACTCACAATTAATCCTAAGGCTGATGTCAGCAAAAACACAGTGCTAAAAATACTGTATGAACTGTAAAAAAATGATAATCCTGCTACTAGTATAAAAGGTATAAGATATTTTAACCAGTTTAATTCAACTTTTAAATTTTCTCTTGCTACTACATTATTCGGTTCTATTGCAACAATTACTCCATTCCAGTCTAAAAGAAATTTCTCGTATGAAATTTTTTGAACACCTTTTTTAATTGTATTAATTCTAACAAAATCTTTTGCCTTTTCAACTAAGATTAATTCCTCCTTAAAATAAGCTAAAAAGTTTGTTGGTAAATCAACTATTTGTTCCTTTGGAACTCTTATTGCAGCATTCTCTATCGACAACAAATCAAACGAATCTGTTATCGCAAATAAACTTGGATAATTAGGGTGTGAAAGAAACAAGTCTTTAAACTCGTTTTTTACATCCGAATATCTGTTTATTTGTAGAAATTTTTGGATAAGTTTTAGCATCTTTGAAACCTGTTTTAAATCGAATTACAGTACAAATATTGCTGTTTTTATTCGAAAAAAATTGCTCAAAGCACACATTTTATATATTATACTACATACAATTTATAAATTATAGTAGTTATAATCTAATCATAAATAACTGATTTACAATTAATTAATCTTTTATTAGTTTCAAAAAAGAGTTCAAAACCCAATTCTCGATCAAGAGGTTTGCATTTTCTTTAGTTTTGATAAATCAGTAACCGTAACATGTAAAAAGATGGCAAATATTAAATTAAATTTCGAAGATTTTGAGACAGAAAAGTTATCAAAAAATCAACAAAAAATGGTAGTAGGAGGAGATCCAATACCGGGACCAGTTGATCCTGGAAAAGGTGGAGGAAGTGGTACTACATAAAATTCGTACCTTATTATTAAGTGTAAATCACTAATAAATAAATTCTAAATGTTATTCGCAAATTGAGCTGGAGATACTCCAGTTCTTTTGCGAAATGACTTAGCAAAAGATACTGCATTTTTAAAACCCACACTTTCGGCAATAGCCTGTGTTGAATATTTTCGATACATATGGTTTGTGATCATCTCATTAATCACATAATTGATTTTTAATTCATTTGAATATTCCCCAAATGATTTACCAAATCTCTTATTTACAACATAAGATAAATAGGTTGTATTTGTTTTTATCTTTTTTGCAACATACGACAGCGTAAAATCGGCATTTAAGTATTCTAGTTTATTTTCAAGAGCTAATAGTTTTTCTACTATTTTATTCTCTTTTGCCTCATCAATACTTAGCGTAACATTCTCTTTTTTGAGATGAATTTCTTCCAGCTCAAACATTTCCTCTTCAAGTATTTCTTCCGGCAGAATCTCAGAATTGTTTTTCTTTTCAATATTTGCTTTAAATTCTTCTATTAAAGCATTCATTTTTTTATGTGCTTTGTTTTTATCCCTTATATTTTTAATTAATAAAAAGACAATTGCCACAAATAATAAGACATAAAAAACTTTTAAACCTCTGCTTAGAAAAACTTCATTTTTATATTTTTTCTCTATACTAATCATTTCATCTGTTAAATCATCAACACCTTGCTTATAGTTAACTTCAAGGGCTTCTGTATTTAACTTTGCTTCAAATTTTTCATAATTATCCAGATAAATTCTCGAATGCTTATAAGCAAGTTCCGGTTTTTTCTGAATGTTATAAATTTTGGCCTGATAAAAATTAGATTTGAGATAATCTATTTCATTAACTTTTGTTATTTCTGAAAGTGAATCGCATTTTTTAAAGAAAACAAGTGCTTTATCATACTTTTTTGTAGTAAAATAAACATCTCCCAGATTATAATTTGCAACGCATAAAATGTCTTTTTGATTGTTTTGATTCGACAAAAACACAACATCATAATAAGTTTTTTCTGCGTTTTTGTAATCTCCTTTCCAATTATAGATATTACCTAGGCTCAATTTTGCCTTTATTTTATTTTCAGCAAAATTTTGGGAGTAATTTATAGATTTTTTATAAAAATATTCTGCAGAATCCAGCAAGTGTTTTTTACTTACATTTTTCATGTAGTAGCTTTCATAAGAGCTTCCTAAACCAGTATTGACATTACTTTTATAATTCAACAGCTGTTCTTTGGTAAAAACACTTTCATTTTGGTCAATAAAATCATTAAGCTGCTTTAAATTCCTGATGGCCAGTTGATAATTCCCAACTCCTTCATTAATTAATGCAATATTAGCTTTGAATTTAAATATCTGTTTGACATCATTAATCTGCATAGAAAGCTTAATTCCCTGCTGATAAATTTCAAGAGCTTTGCTAAAATTCCCTCTTTTCCATTCAGATAAGCCTCCATAATTGTATATATAGGACTTTAGTTGTGTTTTATCTCGGGATTCAGGCATTTTTTCTAAGTAAAAAAATGCTTTTTTATATTTTTCCTGAGATTGTTTTACATCTCCTTTCATTTGCAGCAGGCTTGATATCGCTGCATTTGCAAAAGCTAAATGTTTATTATTATTAGATCGTGCTAATTGATTAGCGTATACAAGGGCGCTATCGACATTTGCATTAAAGTTTAGTCGAATTTTATCCTGCAATATAAGATACTCCTCTTCAGTCAGTGCATTTATGTGTTGTGCAAATGCAGTATTAATAACAAAAAAAAGTACAAAAGAGATGATCAGCCTCATTCAATTTATGTTTTTTTGGAATCTCAAAATTAGGTTATAAATTATCAATAAACTAAAATTAATTTACCTTATTTGTGATTATTTTTTAACTAATGTATAAAAATATAACAATTTAACTTTGTTTTGTTATATTTTTATTGCGTAAATTTGTTTTGTAAAATTACTCAAAAATGAAACCAGACTTATTTCAAGCTCCAGATTATTACAACCTTGACGATTTGTTAACAGACGAACATAAATTAGTTCGAGAATCTGCACGTGCGTGGGTTAAAAGAGAAGTTTCTCCTATTATTGAAGAATATGCTCAAAAAGCAGAATTTCCTAAGCAAATTATAAAAGGACTTGGAGAAATTGGCGGATTCGGGCCGTATATTCCTGTTGAATATGGCGGTGCCGGTTTAGATCAAATTTCTTACGGCTTAATTATGCAGGAAATTGAAAGAGGAGATTCTGGTATAAGATCAACTTCATCAGTACAATCTTCTTTAGTAATGTACCCAATTTGGAAATACGGAAACGAAGAACAACGTATAAAGTATTTACCAAAACTGGCTACTGGTGAATATATAGGATGTTTTGGATTAACAGAACCAGATCACGGTTCTGATCCTGGAAGTATGATTACCAATTTTAAAGACATGGGAGATCATTATCTTTTAAATGGTGCCAAAATGTGGATTTCAAATGCTCCTTTTGCGGATATTGCTGTTGTTTGGGCAAAAAATGAAGAAGGAAGAATTCACGGTTTAATTGTAGAACGCGGCATGGAAGGTTTTACAACTCCAGAAACTCATAATAAATGGTCGCTTCGCGCCTCTTCAACCGGAGAATTAATTTTTGATAATGTAAAAGTTCCAAAAGAAAACCTTTTACCAAATAAATCTGGTTTAGGAGCTCCGCTTGGCTGTTTAGATTCAGCACGATACGGAATTGCCTGGGGAGCAATTGGAGCAGCAATGGATTGTTACGATACAGCTTTAAGATATGCTAAAGAAAGAATTCAGTTTGGAAAACCAATTGGAGGAACTCAATTACAGCAAAAAAAATTAGCCGAAATGATTACTGAAATCACAAAAGCACAATTATTAACCTGGCGTTTAGGCGTTTTGAGAAACGAAGGAAAAGCTACAACAGCTCAAATCTCGATGGCAAAACGTAATAATGTCAATATGGCGATTCAAATTGCACGTGAAGCCAGACAAATGTTAGGCGGAATGGGAATTACAGGTGAATATTCAATTATGCGCCATATGATGAACCTGGAAAGTGTTATAACTTACGAAGGAACTCACGATATTCATTTATTGATTACCGGAATGGATGTAACTGGAATTCCAGCATTTAAATCATAAACATCTATTAAAATATATATAAAAACAATATAAAAAAGCTTCTTCTAACCGAGAAGCTTTTTATATTTGCCCCAAAATTTACATAAATGAATATTGAAACTATAAACAATAGCATTCAACCTCAAAAAGAACAGCTTTTAAAACATTCATTATACAATAAAATCCAAACGATTGATGACTTACACAGCTTTGTAGAAAATCACGTTTTTGCAGTTTGGGATTTTATGTCGTTATTAAAAGCTTTACAAGCCAAACTTACTTGTACTACAACACCTTGGTTTGCTACTAAAAACCCTGAAACAAGATATTTAATCAACGAAATTGTTCTTGCCGAAGAAACAGATTTAAGCATCGACGGAAGAAGGCAAAGTCATTATGAAATGTATCTTGAAGCAATGGAAGATTGCGGCGCAGACACTACAGAAATTAATAAATTTTTAGCTTCAGTAAATTCACTTCACAACATTTTTGTTGCTATTAAACAAAGTTCACTTCATCCAGAAATTAAAGCTTTCCTTGATTTTACTTTTAGAGTTATCGAAGAAGGAAAACCGCATCAAATTGCTGCAGCATTTACTTTTGGAAGAGAAGACTTGATTCCGAGTATGTTTACCGAAATCCTAGGCAACTTTCAAAAAAATCTTCCAGATACAGATTTAAGCAAATTGCTTTATTATTTTGAAAGACATATTGAATTGGATGCCGATGAGCACGGGCCAATGGCAATGCAAATGATTACTGATTTATGTGAAGACGATGCACAAAAGTGGAAAGAAGTTGAAGAAGTTTCTATTCTTGCTCTGGAAAAACGCATCGGACTTTGGAATGCCATTGAAGAACAAATTCTAATGAAAACAGAAATGGTCTAAAAACCATAACAACATATTTAACGTAACTATTTGTTTAAACCAGCCAAATTAATTTAAACAAATTATGAAACCGCAATTCAAACAAATAGTTACCGTTATTCTTTCAGCATTTCTATTAAGCTGCAGTCCAGAAGAATCTTCTTCAGAAACTCCTGTTTCGCCAAAACCTGTAACTCCTCCTCCAACAACACAAATTCCCACAACGCCTATCTCTAAATCCGTAAATTATCTGGCTTTAGGAGACAGTTATACCATTGGTCAAAGCGTTTGCGAAACCTGTAGATATCCAGAACAGCTCAAAACCAGTTTAAAGGCAATTTATCCTGAAACCAGTTTTTCATTAAAGGTAATCGCTACAACAGGCTGGACCACTAATAATTTACTTACTGCGATAAAAGAGCAAAATCCAGACTCAAATTATGATTTGGTAACTTTATTAATTGGTGTAAACAATCAATATCAGGGAAGAGATTTTTCTATATACGAAAAAGAATTTCCCGAATTAGTTACAAAAGCAATTGCATTGGCCAAAGGCGACAAAAAAAATGTGGTTGTACTTTCTATTCCTGATTACGCTTACACTTCTTTCGGAATGATGTTTGGAACCGACGGCAGAATGAAAATCACCGAAGAAATTAATAAATACAACACCTTTGCCGAAAATTACTGCATGATTAATAACATAACATTTGTTTCTATTACAGACATTACCAGAAACGGATTAATCAATACTAGCCTTGTTGCGAGTGATGGTTTACATCCTTCAGAATCTGCTTATGCGATGTTTGTGGAGCGTATTTTACCAAAGGTAAAAATGGCTTTGCAGGATTAATTTTTTCTTTTAAAGAAGCAGAAATTTAATTTTCAAAAAACCAATTGTCCCGCTATACACTTTATCTTTTGTGGTCTCGTTAAAGAAACGAGCCCGCAAAAGGATACCGTTTCTATCGGGGCTAGGCTACAAATTTATTTCTTTTAAGACCTTTTGCCTTGCAGTTTAAATTTTCAGATAAAACTCTCCAACAGATTTACATAAATAATGAAAACCGTATCTTACAAAACCGAAACTGTTTTTTACTAAAATCTATTTTTCTTTAAAAATTTTTAAATACCTTTGATTCATGAGCACAGCAACAAAACCATATCATATAGGGCGAAAAATTAGCCGTATTCGTGAACTTAGAGACATGAAACAAGAAGCACTTGCAGAGGCTTTAGGTATAACTCAGCAATCTGTTTCGAATATAGAAAACAGCGAAACTATAGATGAAGAAAAACTGAAAGAAGTTGCAAAAGCTCTTGGAGTTAGTGTTGAAGCCATTAAAAACTTTTCGGAAGAAGCTGTATTTAATTATTTTAATAATATTTACGATCAGGGAGTTTTCAATCATAATCAGCATTGCACTTTTAATCCTCTTGACAAAATTGTTGAGCTTTATGAACGTTTGATGCAGGCAGAAAAGGATAAAAATGAATATTTGGAGAAATTATTAAAAGAGAAATAAATTCTTTTATAAAATATAATCTATTACAAAAAGAGGTCTCAAAATTTGAGACCTCTTTTTTGCTTTATAATTCTATCTTCTATTTACTACTTCATCTTTATTGAGTTAAAAAAAGGATTTTCATTTTCTAAGAAAAAATATATTTAATTTTGCTTAACCATGCAAGCCTCACCATCAAAAGAGTTATCACAATATATAAAGCATTATCTGTTTTTAGATAATACCGAAACTGCTGTGCAAAAATTCCGCCTGTTTTCTGATGGAAATACCGGGCTTGTTTTCTCGGTAAAAAGCAAACTCATTTCTGGAATTAATAAATACGAAGTCAAAGAATATCTACCCGCTTCTTTTTTATACGGACAACTTAATGGTTTTAAAGATCTTTACTCTGAAAATGAAATAACACTAATAATTGTTGTTTTTCAACCCAGCGGAATAAATCAATTATTAGGAATTCCTGCCAGTGAATTTCATGATTCTATTATTCCTGTTGAAGATATATTTGATCAAAAAATTAAAGCGCTTCAGGAAAAATTATCTCAACAAAATAATCAAACTCGAATTGAGCTTTTAAATCATTTTTTTAAATCAATGATTGTTACAAAACCTTTTTCAAGTCCGTTCATAATAGATCATTCATTAAACTTTATTATTGACAAAAGAGGTGATTTCTCAATAAAACAATTAGTTCAATATACCGGATATACCGAAAGACATTTAGAAAGAAAATTCCAAGAATGCATCGGATTAAATCCGAAGAAATTTGGGAATGTTGTAAGACTGCATCATTTCCTAAAATTATTAAAAGAAAAACCTGAAAACAGTAATCTAACAACAATTTGTTACGATGCCGGATTTTCAGATCAATCACATTTAATAAAAGATTTTAAAAAACATACCGGCATAACTCCAACCGAATATATATACAATACCGGAAAATTAACCAATAATCTTATAAAAAGATTTCCTTCTTCATCATTCTAAAATGTCGGTTTTATACAATTTATAAAATATTGCCCATGCTATTTTTGACTAAAATTAATAGCATACAATATGAAAAATTTAAAAATTGCTACTGCTCAGTTTGAAAACAAAAGCGGCGATAAAAACTATAATTTATCTGTAATTGAAAAACTTTCTCAAAAAGCATCTGCCGAAGGCTGCGATGTAATTTCGTTTCATGAATTTTCTATAACCGGATATACATTTGCAATGCATTTATCAAAAGAACAAATGCTGGATTTGGCAGAAATTATTCCTAGTGGAGAAAGCATTATAAAACTGACTGAAATTGCGAAAAAAAATGACATCATAATTTTAGCCGGACTTTTTGAAAAGGATGAAAACAACAATCTATTCAAAGCACATGTTTGCGTTGACAAAAATGGTTTAGTGGCTAAATACCGAAAACTACATCCATTTATAAATCCTTATTTAACGGCTGGTGACAGCTACTGTATTTTTGAAATCAACGGTTGGAAATGCAGCATTTTAATTTGTTACGACAATAATATTATAGAAAATGTTCGCGCTGTAAAGCTTTTAGGGGCCGATATTATTTTTATGCCACACGTAACAATGTGTACACCTTCTACAAGACCTGGCGCTGGTTTTGTCGCGCCGCAGCTTTGGGAAAACCGTGAAGATGATCCAACTTCTTTACGATTAGAATTTGACGGAATGAAAGGCCGCAGCTGGTTAATGAAATGGCTTCCGGCAAGAGCTTATGACAACGCAATTTATGCGATATTTTCAAACCCAATTGGCATGGACGACGATCAGTTAAAAAACGGCTGTTCTATGATTATTGATCCTTTTGGAGATATTCTGGCAGAATGCCGAACTTTTGACGATTCTTTTGCAGCGGCTGTACTTACCTCAGAAAAATGCATTCAAGCAGGAGGAAGTCGTTACATAAAAGCTAGAAGACCAGAATTGTACAAATATATTATTGGCCAAAATCATGAGTCAGAACAAAATGTAGTTTGGTTAAACTCTGATAAAAAAAGTATAAATTAAGCGTTTAGCCTCCTTAAAGCTGCTGAAAGATTTATCTTTGAAGATTTATTAATTTACAGAATAAAGCCCAAAAAATGGAATTTTTTAAAACTACAATCCAAGATATCGATGCCGTTTTCGATATTTATAATAAGCTACATCTTATCAAAAAACAGTAAACAATAAAAGCTGGAGGGGTTTTGAAAGAGCATTAATAGAAAAAGAAATTGCCGAGAATCGTCATTTTATAATCAAAGAAGAAAATGAAGTCGCTTGTACATTTGCACTTACTTTTAATGATTTAATTATTTGGAAAGAAGCTAGCAAAAATCCGGCAGTTTATCTGCATCGTATAGCTACAAATCCAAAATTTAGAGGGCAGTCCTACGTCAAAAAAATAGTAGAATGGGTTAAGGAATACGCCAAAGAAAATGGTAAAAAATACATTCGGCTTGATACTCACAGCGGTAACGAAAGAATAAATAAATATTATACCAGTTGCGGTTTCGATTATAAAGGAATAAGCACGATTGAATGGAAAAATGAATTACCGAAACATTATAAAGAAGGTTCTTTTAGTTTGTTTGAGATTAAACTTTAAATGCAAAAGCATAGCATTAAACTACTTACTAAACTTTTTTGTTCTCATATGAGAACCAATATAACCAATAATTACCCTTGAAGTTTCCTCTAGAGGCTTCATGTATATCCGTAAATTTCCTCCTAATTTTGCATGCAAAGAATATTGAAATATCTTACCTTCATGCGTAGGCAATTTTCTTTCTTCACCATATTTTTTTAATGTAGCCTCTCCATCATTACTCACATCTCCAGGATAGTTATCAAAAGTATCTCTCCCCAAATTAACTTTTTCCAAATGCTTGTCTAATCTTAACAAGTAACTAATAGCCTTTTTTAATTCTGAATTATTCAAACTTTCAAAGCCCTTTATCTGATTAGAGACTTCTGTTCCAAAATCTAAATATTTAAATAAATTTGATGTTTTTATTAAAAAATCATCAATATCATGAATTCCCTCTAAAATTTTAGCTTGTTTCAATTTAAATGTTTCCTCTAACCATTTGGCATGTGAAACATTTCCATTATTATATGAACAATGATACACCGTTACTTCGTCTATTTCAGCATCTTCTTCAATCTCTTTTTGAGTTATTCTCATCACTTTATAACTATCATTTCCCCAAGAACCTTGATTATTATAACTAATAGAAATTAAATCATTTAAATGAGCATATCCAAAACCTTTTGCTTCAACTTCGTTAAAATAGTAATAAGATTCTTCAATTAAAAAAGACTCTTGCGCTATATATCCAAGATATCTTTGGCGATCCTCACTATTAAGAGTCTTAAGCCAATCTTTAAGAGTAAAATAAGCGCCCTCGCTAGAAATTGAATAATTTGACAAATCAATGCAAGTTCTAATTCTTACTGGTGCTATTTTAAGATTCTGAATTTCATCCACTACAGACATAAACTCCTTATAGATACTTAATGCATGTCCCTTAGATTCTGCATTACTTAATGTACTTAGTTCATTAAATGATAACTCCAACATACTTTTATAATAAATCCATTAAAGTATTTTCCCATGTATCAAAAAATTTGGAAGGCCATTCAGTAATTCTTCCATTAATATCAATTCTAGGCTCTTTCTTCGAACCATTTTCTTCATCTCCCCAAAAAAATATTTTTACCGCATCAGAAGAAATTAATTTCTTTTTTACAGATAACCTTATCCCATTAAGTATATGATCGCTATGAGTTTCCACTATAACTTGAACTCCTGCATTTGCCGCTATTGCTAACAATTCTCCTATTTTTGCCTGAGCAGAAGGATGAAGGTGAGCTTCAGGGTTTTCAATAATTAGTAAGTCTCCAGATTTAGCTCCTAAAATCGCAACAATAACAGGTAAACTAAAGCTAAAACCAAAACCTACTTGCATAGCAGAAAATTTACCGCTAGCACTCCCTCGTAACGTAAAAGACAACTTAACATTATCTTTGTCAATTGTGTCAATATCAGCGGAAATTCTTCTCCCTAAAATATCAGTTAACCATGCATTCATATTCAGATAAAATGATTTTTTTTCAATATCTGATATAGATACTTTTTCCTTAATTGTGGGATGAATATAATCTTCTATATAAATTTCCTGATTTTTAGTAGCAGCCTGCTGAATATATGCTGGAGTCAATTCACCTTGTATACCTAATTTTGTATTATAATTTCTATTTTGTGAAAATAAACTATAACTCTTCCGAGGTCCCAATCTTTCAGCATTTAAATAAATAAAATCTCCAGAGAAAAGAGGCTCCTCATTATACGATTCATTTCCTTCAAACTTAAATAGAGGATCTTTTTCATCAGGTATGGAAGCATCTATTATCCATTTATATTTAACCCCCTTTTTATTTGTAAAATCGACACAAACATTCTGTTCTGCGGCTTTACGATAACAAAGCTCCTCGCAATTCTCCAAATCAATGTAACTATTATTATCAAGCTTTAACCTATCTTGATTCTGCAAATAACCATTCTCATAATTTTGCTTAAGCAAAAGTAAAGACTGGATTAAACTTGATTTCCCCATTCCATTAATACCTGTAAGCAATGTCAATGGATATAAATCAAATGATTCTTTCTCAAAACATTTAAAGTTTGTTAATTCAACATTTGTTATCATCTATGAAATCTCTTATAAATTTATACAATCCATTTATTCTATTAGTTACTGCAGTTTTAGATCCAGTAGTATCATTGATTGATTTGAACATTATTTCATCGCTTATCATAAATTCTTTATAACTTTTTTTGAATTCATTTTTGTTATTCAATATAACATTAAAATCCGCTTCACTAATTATACTTAAATTATAAGAAAGAGTATCAAAAAGGGCTTTATTAGGTAAACGTCCCCAAGCCTTTTCATGATCTTTTAATGGTCTATAAAATGCATAAGAATCTAATAACTCATATGCTCTTTTCATAGTTTTACTAAAGATAGTTTCTAAATTATTAAGATCGAAATCAGAACGGCTATAAAGATCATTCATAGCTTCTGATAAAAAAAAATCCATTTTACCATTATAATCATTGTAATTAAATACTTGAAAAGCAACAAATCTGGTAACATACTCTCTGTCAACCATTCTTCTTGTAGAAACTTTATTATTACTTGCTTCTTTAAATTCATTCAAAATTGACAGTTTTTTTATAAATTCAGCTGGTCTTTCAGGAAAAAATGCATTTCTTATCTCTTGACCATTAAGCTGGAGACCACCAGTATTTATTCTTTTAAAGATATTATATTTAACATTATTTGGGGTTCCTGGGTTGATTATATAAGCTATAATTTCAGTGTCTAATATACGCCTTTTTAAATATGCGGGCAACTTGCCATCACCATATGTAAGTCCCCCACAATCATCTTGTAAATATTCTAATCCAGACAACTTAAACTCATTTTTAACAAAACCTCTTATAGTGTGCAATCTCTGTAACCCATCAATAACCCTCCAAGGTTTTTGACTTCCATCAAAATAAAAAGCCGGTATCGGAATTCTAATCATTAAAGATTCTATAAATTTACTTTTTTGCTCAATATTCCAAAGTCCAGTATTTCGCTGAAGATCATCTACTTCATCAATATCAATTTCAAAATCATTTTTTAACTCATCATCGAAAAAATGATTGTCTTTATTTTTCCAGAAATTTGTTTCATCTAAATCCTTATCAAAGACATCGATTGCATCTCCATCAAGCATTTCTAAAATATTAAGTATGCGAAAACGTTGAATTCTTATATTAACATCTTCTGGGTCATATTTAAGCTCTGACTTCTTCTTATAATCTGACTTTTCTAACATAATTATGAAATTCTTTGAAATAAGGATTTTTCTGTAAGGAAAATATATTTAAACTAAAACACAAAGTTTAGGCAGTAAAATTTACCTCATAAGTTATCAAGCAAATATAAACAAACAACCATTAAAGAGTAACAAAAATTATCCATTAGTTTATAGTAAAACGTATCCGATCTTCAATTAAGTTTTTTTTAATTAAAAAACATCTAAGATTTGAAAAGAAAAGTTTTAAGTGAGCTATAACTAAAATAGAAAAGCCTTTTGTGAAATTCACAAAAGGCTTTCGCAGAAAGGAAGGGATTCGAACCCTCGATACAGTTACCCATATACTAGCTTTCCAGGCTAGCTCCTTAAACCACTCGGACACCTTTCTATTATTGGTCTGCAAAGAACACAAAAAAAATCGAGTTTCAAAAATAAAATCTAAGATTACTTTTAAATGCTTTTTTTAAATTCTTCCATGAATATTTTTACTGCTTTTTTTTGATAACCGCCAATTGTTAGCATAAAAGATTCTCTTTTGGTTGCAACGCCGGTAATTTGTATTGCTTTGAGCTGATCCCAGCCTTTTAAAGCCTTTTCAGCCACGATCGTTGCCCAGTCACTGTTCTCTACCATTTGCAATAAAGCGTGTATAGAATGCAGTTCTATTGAGATTTTGGGTTTCATATTAAACTTTTGAAATAACTCTTCTACAAATTCTCTCGAATTCGATCCTTTTCCGGGCAATACCAACGGAATTTGTTCTATTTTCTTAAAAGCTATTTTATCTAAATCTGCTAAAGCGTGGTTTTTGGAAACTGCCAAAACCATATAAGAAGTAAACAAAGGCACTTTTTGAATTGGCAGTTCAATTTCGTGCGATGAAACAACCAAAACAACATCTAATTGATTATCAAGAAGTTTTTGTTCTAAAGCTTCTGTAGTTCCGTATTCAACAACAATTTTCAGATTTTGGTACTGTTTAGCAAATGTATTAACGATGGGAAGAATCAATAAACCAAAAACATAAGTCACACCAATTCGCAATTCGCCGCCAATCATTTCGTTTAAATCTTCAATTGCCTGCTTTCCATTTTCAACATTTTCTACCACTTTTTTGGCGTGAATTAAAAAAACAGAGCCCGCTTCTGTAAGCTGTACTTTCTTTCCAATCCGCTTGAATAAAGGAAGTCCGAGTTCTTCCTCCAGTTTTTTTATTTGCTGCGAAAGCCCGGACTGCGTTACAAAACACAATTCTGCAGCTTTTGTAAAATGAAGAACCTCAGCCGTTTTAATAAAGTATTCGAGTTGATAAATTTCCATATTGATAAGTTTTAATACTTATTATCAGTAAAATTATTAATTTTTCTAATGAAATCATAATCCCGACCTTTGTATTAAATATTTAAGATCATGTTTAAAGCGTTAAAATCTAAAAATTTCAAGTTATTCTTCTACGGGCAATCGGTTTCAGTTATTGGAACATGGATGCAGAAAACTGCCATAAGCTGGATGGTTTACAGCATAACGGGATCTGTATTTTTATTAGGCTTGACTACTTTTTTAAGTATGATTCCGTCTTTGTTTCTGGCACCTTTAGCAGGAAGTATTATTGGACGTTACGACAGACACAAAGCAATGCTTTTATTACAATCTTTAGCGATGCTTCAAGCCGGAGCTTTGGCAATTTTAATTTATTTTAAAATTTACAATATTAACTTTATCCTCGCTTTAAGCCTTATTCAGGGAATTATAAATGCGTTTGACATGACTTGCAGACAAACGATGATGATTGATATTGTTGATAACAAAGAAGATCTCCCAAATGCCGTTGCACTAAATTCAACTTTAAATAATTTTGCCCGAATTGCGGGTCCTGCACTAGCCGGAATTATTCTGCACAATTATGGTGAAGACATTTGCTTTATTGGAAATTTCCTTAGTTATATTCCGGTTTTAATTTCGCTTTTAATGATGAAAATCACGCCGCACATAAAAGCTGTTGATAAATTTAAAATGCTCGAAGATTTCATTGAAGGTTTTGATTACGTAAAAAAAGAAGCCGAAATGGCTAAAATGCTTTTAATGTTAATGTGCAGCAGTTTATTTGTAATTTCTTTTAATACGCTGATGCCGGTTTTTGCCAAAGATATTTTTAGCGGAAACGCACAAACTTTCAGCTGGTTTGAAAGCGCCGCCGGAATTGGTTCTATTTTATCTGCCATTTATTTGGCAAATCTTAAAAAATCAGATCATATGAGTAAAATAATGATCGCTGCGAGCTTATTATTAGGCTTTAGCATCATTATACTGGCTTATTCAAATAATTTGACTGTGGCGCTTATTTGTATGGCTCTGAGCGGTATAGGAATGATGGCGCAAACTTCATCTATAAACATTTATGTGCAGACACAAAGCACTGTAAATATGCGATCAAGAAGTATTAGTTATTATTTAATGGCTTACCAAGGAATGATTCCTGTGGGAAGTTTAATTATTGGATACGTTTCGCACATTATCGGAACCAGACATACGGTTGCTATTCAGGGAATTATTTGTATTCTTTCTGTGATCGTTTATGTGTATTATAAAAATCGCAGTTCTCAAGAAGATTTAGAGACTTGTCCGGTTCCTTATAAAGATTCAGAATTTTAATAAATTCCAATAAAAAAATTCCAAATTCCAATTGTATACAATCTTGTCATTTCCAGGAACGAGAAATCGCACAAGTAACTCCGTTCCTAAAAGCGTCAATCTTTGTCGAATTTCTAGTGCGATTTCTCGTTCCTCGAAATGACAAACATCTATCAGTTTTGGAATTTGGAATTTAAAAATTTGGAATTTTATAACGAAATTTCCCCTCGCAAAGCAGTTTCAAAGACATCTTTAAATTCATTTTGCGGAATATTATGACCAAGCAAATACATCAATTTTGTAATCGCGGCTTCTGTAGTAATATCTTTTCCAGAAATAACACCAAGAGATTTTAAGGCTGTACTGGTTTCGTATTGTCCCATGTTTACGCTTCCGCCAGAACATTGCGTTACGTTTACAATGTGCATTCCTGATTTAATTGCTTTTTCAATTAAGTTTAAAAACCACTCTTCGGTTGGAGCATTTCCTGAACCGTAAGTTTCTAAAACAATTCCACGTAAATCCGGAGTTGACAGGATTGAAGCCAAAACTATTTCACTCATTCCCGGAAACATTTTGATAATTGCTACATGATTGTCTAGGTTTTTGTGAACAATCAAATCTGCACCTTCTTTTATCGGAAGAAATAAATGCGAGTTCAATTTTAAATGTACGCCAGATTCTACCAATTCAGGATAATTTGGCGCTGTAAAAGCTCTAAAATGTTCCGCATTTACTTTTGAAGTTCTGTTTCCGCGATATAATTTATATTCAAAATACAAAGAAACTTCATTGATAACAGGTTTTCCATTTTCCTGTAATGAAGCAATTTGAATAGCTGTAATCAGATTTTCTTTAGCATCGGTACGCAAATCTCCAATTGGTAACTGCGATCCCGTAAAAACAACTGGTTTTGCTAAATTCTCCAGCATAAAACTCAATGCCGAAGCTGAATATGACATAGTATCTGAACCGTGCAATACGACAAACCCATCATAAGAAGCATAATTTTCCTCGATAATTGTGGCAATTTTTGTCCACATTTTCGGATTCATGTTCGATGAATCTATCGGATTTTCAAATGAAACCGATTCGATCTCACAATCTAATTGTTTGATCTCTGGAATCTTCTGTATTAGTTTACTAAAGTTGAATGCTTTAAGCGCGCCAGTTTCAAAGTCTTTGCTCATACCGATAGTTCCTCCGGTATAAATCAAAAGTATTTTTGCTTTAGATGACATCTTGGTATTTTAATTTATTGACAACCGGATTAGCATACATTGCCAGAAATCCTTGTCTTGTAACAGGATTATCGCTTCCGATACGCATTTCTAAACGACGCTCAAAAAGTGATTTTTCACTTTCTTTATACAAATGAGCGAATCTTGTTGTTTCGTTTAAAATATCGTAAGCAATAAAATTAGTCGGCCATAATTGATAATTTGTCAAAATGGTATCATCAATAACTTGTGCCAAAGCCTGAACTTGTTTGTTTACGTTGTCATTTTCGGCAACAATTTTATCAATTTCAGTATCTAAAACATCGCCAACAGAAATATGTATTCTTTTTTTAGTTCCCATGATACCACTTAAAATGGTCATGAAATCTTCGTTTTTATCTTTAACGTAAACTTCGTTTTTTGATTCTGCCATTAATTGCGGCATTTTCAAAACATCTGTAGGATCATATTCATAAGAAATAGAAACCGGAACGATTTTTAATTTCTTAAAATAATCCATTAAGTTTTCTTCGTCAGAACCCATTCCAATCATTTTTAAAACGCCGGGATTGGTTTCGTCATTTCCGTCTTTTGTTCTTCCTTCTCTTTGCGCAATCCAAACCGAACGATTTTCACGAAGCAATAACTGTCCCATATATTCGGCAAGCAGTTTAGAACTTTGCAGCATTTCACGAGGTGTTAATCCTCTTAAAACCAAAAAGTTTCTGTTTAATTTCGCTAAAGTTGCCAGGAAAGCTTTTTTAACCAGATTGTCTCCAATTGCAGACGCTGTCATTACCAAACCATGTTCGAACAAACAAACATTTAATAAAGTTGTATCTAATAAAATATCTCTGTGATTGGAGATAAATAGATAAGAAGTATTTGGTTCCAGTTTCTCAAACCCCGAAGTTGTTAAGCCTTCAGAACTTTTCTCTAAAACCTTTTGTATGGTGTTATAAATAAAATTGCACTGAAAATCACGAATCGAATGTGTTTTCCTTAATTGATCTTTCCAAACCTCATCTTCTAGTTCCGGAAAAGTAAAGTTCATCATGGTTTTCATCATAGGGTGATTTACAACATCATGAAGTGCTTCATTTATTTCGGAATCATAAAACGGTCGAATGGCATCAAATTTCTGCATTATTTATATTGGTTTTAAGTGGGCAAAAGAACAAAAAAAAAATTAAAGTTTTGTAAGGCTTTGGTTAAATCCCAAAAACGTCTTTTGAATTTTGAGTTGTTATTGCTGCAATCTCTTCTTCAGACACATCATATAAGTCTGCCAGCTTTGAAATTACATTAACTAAATAACTGCTCTCATTTCTTTTCCCTCTGTATGGAATTGGCGCCAAATAAGGCGAATCTGTCTCCAATACAATATGTTTTAAATCGATTTGATTTAAAAACTGGTCGATTTTTCCGTTCTTGAATGTTACCACGCCTCCAATTCCTAATTTCATATTGTAAGAAATCGCTTGCTGTGCTTGTACTAAAGTTCCGGAAAAACAATGAAAAATCCCAAATAAATCTTCAGATTTTTCTTCTTCTAAAATTTCAAAGATTTCATCAAAGGCTTCGCGACAATGAATTACGATAGGTAATTTGTATTGTTTTGCCAGCTGAATTTGTCTTTTAAAAGCTATTTGCTGTTCTATTAAATGCGTTTTATCCCAATACAAATCGATTCCTATTTCGCCCACAGCGTAGAATTTTCGCTTTGATAATTCGGTTTCTACATGCGCTAATTCTTCCTCATAATTATCTTTTACATAAGTGGGATGTAAACCCATCATCAGGAAAATATTCTCCGGATAATTTTTCTCTAAATCATACATTGATTGTGTCGCAGCAGCGTCAATTGCTGGAATAAAAAAGCGGGTAATTCCGGCATTAATGGCGCGTTGAATCATTTCGTCACGATCCTGATCAAATTCTTCAGAATATAAGTGCGTGTGTGTATCGGTAATAATAGGTGTTGAATTCAATGGTCTAATTTTAAAGTTGTCAAAATTACGACAATATTAAAAGAATAGCAATTGCTTGTTGAGACACGGATTTTACGAATTCACTTCGTGAAAGTGCGGATGAAAGCGGATTTTTGTTGATCTTATAGAAAGAAAAATCGCAAAGCTTTTTAAACTTTGCGAATCTCTGTATAAAATCTTTGTGTTTCTTTGTGAAATAACTAATCCAATTGATGCAAAAGCTCTTCCACCTGATCGTAACCTTCATAATCTTCTGAAATGGTTTCAAGGATTTTTTTACATCCTTCGTAATCTTTTTGCTTTAATTTAGATAAAGCTAAATACCAAACTGCTTTGTCTTTATAGGCAGAACCTCCAGCTTTTAATTCGTTAAAAATAGCTTCGGCTTTTATATAATGGCTTTCTTCTAAAAGAGAAACTCCATAAAAAAACTGAATTTCTGCTGTTTTGTTTTTTTGTAAAATCGTTTCAAAAAGCGGAATTGCTTTATTATATGTTTTATGATTAAATGCTTTTTCTGCCTCTTTTAAAGTTTCATCGGCAGTAGATCTTTCGGTAAAAGAAGCGTGTTCCGGATTATTGTAATCTCCATAAACAGGATTTTGGTTGTAATTAAAAAAGAACAATCCGAATAAAACGGCAACCGAAGCTGCAACTGCCAAATACCAAGGTTTTAAGCCAATAACTTTTGGTTTATTATCAAAATGTTTCTCAGCAATTTGACTCAGGTTATTTTTAAACGCTTGTCTTTCCTGTTCAAATCCAAATTTATTGTTCAATTGAAATTGTATGTTTTTAAAAGTCTCAAACTGTGAAGCAAATTCAGGATCTTCTAACAATTGTTTTTCAAAATCATTTTTTGCCTCAATCGTTAATTCGCCTTGAAGATATTCATCAAATAATATATAGCGTTCTTCGTTCATGACTAATCGTTTTTTAAAGAATTAAAGTTTTTTGCTTCCTGAATCCATTGCGTTAACTGGCCAACACAAAGCGACTTTTTTTTACGAACATAACCGTATGTTACGTTTAGTTTTTCGGCCACTTCTTCCATTGATTTAATTTCAAAACTCAACCTTAATAACTCTTTGCATTTGTCTCCTAATCTCTGAAACATGGTGTCAAAAAGCTGTTGTTTTTCATCAAATTCTTCTGTTTGTCCAATCAGCTCTAATGCAGATTCATTCATAGATACTGCATCTTCAATAATTGTTACCCCTTTATTGGATGTTTTTTTCAATTCGTTGAGCCATTTTCTTTTACACAAAAGAAAAAAGTACGCATCAAACGGGCAGGTTAATTGCAGCGAATTCGCTTTGGCCTGATTAAAAAGCAAAATCAATACTTCCTGAACAATGTCCTGAGCGTGGTCTCTGTCGCCAGAATTGTTCATAATAAACATTATGACTTTAGGAACATACTTTTTATATATGGATTGAATCACTAACGAATCGTTTGCAGCAAGCCCGTCAATATACTTTTGGTCAGCATGCACTTTAGTTTTACTCATAAAAAAACTTTTAATCAGATAAAGTTAAAAAAGAATCTCAAAAAATTTCAAATAAAAGGGTAACAATTAACAATTGCAGTTGATATAAGGAAACAAAAATCTTTTAAAAGAGTTAAAAATTAAGAGAAAATGGAAACTTATCAATTTACCAACGACAAGACTTTAGATCAATTTTACAAAATGATCTCTGCCAAGACCCGTAATGGCTTTGTAATCGTAGAACATAACGAGAAACTACCCTATGTTGTTTTATGCAGAGAAAAAAAAGTTATCAAACATTTTCTGCACTTATTTCTTACCTGTCTCACTTTCGGGATTTGGTCGATTGTCTGGATTTATTTAATTGTTACGCTTTCGCGGAAGCAAAACATTCTTGTGGCTGTTGATGAAGACGGAAATCTCTTTGAAGACAAATGTCTTTCGGCATAAATCAAAAAAAAATCAAAACAGGGGTAACAAATAAAACCACAAGTTGATATAACCCTATAAGCACAATAAAAATATTTTTTGAAAAACAGGGGTAACAATATCAAACCCTAATTGATATAAGATTGTAATTAATAACCAGAATCTGAAAACCACTTGACGATCAAGACAGATTTATAAAAACTAGAAATTATGAACACAAATTTTAAAACTATCGGACTTTTATTTCTATTATTAGTTTCTTTTGTAAGCTGCGACACCAACGATGGCGATGATACAGGCAACGTTATTTTGCCTCCAACATCAGCAGCTTTTAAAAGTATCAGCGAAAAAGGAGTAAAAAGAAATACACAAAACTTTACAATTACGGCCGGAGATGGTATGGTAACACTTACGTCTGCAAAAGGTGTAAAATTACATATCAACGGAAACTGCCTTACTAAAAACGGAAATCCTGTAACTGGAGAAGTTAAGATCGAATATATCGAACTTTTTGATAAAGGAAACATGCTGGTTACCAACAAACCAACAATGGGAATTACGCCAGACGGAAAGAAAAACCTTTTAATTTCGGGCGGAGAATTCTTTATTAAAGCAACTCAAGGCGGTGTTGAATTACAAACTTCTTGTTATTTGAGTTTAGTGGTTCCAACTGCGCTGACTGACGGTTATGACAATGCCATGACATTGTGGACTGGTGTAATTGAAGAAGACGGTGATTTAGCCTGGAAAGATGCGAGAGGCGCTGACGGAAAAGGCGGCGTTCAGGGCGAAGGAAACAGTTATTATGTAACTTTTGGAAACTTTGGATGGACAAATGTTGACCGTTTTTACAGTGATCCAAGACCTAAAACCACTATTTTAGTTGATGTTCCAGACGGATACAACAATACAAACAGTGCTGTATATCTTTCTTATGATGGTGAAGGTACAAATGCTCTTGCAAAACTGGATACGTATACTGCCGAAGGATTGTTCAGCGAACACTACGGACAAATTCCTATTGGTCTTGCTTGTCACATTATTTTCGCAACAGAAGATAATGGAAACTGGAGATATGCCATAAAAGGAGTGACAACAACTGCAAATGCTGTTTACACCTTTACACTAGCCGAAACAACAGTCGGTACCGAAGCTCAACTTGTTGCTGCAATTAATGCCATACAGTAACTTATAAATGCTTTTTTAAGAGAAAGTGATGATTTGCTCATCACTTTTTTTTACATTTAATCCTGTTTTAAAATTGATTCTGATGATTTTAAGACTAAAAACTGTCTAGTTATGAAACCACAACTGTCTATTTTCTTTATTCTATTTTCAATTTTCTCAATAGGACAAACCAAAGTAAAAGACACCATAACCCGAAGAGCCAATATTGGATTTATCCAAAACGGAAATGCCGTTTCTTTTAAACCCGAAACACCGCCGTTGATTCCAATTGCAGGTGCGCCAAAGCCAAGTTATTCTTATTTATGGGAACTCGGCGACGGACATTATAGTAAAGAAGCAGAGCCAAAACATGTCTATAAGAACAAAGGAACTTATACAACAAGGCTTGCCGTAACCAACAATTACGACAACGGAAAACCTCCTGCAACACGCCCGAAAAAAGTGGCTGTAAATGATATTACAGATACTAATTATAAAGACATTGCTTCTATTGCTGATCAAAATGGTTTTGCGATTCTCAAAAATTGTGATCCAATTCCGGAGCAGGAAATGGTAGTCGTAGTAAGTTATCAAAACTTAGAGAATTATGTTTCCAGCGGAAAGCTTTATTTATTTTATAATGAAAAGCAATTCAAACATAATAACTTCGAATTAAGTGATTTTAGAACGTATGCAAACGAACGTGAAATAAAAGAAAACTTAGTTGCTTCTGTAAATGATCTTGACGATTCGAATAATTTTGTGGCTTCCGCCGAAAATAGTTTCAAACTTAAAAAATACCGAAATACAACTACAGAAGAAGATCTTGATGCTTCGCTTTTAGACGCTCATAAAACGTATCATAATGTTTCGGTTTTAGAATTTGATGATGCCAATCCGGGAGAAACACGTAATGTTTTTTATACGTTTAAAACAACGCCCGAAATGATAAAAGATACGAGCGCAACGGTTACGATGCGTGGTATTTTTGTTCCGAATCGTAGTTATAAAAACCATAAGATTAAAAATCTGGAAATGGAAATCGTAACGTCACACGATCCCAATAAAATGGGTTCCAACGGAAGTTTTATGAATTACAGATTAGTGCGTTTTAAAAGGGTAAATTTTAAAACCCGTTTTCAAAATAACGGTGAAGGTCCGGCGAGAAAAATTCGTTTAGAAACCGATATTCCGGATATGTTTGACAAGAAAACTTTCCAGATCGAAAGCATGTATCCCGAATGTCCGATTTGTCCAAAAGGCGAAGAACCAACCGTGAGCTGTCTCGATACGATTATCAAACAAAAGCAAATTATTTTTACGTTTAAGAATATTTATCTTCCGGGAACGGAACAAAAAAATGTTCACGAAAAAGACAGCACAAAAGGTTTTGTAAAATATTCGATGAAGTTTGGAGAAGACTTTCATAAGGTAAAAACCAAAAGCCGAACTTCGATTATTTTCGATAAAAATGAACCTATTATTACCAATTATGCCACTACCCGATTCCTTCCTGGAATTTCAATTGGCGTAAAAGCGGGTTACAACTTTTATCCAGATTTAGATAAATCGACAAGTTATTTTTTGGGCGCGACAATTTCGCCTTTTAAATCGTATCGTTTTTACTGGCAGGTTGAATGGGTAAATGCATTAAACCAATATAACAGTGCGGTTACGGTTGTTGATCAAATAAATACGAATGCAAACGGCGTAAGACAATTGATACGCACAACTACAGCAACCGAAAATAAAAATATTAATTGGGAAGTTCCTGTTTTGATTCGGTACAACATTAATAATTATATCGGAATTGGTGCCGGAATTCAGGCGAATATAAATGTCTCGCAAGAACAAAATCAGAATTTAACCATTGATACTTATGAAGGCGATAAGGAAAGTTTTTTAATTGGCACAAAAACAGAAACCAACAATATGAAAACTTCTTTTACTGATATTAAAACGGGGCTTTTATTTGATTTAACGGCAGGTTTCGCGAGAATTGGTCCGAGTTTGGGCGCACGTTACGTAATTAATTTTGAACAGAATTTTAATTACTTTCAGGTTTATGGAATATGGAAGTTTTAAGGTTATTCCACAAAGACACACAAAGGATGCACAGAGATACACGAAGAAGTTTGCCACAAATTGCACTAATTTTCACGAATCAATGCTGAAATAATTAGTGGAAATTCGTGGCAAAAAAAAATTGAAACACCAATGTCATCCTGAGCGAAGTCGAAGGCTTTATAACGAAAAAGGTCTTCGACTTCGCTCAGGGTGACATTAATAGAAACAACTTCAATACGAACTTATATCACTTATAAAGTTTAACTTAAAAACTATCCACAACAAATTAATATGAACTTATATAACTTATATGGTTTAATCTTTCTTTTCCTAACTCTGAATGTTTTTGGGCAGAATCAGGAAGATAAAATATATAATGCTGTTGATAGTTTTGTTGCTCATCCTTCCGCGAAAGCGTTACAAAATTTAAACGCTGCAGAAGCTGATTTTTGGAGAAATCCTAAATCTAAAACAAAAGACGAATTATTGGCAATTGTGGTTTTAAACTGCAATAAAGCGTATTATGAAAATCAATTTGGGCAGACACAAAATGCGATTTCAAGTTACGAAAAAGCCTGGCAGATTTATCAAAAACAGAAACTCAGCAATTACGATATTATTGAATTCTGCTTAAAACCTTTGGGGAATTTATATACGGTTTTGGGCGATTATGATAGTGCCGAAAATACTATTAAACAATACTTTTTTATTGTAAATACTTCTAAAAATTATCCTGATGCGCAAAAGCAAAAATTTGCTGCGATTCTGAATTTATCTAATGTTTATCAAAGTTCGGGGAAAATTTCTTTGGCCATTGAACTTTTAGAAAACACTTTAAAAACGGAAAAATTATCCAATTTGCAAAAGGGAATTTTATGGAATAATTTGGGGAATAATTATTTACTAAGTTCTGGAGGAAATTTATTGATTCCTGAAACATATAAAAAAACTGAAAACGCATTTAAGTCAGCAGTAAAATACCTTGAAAATGAAAAAGGTCAATCAGAAACTTTATCAAATTCTTATAGAAGTCTTGCCACATTTAATCGTAAAGGATATAATTTCAAAGAAGCAAAATCTTATTTAGACAAAGCCGAAAAACTTCTTCTGCAAACAAAAAATCAGCAACCTAGAAAATTGGCAAAATTGTATTATGAAAAAGCGTTGCTGCTTTTTGATGAAAGAAAATATGATGAAAGTACAAAGCAGATTTCTGATGTTTTTAAAATCCTGATTCCAAATTTCAATTCTGAAGATATTCTTCCAAATCAAAACCAATTGTATGCCGAAACCGTTTTAATCGACGCAATTGATTTGCAAGCAGAAATTCTGCAGTTGAAGCAGCCTAAAAAAGCTTTAAAGGCTTTTGACCTTTCTTTTTATATTGAAGATTTATTGATGAATTCATTGATTTATGAAAACTCAAAAATCATCTCTCAATTACGATCTCGTAATCGTACCGAAAAATGTATTTCGATTTACAGTAATTTATATGAAACGGAAAGAAAAGTTCAATATCTGGAAGAAGCTTTTCAATTATCTGAAAGAACAAAATCGGGAATTTTGCAACGTTATCGTTCGAATATTAAAAACGCATCCGCGGAAGAAAAACAACTTTTACAAAAACTTCAAAATCTAAATAATGCGATTTTAAAAGAACAGCAAAAAGGAGATTTAGCGGATATTTCAGAAATAAATAATCTTATAAAAAAGCAAAATGAATTGATGCTTTCGCTGAAAAAAATTCAGTCTGAAAATCAAAATTATCTTTCGGAGAATTGCGATTTAAAAGCTATGTTTTCAAAATTAGAAAATGATAAAGCGATGATGGTTTATTATTTTATGGGTTCTGAAAAATTGTATTATTTTACTTTACAACACAATCGAATTTCATTAAATCAAGTTCCTATTGGAGATGGAAAAATAGTGAATATTCTTTTTTTTATAAATTATTTTAATGACGCCAGTTCAATTACAAACGATATTACAGGATATAATCGTTCTGGAAAAGCGGCTTACGATTTATTAAGCCTGCCAACTAATTCGGTTTATCAAAATCTAATAATTGTTCCTGACGGAATTTTAAATTTCCTTCCTTTTGAAGCATTAATTACTCAGGAATCAAAAACAACGAATTTTGCTAAAATGCATTATTTATTGAACGATTTCAGGATTGCTTATAATACCTCAGCCAATATTTATCTGAATTCAAGACCTGTTTCAAAATCAGAGAAAACGGTTTTAGGAGTTTTTCCGGTTTTCGAAAAGACGGCTTTTGAATTGAGTTATTCTAAGAAAGAATTAGAATCGATTCGGAGTAATTTTAGCGGCAAATATTTAGAAAATTCGAGTGCGAGTTTTTCTAATTTTAAAAATAATGCTTCCCATTATTCTGTTTTGCATTTGAGTACACACGCGTCATCGGGCGATATTGAAACTCCGGCAAGTATTAAATTTTACGATCAGGAAATCTTATATTCTGAATTGTATAATCTGCATATAAATCCTGATTTAGTGGTTTTAAGTGCCTGCGAAACCGGAATTGCGAAATTATATAAAGCCGAAGGTGCGATGAGTATTGCGAGAGGTTTTCAGTTTGCGGGCGCGCAGAATTTATTGTTTTCATTATGGAAAGTAAACGATTTTACGACTTCGGTTTTTATGTCTGATTTTTATAAAAATATCAAAAATGATGTTTCTTATTTTGAGGCGAATTCAAACGCCAAATTAGAATATTTAAACGATAAATCAATTCCTAATGCTAAGAAATCACCTTATTATTGGAGTTCATTTGTGTATTATGGCTCGATTTCGGCAGAAGAAAAATCCGGAAATTATATCTATTATGTAATTAGCTTTTTGATTGTAATTGGTTTATTTTTGATATTCAATCCCTATCGAAAATGGAAAATCTTCACGAGGTTCTCAAAAAAGAGAAATACAAAAAAATAAAATTCAAGGTTACAAAAACACAGCATCTTTCTATAAAAGCAAAAATAAACGGCGTTTCGGGAAATTTTATTTTAGATACGGGCGCATCAAATACCTGCATTGGTTTTGAAAGCATCGAGCGTTTTGAATTATCTGCAAAAAAATCTAAAACAAAAGCTTCCGGAGCGGGCGGAACGGGAATGTTAACCCAGATATCTTCACAGAATACTTTACAATTAGGAAGCTGGAAAAACAAAGGTTTCACTATCGTAATTTTTGATCTTTCGCATGTAAATGAGGCTTTACAATCCTATAAAGCTAAGCCTGTTCATGGTATTATTGGTGCTGATGTTTTGCTTCAAGGAAAGGCTATTATTGATTATTATAATCATTATTTGTACCTTAAATAAGGAAAATTCCAAATTCCAAATTCCAAATTCCAAATTCCAAATTCCAAACGGAATAAAAAAATCTAAAATCTAAACTCATAAATCTAAAATTAAAAAATCCCAAACTCCTTTCGGAATTTGGGATTTTTTCGTCTAAAATTAAATCAAAAATTAATGGGTATGTTTAGGGTTAAAACCGTCCTCGCTTAATTCTGTGTGCTCATAATCAGCAACCATTTCAGCTTCGTAATCGATTTTTTCTCCTTTAGAGAATTTATGAATGATTTTCTCCATGATATTATAAATTACAGGAACTACAATCAACGTTAGGAATAAAGAAGAAATTAATCCTCCGATAATTACCCAAGCCAAACCGTTTTTCCATTCTGCTCCAGCTCCTTTTGCTAATGCAATTGGGAACATACCAAATACCATCGCAATTGTTGTCATCAAGATTGGACGTAAACGAGCGTGGTTTGCCTGAATTAATGCCGTTCTGATTGATTCTCCCGCAGCTCTTCTTTGGTTGGTATAATCGACAAGCATGATCGCATTTTTACACACCAGACCAATCAACATGATGATACCTAAAATGGTAAAGATGTTTAATGAGTTGTTTGTTAATGCCAGTGCTAACATCGCTCCTATAAACGAAAGCGGAATTGCAAATAATACTACGAATGGGTGAACGAAACTGTCATACAAACTCACCATTACAAGGTAAACCAAAATAATAGCGGCAAGTAAAGCGATTCCTAAAGTACCAAATCCTTCAGATTGATTTTCCTGGTCACCTCCCCAAATATAATTTACTCCGGCTGGCTTATCTAATTTATCAAGTTTAGCCTGCCATTGCTGCACGATTGTTCCTGATGGTACCCCAACATTTTGTCCTTTTACAGTTACAGATGCAGATTTATCTCTACGCTCTAACTGGCTAGGTCCAGATCCTTCTGTAATATCTGCAAACTGAGACAATTTAATTTGCTGTCCGGCTGAGTTTACAAAAATTAGGTTACTTACGTCGGTAATACTTTTTCTGTCAAAAGCATTATATCTAATGTTGATATCGTACTCATATTCACCAGCTCTGTACTTACCGTCTGTATTTCCACTAAAAGCAGTCTGCATGGTTAAACCAACTGTTTGAAGTGTTAATCCTAAAGCAGCCATTTTATCACGGTCTACTTTTACGTTAATCTCCGGGTTTCCGTCTTCAACCGTTAATTTAATCTCTGTTGTTCCAGGAATTGTACGTAATTCAGCTTCCGCTTTTTTAGCAAAAGCCATCGCTGCATCTGTTGAAGGTCCTGTTACGATTAATCCTAATGTAGCATCTTCTGCAGTTCCTAAAATACCAACCGGAACTGTTTTTACTTTTGCTCCAACTAATACTTTTTCAAGTTTACGTTTGATTTTTGCTGCATAAACATTCGCATCATCTGTACGATCTTTTTGTTCGATCATTTTTACGTCAATCTCTGCTTTATAAGCCGTAGCTTGCGATGCTCCAAAACCTTCACTGGTTTGTCCTACTGTTGTAATTTGACTGTGAACATATTCCTGAGATTTTAAGAAAGCTTCTGCTTTTTGCGTCATAAAGTTAGTTTGCTCTAACGAAGCATCTTTTGGCATCTCAATTTGAACTAAGAACTCTCCACTATCAGAAGAAGCAAAGAACTCTCCTCCAATGAAACCTCCACCCATTAATCCAATTGTTGAAGCAAAGAATAATATAATTACGACAACAAAAGTTTTAATATAATGATCTAAACACCAAGTCAATAAATGAGAAACCCAGTCAGTGAAACGTGTTAAATAGCTTTCGAAACCAAGAATGATTCTTCCAAATAAATTCTTTCCTTCAATATGCTCTAATTTTCCGAAACGAGAAGATAACCAAGGAATAATTGTAAATGAAGCCAAAAGTGACAACATTGTTGAGATAATTACCGTAACACAGAATTGTGTAATGATGTTAGATACCAATCCAGAACTCATCGCGATTGGAAGGAATACAACCACAATTACTAATGTAATCGAAGTTACCGTTCCACCAATTTCTGCTGTACCGTCATACGATGCACGAATTCGGCTTTTACCCATTTCCATGTGCCTGTAAATATTCTCCAGTACCACAATCGCGTCATCCACAAGAATACCTACTACCAGAGATAATCCTAATAAACTCATCAAGTTTAATGTATATCCCATTAAATAAATCCCGATAAAAGTTGCAATCAACGATGCAGGAATCGAAACCATTACAATCAATGAGTTTCTAATACTGTGAAGGAAGAACAACATTACAAATGCTACCAGAATTACCGCAATCAATAAATCGTGTACTACAGAATCTGCTGCTTCAAGAGTAAAAATGGTACTATCTTTTGCAACTTCAAGTTTTAACTGATTTACTTTATAATCTTTTTCAAGCTGTGCAATTGTTTTTAATAACTGCTCACTTACCGCAACCGCATTAGCATCAGATTGTTTGATGATTTGTAAAACAATCGCACTTTTTTGATCTACACGAGAGATTTTCTCGGCAATTTTTTGTGTATCCTGAACGTCGGCGATTTCACCTAAACGTATTTGGATTCCGTTTTGAGAAGAAACTACAAGGTTTCTTAATTCTTCAACACTTTTATATTTACCCGCTAAACGAATTAATATTTTTTGATTACGAGTCTGAATGTTTCCTGTTGGGAAATCTAAGTTCGAAGTCAAAATGTTTTGTTGCACCTGAGGAACAGATAAGTTGTAACCCTGCATTTTTACAGCGTCAAGATTTACCTGAATTTCACGCTCAGAACCACCAATAATATTTACCTGAGCAACACCTTGTACACGAGATAAAATAGGAGCAATTTTTTTGTCAATTAAGTCATAAAACTCCGCTTCGTCCATTTTTCCGTTTGCACCAAGCGTCATAATTGGTAAATCACTCAGCGAGAATTTAGTTAATGCCGGTGTTTTAACATCTTCTGGCAAATCACTAATAATCGCGTTGATTTTACGCTGTGCATCATTTAAAGAGAAATCGACTTTTGCATTTGATGTCAGTGTAATCGAAACAATAGATAAACTTTCGTATGATTTCGAATCGATTTTCTTGACATTTTCTAAAGAGGCAATCGCATCTTCAATTTTCTTTGTCACTGTATTTTCTACCTCACTTGGAGAAGCTCCCGGATAAATAGTAGAAATTGTAATAACGTTCTGTTCAAATTTTGGGATCAGCTCATAACCTAACTGGCTGTAGCTGAACAATCCACCAAGTGTCAGAATTGTAAACAATACAATTACCAACGACGGACGTTTTATGGATATTTCGGCTAATTTCATATATTTTTTCTTTATGCTTTAGGCAGTAGGCAGTAGACTTTAAGCTTTGAATTTGCTTATAGCCTATAGCTTACGGCTTATAGCCAAATAATTATTTAATAATTTCTACTGTGTTTCCGTCTTGTAAGTTAATCTGACCTGTAACGATTACTTTTTCACCATCAGATAATCCTTTGATAACTTCTACTTTATCTCCCAAAATTCTTCCAGCAACAACTTTTCTTAATTTTGCAACACCGTTTTCAGCAACAAAGATTTCGTTACTGTTTACACTTCCTACGAAAGCATTTCTAGGTACAACCATCAGGTTTTGTTTTTGTTGGTTTGATGCAAAGTTTGCAGTTCCGTACATACCTGCTTTTAGGTCGTTGTTTGCATTGTTTTGGATTTCAATTTCAACCGGGAAATTTAAAGACTCATCTGCTTTTGAAGCGATAAACGTAATTTTTCCAGAGAAATTTTTATCAGGATAAACACTAGCCGTTACATTAATATGGTTTCCTACTTTTAAGCTTGCAACCTGATTTTCGTTTACTGTAACTACTAATTTTAATTTAGAAACGTTTACGATATCAAATAAAGCTGTAGCTGGCATTCCTGCTAAAATAGATCCCGGCTCAATGTATTTTTTATTGATAAAACCATTGATTGGCGCTTTTACTTTAGTATCTCCAACATTGATGTTCGCTTGTTTTAAATTAGACTCTGCATTTGTTAAAGCTAATTTTGCCTGATCTAATTGTTGTTTTGTAACACCGCCTGTTTTAAATGCGTTTTCGTATCTGCTGTAATCTGATTTTGCATTTTGAAAAGCTGCCTGAGCTTGTTGTGCACTTACATTAATAACGTCTCCTCTTACAGTTAATAATGTCTGTCCTACTCTTACGTAGTCCCCTTCTTTAGCTAAAACGCTGATTACTTTTCCAGATTTTTCTGCAGAGAAAGTTAACTCCTGAATTGGCTGAAAGTTTCCGTTTGCAACGAAATCTAATGAAACTTCTTCTGTTTTTACCGGAGATATTTTTACTGAAACTGCAGCATTTTTCTCTGCTACGATATCAGTTTTTGCCTTGTTCTTTTTCTTATTATTATTTAAGACATATCCAATTACACCCAGGGCTGCAATTATGATTACGATTGTTGTAATAGTTTTCTTCATTGTAATTAGTTATTTAATAAGAGATTTTAGTTCGCCTTTTGATTTGATTAAAGATATTTCGGCAATTTTATAATTTAAAACTGCTCTTGTATAATTATTTTGTGCTTCAAGTGATGCATTTTCAGCATCTAACAAATCTGTTAAAGATGCTAACCCCTGAAGGTAATTGTTTTTTGTATTGCTTAAGATTTCAGTTGCCAAACGCATGTTTTCTTTTTGATTCTCGATCGTTACAAGATTGTTTTCGATTTGAGCAATTGCATTTCTGTAATCTAAATCAAGAGAAAGTTTAGTGTCTTTGATGTCTTCCTGAAGTGATCTGATTTGAACATCTGCTTGTCTTACTTTGGCACGAGTTCCAAAACCTGTAAAGATTGGTACATGTAAGTTTAATCCAATTGCAGAGTAATCTGACCAATACACTCCATCTTTTGGTTTTGCAAACCAAGGAAATTGAGGTCCCTGACCAATATAATTGTAACCAGCTGTTAATGAAAGTGTAGGATAATATCCTGCTTCAACTGCTTTTTTGTTGTATACTAAAAGCTCTTCTTGCTTTTTCAAAAGCAGATATTCTGTTCTGTTTTCAACATTTGGCTGTTCTGTTAAGGCAGCAGGAACAACATCAAATTCTTCTTTTGGCATATCAATTACAGTTTCGATAGGCATTCCCATATAAAACTTCAATGCATTTTCCTGTAAAGTAATTTGGTTTTTAATCTGCTGACGTTCCGTGTCAATATTTGACATTTTTACAATGATACGATCCAGGTCGATTTTTTTTGCTAAACCATTATCGAACTGGCCTTTTACGATATCACGAACTTTTGTTGTGTTTACATAATTGCTGTCTAACAAAACCAATCTTTCTTTTTGTACATATACAGAATAGTAGTTATTTGCAACTCTTTCAATAACTTGTTCTTCTGTTAACTGATCGTTTATTTGATAAAATTCACGAGTCGATCTTGCAGCTCTTAAACCTGTAAAAACAGATTGGTCAAAGATTGCCTGAGTTAAAGAAAGCCCTGCATTTGAAGTCCATTTTTGACCAAATGCTGCCTGGATTGTAGTTCCTGGTGCACCAAATCCTGCTCCGTCAATTACTGTTGTTTGAATAACCGGATTGTATGTAATATTTCCGTTTGCACTAATTTGAGGTAATGCTCTTGAACGCACTTCCTGAATTTTATATTCGCTGTTTTCAACCTCCAGTTTTGCTTTTTTAGCATCGGCTTTATTTTGAAGCGCGTAGTTTATGGCGTCTTTTAAGGTTAAGGTGGTTACCTGTGCGTTGGCCGACAGACCAATTGTGCACAAAAATATAAGAACTATTCGTTTCATATGTAGTTAAATATTATTTAGAGATTGATGATTATGATTATTCTTTAATTTTTTCAAGCTGCTTTTCGAGTTCGATTATACCTTTTTCTGTCGCCATCGCTCTGGTATGATATTCTAAAGCTTCTAATTCTATTTTTTGCGCTTCTCTTTCAGAAATGGTTGTTTCATTAATGTGAAAAATCAAGGTGTAATAAAATTTCACATACAAATCTATATTGATGTCTGGTCGATATAAATTTTCACGAATGCCTTTTAAAATATTATCTCTAAAATAATGGTTGCACTGTTCGATTTCGTGTGTCATTACATTTTGATAAATTTCAGGATAATGCTTTTTTAACTGGTATAAAGGAGAGGTGTCGGTGCTGTTTTTAAACATATCGCGAAACATTTCTCTAATCTCAAAATTCTCATGAATTGCGTTGTAGTTTTTAGCTACGATGGTATCAATAACTTCGTGTACTTGTCTGTGAACTGATGAGGTGCTCTCTTCGATCAAAACTTCTTTATTACAAAAATATTTATAGATCGTTTTTTTTGAGATACACATTTCTCCAGCAATATCGTCCATTGTAACACTCTTAAAACCAAGTCTTAAAAACAACTCACTTGCTTTTGATATAATTTTCTCTTTCATTTTAATTTTTCCAATTGCATTACAAATATAATTAGGAAACTAAAATCAAAAAAATAGTTTCCGTCATTTTTGTAATAATTTTACATTAAATTATTCATTATGTAAGATTTATATACTAAATTCCAGATTGGCTATCAGTTTAATATCTTTTCCAAGAGCTAAACCTCCATTATGATGGAAAGAATTGTAGTCCAGACCAAAATCCTGACGTTTGATATCTCCTTTAATTTCAAAAGCAACCTTTTTTTCTCCGTTGTAAGTGTTGACACCAATAAATTCTGCATCAAGTTCTACCACTCTTGTTACATCTTTTATCGTTAAATCGCCTTTAAAGAAATTGATGTTATTGTTTATTTTTTGAAATGAAGTCGATTTAAAACTAATAATTGGATGTTCGTCTACATCAAAGAAATCCTGAAGCTGTAAATTCGTATCGATTTGCTGAAAGCTTTCTTTTTTATTATTAATATCCAATGAAAATTCAACCGATGCATCTTCAATTTCATTGTCTTCAATATTCACATAACCGTCAAATTTATTTGTTGTTCCTCCTAAATAAGCAATTATAGAATGTCTCATTTTGATTAAAACATCAGATTGAGTAGAATCTATAGTCCATGTTGTTTTCATAAATACCTAATTTTAATGAGTTTATAAATTTTTCAAACTCTTCACGGAAACTTTTTTAGTGTTCTAAGTTTCCATTTAATGGCGCAAATATAGAAAGGAAACTCTAAACACCAAAAAAGTTTCCAAGTTTTTTTCAAAATAATTTTAACTTCTTAAGATTTAGTTGATTTAATGACAATTTTAAGCGGAAACTATCTTTTAATTTTAAGAAAGAAATAATTCATTATGAATCGTATCTTTGGGCTTCGTAAATCAGAATTTCATTTTATGCACGATATTAGTCAGTACCAGGATTTTTTTATTGAATATTTAAATAAACAAGACATACATAAAGAACCTAAAAATCTTTACGAACCTATTGAATACATTTTAGGGCTTGGCGGAAAACGCATGCGTCCGGTACTTACTTTAATGGCCGCAGAAGTCTTTAATACTGATTATAAAGTGGCACTTCCGGCGGCAATGGCAGTTGAAGTTTTTCATAATTTTTCGCTTGTTCATGATGATATTATGGATGATGCGCCTTTGCGAAGAGGTCAGGTTACGGTTCATGAAAAATGGAATTTAAACACCGGAATTCTTTCTGGTGATACCATGCTTATTTTGGCGTATCAATATTTTGAACAATACGAACCGGCAGTTTTTAGAGATTTAGCAAAACTTTTTAGCAAAACAGCTCTTGAAGTTTGTGAAGGACAACAATGGGATGTTGATTTTGAAACACGCAAAGATGTTACGATTCCTGAATACTTAAAAATGATAGAATATAAAACTGCTGTTTTGGTTGCTGCTGCCATGAAAATGGGTGCAATTGTGGCCAAATCTTCTGAAAAAGACGGCGATTTAATCTATGATTTCGGATTAAACTTAGGTCTGGCTTTTCAATTACAAGATGATTATTTAGATGCTTTTGGTGATCCGGAAACTTTTGGAAAACAGGTTGGCGGCGATATTATCGAAAACAAAAAAACATATTTATACTTAAAAGCTTTAGAATTTTCTTCTGCTGAAAAAGCTTCAGAATTAGAGCAATTATTCAGCTTACAATTAGAAGATAATTCAGAAAAAATAGAAACTGCAAAAGCTATTTTTAACGAATCTGGAGCTTCAAAAGCAACTCAGGAAGCGATTGAAATGTATACTTTTAAGGCTTTTGATACTTTAGAAAAAATGGACATTAACGCTGAAAAGAAAGATATTTTAAGAACTTTTGGGGAGAATTTAATGGGAAGAAAAGTTTAGTTTTTTTGCCACAGATTAAAAGGATTATATAGATTTTTTTTGTTTGCCACGACCCGAGCGATAGCGAATAGGCGAAGCAATTACACTAATTTCCACGAATTATTCATTGTAATTAAATTAGTGAAAATTCGTGTAATTCGTGGCGAAAAAATCTACACATAGTAAACCCGACAAGTTTTAAAAACCTGTCGGGTTTGTCATTTACAGCATCATCTAAAAGGGCTTCGACTTCGCTCAGCCGGACAAACGTTATTATAGAACTGAGTGTCATCCTGAGCGAAGTCGAAGGCTATTTTAACTAAAAAGTTCATCAGGATCAACCAAATCTGATAATTTTTGTTTTAAATCATCTTCTAAAATCGTTAAACCAAATTGATATGAAGCGTTCATCCATCCAAAACCTTCTTCGGTTATATAATTAAATTCGGTGCCTACGTTTCCGTATTCGGCGAAAATTTTATGTGAGCTTATTGATAAATCAAACTTTTCAGGAATGGTTCCGTTGTAATCAACCGCATTTCGGGTAATCAGCCAAAGCCAGCGATACACCATTTCCTGTGCTTCTTCATTAAAATTATAATTCAGCAGACCTTCCCACAAAAGCATTTGATGCGGTGCCCAGCCAAACGGATAATCCCATTGTCGTGTTGGCGAATTATCATCAAAACCGGCAATTGATTCCTTGGTGCTTCCGGCAATTCCGCCTTTCATTTTAAACTTTGGAAGCGTTTTTTTAACCAAAATATCAGCTTGTTCCTGTGTGCTTATTTTTGCCCAAAGCGGATAAAAAGTGGTCGCGGCGTCAAAAACGTGCTGTTTTTCGTTTACAAAATCATAATCGAAATAAATTCCGTTTTCAGGATTCCATAACAATTTGTTTATTTTTTCTCTTCTCTCTGATGCTTTTAAAATCCAATAATCGCTTGAAAAAGATTTATCTTCAAAGTATTGAAATTCATTTTTAAAGTATTTCTTAATCAAAAAAGCAATATCAGTTTCGTATTTATAAAGTAAACTATTTATTGCGACGGTATTTAAATTAGCACAGACTCCAACCAATCGATGTGTTGTATCATGACCGCTTTCGCGCATACTTCGATCGTGTGTAAAATATTTATCGAGTTCCGTATCGACAATTTCTCTTTCGAGATATTTCTTTTCGAATTCGCGGGTTGAGAGATTATATTTTAGTGCATATTGTTCCAGAATATCATCAAAATGTCCTTCTTCAACTTCAAATGGAAGCCCAATTCCTTCTGCTTTATACCGATTTAAACCATTTGCTGTAAGCCTTTTTCCTTCTTCCATCCAAACCGTTAGATATTCTTTTATAGCAGTTTTTAAATGTCTTTCAATCCAAAAAATATCAGGATTTGACTTTTCTAAAACATCCATAATTAAAGACGTATAAAGCGGCGGCTGTGTGCGAGTTAAATAATAGCTTCGGTTCGCGTTTAGAATTTTTCCGTAATGATCAATTTGATATTTGAAGTTTTCGGCAATGCCTAAAGCAAGGTCAACTTTATCATCAATCAAAAGTCCTTTGGCAATAAAATAACTGTCCCAGCCGTACATTTCGTTGAATCTTCCGCCCGGAACAACAAACGGAACTCCCGAAATTTCGTTGTTTTTTATTTGAAGTGCCAAAGCCAGAATTCCCGGCTTTTTATTCAGCGATAAAACATAATCCGGAGTAATATTTTTAGGCAGTTGCACCACTTTTAACTTTGGAATTGTGGCTTCTAATTTCTTGAAATAATCAAAAACAATTTCGTCGCCAAAAGGCACATATAAGTATGCAAATTCATTTTCGATTTTATCGTCTTCCAGAATTTTCTTTACGCCCGTTGCATCAATTGTTCGCGTAAGACCGTTCCAGTACAAGTCTTTTATTTTTCTTGAAATACGTTTTACAGGATCTTCGGTAATTTCATTTAAATCGATTACTGCAAATTCAGTATTGTTTTTTTTAGCCAAAGCCAATTCCTGCAATAAATTCGAAAGCTGATAAGTTCCTTTAATATCTGCGGGATTTCCATCTAGATCGTACAGCAAAAACTTTTTTGGGCCGTTATCATCAATCGTAATTTTTTTATCGCCATCAGTATCTTCCTGAGCCAATAATTTTTCGATGGTTTGGGTTATATGTAATTTAAATTTCATCTTTTGCAGTTATTTTTTTAAGAATAAAAAATGAGATCAGTAATAAAGTCATTGGGATTAAAGTAAAATAAAAAGCTTTTTCCGGTCCTTCGTTTTTAAAAAGCCAACCTGTTATTCTGGATCCTAATGTTCCGCCGAGAGCAGAAAAAATTACAATTAATCCAGTCATGGAACTTTGTAAATTCTTTGGTAAAGCACTTAATACAATCGAATTTAATAACGGATAAATAGGTGCAATAAATAATCCGATTAGAGGAAATGCAAATCCAATTAATGGAATATCTGATAGCGTATTAATGTTTTTTACTTCTAATCCAACTGTTTTTGGAAGTACAAAAACAACAATCAACATGGCTGAAATAATACAGACACTTAAAACATAAATCCAGTTTACTTTTTTGGTTACAATTCCTGCAATCAATCTTCCTATTGCTAGTGAAATTGCCAGAATACTGGCCATCATAATACTAATATTTTCCGGCAGATGAAGCACTTTTGTATTGAATGTTGGCAGCCACGAAAGTATTCCCTGTTCAATCATTACAAATAAAAACACACTGATTACAAAAATAACCGTCAGCAGTTTTGCCATTAATTTGAACATCTGCAGAAAATCATCTTTGAGGTTTGCTCCTGCCGCAACTTCGGTTTCTTCAAATTTTATAAAGAGTAAAAAAAGAAACGATAAAAACGATAATCCCGCTAATAACCAATATACATTTAACCATGAATTTGGATCATTTTCATTATTAAAAGCCGGAAATAAAAAATAAGCCAGCGCAATTCCTACCATAAAAAAACCTTCGATACTGCTCATTAAAGCGTTGTGTTCTTTTTTGGTTTCGGTTACAGTTCCTATTAATGAATAAACCGAAACTTTTATCAAAGCAAATGAAACTCCAACGGTTGCAAAAAGGATTTTAGCATTGTCAAATGAGTTTCCAAAATACATAGAAATACAGGCTAAAGTGACCAAAGCCAATCCTATTAACATCGCTTTTCTATAGCCTATTCGGGGCAAAAAAGAGGCTATAAAAAAGGATACAATAGCAATTGGCATGTCTTTAAAAGCCTCTAAAATACTCGCCTGAACTTCATCTACTCCGTAATTTCTTTGCGATTTTAAAATCACAATTCCTACGCTGTTTAATAAAATAGCGAAGACAAAATAATTGAGGTAAAGTGAGATTTTAATTCCTATGTTTTTCATTTTTCTGTTTGTTTTGTCTATGCTTTGTGGTTACTGTACGGAGACGCACTGCTGTGCGCCTCTACAGTAACTGTACGTGTATTAAATTTAACACATTGAAACATAGCTTAGATTGAACTCAAAAGGCGTTTCACTTGCATTAATTCACATAGCTATGTGTGGAAACTAGTTTCTTTTTTGCTCTTTTTTTAGCGTATAAAAATCTATGTTTCTATGTGTTTAATATTTTTTTATTCGTTGTGGTTACTGTGTGGAGACGCACTGCTGTGCGCCTCTACAGTAGCTTTGCGTATATTAGATTTAGAAATTAACGGCTACAGAAAATCTGAAGGCGCGTCCTAAAATAGGTCTTGCCATGAACACATCGCTTGCTGCAGATGTTGTTTGTCTTGGATCTCCTTCTGTTAAACCAATTTCGTTGAATAAATTCGAAGCATCGACTGCAAAACGAAGATTTTTGTATGTGTAATTTAAACCTGCACCAACTTCTTTATAAGCTGGTAAAACTTGTTTGTTATCCTGATTCGTGAATTTTTTATCATAATAAGAAAACTGAACGTAAGCTGTAAAATCTTTTGTGATATCAACTTCTGGTCTTAGGTTACAGAAAAATTTAGGGATTCTTCTTGCTGTATTTCCGTTGAAATCAAAAGTAGAACCGTCGGCATTTGTTCCAGTGAAATTATCATACTCTGGTTTTTGAACCGTGAATGTAAAGTTCAGTTTTACGAATTCATATCTCGCATTAGTTTCTACTTCAAGACCAATGTTGTTTACGTCGGCAAATTTATTTTCTGAAGATCCATCAGATAAAATATCCGTGAAAGCAACATTTTTCAAATTCATATGAAATAAATTCGCATTTACAGAGAAGAAAGAACTTGAGTATTTATAACCCAATTCAAACTGATTTACTTCTGTATTTTCCAGTTTACTTAAATTGGCTGCATTATCATAAAATGATTCTTCAATTGGAGATCTAAATCCGTGGCTGTAACGAACGTATGAAGCCATATTGTCGTTGAATTTGTAGTTTCCAGCGGCAGTATACGACCATTCGCTTACATCATATCTCCAATAGGTATACGGATTTCCTTTTACAGTTGTTACTGCATCATCGGCCGTGTTGTTGTCTAAAATTCCTAAATCTTCAGAGAAAAATCTAGCGTTGTCTCTGTATCCTGAATATTTGTCTTTGTTATATCTTAAACCTGCGTTAAAAGTCAAATTATCTGTCGCTTTAATTTCTGCGTCAGCATAAATATCATTCAATAAACCTTTTGTTTGTGCATCTCTTTCTAACCAAGTAATTCTTTCTACACCATTCCAGGTATGGTCAACTCCGGTTGTATTATCTTTTACGTTTAACAATCTTGGATTGTCTGAAACGCCTACTAAATACGAATTCCAGTTCCAGTATTGATTTGATTTCCAGTTAGAATAGTAGTAACCAGCTGTTAATTTCACAGGATCTAAATCAAAAGAAAAAGAGAAATTATTTGCAAAATTGTTCATTTTCTTTTCAATATGCCAAAGGTCAGCTCTCATGATTAAAGCATTTGGGTCAAGAGTAGCTCCGTTATCTACATAACTGTACGTCAAATTACTGGCCGTTGTGTTTTGAACGCTAGTTGCATAAGCATCTTGTGTCCACGGTCCGCCATTAGGGAAAATCGCATTGTAATTTAAATCGATACTGGTTTGTTTGAAAGCATTTTTGAAAGTTACTTTATCTGATATTTTCTTTTTGAATTCAGCTCCAATTGAGTTGATTACAGGATGAGAACCATCTTCTAAATCTGCGCTGAAAGTTCCGCCTCCATATTGAGGAACATTTAAATGACTGAAATTTACTGAAGTCAACGTTCCGTAATTTGGATTAAATCCGTCGATACCTTCGATTTTTCCGTTATTGCTTTTTAAAGGAATTGGCAAATAGAATGTGTTTCTGTCGTCAAGATGTTTGAAGTTAACTCTTAAATAATCGCTGTCATCAAATTTATAAGTAATATTTCCTTTGATTTGTCCGCCTTTATTAGCTGTAAAACCAGTATTTCTTACACCATTGTCAGCTCTGTAAAATCCGCCGACATTAAAAAATAATTTATCCTGAATTAAAGCGCCAGACAAATTAAGGTCAGTTCTGAACATTCCGTAATCTGAAGTAGTGAATTTTGCTCTTCCCTGAAAATCATTTTGACCTGTTTTAGAAATAAAGTTGATGATTCCCCCAGGAGCATTGTTAGCGAAAATTGAGGCAGAACCTCCACGAACAGCTTCCATTTTACTCACCGTTTCGTCCAATCTGTAAAAAGTATCGGCGTTGGCAAATTGTAACGCACCATCTTCAAAAACCGGTAATCCGTCTTCCTGAATTTGTACATATTCATAAGCTCCCGCAGACGGAATTCCTCTTGCAAAAAGGTTGTTTCCAATTTCTCCTCCAGATGCTTCAACCACAAATCCCGGAATTGTCTGCAATAAAGCCGCCGTGCTTGATGGCGCTCTGTCTTCGATTGCTTTTGCTCCCATTGTGGTAATGGCAACGCTCGATTCAAGTTTTGATCTTGGGGCAGATGAACCTGTTACTACAACTTCTTTCAAGCTTTGAGATTCGGTTTCTAAAAGTAAATCTGCCACTACAGATTCTCCTTCTTTTACCGAAATTTCTTTGCTGTATGTTTTGTAACCTACATTTGTTGCTTCTACAACATAATTTCCGGCAATAACATCCGTGAAAACATAGCGTCCGTTTTCATCTGTTATCGTATTTTTTCCCGTGTCTTTTAAAGATACATTTGCTCCCGGAATAGATTGTCCAGTTTCGTCTAATACTTTTCCAGACACCGTGTTTTTTGCCTGGGCAAATAAATTATTTGGAACAGTAATTAGGCACATTATCAAAAATAATATACCTAAATAAGAGTGTTTCTGTTTCATGATTTTTTTGGTTTAGTTAGTAAATTTTTCATTTGTACTGTAAACTTAAAACACTAATTAAACACAATTTAGCAATTCTAAATCGAAAACGTTTTCGAAATCACCTAAAACGTTTTCGGAAATATATTTTTTATCAATGAAGTTTATTTTTTAGTACATTTATTTCATGAATGATACAAAATTAATAGATATAGCCTCGGCCTTAGGAATATCAGTCACAACGGTTTCAAAGGCATTAAAAGGATATACAGACATTAGCAAATCGACGCGCGCCAAAGTTATCGAAATGGCCGAAACGATGAACTATATGCCTAATTCTGTAGCGGTTAATTTAAGAACCAACGAAACCAAAACCATTGGTGTCATTATCCCTGCAACGGTTCATCACTTTTTTTCGAGCGTATTAAATGGCATTTTAGAAGAAGCCGAAAAAAGAGGTTATTTAGTTATCATTCTGCAATCAAACGAAAAATATGAAATGGAGAAAAAACAGCTTGCTTTATTGATCCAAAAGCGGGTTGACGGCGTTTTGATGTCGCTCTCCAACGAAACAGATGATTTCTCTCATATTAATGAAGCGATTCGAAAAAATACTCCTGTTGTTTTGTTTGATAAAATTGCCAAAAGAGTAGAATGTTCTAAAGTGGTTATTAATGATGCCAAAGCAGCTTATGATGCTGTTACATATCTTATTAATAAAGGGTATAAAAAAATCGCTCATTTTAGAGGTTCGTATGTTCCTCAAAATTCTATTGATCGTTTTTTAGGGTATAAACGCGCACTCGAAGCTCACGGAATTGAGTACGATTCGAAATTGGTTTATGTTTGTGACAATAATACTGATTTTGAAGACGGTTACGAAAATGCTCAAAAAATCATGAACGAACATCCGGATATCGATGCCATTTTTGCGATTACAGATTTAGTCGCTATCGGGATTATTAAATATTTTAATGAAGCGGGAATAAAAACGCCGGATCAGGTGGCGGTTTTTGGTTTTAGTAATTGGTTTATGAGTACGGTGATTTCGCCTAAATTAACGACAATTGATCAGCCCGGATTTGAAATGGGCCATACCGCGGTTTCTATTTTAATTGATGAAATTGCCGACATAAAAGAACATAAACCTGTAGTGCACCAAATTATAGAACTTCCAACTAGAATCATTGAAAGAGAATCAACGGTTAAATGATTTTTTAGTTTTAACTTTGCCTCAATTCTTAAAGAGCATCAATGTTTCCAATTCCTGAAAATACCGATTTTTTATTGGCTGATGCCGAAAGAGAAAATTTATATTTAAGTCTGATTGAGCAAATCAATAAAGATTTTAATCTGGCCAATGAAGGAATTGATTTTCCGCTTAGCATTTCTCCCGAAGAACTAAAAATCCAGCTTCACGAAAAAATTTACCGAATGATTCAGTACAAATTTGCTGAATATCTGAACCTTCTTTATATTATTGATGTTTCTGAAATCGAAATCAAAAAACTCGATGGTTCGGATTTAGTAATTTTAGCTGAACAGGTTGCTTTTTTAATTTTAAAGAGAGAATGGCAGAAGGTTTGGTTTAGAAATCATTACAAGTAAAAAAGATGCTGAGATGCTAAGGTTCTGAGATTCTAAGATTTTGAAACTTATATTTCATTCCACATAAAAAACTTTTCATCACCTTTTACAACTGGCTCATCATTTTTATCAAATGGAATATATTTATCATTTTCTAAAATAAAAACTTGTTCATTATTTAAAATTTCATTCAGCTGTTTGGTTAATTCTTTTAATTCTTCTGTTTGATTATTTCCTCCTGAAGCTCCTATGTGAAAATGCCAATCACATTCTTTTTTATAGTTTTCTAAACCAATTGTTATTTCTAAATCGTAAGTCGCTATCCACAAAAATCTGTTTCCACTTACACTTTTAATAGAACAATCAAAAGAATGATCTTCTTTGAAATCAACATTTTCTAAAAATTCAGGGTGATTTTTTTTTAAATATTTTAAAGTTATTTCAGAATATAAAGCTTGATTCATTTGAGTATTTTTATTCGCAATTCAAAACTTAAAAACTTAGCATCTCAGAACCTTAGCAACTTCTAGAAATAAACCCTCACAAAAGGCATAAATCCAGATCCGTAAAGACTTTTATCAGGATCATATAAAACATCGTAACGGGCGCCAATAGTTACATTTCCGGTTCTGTAACCAGCTCCAAGATATAAAGCGGTGTTCCAATAACTATCAGAAAAAGCGGGTCTGTTGATGTTGGCTTCATATCTTGTATCTACTCTTACCTGCTCTAATTCGGCAGATAATTGAACTTCGGGAATTGGGTTTACAAGCGTAATTAAACTTCCGCCATAAACATACGATTCATAATAGTCCTTTGAGTTTAAGTAACCAAATTGTAAACCAAGACCAAAGGAAACAATTTCGTTAACATTGTAAATCGCGCTTGGCATTACTGAGATGTCTGTATAACCAGAACCAATTCCTAAACCGAGTCCGCCTCCAAACTGCACTTTATCCCAGAAATGGTTTTTGTTATCAATAACATACGTTTGCTGCGCATTTGCGTAACATGAGAATAAGACTGTCAAAATCACAAAAAAAGATCTGCAATCGATTGAAAAATGTTTTTTCTTCATAGTTAACGTTTATTTTAACAAATTTTTACGTAAAAGTACGTAAAAAAAAGGTTTAAATAAAGTCGATTGTTGTACTTTTGCCTTTCTATTTAACAAAAAGTATATTCACTAATATTATGGATAGGTTTTCATTTTTAAATGCAGCGCATACCGAGTTCTTTGCACAATTATACGATCAATATTTAGTTAACCCAGACAGCGTTGAGCCAAGCTGGAGAAGTTTCTTTCAAGGTTTTGACTTTGGACAAACGACTTATAATGACGAAAATCCAGTGCAGACTATTGTTGAGTATGTGACTAGCCCAAACACAGATTACAGTCAGGTTTCAGACAAACTGCAAAAAGAATTTAATGTTTTAAAATTAATTGATGGATACCGTACGCGCGGACACTTGTTTACAAAAACAAACCCTGTCCGTGACCGTAGAACTTCTTCTCCTACTTTAGATATTGAGAATTTCGGATTATCAGCTGCTGACCTTCCAACTGTTTTTGATGCTGCGCAGACAATCGGAATCCCGCCTTCTTCATTAGAAGCTATCGTAAATCGTCTTAAAGCTATTTACTGCCAGCATATTGGTATTGAATATATGTACATCAGGAATCCTGGCGTTGTAAAATGGATTCAGGAAAAACTGGCGGTTAATGTGAACCAGCCAAATTTCTCTACAGAAGAAAAGAAAACAATCTTAAATAAATTAAACGAAGCTGTTTCTTTCGAGAACTTCCTTCACACTAAATATGTTGGACAAAAACGTTTTTCACTAGAAGGTGGAGAATCTATTATCCCAGCTTTAGATGCTTTGATCGAGCAGGCTGCCGAAAAAGGTGTTGAACAATTCGTAATGGGAATGGCGCACCGTGGTCGTTTGAACGTTTTGGCAAACATCTTTAATAAATCTACTCAGGATATTTTTGGTGAGTTTGACGGTAAAGATTACGATCAGGAATATTTTGACGGTGACGTAAAATATCACTTAGGTCTTACTGCCGACAAAAAAACAAGATCTGGAAAAAGCATCAACATCAATTTAGCACCAAACCCTTCTCACTTAGAAACGGTTGGAGCTGTAATTGAAGGTATTACAAGAGCAAAACAAGATAAATATTTCCCAGAAGATTTCTCTAAAGTATTACCAATCGCGGTACACGGAGATGCTGCAATTGCAGGTCAGGGTATTTTATATGAAATTATTCAGATGGCGCAGCTTGACGGCTACAAAACTGGAGGAACAATTCATATTGTAATTAACAATCAGGTTGGTTTTACAACTAACTATTTAGATGCTCGTTCTTCTACTTATTGTACAGATGTTGCTAAAGTAACTTTATCTCCGGTATTACATGTTAATGCTGATGATGCAGAGGCAGTTGTACACGCAGTATCTTTTGCATTAGATTACAGAATGCAATTTGGACGTGACGTATTTATCGATTTATTAGGATACAGAAAATACGGTCATAACGAAGGTGACGAACCTCGTTTCACGCAGCCGGTTTTATATAAAATCATCGCAAAACATAAAAATCCAAGAGATATTTATGCAGAGAAATTATTGTCAGACGGCGTAATCGATGCATCTTATGTAAATGCTTTAGAAAAAGAATACAAATCTGCTTTAGAGGAAAATTTAGAAGCTTCTCGTAAAAAAGATTTAACAATCATAACTCCATTCATGAAAAACGAATGGGACGGATTTGTTCAGGTAACAGATACGCAAATGCTTCAAAAAGTAGATACTACTTTTGACAAAAAAGGATTGGATTCTATCATCAATACAATCTCAACTTTACCAGCTGATAAAAAATTCATCAGTAAAATAACTAAAATTGTTACGGACAGAAAAACTGGATACGATAACAATACTGTTGATTGGGGAACTGCTGAAGCATTAGCTTACGGTTCACTTTTAACAGAAGGATTTGACGTTCGTATTTCTGGTCAGGATGTTGAAAGAGGAACTTTCTCTCACCGTCACGCTGTAGTAAAAGTGGAAGATTCTGAAGAAGAAGTAATTTTATTAGACGGAATCGAAAACAAAAAAGGAAAATTCGGCGTATTCAATTCACTTTTATCTGAATACGGTGTTCTAGGTTTTGATTACGGATATGCATTAGCAAATCCAAAAGCGTTAACAATTTGGGAAGCACAATTTGGAGATTTCTCTAACGGAGCTCAAATTATGATTGACCAATATATTTCATGTGGTGAAGACAAATGGAACAACCAAAACGGTATTGTTTTATTATTGCCTCACGGATATGAAGGACAAGGTGCAGAACACTCTTCTGCAAGAATGGAGCGTTACTTACAACTTTGTGCAAGACAAAACATGTATGTTGCCGATTGTACAACGCCAGCCAACTTCTTCCACTTGTTAAGAAGACAAATGAAAACGAATTTCCGTAAACCTTTAGTAGTTTTCTCTCCAAAAAGTTTATTACGTGATCCAAGATGCGTATCTACAGTTGAAGAATTAGCGACAGGAAGTTTTCAGGAAACAATTGATGACAATACAGTAGATAAAAAGAAAGTAAAAACATTAGTTTTTGTTACTGGTAAATTCTACTATGACATTGTTGCAGAAAGAGAAAACAACGGAAGAACTGATGTTGCAGTTGTTCGTATCGAGCAATTATTCCCTTTACCAGTTGAGCAGTTAAAAGCAATTATCGCACAATATCCAAACGCTGATGATTATGTTTGGGCTCAGGAAGAACCTAAAAACATGGGAGCTTACAGCTTTATGTTGATGAACTTTGATCTTGTAAAATGGAGATTGGCTTCATTAAAAGCATACGCTGCTCCGGCATCTGGAAGTTACACACGTGCAAAACGTCGTCACGCAGATGCAATTAGAATGGTATTCGATAAAAATTTATTCAGATAAAAAGAAAATGTTTCAAGTTTCAGTCCCGATAGCTATCGGGATTGAAACCATAAAAACCTTAAACAAAAACAAAGATGATTTTAGAAATGAAAGTCCCATCACCAGGGGAATCAATAAAAGAAGTTGAAATTGCAACTTGGTTAGTAAAAGACGGAGATTATGTAGAAAAAGATCAGGCTATTGCTGAAGTTGATTCAGATAAAGCTACTCTTGAATTACCTGCTGAAATGAGCGGTGTTATTACACTTAAAGCTGAAGAAGGTGATACAGTAGCTGTAGGCGCTGTAGTTTGTTTAATTGATACTGATGCAGCAAAACCTGCAGGCGGCGCTCCGGCAGCAGAAGCACCTAAAGCTGAGGCACCAAAGGCAGAAGCTCCAAAAGCAGAAGTAAAAGCTGAGGCTCCAAAAACAGCTCCGGTTCAAGCTCCGGCAGCTACAAGTTATGCAGCTGGAACTCCATCTCCTGCAGCAAGAAAAATATTAGACGAAAAAAATATTGCTCCGGCTACAGTTTCAGGAACTGGTAAAGGTGGAAGAATCACTAAAGATGATGCTGTAAATGCAGTACCTTCTATGGGAACTCCAACTGGTGGAAGCCGTGGAACTGAGCGTACAAAATTATCAATGTTACGTCGTAAAGTAGCAGAAAGATTAGTTTCGGCTAAAAACGAAACGGCTATGCTTACTACTTTCAACGAAGTAAACATGACGCCAATTAACCAAATTCGTAATGAATACAAAGACGCTTTCAAAGCTAAACATGGTGGTTTAGGTTTAGGTTTCATGTCATTCTTTACAAAAGCAGTTACAAGAGCTTTACAATTATACCCAGATGTTAACTCAATGATGGATGGTGATTACAAAATCGCTTACGATTTTGCTGATATCTCAATCGCAGTTTCTGGACCAAAAGGATTAATGGTTCCTGTTGTTCGTAATGCTGAGTTATTAACTTTCCGTGGAATTGAAGCTGAAATCAAAAGATTAGCTTTAAGAGCTCGTGATGGTCAAATTACTGTTGATGATATGACAGGTGGAACTTTCACAATTACAAATGGTGGTGTTTTTGGAAGTATGTTAAGTACTCCAATCATCAACCCTCCTCAATCAGGAATTTTAGGAATGCACAATATTATTGAGCGTCCAATTGCTGTAAACGGAAAGGTTGAAATTCACCCAATGATGTATGTTGCACTTTCTTACGACCACAGAATTATCGACGGACGTGAGTCTGTTGGTTTCTTAGTTGCTGTGAAAGAAGCTTTAGAAAACCCATTAGAATTATTGATGAATGGCGATGCTAAACGTGCTTTAGAATTGTAATTTTTTTATTTAAATGATAAGAATCCCGTTTGAAAAATCAAACGGGATTTTTTAGTTAATATGTGTTGTATATTTTTACAACTCATGTGTGAAAATTAATTTTTTTTTATTATATTTTTGCCTTTACTAATTATAATTAAATATAACATGAAAAATTTGGCGGAAGTAATTGGTTTTCAACCTAAAGAAAACGCAACAGATATTTTTATTAAAAAATATCAAGACGGTTATATTATTGAAATAGATTTTGATAGACAGACTTTTTATTTCGGCGGTAAAATAAAAGTGCACGGCAAAGATTCACAAAACATCACAAAACCCGAAGATTGGGTAGTTTTGGAATGCGTTAATCGTCTACTTGAAAAAGGCTACAAACCCGAAAACCTTGTTTTAGAACCAAAATGGAAACTTGGTCGTCAAGAAAAAGGAAGGCTTGATATTCTTGTAAAAAAGGATGATAAAGCTTATCTCATGATAGAGTGTAAAACTTTTGGAAAAGAGTTTGATGATGAATTAAAAAAAATGAAAAAAGATGGAGGTCAACTTTTTTCTTATTTTCAGCAAGATAAAAGTGCTGAAATTCTAATGCTTTACACTTCTAAACTTGAAAAAGATAAACTTGTTTACAAAAATGAAATTGTAAAAATCGAAGAAGAACACAGGATTGCTCCAACTGTAAAAGATTTCCATACTCTTTGGAACAAGAATACTAAGCATCAAGGTGTTTGGGAAAACGAACCTTATGATTTTAAAAGCAAAAAATTTACAAAAGCTGATTTAAAAGAATTAAACGAAACAGAAAGCACAAAAATATTCCATGAATTTGCTTCCATACTTCGTAAACATTCAGTATCAGATAAGCCAAATGCGTTTAATAAAATCTTTAATCTTTTTTTAGCAAAATTATATGATGAAGCTAAGAGAGAAAATGACGAATTAGAATTCCATTGGAGAGAAGATGATAATGCTGTTGATTTTCAAGTTCGTTTGATTAATTTACATAAAGATGGTTTATTTGCTTTTCTTCAAAAAGAAATTGAAGGAATCGACGAGAAAAGATTTCAAAGCGAATTCGCCTGAGGAACTTCTTGAAAAAAAGAAAAAAGTTTTAAAATTCAATAATATATTAGCAATAAAAGAAGTCTTAGACGACGCTAGTTTTGATGAAAATCAACGTGTATTAAAAGATGTTGTAAAACTTTTAGAAAAATATCAAATTCGTTACCCAAGAAAGCAACAACATTTGTCTGATTTCTTCGAAAAATTACTGACCACAGGATTGAAACAAGAAGTAGGTCAGTATTTTACACCGCCCCCAATTACTAAATTCATTGTTCGCTCTTTACCTATTAAACAAATGATAGAAAAAGAAGTAAACAAAGAGGCACCTGAATTACCTGCAATAATTGATTATGCAGCAGGAAGCGGGCATTTCATTACAGAAGCAATGGAAGAATATCAAGATATTATAAATGCTTTCAAGGAGAATGAAATGAAAAATTTCTTTCCAAAAGCAATAAAACAAGTAAAATCTTGGCAGGCTGATCCTTATGAATGGGCGGCAAAATATGTTTATGGAATAGAAAAAGACTACCGTTTAGTTAAAGTAGCAAAAGTAGGATGCTATTTTTATGGTGATGGTGTGGCACAAATTATTCACGGTGATGGTCTTGATAGTTTTCAAACTTCTAAAACTTATAAAGGCTTATTAAAAGACAACACAAATCTGGAAGATTCTACAAAAGCTAAATTTTCATTAGTTCTATCAAATCCACCATATTCTGTAAATGATTGTAAAGATGATTTAGAATATATTGGCGCACAAAATGAATTTGCTTTATATCCCTATCTTTCAGATAATAGTGATGATATTGAGTGTTTGTTTATTGAAAGAACAAAACATTTATTGAAAGACGATGGTATCGCTGCTATTGTATTACCTAGTTCAATTCTGAACACTAAAGGGATTCAATCTAAAACTAGAGAAATAATTTTATATTATTTTGATATTGTAGCGATAACAGAGTTAGGTAAAAGTACATTCATGGCCACTCCAACAGAGACGGTTATTTTATTTCTAAGAAGGCGAAATAATAATTTGATTTTTGATTGGATTAAATCATTAGATACATTTTTCGATGTTTTACAAGATATAACTATTAACGGAATAATTAATCCAGTTTCAAAATACATTAATCATGTTTGGGGTGAAATTTCTTTTAATGATTATATTACATTATTAAGAAAATCACCTAACGATATAATCCAAAAACATGAACTTTATAATGAATACAGAAGTAAGATAAAATTCAAGGAAGATAAAGATTTTTGGGAAACTTTAATTTCTCTTGAAAAGACAAAGTTATTGTATTTTATTATAACTGTAAAACAGAAAGTCGTTATAGTTAAGACTGGAAAAAAAGATGATGAAAAAAGGTTTTTAGGCTATGAATTTAGTTCAAGAAGAGGATCTGAAGGAATGCATCCAATTCAAAAAGGAAAAAGTATTGACAATTGTACTAAATTATACAATTCAAATGATTTAGAAGATTACACAAAAGCTAGCACATATATTTACAAAGCTTTACAAGGTAATTTTAATTTTGACATTGAAAATTCGATTCAAAAGAATGTATTTAAACAAGATTTAGTTGATATGTTGAATTTTGATCGAACAGAATTTGAGAATGCAATTTCTACAACTATTAAAAAAAAAGTTAATGTCGATAGTAAATGGGATATAGTTCGTATAGGTTCTTTCGTAGATTTACAGAATGGTTTTGCGTTTAAAAGCTCTGATTATATTCAAAAATCTAATACTTTAAACTTTAGACAGGCTAATATTAGGTTAGAAGGAATTCTTGATTTAGAGCATAAGAAAACTTATTTACCTGATGATTTTAGAAATAAATATGAAGATTATATTTTAAAAAATGGTGATGTAGTGATTGCTATGACTGACATGAACAATGAATTAAATTTACTTGCAATCCCTACTATTTTTAATAATAAAACTGATAAAGTATATCTTTTAAACCAAAGAGTTGGTAAGTTTATTAAGTTTGATTTAGCAAAAATAAATCCGATCTATTTAAATTGTATATTAAAATCAATAACTACAAGAGAACAATTGAAGCAGTTAGGTTTTGGAAGTATCCAATATAATTTATCGAAAGATGATTTATTGAACTTCAAAATCCCTCTTCCTCCTTTAGATATTCAAAAAAAGATAGTTTCGGAAATTGAAGTTTTTGAAACAAAAGGAGAAAAAACAAAAGAGGAAATTGAAAAATATAAAAAAACTATTCTAAACTTATTTAATCAAGCAGAATCAAAAGCAGATAAAATAATTAGGTTGAGCGACGAAAATATTTTTCAAGTTTCTATTGGAAAAAGAGTGCTAAAAAACGAGTTTGTAGAAAATGGTAAAATTCCTGTTTATAGTGCCAATGTCATAGAGCCATTTGGAAGCATTGATAAATTGTTAATAGAAGATTTTAGCAAACCATCCGTTTTATGGGGAATTGATGGTGATTGGATGGTAAATCATCTTCCAAAAGATTATCCATTTTATCCAACTGATCATTGTGGTGTTTTGAGAGTAAAAGATGGCTCTGTTAATGAAAAATATTTAGCATTTATTTTAGAAAAAGAAGGCAAAGCATTTGAATTTTCTAGAACAAAAAGAGCTTCAATTGATAGAATTCAAGGGATCAAAATAGCTGTTCCGCCAATTTCGGAACAACAAAAAATAGTTTTGGAAATTGAAAAAATAGAGGGAAAAATTAAAGTTTTGGAAAATAAAATTGCTGAGATACCAAAACTAAAAGAAGAAATTTTAAAGAAATATTTATAGTTATCTTTAATTAGAATTATTAATGAATGGCGATGCTAAACGTGCTTTAGAATTGTAATCAGAATAATTTTTCAATTATATACAGAACCTGTTCATTTATTTGAGCAGGTTTTTTTATTTATAGTACCGAATTAAATCACTTTATTTTTAAAATTTAATTTAGAATAAATAAAAATAGCTTGCATTGTTGGCATTCATGACTTAGATTTGCAGAATCAAAAACAATTTAAAATTATCCCTTTTATAAACTAAGCGATAATTTAATTCAATCTGTAAAATCATGATAACAATAGCAAGCCTTATCGTTTTTTTAGCTTTTTATACACTTTACTACACTTCAAAAAGAGCCGCATTATCGTATGATTTTGGTTTTGAAAAATGGATGCAGAAAAATCCAAAACAAACTAAAATTACTGGTTTAATACTTCTTGTAACAGCTTATGCCATCTGGCTTTTTACACAGTCTTTAGGAGGCGGAACTTTAATGTTTTTTATTCAGTTAATGGCAATTGGGAGTTTAATTATCATTCTTAGACCATTAAAAAAAGTAAACAGTAAAGCACTTTTAACAATCCTGATTCTTGTTGCTTTATTAGAACTTTATTACAATTAATCTTTTTTGACCAATGCCAGCAAATTCAAAATATTTAACTCCTGCCTTTTGGCCTCGTTTTGCCAAAATTACCGCAGCAATTTTAGGTGGTTACTTTGTTTCTGTCACTTTCCATTTAGCTTTAGCTTCCTGGTTTAATCGTCCGGAAGTTTTAATGACAATGGCTTTTAGCGGATTTATACTTTGGGTTGTTTTGATGGTCTTGGCTTTCTTAGCCAAAAGCGGATTGAAAATTTGGGGAATTTACCTTCTTCTTACTTTAGTTTTTTCTGCTCTTATTTATCTTGGTCAAACTTATAATCCCGTTGCGTAATCCTTATGAATAATCGCCATTATAATATTTATTTTCATACACATACCGTTAGCGGAATTGTAATTAGTGTTGTACTTTTTGTGATCTTTTTTGCAGGGTCTTTTTCTTTTTTTAGAGATGAAATCATCAACTGGGAAAGAAGCGAATCTACCGCCATTACAAAAGAAATTGAATTAGATTACAATAAAGCTTTAAAAAATCTTGATAAAGAATACGTTCTACACGGAAGAAATATAACGATCTCTAAACCTTCTACAGAAAATAGAGTTGCCGTTTATATGGAAGGTACCAAAGATACTTTGGCTCCAGCCAAACAAAAAGAAGGTACTTTCTTTTATCTGGACAACAAAAAATTCAAATCCTACACTTACGAAGAATCTTATTCTTTAGGTGAGTTTTTATATCGTCTGCACTTCCTGGCTCAGATTCCGTATCCGGTTGGCTATTATCTTTCAGGATTTACGGCTTTGTTTTTCTTATTTGCCATTGTAACCGGACTTTTATTGCATTGGAAAAAAATCGTTTCTAACTTTTATGTTTTCCGTCCAAAGGAAAAATTAAAAACATTGTGGACAGATGCGCACACAGCATTAGGAATGATTGGACTTCCGTTTCAGTTTGTTTATGCTGTAACCGGAGCATTTTTCATGATTAAACTTTTAATCGTTGCGCCCGCTGTGATGGCTTTTTATAAAGGTGACGAAAACAAATTATATAAAGAATTAGAATACAACGATCCTGATTTTAAATTTGACAACAAAAAATTAGCGACGCCTTTTAATATCAATCAGTTAGTTTCCAAAGCAAAAAGCAATTGGTCTGATTTTGAAATTACCCGAGTTTTTATTCAAAATTATGGCGATGCCAACATGCACGTTTTAGTTGAAGGCGAATTATTGAGCGACAAAAAATTTACCGGAATTGGAAAAGTAGTATACCGTATTGCTGACGGAAAAGAAGTCGCCCGCAAAAACCCGATTACTCAAAATGGCTATATTGATGTTGTAAAAAATGTTTTATATAGAATTCACTTTGGTGATTACGGCGGATATGCTCTAAAAATTGTCAGTTTCATTTTGGGAATTATAACTTGTTTTGTTATCATTTCCGGTGTTATGATTTGGTTAGTGGCAAGACAAAAAAATAATTTACCTGAAAAGAAAAGACGTTTCAATGCTGCAGTTGTTCGTATTTATCTGGCAATTTGTTTGAGTATGTACCCTATTACCGCTTTGGCTTTTATCGGTTCAAAAATATTTTACCCTTTAAGTCAGTCTAACTTGTTTAGTTTATATTTTGGTGGATGGCTTATATTAACTGTATTGTTTATCATTAAAAAGAATGATGATTTTACGAATAAGTTTTGCTTAATTTCTGGAAGTATTTTAGGTTTCCTAATTCCAATCACAAACGGAATTGTTTCCGGAGATTGGTTTTGGACTTCGTTTATGGAACACAAAATTCAGATTTTCTTTATTGATGTTTTCTGGATTGCTTTGGCTTCCATATCACTTTATACTGCATATCATTTAAAGCCTAAAAAAGAAGTTGTTGCAGAAACAAAAATTTAAATTTTTCCGCCACGAATTTGCACGAATTTGCACGAATTAAATTTGTGGAAATTTGTGAAATTCGTGGCTAACTTTTTTTACTTTTTGAGCAATAGCTTAAAATTAGCATAAATTATTTGCCCTCTATTGATTTTGCGTCTACTTTTACGCTTTTAATCAAAAAATGGGATTTAAAACGCAAATACGTTTTCTACATAAATGGCTCGGATTAATTTCCGGGCTTATTGTTTTTATAGTCTGTATTACGGGCTGCATATTCTGTTTTCATGATGAAATAAAAGACATTACCCGAAAAGAATGGCGTTTGGTTGAACCTCAAAACAAACCTTTTTTAATGCCATCTGTTTTACAGGAAAAAGCAAAAGAAATTCTTCCAAAGAACAAACAGTCGATGGTTTCCTATTATGGAAAAAATCGTTCTGCAATTGTTTTCACCTATTCGGATACCGAAAATTTATATCTCTATTTTAATCCATACACTGGAGAATATCTAAAAACTGAAAATCCCAAAACCGATTTTTTCATCATTGTTGAATATATTCATTTGTATTTGCTTCTGCCGGATTATATCGGAAAACATATTATTGGCGTTTCAACCCTAATTTTTATTATTTTATTGATTTCAGGAATTATACAATGGTGGCCAAAACGAAGAAGCGATGTTAAAAGAAGTTTCACCGTAAAATGGTCCGCAAGATGGCGTCGTGTTAATTATGACTGGCACAATACTTCTGGTTTTTACATTTCGTTGATTGCACTTATTCTTGCCATAACCGGATTAACTTTTACCTACGAATGGGTTGGCGACGGAATTTACAAAACATTCAATTTTGGTGGAGACAAAACTGCAGAAACAAAAGCGCCAGTAATCGACACAACAAAATTCGATTCTAATTCTATAACAGCTGTCGATCGGGCTTTTATTGAAACCATGAAATTGCAACCAAAAGCTGAAATGCTTTTTGTTATATATCCGCAGCAAAAAGGTGATATGATCAACACCGGAGCATATCCTCATGCCTTACGATACGATCATCAAAGTAATTATTATTTTCATCCGCAAGACGGAAAATTAATTCAAAGTGACCCGTATCAATCAAAAAGTTTAGGCCTTCAGGTTGTCGAAATGAATTACGGAATCCACACAGGACAAATTTTAGATTTACCCGGAAAAATTATTGCTTTTACAGTAAGCTTAATAGCTTCGGCTTTACCTGTAACCGGTTTTATAATTTGGTTTGGAAGAAGAAAAAAATCTAAAAAACGGGCATAAAAAAGCTGTCTTAAAAGTCAAACAGCTCTTTTACTATAATTATTTGTTGATCTCCTAATTATCATTCCATAGGAATGTTTCGTAGGTAGAAAAAAAAGGCCAACCCATTTGCGTTCCGTAGGAACGTTTGATAGGTCTGATTATTAAAAATGTATAAATCAAACATTCCTACGGAACGTAATCCATTATAATAATATAATTTTCTACCAATGAAATGTTCCTACAGAACAAGGAAACATATAAAAATAACAAAGAGGCTATCTCAAAAATCGAGACAGCCTCTTTCTTATAAATTGTCGAAACTTAATTAGTTTCTGTTTGCTAAAGCATTTTTCTGTAAGTTTTTAACTGAGGCTACTTTATTGTCAACATAAGCAACTTCACTTAAGTTATTGTTGTCATTAAAATAAATCCATTTTCCAGTTTTAACTCCGTCTGTGTATTCTCCAATGGCTTTTTTATTTCCTCTTTCATCATAAGATACCCAAACACCATCTAATTTACCATCCTTAAAGAAGCCTTCTTGCTGTACTCTGCCATTATCATAATAATAAGTAGCTTTTACTTTGTTTCCAACAGCTTCTAATTCAGGATTCACTTCTTGTGCAGCTAATATTCCAGAGAACAACAACGCTGCTAAAATTACACTCTTTTTCATATCTTTAGGTATTAATGTTAAGAAATCATTATCAAATATAGTTAATTGTTTACATTAAAAAAACTTTTACTTAACAATTTGGTAACATTGAATAAAAACTTAACATTGGAAATTTCCAAAAAACAAAAAAACCAACGCTGAGGCATTGGTTTTACTGGTGTTTTAGCAAAAAACTAAAACTACGATAACGTTATAAATTTAATGCATAAATTAGTTCAATAATGAATCTAACTGCTTTTCAAGGTCTGGAGAAGAGGGTCTTGATGCATTTGCATCGACAACATTACCTTTTGGGTCAATTAAAATGAATCTCGGAATTCCGGTTACATTATAACTTGTTACAAACTCCGATTTCCATTCATTATCAGAAAATAACTGAATCCCTCCTAGTTGTTTATCGGTTACAAACTTTTGCCATTTATCATGATCTTTTGGTGTATCTATCGAAATACTTACGAACTCAATATTTTTTCCATGATATTTTTCTTCCACTTTTTGCAAATATGGAATTTCTCCTCTACAAGGTCCGCACCACGTTGCCCAAAGATCAATATAAACATATTTACCTTTTAAATCAGAAAGTTTGGTTTTACCTCCTTTATGGTTTTCATAATCAAAACCTGGAGAAGGTTTATTGTTCATTTTTGCAATATCCTGAGCTTCTTTACGATATTGAGAGATTTCTGCAATTGCGTTAGCTCCATTTTCTGTTTCAATTTTTACAAATTCCGGATCTAGATTTTTATCTTTTAAACGAGCAGCATCGCCGGCTTTTTTTGCATCGACCAACTTATTAAAAGCAGCATCGTCCAGAGAAGCAACACTATTGTCATAAAGTTTTTCATCGGCTAAAATACGCTGCGCTAAAATGTTGTTTTCTGCACTTCCTTTACCAGTGTAAACAATAGATTCATCAAATTGTTTGGCATCCATTTTCAGTTTTATATCGTAACCGTTTTTTAGAAACAATTCTGTCGATTCTACACCATCATATAATCGGCTTCTGCCTCCATCAACAACCAGAGTATCTTTAAAAATACCATTCTTATCGACATAGATGGTTTTGATTACTCTGCCTTCATTAATAATCTTTATAATGTCAGTATTTCTGTTGGCGATATTTGCTTCAAAAGTTACATACTTTTTAGATTGTGCACTGATATTCAAAGCACTGAAAAGCACTAAACCTGCAATAAGAAGTTTCTTCATAGTATTAAAGTTTGTTTTAGTACATCAAATCTAAAGAAATTACAAGTTCAAAATTTCAGAATTAACAAAATATTTTAAATTAATAATCATCTAGTTGCACACTTTGTTATATTAATTTGAATTTTGTGTTTACTTTTGCAGTCTAAAATTGAGATTATGTATAGAAGTCATAATTGCGGCGAATTAAACGCTTCAAATATTAATACCGAAGTTACACTTGCGGGCTGGGTTCAAAAATCACGTGATAAAGGATTTATGAACTGGGTCGATTTACGCGACCGTTATGGAATTACACAGCTTATTTTCGACGAAAGTCGTACCGATAAAACCGTTTTTGAATTAGCCAAAACTCTTGGTCGTGAATTTGTAATTCAGGTAAAAGGAACTGTTATTGAGCGTGAAGCTAAAAACAAAAACATTCCGACTGGTGAAATCGAAATTTTAGTTTCTGAATTAACGATTTTAAATGCTGCTTTAACGCCTCCTTTCACAATTGAAGATGAAACTGACGGTGGTGAAGATATCAGAATGAAATACCGTTATTTAGATATTCGTAGAAATCCGGTAAAAAACAGTTTATTGTTCCGTCATAAAGTAGCAATGGAAGTTCGTAAATATCTATCTGATTTAGATTTCTGCGAAGTTGAAACTCCTTATTTAATCAAATCAACTCCAGAAGGAGCAAGAGATTTCGTTGTACCAAGCCGTATGAACGAAGGACAGTTTTATGCATTGCCACAATCCCCACAAACTTTCAAACAATTATTGATGGTGGGTGGAATGGATAAATATTTCCAAATTGTGAAATGTTTCCGTGATGAAGATTTACGTGCAGACCGTCAGCCGGAGTTTACACAAATCGACTGCGAAATGGCGTTTGTTGAACAAGAAGACATTTTAAATGTTTTTGAAGGTTTGACAAGACATTTATTAAAAGAAATTAAAGGTATAGAAGTAGAAAAATTCCCAAGAATTACTTACGACTATGCTATGAAAACATACGGAAATGACAAACCGGACATCCGTTTCGGGATGAAATTTGGTGAGTTAAACGAATTTGCACAGCATAAAGAATTCCCTGTTTTCAATTCAGCTGAATTAGTGGTGGGAATCGCTGTTCCGGGAGCAGGAAATTATACCCGTAAAGAAATTGACGGATTAATTGACTGGGTAAAACGTCCGCAAGTTGGAGCATCTGGAATGGTTTATGTAAAATGCAATGAAGATGGAACTTTCAAATCATCTGTAGATAAATTCTACGATAATGATGATTTAGCAAACTGGGCAAAAGCTACAGAAGCAAATCCTGGAGACATGATTTTTGTACTTTCTGGTCCTGCTAACAAAACACGTGCGCAGCTTTCTGCACTTCGTATGGAATTAGCAACTCGTTTAGGATTGCGTAATCCTGAAGAATTTGCTCCATTATGGGTTGTTGATTTCCCATTATTGGAACTTGACGAAGAAAGCGGTCGTTACCACGCAATGCACCACCCGTTTACTTCTCCAAAACCAGAAGACATGGCCTTGTTAGAAACAGAACCGGGAAAAGTTCGTGCCAATGCTTACGATATGGTTTTAAACGGAAACGAAATTGGCGGCGGATCAATTCGTATTCATGATAAAGCAACACAGCAGTTAATGTTCAAGTATTTAGGATTTACTGAAGAAGAAGCAAAAGCACAGTTTGGTTTCTTAATGGATGCTTTTCAATTTGGAGCGCCTCCTCACGGTGGTTTAGCTTTTGGTTTAGATAGATTGGTTGCCATTTTAGGCGGTCAGGAAACTATTAGAGATTTTATCGCTTTCCCTAAAAACAATTCAGGACGCGATGTGATGATCGATGCTCCATCAACAATTGATGAATCTCAATTGAAAGAATTACACATTAAAATTGATTCTATATAATTAATAGAAATTTAAATATTTAAAAACAGCTGAAAATTCAGCTGTTTTTTTATGTAATAAAGTCACAAAAAATAATGGGCTGATTTACACTTATTCAAATATTAAATTCCTACAAGTTCATCTTTTTAATATTCTTACAATTAACGATTCTCAAATTATGGTATTTCATATATAATTTGATGCAATAAACTACGTAAAAACACTGGAAATCAATAATTTTTACAAAAAATTAACAGGTAGATGTCTTTTGTATGAATTTATATATTACATTTGCTTTATTATAAATTATTATTACAATTACAATGCGTACAGGTACAGTAAAATTTTTCAATGAATCTAAAGGTTATGGATTCATTACAGACGAAGAAACAGGAAAGGACATCTTCGTTCACGCTTCAGGAATTAACGCGGAAGAATTACGCGAAGGAGACCGTGTAAGCTATGAAGAAGAAGAAGGAAGAAAAGGGAAAGTTGCTGCTAAAGTAGCAGTAATCTAAGAAAAATATAGCAATTTATTTTTTTTGCCTCTGAATGGTTTTAAAAACGTTTCGATTTATTTCGAGACGTTTTTTTTTGTCCATTTCTTAAAAAAATATTAAAAAAAGCATGTGTTATTTATAATCAATAAAAATTACATATAAACGCGCTTTCATGGTGTACTTATATCTCCCTTTAGTTTGTGATTTACATAGTTGAAAGTTATCTTTGTGGCTTATTCTTTAAGTAAAAAAGCTAAGCTTATGCAATCTGATCAATACAGTTACATTCCTATCTTAATGCAGTTCATTCTGGCTGTTGGTTTTGTGGTAGGAACAATCATTATTTCTGGAAAATTAGGCCCAAAAAGAACCTCTGAAGTAAAAGATAAAAACTTCGAGTGCGGTATCGAATCTGTTGGTAATGCCCGTATTCCTTTTTCTGTAAAATATTTTCTGGTAGCAATTTTGTTCGTATTGTTTGACGTAGAGGTAATTTTCCTTTATCCGTGGGCAGTAAACTTTAAAGATCTTGGTATAGAAGGAATGCTTAAAATGGTCGTTTTTATGGCTTTACTTTTAGTTGGTTTTTTCTACATCATCAAAAAAAGAGCTTTAGACTGGGAATAAATGTGATTTTAGATTTTAGATTTCTGATTTTAGATTATGTCTTGAATTAAAATTTAAAATTTAAACTCCTTTGAATTAATATACTGATTTAAAAAAATTGATTTTACTTTTTATGATTTCAACAAATCTAAAATCTAAAATCAGAAATCTAAAATAAAATGAGCGATTCAAATGTAAATATGGTTGCGCCACCGGAAGGAGTTGTAGGAGAAGGTTTCTTCGCTACAAAACTAAATGACGTTGTTGGTTTGGCACGCGCGAATTCTCTTTGGCCTTTACCATTCGCAACATCTTGCTGCGGAATTGAGTTTATGGCAACAATGGCTTCACATTACGATTTAGCACGATTTGGATCTGAGCGTGTGAGTTTTTCTCCTCGTCAGGCAGATATGTTATTAGTAATGGGAACTATTTCTAAAAAAATGGCTCCAATTTTAAGACAAGTTTACGAACAAATGTCTGAGCCGCGCTGGGTAATTGCTGTTGGAGCTTGCGCTTCATCAGGAGGTATTTTCGATACTTACTCAGTTTTACAAGGAATTGATAAAGTAATCCCGGTTGACGTTTACGTTCCTGGATGCCCGCCAAGACCAGAGCAGATTGTTGACGGTGTAATGAGATTACAAGAATTGGTAAAAAGCGAATCTGTTAGACGCAGAAGTTCACCAGAATACCAAGAATTATTAGCTTCATATAATATCTCATAAGATGGCTTTAGAAAATACCCTGATTCAAGATAAACTTACAGAAACATTTAATAACGATGTTTTTAACTTTCAGCAAGAAAGAGATATTTTTTCTTTAGAAGCTTCAGCTGATAAAATTACAGCGTTGATTTTATTCCTTAAAAACGATTCTGAACTACGTTTTCACTTTTTAACAGATTTATGCGGGGTTCATTACCCAGACAACGATTCAGAACGTCAGTTTGCTATCGTATATCATTTGCACAACTGGTACGAAAACAAACGTTTGAGAATTAAAGTTTATCTGAATGGCGAAAAACCAGAAATCAAAACTGTTTCAAATATCTTTTTAAGTTCAAACTGGATGGAAAGAGAAACATACGATTTCTACGGAATCAATTTTATTGGCCATCCGCAATTGAAACGTATTTTGAATATGGACGAAATGGTGTCTTTCCCAATGAGAAAAGAATTCCCAATGGAAGACAGCGGAAGAACTGATAAAGACGACAGATTCTTTGGAAGAACAACAACAAATTGCTAAAAAATAAATAATTCAACATTATAAAATGTCAGAACTATTATTACCACCAGAGCATCGTTATGCTAAAATAATTAAGGAGAAACTAAACGAAGACGGAAGCGAGCTTTCAGTACTGAATTTAGGTCCTACCCACCCTGCGACTCACGGTATTTTTCAAAATATCCTATTAATGGATGGTGAAAGAATTCTGGAAGCTGAACCAACTATTGGTTACATCCACAGAGCTTTCGAAAAAATTGCCGAAAATCGTCCGTTTTACCAAATTACTCCTCTTACAGACCGTATGAACTATTGCTCCTCTCCTATTAATAATATGGGATGGTGGATGACATTAGAAAAGCTATTAGGTGTTGAAGTTCCAAAAAGAGCACAATACTTAAGAGTTATTGTAATGGAGCTGGCTCGTATTACAGACCACTTAATCTGTAACTCGATTCTTGGGGTTGATACTGGTGCGTATACTGGTTTCTTATACGTTTTTCAATTTAGAGAAAAAATCTACGAAATCTACGAAGAAATTTGTGGAGCTCGTTTGACTACAAATATGGGAAGAATTGGTGGTTTTGAAAGAGACTGGTCTCCAGAAGCTTTCAAAAAACTAGATAAATTCCTTGAAGAATTTCCAGTTGCATGGAAAGAATTCGAAAACTTATTCGAAAGAAACAGAATTTTCCTTGACAGAACTGTAAACGTAGGTGCAATCTCTGCTGAACAAGCAATGGCTTACGGATTTACAGGTCCAAACTTACGTGCTGCCGGAGTTGATTACGACGTTCGTGTGGCCCAGCCTTACTCATCTTACGAAGATTTTGATTTTATTGTTCCTGTTGGAAAATCAGGTGACACTTACGATCGTTTCTGTGTTCGTAACGCTGAAGTTTGGGAAAGTTTAAGCATTATTCGTCAGGCTTTGGAAAAAATGCCAGAAGGAAACGAATACCATGCTCAGGTTCCTGATTATTATCTTCCTCCAAAAGAAGATGTATATAATTCGATGGAATCATTAATCTATCACTTTAAAATCGTAATGGGAGAAGTTCCTGTTCCGGTTGCCGAAATTTACCACCCTGTTGAAGGAGGAAACGGAGAGATAGGTTTTTATTTAGTTACAGACGGAAGCAGAACTCCATATAGATTACATTTCAGAAGACCTTGTTTTATTTACTACCAGGCATATCCTGAAATGATTAAAGGTGCGTTACTTTCTGATGCAATTGTTATCCTTTCGAGTTTAAACGTAATTGCAGGAGAATTAGACGCGTAAAAAGATTGCAGATTTTAGAATTTAGATTGCAGATTGGAAGATCTAAAATTTAAAATCAGAAATCTAAAATTTAAAAAGAATGCCGATTATAGATCCAGATTGAAAAAATCTAAAATCTAAAATCTAAAATCCAAAATAAAAAATGGAACGTAAACATTACAAACAAGAAATAAATATGACTGAGGCATTGATCGCTCGTATCAATGAATTGATTAGTCATTATCCGGAAGGCAAACAAAAATCGGCTTTACTGCCTGTTTTGCACGAAGTGCAGGATGCGCATAACAACTGGCTTAGCATTGAACTGCAGGACAAGGTTGCCGAAATTCTTCAGATAAAACCAATTGAGGTTTATGAAGTGGTTACTTTTTATACCATGTTCAACCAAAAACCAATTGGAAAATACATGTTTGAATTTTGCCAGACGTCTTGTTGTTGTTTAAGCGGTGCCGAAAATTTAATGGATTATACTTCTGAAAAATTAGGCATTAAAATGGGTGAAACAACTGCCGATGGAATGTTTACCATTGCCGGTGTAGAATGTTTAGGTGCATGCGGATACGCTCCGATGATGCAATTAGGCGATTTCTACAAAGAGAAATTGACAGAAGAAAAAATCGATCAGTTAATCGCTGATTGTAAAGATGATAAAATAATATTACACGATAAATAAGATGTCACAAAAAATATTATTAGATAAAATCAATATTCCTGGAATTAAAACCTACGAAGTATATCGCCAAAATGGTGGTTATGCTTCTGTAGAAAAAGCTTTAAAAACACTTACACCGGATGAAGTTACCGAAGAAGTAAAAAAATCAGGTCTTCGTGGTCGTGGCGGCGCGGGTTTCCCTGCCGGAATGAAATGGAGCTTTATTGATAAAAAATCAGGAAAACCAAGACACTTAGTTTGTAACGCTGACGAATCAGAGCCGGGAACTTTCAAAGATCGTTATTTGATGGAATTTATTCCTCACTTATTGATCGAAGGAATGATTACTTCTAGTTACGCATTAGGTGCTAACCTTTCGTATATCTACATTCGTGGAGAATATATGTGGGTTTTCAAAATTTTAGAAAGAGCAATCGCCGAAGCTAAGGCTGCCGGATGGTTAGGAAAAAATATATTAGGTACGGGTTACGATTTAGAGTTACACGTTCACTGTGGAGCTGGAGCTTATATCTGCGGAGAAGAAACTGCACTTATAGAATCTTTGGAAGGTAAAAGAGGAAATCCTCGTATTAAACCACCATTCCCTGCGGTTTCAGGACTTTGGGCAAATCCAACTGTGGTAAATAACGTTGAAACTATTGCAACGGTGCCGTGGATTGTAAACAATTCTGGTGACGATTATGCTAAAATTGGAATTGGACGTTCTACTGGAACTAAATTAATTTCTGCTTCCGGACACATCAAAAATCCTGGAGTTTACGAAATTGAATTAGGTTTAAGTGTTGACGAATTCATGAATTCTGATGAATATTTAGGAGGAATGTCTTCAAGCCGTCCATTAAAAGCATTTGTACCGGGAGGTTCTTCTGTGCCGATTTTACCAGCTGAATTGATTTTCAAAACAGCAAACGGTGAAGATCGTTTAATGACTTACGAATCTTTAAGTGATGGTGGTTTTGCTACCGGATCTATGTTAGGTTCCGGAGGATTTATTGTTTACAATGATACTGCTTGTGTTGTAAGAAACACTTGGAATTTCGCTCGTTTCTATCACCACGAATCTTGCGGACAATGTACACCTTGCCGTGAAGGAACTGGATGGTTAGAAAAAATCTTATGGAGAATTGAAAACGGTCAAGGCCGTGAAGAAGATATCGAATTACTTTGGAGCATTCAAAGTAAAATTGAAGGAAACACAATTTGTCCGCTTGGTGACGCCGCTTCTTGGCCAGTAGCAGCAGCGATTCGTCACTTTAGAGATGAATTTGAATATCACGTTCGTTTCCCTGAAAAAATCAAAAATAGAGATCACTTTGTTGCTGAACCTTTTTCGCAAGTAAAGCATTTAGTAGGCGGTAAAGTAATCGTATAAAAATAAAAAGCAGAAAGTTATAAAGTTCATAATATTAAAAGGACAGCAATTCTTTAAAATATTCCGACTTTCAACATTCAAATCATAAAGAGATGAAAGTAACCATAGACGGTCAAAGTATAGACGTAGAGCCAGGAACAACGATCCTGCAGGCTGCACGTATGATTGGTGGAGATTTGGTGCCGCCAGCCATGTGCTATTACTCAAAATTAAAAGGCAGCGGCGGTAAATGTCGTTGTTGTTTAGTTGAAGTTTCTAAAGGTAGTGAAGCTGACCCTAGACCCATGCCAAAATTAATGGCATCTTGTGTAACAGGATGTATGGACGGAATGGAAGTAAACAGTAAATCTTCTGCCAGAGTTACCGAGGCGCGTAAATCTGTAACAGAATTTTTATTGATCAACCACCCATTAGACTGCCCTATTTGTGATCAGGCTGGTGAATGTGATCTTCAAAATTTAAGTTTTGAGCACGGAAACCCAAAATCACGTTTTATTGAAGAAAAAAGAACATTTGAACCAGAAGATATTGGTCCAAATATTCAACTGCATATGAACCGTTGTATTTTATGCCAAAGATGTGTACAAGTTGCAGATCAATTGACAGACAACAGAGTTCACGGAGTATTAGATCGTGGTGACCACGCTAATATTTCAACCGGAATTTCTAAAGCAATCGACAATGAGTTTTCTGGAAACATGATTGACGTTTGTCCGGTTGGAGCTTTAACTGACAAAACTTTCCGTTTTAAATCAAGAGTTTGGTTTAATAAACCTTATAACGCACACAGAGAATGTACTACTCCTGGATGCTGCGGTAAAACTACAGTTTGGATGTTTGGTGGAGAAATTCAACGTGTGACTGGTCGTAAAGATGAGTACCATGAAGTAGAAGAATTCATTTGCAACAGCTGTCGTTTTGATCACAAAGATGTAAATGACTGGGTTATTGAAGGACCTAGAGAATTTGAAAAAGATTCTGTTATCAATCAAAATAACTACACTCAAAAATTAGAGAAAGTTGAAATCGATACTGAAAAGAATATTCTTTTAGGCCGCGATATCGACCGTAAAAAAATTAGTATGGCTGCAATTCCATTAACTACTAATGAAAAAAATTCTTAAGAAATGGAAAGTGCATTTATTATAGAAAAAAGTGTTGTTATTGTTGTCGTTTTTGCGGTAACAATGATTATGGCAATGTATTCTACCTGGGCAGAACGTAAAGTTGCTGCTTTTCTTCAGGATCGTGTTGGACCAAACCGTGCAGGTTGGGGAGGTTTATTACAGCCGCTTGCCGATGGTATGAAATTATTCTCTAAAGAAGAATTTTTCCCAAACACGCCAAACAGATTTTTATTCGTTGTAGGTCCGGCAATTGCCATGAGTACAGCTTTGATGACAAGTGCTGTAATTCCATGGGGAGACAGACTTCATCTTTTTGGAAGAGATATTATTCTTCAGGCAACAGATGTAAATATTGCTTTATTATACATTTTTGGAGTTCTTTCTGTTGGAGTTTACGGTATCATGATTGGTGGATGGGCTTCTAACAATAAATTCTCATTAATGGGGGCTGTTCGTGCAGCTTCTCAAATGGTTTCTTATGAAGTTGCTATGGGATTATCAATGATTGCACTGTTGATGATGACCGGAACAATGAGTTTAAAAGAAATTTCATTACAGCAGCAAGGAATGAACTGGAATGTTTTTTATCAGCCAGTTTCGTTTTTAATATTCTTAATTTGTTCATTTGCAGAAACTAACAGAACTCCGTTCGATTTAGCAGAATGTGAAAACGAATTAATTGGAGGTTACCACACAGAATATTCGTCAATGAAAATGGGATTCTATTTATTTGCTGAATATGCAAGTATGTTTATCTCTGCTACTATTATTTCTGTATTATTCTTTGGAGGTTATAACTATCCTGGAATGCAGTGGATGGTAGAAAATGTTGGAGTAAATACCGCTAATCTTTTAGGAATTGCTGTATTGTTTGTAAAAATATGTTTCTTCATATTCTTTTACATGTGGGTACGCTGGACAATTCCAAGATTTAGATACGACCAATTAATGAACTTAGGCTGGAGAATTTTGATTCCGCTTTCGATTATTAATATTATGATTACGGGCGCTGTTATTTTAAGACACGATATCGCAGCCGCTTTAGGATTCTAAGAACCGTAATGCCCTAGCCCTGATAGAAGCGGCATCCTTTAATTTTTTTCTTTAGAAAAATTAAAGATACAGCGGATAGCAGGATTAGCTTCAAATAAAAATAAAAATAGATTTTGAATTTGACTGAACTCAAATTGTAAATCATAAATCATAGATTAAAAAATGTCAATAGAAACTATATCATTATCGGGTAGAAAAAAAGTGGTCTCTAATAAAGAGATGACTTTTATTGAACGATTGTATCTTGTGGCGATTGTAAAAGGTTTGGCGATTACGCTTAAGCACCTTTTTAGAAAAAAAATTACGATTCATTATCCGGAGCAAGTTCGTGAAATGAGCCCGGTTTATCGTGGTCAGCACATGTTGAAACGTGATGAGCAAGGTCGTGAAAATTGTACTGCATGCGGATTATGTGCTTTATCATGCCCTGCAGAAGCTATTACAATGAAAGCTGCTGAACGTAAGCCAGACGAGAAACATTTATACAGAGAAGAAAAATATGCTTCGATTTATGAAATAAATATGCTTCGTTGTATTTTCTGTGGTTTATGTGAAGAGGCTTGTCCAAAAGATGCTATTTATTTGACAACTTCTAAGGTTTTAGTTCCTGCAAGTTATGAAAGAGAAGATTTCATTTTTGGAAAAGACAAATTAGTGATGCCTTTAGAAATGGCTATTAAAAATTCACAACTTAATAACGCTAACTAAATGATACATATTCCTGATTTCGCAAACGCAACTCCTGTAGGTGTTATATTTTGTATTTTAGCGTTTATTACAGTAATAACTGCCTTTTTAACCATTTTTAGCCGAAACCCTATTCACTCTGCTATTTACTTAGTGATTTGTTTTTTCTCTATCGCTGGTCATTATTTATTATTGAACTCTCAATTTTTAGCTGTTGTACATATAATTGTTTATTCTGGAGCGATTATGATTTTGTTCCTGTTTACGATTATGTTGATGAATCTTAACGAACAAAAAGATGTACACCGCCCAAGGATTACACGTTTAGGAGCGATTGTTTCTTTCTGTTTAATTGTTATTGTTTTAATTGCAATTTTCATCAATTCTAAACCAATTGTTGGAGATTATGATTCAACCGGAGAAGATTTCCAATCTATTAAAGTATTGGGTAAAATATTGTTGAACGAATATATGGTACCTTTTGAATTTGCTTCGATTTTACTTTTGGTTGCGATGATTGGAACTGTATTATTGTCTAAAAAAGAAAAATTAAATAAATAATGGGTAATATATTAAATCAAATAGGTATTGAAAATTACATCTTTTTAAGTGTTGTACTTTTTTGTATTGGTGTTTTTGGTGTATTGTACAGACGAAATTCAATTATCGTTTTCATGTCTATCGAGATCATGCTAAATGCAGTAAACCTTTTATTTGTGGCTTTTTCAACTTACCATCAGGATGCACAAGGACAAGTTTTTGTATTCTTTTCGATGGCGGTTGCTGCTGCTGAAGTTGCGGTAGGATTGGCGATTTTAGTTTCTATTTTCAGAAACATCGGTTCAATTAGTATCGATAATTTAAAAAATTTAAAAGGATAAAATAGAAATGGATACCAATTTAGCTTTAGTTTTAGTTTTAGCTCCTTTTTTAGGATTTTTAATCAATGTTTTCTTTGGAAAAAGCTTGGGGAAAACAGTTTCGGGAATCATCGGAACTGCTGCCGTGGCTGTTTCTTTTATAGTTACTCTAGTTCTTTTTAATCAAATAACTTCAACCGGAAAAGGAATTGAAGTTACTTTATTTGACTGGATTCAAATTAGTAATCTAAAAATCAATCTTGGATTTTTATTAGATCAGTTATCTGTTCTGTGGTTATTATTCGTAACCGGAATTGGATCTTTGATTCATTTATACTCTATCAGTTACATGCATGATGATGAAAATATGCACAAGTTTTTTGCGTATTTAAATCTGTTCGTATTCTTTATGATTACACTTGTAATTGGAAGCAACTTATTAGTATTATTTATTGGTTGGGAAGGTGTTGGACTTTGCTCTTATTTACTTATCGGGTTCTGGCATAAAAACCAGGATTATAACGATGCTGCAAAAAAGGCTTTTATCATGAACAGAATTGGAGATTTAGGTCTTTTAATTGGTATGTTCATTATTGGTTCAATGTTCTCAACTTTAGATTATGCCACTTTAAAAACTGCAATCGCAGGAGCGACAAACTTAAATTTACCATTACTTTCTTTAGCCGCTTTATGTCTGTTTATTGGAGCTTGTGGTAAATCTGCTCAAATTCCGTTGTACACTTGGTTACCAGATGCGATGGCAGGACCAACTCCTGTTTCTGCATTAATCCACGCTGCTACGATGGTAACAGCTGGTATTTTTATGGTAACGAGATTGAACTTTGTTTTTGATCTTGCAACAGATGTGCAGACTGTAATTGCAATTGTTGGAGCGATAACTTCATTAGTTGCTGCTACAATTGGTTTAGTACAAACTGATATTAAAAAAGTATTAGCTTATTCTACAGTTTCTCAATTAGGATTAATGTTCTTGGCATTAGGATTTGGGGCTTATGAAGTAGCAGTTTTCCACGTAATCACACACGCTTTCTTTAAAGCTTGTTTATTCTTAGGATCTGGTTCTGTAATTCACGGTTTACACGGTGAGCAGGATATGCGTAAAATGGGAGGATTGCGTAAAGCAATGCCAATCACTTTCTGGACAATGTTGGTTTCTTCATTGGCTATTTCTGGAGTTCCGTTTTTCTCAGGTTTCTTCTCAAAAGATGAAATTTTATTGACTGCTTTCCACCACAGTATTCCATTATATGTTGTTGGATCTATTGCTTCAATCATGACAGCTTTCTATATGTTCAGATTGATGTTCTTAACTTTCTTTAAAGATTTTAGAGGAACTGAAGAACAAAAACATCATTTACATGAAAGTGACGGTTTAATTACTTTCCCTTTAATGATTTTAGCTCTTTTAGTAACTTTTGGAGGATTAATTAGTTTACCTGGAAACAGCTGGTTAAATGAATATTTAGCACCTCTTTTCACAAAAGTGGCTGGCGAAGAACATCATTTGGGCGCAACAGAATATACTTTAATGGGAGTTGCTGTTTTAGGCGGATTGTTAGGAATTTTAATTGCTTATATCAAATACTTCAAACAAGACAATGTTCCTGAAGCTGACGAAAATATTACAGGCTTAACAAAAGTGTTGTATAACAAATATTATGTAGATGAAGCTTACGATGCGATTTTTGTTCGTTCTGTAAATGCATTATCAAGATTCTTTAGAGACTATATTGAAACGGGATTATCGGCAGTTGTTTTTGGATTAGGAAAAGCAGCAAACGAATTGGCGTTTCAGGGTAAAAAACTACAGACAGGAAGTATTGGATTATATCTTTTTGCTTTCGTTTTAGGTCTTTGCGCGATTGTTTCTTATATATTTTTAGCTCAATAATTTTATAACTATGAACGTTTCTCTTATATTAATTATTCTTTTAGTTGGTGCATTTATCACCTATTTTGCTGGTGACAAACTCGCTTCAAAAGTAGCTTTGTTCTTTAGTTTGGCAGCTTTAGGCTGTTCGGTTGTATTGTTAAACCATTTTAATGCTGGAGAAAATATCAGTCTTATCAATGCGTGGATCAATCAGCCTAAAATTTCTTTTGCGCTAAATGCTGACGGGTTAGGTCTTGCCATGCTTTTATTGACAACGGCTTTAACTCCAATTATTATATTCTCTTCTTTCGGGAATGAATATAAAAACTCAAAAGCTTTTTATGCTCTGATTTTATTTATGGCATTTGCTATGACAGGAACTTTCCTTGCTGCAGATGGTCTTTTATATTATATTTTCTGGGAGTTAGCTCTTATTCCTATTTACTTTATTGCTCTTATTTGGGGTAACGGTGATGCTGAAGAACGCAGAAAAGCAGTGGTTAAATTCTTTATTTACACACTTGCAGGTTCGTTGTTTATGTTGACTGCTTTTATCTATTTATACCAAAAAGCAGGTTCTTTCTTAATTGAAGATTTATATAAAGTACAATTATCTGCTTGCGAACAGCTTTGGATTTTCCTTGCTTTCTTCTTAGCTTATGCGATCAAAATTCCTATTATTCCTTTCCATACATGGCAGGCAAATGTGTACCAAAAAGCACCAACTGTCGGAACAATGCTTTTATCTGGTATCATGCTTAAAATGGGATTATACAGTGTTATTCGCTGGCAGTTGCCAATTGCACCTCTTGCTGCAAAAGAATACATGAATATTTTTATTGCTTTAGGAATTGCAGGCGTTATCTACGGTTCAATCGTAGCTTTAAGACAAAAAGATTTAAAGAAATTATTAGCTTATTCATCTCTTGCTCACGTTGGATTAATTGCTGCGGGATCTTACACTTTAACTCTTGATGGTTTCCGAGGTGCCGTTTTACAAATGATCGCTCACGGTTTTGTGGTTGTTGGATTATTCTATGCTGCAGAAATTATCTACAGAAGATTTGAAACTAGAAATATTAGCGAGTTAGGCGGAATCCGTACACAATCTCCAAAATTCACTTCAATGTTTTTAATTTTGGTTTTGGCATCTGTTGCTTTACCAACTACATTTAACTTTGTTGGAGAGTTTACTGTACTATACAGCCTTTCTCAAATAAACATTTGGTTTGCTGTTTTAGGCGGAACAACGATTATTTTAGGAGCTTACTATATGTTGAAAATGTTCCAAAACGTAATGTTGGGCGAAACAAATTCAAAAACTTTTGCTGATGTTTCTGTTAACGAAGGAATTTCTTTAGTTGCGATTATTGCTGTTTTAATATTCTTTGGATTTTATCCAAAACCAATTACAGATTTGATTACTCCAAGTTTAGAAACGATTTTAAACGTTATCAATAAAAATTAATATTTTAAATAAAATAAATTAGGGCGTTTTAGATTTCCTAAATCAAAAAAACAAAAATGAATACATTAATAGCTATAACAGGATTGGGTATTTTCTGCCTATTGTTTGAAATTCTAAATTTTAGAAAAGGCATTGTTCCGTTTACCATTTTAGGTTTATTGGGAGTTTTGGCACTAAACTTTTACGAATTTGGAACAACAGCAAGTTATTACAATAACATGATTACGGTGAGTAAATTCTCGACTGCTTTTTCATCATTGTTTATTATTTTAACTATTTTCCTTGTAGCATTAAGCCATAATTTTTACGAAAATCATCAGACAAAAATCTCCGATTATATCGCTATAAAAGTATTTTTATTAGCCGGAGGAGTTGCTATGGTTTCTTTTGGAAACTTATCGATGTTTTTCCTTGGAATCGAAATTTTATCTATCGCATTATATGTTCTTGCAGCGAGCGATCGTTTGAACATTAAAAGTAATGAAGCAGGTATGAAATATTTCTTAATGGGATCTTTCGCATCTGGAATTATCTTATTCGGAATTTGTTTGATTTACGGAGCTATGGGAACTTTTGATATTGCAGAAATTCACGAAAGTTCTTTATCTGCTGAGTTACCAATCTGGTTTCCTATCGGAATGATTTTAATGACAATTGGAATGTTCTTTAAAATTGCAGCAGTACCTTTTCACTTTTGGGCACCAGACGTTTACGAAGGTTCTCCAGCTTTAACAACTGCTTTAATGAGTACGTTAGCAAAAGTAATAGCGATTGCAACATTATTTAAATTAGTTTCAGGATTGAATTTAATTCCTTCTTTGGAAAATCAGGATCTTTTAGGAACATTTGAAAATATTATTCTTGTAATTTCAATTGCTTCTATGACCGTTGGAAATATAATGGCGTTACGTCAGGTAAATGTAAAACGTATGCTGGCATTCTCTGGAATCTCTCACGCAGGTTTCATGTTAATTACATTCTTAACTATTGCAACTTCTGCAGGAGTTTTATTGTATTATACTGCTGCTTACGCTTTAGCTGGTATTGCTGCATTCAGCGTTATTTTATATGTATGTAAAAATCAGGATAACGAAGATATCGTAAACTTTCACGGTTTAGGAAAAACGAATCCATTATTAGCTGCAATCTTGACTGGTTCATTATTGTCTATGGCCGGTATTCCGATTTTCTCAGGATTCTTTGCAAAATTATTCTTATTTGATCAGGCACTTCATGCTGGTTATGTTGCTATTGTAATTGTTGCAGTAATCAACTCTATTATAAGTGTTGGTTATTATTTCAAATTAATTTTGGCCATGTATTCTAAAGAACCAAATGAAGAGCGTACAGGAAAACCATTCCTTATTTATGCCGTTGCAATTATTTCTATTGGTTTAAATATTGCTTTAGGTTTATTCCCTTCATTAGTTTTAGATCTATTGAATTAAAAATTCAGATTAAAAAATATACAAATCCATCAAAAGTTTCTTTTGGTGGATTTTTTGTTTTACAGCAGTTTTCAAAAGAAAATTTCATGTTAAAAATTTAAAGTTAAATTACAGACTTCAAAAAAACTCCATATATTTGGGTTCACTAAAAGCATAAAAACTATGGCCTTCAATTCAAAAAATCCTTTTTTAAGTAACAAGCGTTTTTCATCAAATGCTGTTTCAAGAGCTGAAGAAGTACACGAAGCAAAGATTATTGATTACAATCAGGAAATGACTTTGTCTGGTACGATTAATAAATCAGCTATTTTATTTTTAATATTATGCGGCGCTGCTATGGTAACATGGTGGATGGCTTTTAACGGACTGAACATTATGCTGCCTGCTATTGGAGGTGCAATTGTTGGATTTGTTCTTGTTTTAATTTCTGCATTTAAACCACAATTATCACCGTATCTTGCTCCGGGTTATGCCTTATTTGAAGGATTATTCATTGGAGGAATCTCGGCTATTTTTGAAGCTATGTATCCTGGAATTGTAATAAACGCAGTTGGAGCTACATTGGTTACTTTCTTAGTTTGTTTAGGTTTATACAAATTTAAAATCGTAAAAGTTACAGAACAATTCAAATCAGTTGTAATTGCTGCTACTCTTGCTATTGCAACTTATTATCTAATTTCATGGATTGCTTCTTTAATTTTTAATTTTACTCCGGTTCATTACGGAAATGGAATGATGAGTATTGGAATTAGCGTTTTTGTAATTATAATTGCTGCTTTAAACCTATTCTTAGATTTTGACCTAATTGAAAAAGGTGTTCAGGAAAGAATGCCAAAATTCATGGAATGGTATGGTGCAATGGGATTAATGATCACATTAGTTTGGTTGTATATCGAATTTTTAAGATTATTATCTAAATTGTCAAGTAAGAATTAAAATTTTCTTTACACATAAAAAAAAGCCTTTTTGAAATTCAAAAAGGCTTTTTTTATGCTTCATATTCTAATAATTAGTTTACATATTCAAAATACAAACCTACTAAAAAGATTCTTTTTCCTACAAAAAATACATTTTAACAAAAACAGGTTTAAAAGTTATAAAAATATAAATTCTAAAAACATATCCCTTTTTACCTCTTTAAAACGTCAATAAAATTAGGCTTTCGCTAGAAATATTTTAACATGTGATAAATTACAATTAGTGCAATAAATTACATTTTAACTAAAATATTAGTGATTAATTTTACGTATATGTTTTTTTAAGACAAAATAAATAAGAATATCAAAATTTTGTATAATTTCGTGTAATCGATTACAATCTTAATTTTAGTCGAGAACCACAAAAACCACAAAAAACTTTTATTAATGTCTAACTTAAACAATTATGAAAAAAAACCTACTTTTTTTAGCTATGTTTTTTATTGCTGTGCAAACCTGGTCACAGCAAATTACTGAAGCCAGCGCATGGCTTGAATCTGCTTTTGTAAAATGGCAGCCCGTAAGCAACGCTCAAACGTATAATGTATATTATACAGGTGAAGGAGTTGTCGATCGAAAAATTGACACTCAGCTTATTAGAAGCTATGGAAGTTATTTTCGTGCCGATATTCCGGGTTTAAAAGCCGGATCTTATACTGTAAAAATCAAACCAGTTATTTCTGGTGTTGAAGGAACTGGTACCACAACAAGTTCATTGACAGTTAAAGCACACGATCGATCTGGATTTGCTTTTGCTAATTCCCGCGTTCCCGGTGCCTATAATGCAGACGGAACTCCAAAAAATAATGCGGTAATTATTTACGTAACAGAACAGACTAAAAACACTGTTTCTCTTAATGTAACTGGTGCGACAACAAATCCTTGCGTTGGTTTGCAAACTATTCTTGACGGTTACAAAAAAGGTAAAGAGTTAAGACCTGTAATTATTCGTTTGGTTGGACAAATTACCGATTTATCTTATATGATGAGCGGTGATATTGTTATTGAAAACAGCAAAAATGCTTCGGCTTATCTTACTCTGGAAGGAATAGGAAATGATGCTGTTGCAGATGGCTGGGGAATAAGAGTTAAAAATGCATCAAACATTGAAATTCGAAATATTGGAACAATGAACTGCGACAGCGGCGAAGGCGACAATATTGGCTTACAGCAAGATAATGATTACGTTTGGGTTCACAACTGTGATTTCTTTTACGGAAATGCCGGAAGTGATGCCGATCAGGTTAAAGGTGACGGAGCTTTAGACTGTAAAAAATCTACTTACATTACCTTTTCATACAATCACTTTTGGGATTCAGGAAAAAGTAATCTTTTAGGTTTAAGCGAAGGAACTACTGCCGGTTTATATATTACATACCACCACAACTGGTATGATCACTCTGATTCACGTCATCCTCGTGTACGTTATTATTCTGCTCACGTTTATAACAACTATTATGATGGAAATTCAAAATATGGTGTTGGATCAACTTTAGGTTCCTCTGTTTTTGTAGAAGCTAATTATTTTAGAAATTGTAAATATCCAATGCTGACTTCAATGCAGGGAACTGATGTTTACAATGGTGCCGAAGGAACTTTTTCAAGCGAAGACGGCGGAACCATTAAAGCTTTTAACAATACAATGAGCGGACAAACTCGTTTTGTAGGGTACAATTCTTCAACCTATCCAGTTGAATTTGATGCTTATGTAGCATCGACCAGAAACGAAACTATCAGTAGCAGTATTACATCAAAAAAAGGCGCTAAAACGTATAATAATTTTGATACCAACTCAAGTGTAATGTATTCTTATACGCCTGACAGTCCGGAAACTGCAAGAACAAATGTTATGCAATATGCAGGGCGTGTATCTGGTGGTGATTTACAATGGACATTTAACAATGCCGTTGACGATACTGCCGATGCGGTAAATACAGCATTAAAATCGGCTTTGACAAATTATCACACTAATTTGGTTTATGTTCAGGACGGAACAAATCCTCCAGCTGGAAATCAAACTTTAACTTCAACCTCTAATAACAATCAAACCGTTACTAGCGGAACTGCTATCGGCACTATTGTTTTTACCTGGGGAGGAGACGCAACGGATGCTTCCGTTACTGGTTTACCGGCTTCGGGATTGACTTTTACAAAAAATACTTCGGCTAAAACAATCACAATTTCTGGAACTCCAACTGCAACTGTAAATTATTCAATTGCTACAACAGGAACAGCTGGAACTCCTGCAACTGGGTCTGGAACAATTACTGTTAACACAGCAGGTTCTCAAACTTTGACATCAACAAATAATAACAGTCAAACGGTAACTAGCGGAACTGCCATTAACTCAATTGTATTTACATGGGGAGGAACCGCAACTGATGCAACCGTAACCGGATTACCAAGTTCTGGAATTAGTTTTGTAAAAAATAGTTCGACAAAAACAATAACTATTTCGGGAACTCCAACTGCAACAGTTTCATATTCAATTACAACTACAGGAACAGGAACTGCAGCAACGGGATCTGGAACAATAACGGTAAATACAGGTACGTCTGGAAGCGAAATTCACAATTTTACAACTTCTGGAAAAACAAGCACATTTTATGCAATTACAGGAAATCTTTCGACTACTAAAGGTACTGTTACGTATAATGGTTTGACTTTGACGCAATGTTTAAAAATTGAATCTTCTACCAATATTTCATTCACAACAAATCAGGCGAGTACTTTAACGCTTGTTTTTGTAGAAGCTTCGGCAACAATAAAAGTTGACAATGTTGATAAAGCAGCTTCTAACGGAATTGTAACAGTTTCATTGGCGGCAGGAACTCATACAATTACGAAAAAAGACACTTCGAACTTATTTTATATAAGTACAGTTTACAGTGGCGGAACGCTTCGTATGGCAAAAACAGAAGCTCCTGCTGATACAGAAATTGAAAAAGTATTTATTTATCCTAATCCAGCTTCAGATATTTTATACGTATCAGATCCAAGTCAAGTAGAAAAGGTTTTAATCTATAATATCTCGGGTATACTAGTAAAAATTATTCAAAAAGGAAATGAAAGTGTTGATATCAGTCAGCTTTCAACAGGAACTTACTTAGCGAAAATTTATACTGCCGAAGATTCATTTAATCAAACTATTATTAAAAAGTAAAACTTTATAATATTATAATTTATAAAAACAAAAGGCTTCCAAAATTTGGAAGCCTTTTTTCTAATATTTAAAAGAGATTTAATTACAAATCAAATTTAATTCCTTGTGCCAAAGGAAGATTCGTTGTATAATTAATCGTGTTCGTTTGGCGTCTCATGTAGATTTTCCAGGCATCAGAACCAGATTCACGTCCGCCTCCGGTTTCTTTTTCACCACCAAAAGCACCGCCAATTTCAGCTCCCGAAGTTCCGATGTTTACATTGGCAATTCCACAGTCAGAACCTGTTACAGATAAAAATCTTTCAGCTTCGCGTAAATTGTTGGTCATAATTGCAGAAGATAATCCTTGTGCCACTCCATTTTGAAGCTCAATAGCATTATCAACATCACCAGAATATTTAATCAAATATAAAACCGGAGCAAAAGTTTCGTGCTGTACAATAGCAAAAGAATTTTCAGCTTCAGCAATTGCAGGTTTTACATAACAGCCGCTTTCATAACCTTCTCCAGAAAGAACTCCGCCTTCAACCAGAATTTTTCCACCTTCAGCAACTACTTTATTTAAAGCTACAGCATATTGTTCAACAGCATGTGTATCGATAAGCGGTCCAACATGATTATTTTCGTCAAGCGGATTTCCGATTCTTAATTGTTTGTAAGCCGCAACTAAAGCATCTTTTACTTTATCATAAATACTTTCGTGAATAATCAATCTTCTAGTTGATGTACAACGCTGACCTGCAGTTCCTACAGCTCCAAAAACAGCTCCAATAACTGTCATTTTAATATCAGCATCCGGAGTTACAATAATGGAATTATTTCCTCCTAATTCTAATAACGATTTACCTAATCTTCCGGCAACGGTTTGTGCAACAATTTTTCCCATTCTGGTAGAACCTGTTGCAGAAATTAGCGGAATACGAGTATCTTTTGTCAACAGCTCTCCTATTTTATAATCGCCGTTTATCAAGCAAGAAATTCCTTCCGGAAGATTATTTTCTTTGATAACCTGAGCAATAATATTTTGGCAGGCAATTCCGCAAAGAGGTGTTTTTTCAGAAGGTTTCCAAACGCATACATCTCCGGAAATCCAAGCTAAAGCAGTATTCCAAGACCAAACTGCAACCGGGAAGTTAAACGCAGAAATAATTCCAACAACTCCTAATGAATGATATTGTTCATACATTCTGTGTCCTGGTCTTTCAGAATGCATTGTCAATCCGTGTAACTGACGCGATAATCCAACAGCAAAATCACAGATATCGATCATTTCCTGAACTTCTCCGTAACCTTCCTGCAATGATTTTCCCATTTCATAAGAAACCAATTTACCAAGAGCTTCTTTATTTTGACGTAATTTTTCTCCAAACTGACGCACGATTTCTCCACGCTGCGGTGCAGGAATTAATCTAAAAGTTTTGAATGCCTCAGTTGCAGAACGCATTACTTTTTCATAATCTTCAAGTGTTGAAGTTTTTACAGATGCAATTAATTTTCCATCAACAGGTGAAAAACTATCTAAAATTTCTCCCGATGAAAAGTTCTCTACTCCAGTTGAAGTTCCTTCGTTAACCAGTTTAATTCCTAGTTTTTCCAAAGCTTCATTCATGCCAAATTGTGATGCTATTGTTGTCATTGTAACTTTTTTAGTTAAAATTGTTATATTTTTTTTATGTAAAGATATTATTTTAGAATTAATTTCAAATGATATTGAACTATTAAACACAAAGTAAATTTAGAGTTATTTTACAAGTATTAACGCAAAGCGATCCTGATTTATTCGGTAAATTTGATGAAATTTGCATTTCTAAAATTATAAATATGACCAGTTTCAGTCGGCTTTTGCTTTGTTTTGTCTTAGTTTCATTTAATGCTTTTTCTCAAAAAGAACAGAAATCTTCTTTTCAGGTTGTTCCTTTAGGAATAAAAGGCGGAATCGACGAGAAAAATCTTTCGGCTTATTTAATAGCGCCAGCAAACACAAAAGATTTTGTTTGTCTGGATGCCGGAACAGTAAATGCCGGAATTGAAAAAGCAATTGAAAACAAAGTCTTCAAAGTTTCGACCAGCGAAGTTTTACGAAAATATATAAAAGGATATTTGATTTCGCATGCGCATTTAGATCATGTTTCGGGATTAATTATAAATTCTCCTGCCGATTCTTCTAAAACGGTTTATGCGACTGAAAAATGTATGGAAATGATGGAAAATCATTATTTCAATGATCAAACGTGGGCTAATTTTGGAGACAAAGGCGTTGGTTTTCCGTTGAAAAAATATCACTTTCAAACTTTAAATATAAATGAAGAAACTGCTCTTTCAAATACAAAAATGACGGTTAAAGCTTTTCCTTTAAGTCATGTAAATCCATTTGAAAGCACTGCTTTTTTAATTAAAAATGAAGATAATTATGTTTTGTATTTAGGAGACACAGGCCCTGATTCTGTAGAAAAAAGCGATAAATTAAAAGCTTTGTGGACTGCAGTTGCACCTTTGGTTCAAAACAAACAATTGAAAGGTATTTTAATTGAAGTTTCTTTCCCAAATGAACAGCCGGACAAGTTTTTATTTGGTCACTTAACGCCAAATCATTTAATGACTGAACTTCATGTTTTGGAAGAATTAGCCGGAAAAGATTCTTTGAATAATTTCAAAATCATTATTACACATTTAAAACCGCCAGCTAAAAATATTACTAAAATTAAAGAGCAGTTGAAAACCCAAAATGATTTAGGATTGAAGATTATTTATCCTGAACAAGGGAGAAAAATTGGGTTGTAGATCAAATGATTTTTTTTCTTTTCAATTCCAATAACATCTCTTCATGAGTAATAAAATTACCATTTTTTAAATCTTCTTTTCCTCGTTTAATTTCTGCTTTTAAGTGTGACAAGAAATCCTCTTCTGAAGTATTATCTATATTGGGATTGAAATCTTCTTCTTTTCTTAAATCTTTCATAATCTTATTAATATTTATTTTGTTGGAATAATACCTAACAGGTTTTAAAAACCTGTTAGGATAAAAAAACTATTTCTTAGCCGTAAACCTCGGATCAGTTTCCATTATGGTTCCGCAATTATCGCAAGTTCTTAATTCTTCTGAATTGTAGAAATGTTCGAAATGAGGAAGAAAGTCTTTTTCGATATTATGCAGTTCAAAATACACTTCATAAAGTTTGTGATTGCAATTATCACAATGCCAAAGTAAACCGTCAGTATATCCTTTTCCGGCGCGTTTTCGTTCAATTACCAATCCTATTGAACCTTCTGAACGAACTGGAGAATGTGGAATTTTAGCAGGATGTAAATACATATCTCCCGCATTTAATTCCATTTCTTTACGTTCACCGTCTTCCTGAATTACAACTTTTATACTTCCTTCTAATTGATAAAAAAGTTCTTCGGTTTCGTTATAATGATAATCTTTTCGTGCATTTGGTCCGGCAACAATCATTACAATATAATCGCCTGAATCAACATATAGATTTTTATTTCCAACTGGTGGTTTTAGTAAGTGTCGGTTATCTTCAATCCATTTTGTTAGATTGAATGGTTTTGCTATAGCCATTTTTTTTCAGAATTTATGAAAAGCTAAGGTAGTGAAAAGTATTCAGTAAACAGTCGCAGTCTCAGTATTCAGACTGAAAACTGAGACTGAAAACTGTGATTTATTTTATCTCTCGTATTAAATAAACATAAACCGGAAAATGATCACTAAAACCTGCTTCGGTTAAAGTATTTCTTAACGGATATCCTTTATATTTTCCGGAAGTTTGAATTAAATAAGGTCGATTAAAGATTCCTGCTTTCCAGAATTTAAAACTTGAAAAATCAGGTTCAATAAAAGATTTGGTCATTATGATTTGGTCAAAAATATCCCAGGAATCTCTAAACGCTAAAGTTCCCATTCCTCTTTCTGCCATTTCTTCGAATGGATTATAAACACCAAATTCAGGAACTTCTGCTTTTTTTGCTTTTGCTCCTAATTCGGTTTTTATACTTTTATTAAAAGGTCCGTCGTTTAAATCTCCCATAGTAATTACTTTTGCCATTGGATTTATCTGTTGAAGGGAATCTATAATTTTTCGATTTAATCTTCCTGCTGCTTCACGAAACGGACTGCTTGCTTTTTCTCCGCCAGATCTCGATGGCCAGTGATTGACAATAATGTGAATTTCTTCATTGTCTAAAAAACCTGTTACTAAAAGCTGATCTCTGGTAAAAACTCGGTTTTTAGTATCTATTTTGATTTCAACATCACCTAAATCTTCGTTTTTATCTTCCTGAAGAATTGGTTTGTTTTTATAAATCAACAACGGAATATTAGCATAAGAAGTCGGCCTGAAATATTTCTTTTGATACAGAAGCGCTACATCGATTCCGCGTTGATCGGGAGAATCAAAATGGATAATTCCGTAATCGTAAGGTGCTATTTTTTCCTGTTTAATTAAATCTTCAAGAACACCGCGGTTTTCAACTTCAGAACAGCCAATTAAAGTAGGCGCATTAGAATTTTCAGGAGTTCCAATTTCAGAAATAACTCTTGAAAGATTTTTTAGTTTTTGTTCGTATTTTTCTTTTGTCCAATGCTGAGCACCATTTGGAGTCCATTCGTCATCATTTATGCTTGGATCGTCGTTAATATCAAAGAGATTTTCGAAATTGTAAAAGGCTGCGGTGTGAATTACATATCTTTTAGATTGTGCATTTGAAAGAGAAATTATAAAAAAGGCGAGTAAACAAAAGTGAAATTTAATAATTTGCATAACTTTAAAAATTTAAGAGCTCAATTTAAATAAATTGTAAGAATTTTCAATAGTTTAATTGAGTAAATAATTTATATTTGTTAATCTCAACATTCAAATAAGCAAAAGAAACTATGAAAAGCTTCCTTACTATCACAAAATATTTTAATGGTGCTAAACTGGCATTTCTTATTTTTGCTTTACAATCATTTACCTGTCAATCCCAACAAATCATGATAACACCACCTTATTTACAAAAAGGAGATACTGTAGCACTTTTAGCAACTGCCAGAAAAAATATCGACGACAATTTAAAACCAACTATAGATTTACTTAAAAGCTGGGGTCTGGAAGCTGTTGTTGGAAGTTCAATTGGATTAGATTATCACCAATTAGCCGGAACAGATGAACAACGCGCTGCCGATTTTCAAAAGCAATTAGATAATCCGAATATAAAAGCAATTTGGTGTGTTCGTGGCGGTTACGGAACTGTCAGAATGCTGGATCTATTAGATTTTACAAAATTCAAACAACATCCAAAATGGGTTATCGGCTTTAGCGATGTTACGGTTTTACACAATCACTTAAACACGATGGGTTATAAATCAATTCATGGTGTTATGCCGGTTACGATTCCACGTGCTACTCCGGCAGCGATTAGTTCAATGAAATCGAGTTTATTTGGGGAGCCTCTTTCCTATTCTATTGAACCAAGCAGCATGAACCGTTTTGGCAAAGCAACTGGTGAATTAGTGGGTGGAAATCTTTCTATATTATACAGTTTATTGGGTTCTCCTTCGGCAATTGATTGTAAAAATAAAATCTTGTTTATTGAAGATTTAGATGAATATCTATATCATATTGATCGTATGATGATGAATTTAAGACGTAACGGCTGTATCGAAAACCTTAAAGGAATTATCATTGGCGGAATGACCAAAATGAAAGACAATGAAGTTCCGTGGGGGAAAAATGCATTAGAAATTATTGATGATGTTACTAAAAAATACAACATTCCGGTAATCTTTAATTTCCCGGCCGGACATATTCAGGATAATCGCGCTTTAGTTATGGGAAGTACTATTTCTATTGATGTGAATGCATCTGGAAGTACGGTTACTTTTCAGAAATAATATTATTTCTTAAGCCAAGAAAAAAATACCACACATAAAAAATCTCGCAAAGACGCGAAGTCGCAAAGTTTGAATTTACTTTGCGACTTCGCGTCTTTGCGTGCAAAAAACTTTATCATTAAAATTCAAACCTGAAACAAAAAAACATGGCGGAACACAATGAACTCGGTAAAAAGGGAGAAGAACTTGCCGTGGAATATCTTGAGCAAAATGGTTATGAAATTTTAGACCGAAACTGGGTTTTTCAAAAAGCAGAAATAGATATTATCGCTCAAAAAAATGATGTTTTGGCAATCGTCGAAGTGAAGACAAGATCGAGTTTAGATTTTGGTTCTCCGCAGGATTTTGTGAAGCCAAAAAAAATTCAACTTCTAATAAAAGCAGTAAATGCCTACATAAACTATAGGGAAAAGGATTTTAATGATAATTTAAATATCCGTTTTGACATCGTTGCGATCCATAAAAACAGGGAATCATTTGCAATTGAACATCTTACTGATGCATTTTATCATTTTTAACATAATTTTTTCTTGTTATAATTGTAACAAATTGTTTTTTTATTTATATTTGCATAGATTTATAACATCAAATTAACTAAACCACACCAATTAAGTTACAAAAAAAAAAGAAAAAAAAATTATGAAAACCGTTTCTTCCATCGTCGAAAATTACATCAAAACGAAACCATTTCTCTTAAACGCTTTATCTCTTGGGATTATTAACCTGACTTCTCTTTCTCGGAACATTATGACTGAGTTAGAAAATGAATTTGGCAAAGAAGTAAAACAAGGCGCTGTTGTAATGTCGCTGAAGCGATTGACTGAAGAATTAGATTTTAAATTAAACCATAAAATCAATAAGGTAATCAAGAATATTGGCGAAATCACAGTTAGATCTGAGTTGACGGATTACACTTTTGCAGCTTCTGAAACTGTGTTAAACAAACAAGCCGATTTAATTTCTGATATCAATGCTTTATCTGATATTTTCTATACCTCATCCCGTGGTGTAAACGAAACTAATATTGTAGTAAGCAGCAGTGTAAATCATTTAGTGGAGAAACACTTTATGAGAGAAAAACTAATTCAGAAATTAGACAACCTTGCTTCTATTACAGTAAAATTACCTAAAGAAAACATCGTTGTTCCTGGTATTTACTATTTCATTTTCCAGCGTTTAGCTTGGGAAGGAATTATTATTAATGAGGTAATTTCGACTTCAAACGAATTTACAATTCTTGTTGGAGAAGATCAGGTTGATGTTGCTTTTAAAGTAATTAAAGATTTGAAAAACTAATCACACAAAATTTAATTTTTACATCTTAAATAAATTCAATTTTCAATAATCCTTTTGTCTTTCTCAAAAAAAGATAAAAGGATTTTTTTACAAATTAGTGTTTTTATTTTTTCAAGCACTTTTATTCCAAATAAGAATATTCTCAAAAAACACAGCTCATTATAGTTAATTTTTAAAATTTTAGCCAAAAAGTTATCAACTTGATAAAAAGGGTTTTACTACCGTATTTACTGAGATTTTATTGAAAATAAATCACAAAAAACCGAATTAAGTTTATTTTACCATTATTTGCTGCGAATAATATTTTTATATATTTGCTAACCACTCAACACATTAGAGTATCGATTTTGATAGTATCGTAATATAATTAGATTTAAATACAAACTAATTAATTTAATGTTGGAAGCCAAAGACTATAGCGACAAATTATTGGTAAGCGAATTAAAAAATGGCAGCGAAAAAGCTTTTCGTTCCCTTTTTGATTTGTATTACCAGGATATTTATGGCTACAGCATAAGTCTTTTAAAATCAAAAGAGGCTGCCGAAGAAAATGTACAGGATGTTTTTATGAAAGTCTGGCAGCATCGCGAAAACCTAAACTTAGAACAATCTTTTAAGGCTTATATTTTTACCATTGCGAGAAATCAGGCTTTTAATACCTTGAATAAAGCCGCAAATGATTTGGTTTTGAAAGAAGCTATTTTTTATGAAAGTCAAAAATCACATGAATATGGAGATTACTCCATTCGGGAAGAAGACTGTAAAAAACTGCAAAAACAAGCCATGAAACAATTACCGCCAAAGCGGAAACAAATTTTTAAAATGTCACGAAAGAAAGGCATGAGTTACGAAGAAATTAGTCAGGAACTCGGCATCTCTATAAATACTGTCAGGAATCAAATGAGCAAAGCATTAGAATCAATGCGAGTCTTTTTTCAGATTCACGACGAGATTATCTAACCAAAACCAATTTTTAACCAACTAAATCACTCTTTCCGGGTGATTTTTTTGTTTTAATGAAATTGCCCACGGATTTTACGGATGAAACGGATTTTCGCAGGTTTTTTGTTTTTTTCCATTCAACTCAATATTCTTTTATAACACTGAATTTTAAACATTGCCCGTGGTTTCAACCGCGGGGACGCAATATATAGCATTACATAATCACGATACGTTTCCCGTGGTTGAAAGCACGGGCTATATTTTAAATAAAAAACCTGTGTAAACCCGTTTCATCCGTAAAACCCGTGGGCAAAAACCGCATTCCATTTAATTTTTACAAAAAAACTTCTTTTTGAAATCATCTACAAATCAACATCTTACGATAAATTTCATCATTTTAAATGTTAAAATTTAAAAATTTACAACGTTTGAGTAGTACTGAAATCGTTTTCGGCTGTATTATATTCAGAACCCGACCTAAAAACAATTCGTAATGAATTCAAATTCTGAAATAAAAAGTCTTTTACAAAAGTTTGTTTTAAACCAATGCACGCCCGAAGAAATAAACGAGGTAGTTGCTTATTATAAAAAAAATCAACTTACGGAGGATTTTCCAACGGTAGAAGATATTCAAAATCTTCTTGGCGAAATGCCGAAAATGGACAAACAAACTGCTGATGATATTTTCATGAATATCCTATCAGCATCAAAAGAAGAAGAATCTGTGATTGAAATGCCAGAGAGAAGATCAAATTTCAGAAAATATATTTCGATTGCTGCTTCTGTAATTGTTTTACTGGGAATTGGTTTCTTCTATAAACAAAATCTTTCAGACAAACCTGCTGAACCAAAATTCGATTTTAAAAGTTCTGATATTGTACTGCAGTTAGAAAATGGCGAAACGCAGATTTTATCTGAACACAATTCGGCACAAATAAAAGATGCTAAAGGAAATATTGTTGGAAATCAAAGCGGAGATAAAATTGCATACGAAAACAGTTTAGATCCTGAAAGATTAGTTTACAACACGATTAAAATTCCATACGGTAAAAAATTCCGCCTTCAATTATCAGATGGAACTATGGTTCACTTAAATGCAGGAACGACTTTAAAATATCCTGTAAAATTTATCGCTGGAGAAAGCAGACAAGTATTTCTGGATGGAGAAGCTTTTTTTGATGTTGCAAAAGATAAAAAACACCCTTTCATTGTAAATGCTGACGAATTGAATGTTCGAGTTCTGGGAACGCATTTCAACGTTTCTAATTATCCTGAAGACGCTGCAACAGATGTTGTTTTGGTTGAAGGTTCTGTTGGAATGTATCAGTCAAACGAAAAATTTGATGCTTTAAAAAACACCATTTTAAAACCTGGCTTCAAAGGAAGTTTCAATAAAGAAAATGCTAAAATTTCGACTAAAGCGGTTATTACAGATATCTATACTTCATGGATAAACGGCGGACTGACGTTTAGAAACATGACATTCAAAAATATTATTACAAAACTGGAAAGACGCTACAATGTTACTATTGTAAATAAAAATGAAAAACTGGCTAACGAAAAATTCAATGCAAGTTTCAGCGACGAATCAATTGATAAAGTGATGAGTTATTTCAACGACATTCACGGTATCAATTACACCATAAAAAACGATCAAATACTAATTAAATAACCACTAAAACCAATGAAAATTTATGAAGAACTAAAATTACAGGAATAAAAAAATCGGAAAGAGCTGCGAACAATTTCCGATTAACTAAGTGATTGAATATAACGAATTAACTACAATCAATTAACAAAATTATGAAAAAAAAATCTAAGAATAATGGGTTCCTATACTCATTGTTCCAAAATGACCTAAAATTGAAACTAACTACACTACTTATTTTGGTCGCCATGTTTAATATTAGAGGGAATACTTATGCCCAAAAAACAAAAGTTACCCTTGAATTAAACAATTCAACAATCGAGAAGGTTATTGAGACCATTGAACAAAAAACAGATTTCAGATTTATTTATAAACTGAACGATATCGACTTAGATCGTACGGTTTCTATTTCTGTAAAAGATCAATCGATATATGTGGTTTTAGACAAAATTTTTAAAGGAACTCCAACTGAATTTAAAATCAGAGATACGCAGATTATCCTTAAAAAACCAGAACTTAGAACACAGGTAATCGAATTTCAAAAGCAAACTGTTTCGGGTGTAATTACCGATGAAAATGGCCTGCCTTTACCCGGAGCCTCTGTTCTTGAAGAAGGCACAAAAAACGGAATGGTAACTGATTTTGACGGTAAATATAAAATTACTGTCGAAAGCACTCAATCTGTAATAATTGTATCATTTGTAGGATATAAAGAGAAAAAAGTAACGGCAAATCAAAACGTAATAAACATTCAGCTTTTTCCGGATGCTACAGACTTACAGGAAATTGTTGTAGTTGGTTACGGAACAGCTATAAAAAAAGATGTAACCGGAGCAGTTTCTTCAATTGCTGCAAAAGACATGAATCAAGGTGCAATTGTAAATCCTTTACAATTAATTGCAGGAAAAGCTGCGGGGGTAAATATCACTCAAATTGGTAGCGAACCAGGTTCTGGACCAAGTGTTCGTATTCGTGGAATTTCTTCTTTAATTGGAGGAAATGATCCTTTGGTTGTTGTGGATGGAATTCAGGGAAACATGGATTTATTAAATCAAGTTCCTCCAAGTGAAATCGAAAGTATTGATGTTTTAAAAGATGCTTCGGCTACGGCTGTTTATGGTTCGAGAGGAGCACCTGGTGTTATCATTGTAACAACTAAGAAAAACAAAGCAGGAAAAACTACGATTGAATACATCGGGTCAACATCTGTTGATTTTATTCCGAAAAAATTAGACATGCTTGATGCTAACCAATGGTGGGAAACTGCTCAAAAGTATGGCGTTCCGGCATCTTCAAATCACGGTTCAAATACGAATTGGTATGGTCTTTTGACTGAAACTGGAATTACACAGACTCATACATTATCATTTGGCGGAGGAACGGATAAATTCAATTACAGAGCTTCTATAACGGCTATTATGCAGGATGGAGTTGTAATTAATTCTAGCAACCAAAAATATATTGGACGCATTCAGGCAACACAATTGGCTCTTGATGACAAATTAAAATTGACTTTTAACTTAAACTCAGGAATAAATAATACAACTAGCAGTATTGGGAGTATTGGTACAGTTGCTTATACATCAAACTTAATTACAAATGCATTATTGGCAAGACCAACAGATCCTGTTTATAATACTGATGGAACTTATTTTACAGATGGAACTGTTTTTCATTATTTAAATCCTTATGCTGCTGCACAAACAGTTACAAATGAAAGACAGGATGATAATTTATTTGGAAGTTTAAAAGCTGATTTAGAGTTAGGCAAAGGTTTTACAGCAAACTGGTTTGGAAGCTGGAGAAAAACCAATAGAACTATAGGATATTACATGCCCGCAGAATCTACAGAAGCGTATGCAGTGGAGCAGCACGGTTTTGCAAATATTGACAATGCCAGACAAAATGAAAAATTAACCAATGTTAGTCTTAGCTATAAAAAAACGTTAGGAATCCACACTTTTAATGCATTGGCTTTATATGAATGGCAAAGTCAGACTTATCAGGGTAACTATACTCAGGCAAGAGGTTTTATTAGTGATGAAGCTACTTACAATGCACTTCAGTTTGGTGATTTGTCTAAAGTAAGAGCCGGAGACATCAGATCTTATAAAAATGACAGATCATTAGTTTCTTATTTAGGAAGATTAAACTACTCTTTATTAGACCGTTATTTACTTACAGCAAGTATCAGACGTGATGGTTCATCTGTATTTGGTGCAAACAATAAATGGGGAAATTTCCCTTCAGCATCTGTGGCTTGGCAAATCAACAAAGAATCATTCATGTTAAACCAAAATCTATTTAGCGAATTAAAATTACGTGTAGGTTATGGTGAAACTGGTAATCAGCAAGGTCTTTATCCGCAAACATCATTACCATTAGTAGACAGTGCAGGAAATATTTATTTTGGAGGATCTATTATTACCAATTTTGGTATTGCTCAAAATGCAAATGCTGATTTGAAATGGGAAACTAAAAGACAAACTAATATTGGACTTGATTTCGCTCTTTTAGATAACAGACTAAGAGGTAGTGTAGATGTTTATGATTCTACAACAGATAATCTTTTATTTGATTATACTGTACCTCAGCCTCCTTATCCTTACAATAAAATTAAAGCAAACGTTGGAAGCATTTCTAACAAAGGTTTAGAAGCCGCACTTGCATATGATGTTATCAGAACAAACAACAGCACACTGACATTAGCAGGAAACGTTTCTTTTATGAAAAACGAAGTACTTAATTTAAGCGGCAGCATTAATGGTATTCCTTTAAATACGGACTTTGTAAATTGGGGAGCACCAAACTCATTATTAGTAAAAGGAAAACCAATTGGTTCATTCTATATTTTAGAAAGTACGGGTACAAATTCAAATGGTGTTGAAACAGTAAAAGATCAAAATGGAGATGGTAAAATTGATCAGGGAGCTACAAGTCCGGATCGCTACTATGCAGGTTCAGCATTACCAACTTACACTTTTGCATTTAACCCATCTTACAGATACAAAAACTTTGATGCTTCTATGTTGTGGAGAGGTTCTGGAGGAAACAAAATTTACAACAATCTTAATCAAAGGCTAAGTATGCTGGAAAACACTGGTAGCTCAAATGTTTTGGAAAGCGCTCGTGATAAAGGAATTTTTTCTTCTCCATACGGATCTGATGCATGGTTAGAAGATGGTTCATTCATTCGTTTAGAGAACGTTACAGCAGGATATACTTTCCGTTTTACTGATAAATATGTAGACTCTGTTCGACTTTCTCTTACAGGAAGCAATTTACTGCTAATTACAGATTACACAGGTGTTGATCCTGAATTGAATGTAAGCGGAAGTGGTGACCCTAATGATAATTTTGGAGGCGATAAAGGAATTTATCCTCGTACCAGAAGTATTGCATTTGGTTTGACTGTAAAATTTAAATAGTAAAAAGAGATGAAAATTAAAAATATAGTAGCAGCAAGCGTTTGTTTTCTAACACTTTTTAGCTGTACAGACATCAACGAAAATATATACGACAAATATCAACCGGATACCTTTTATGGAACTCCGGAAGGAGCAAATATTGCTCTTGCCAGTGTTTATGCAGAAATTCCGGGAGATTTTGAACGTAAAGGCGTACCTGGTGTAGGTTATGCAGGGGCTGATAATGGCTGGTACGACATGAACTGTATGTCATCAGATGAGCAGGTAATTCCGCATAGAACAGATGGTAACTGGCAGCAGGATTTTGCCCGTTTGCACAAACACGAATGGCTTCCTTCTGAATTCATTATTAACAATACTTGGAACTGGTTATACAAGTCTATTTTCAATGCAAATTTAGCAGTTGAATTATTAGAAAAATCAGGTGCTGACCCTTCAAAAATTGCCGAAGCAAAAGTATTACGTGCTTTCTTTTATTACTTATTGATTGATGATTTTGGTGATGTTCCTTTTTATACCAACAACAATATTACCGTTGATAAAATCCCGCAGTCAAGCCGTAAAGAAGTTTTTGATTTTATCGTTAAAGAATTAACCGAAAACGTAGAACTTCTTTCTGTAACAAAAGGCGGAAATTATTATGGAAGGTTCAACAAATGGGCTGGTTATACACTGCTTGCAAAAGTGTATTTAAACGCTGAAGTTTATACCGGAACTCCAAAATGGACAGAATGTTTAGCTGCTTGTAATAAAGTTTCTGAAGGAGGATTTACACTTCATTCCGGCGCAGCAGATGTTGCAAATCCTTTAGGAAATAAATATTTTGAGTTATTTGGAGACGTACTTCCAGATGATGAAACTATTTTGCCTATTTACGCAACTCTGGATGTCGTTTCCCGTAATGTTTATGCAGTTCGTAGTGTATACGGTCCGCAGGGTGTAAATTTATTTGGATTAAGCGGTTGGAACGGAACTATTGTTCCTAAAGATTTCTTCCTGAAATACGATGTAAATGATATTCGTAGAAAACAGTTTTTAGTGGGTGAACAGCCTGGAGGATTCAATTACACTCTTGAAGTTGGTTCTTTAGATAATCCCGGAGCGCTTCCTCAGGCAGGAGTTCGTAATGTGAAATTTTATCCTGCAGGAGTAAAATCAGGCGGAGGAGCTTCAAATGATTTTCCTATTTTCAGATATGCTGACGTAATTTTAATGATGGCAGAATGTAATGCTCGTTTAGGGAATGCAGCTGCAGCTAAACCTTATGTAGATCAAATCAGACAACGTGCAGGCTTAGATGGTTTAGACCACAATCCAACTCTTGATGATATTTATAATGAAAGAGGGTTCGAATTAAGCTGGGAAGGCCACAGAAGACAAGACATGATTCGTTTCGACAAATTTTTATTGGCAAACGAATTTAGACCTGCATCACCTGCTTATAGAAAATTGTTCCCAATTCCAACATCTGCTTTAGATGCGAATCGCGGACTTAAACAAAACCCAGGTTACTAAAAACAAAACTATCATGAAAAAATATATCAATAAATTATTCTTACTTGGAAGTTTGGTTTTTTTAGCCGCTTCCTGTGAACCTGAAGGAACCGTAACGACACTAAAATCAGTAAATTTTCCTTCTGGAATTGAGGTATCATCTAATACAATAGTACTTAAAGAAGAGACTTCAGATGACCCTGCTTTACTGGTTTCCTATCCAAAAGTAACCTTCCCTATTGCTGCACCTGTAAGCTATGCCATACAATTAGATTTGCCTACAGACATCAAAGGAAGCGAGGCTTGGTCAAAAGCGAAACGAGTTGAAGCCGGAGAAGATGTTTTAAGCAAATCATTTACCGGATTAGAATTAAATAAAATCGCCTTAGACTTAGGATTAAAACCTGACGTTCCGGGAGAAATAGTAATTCGTGTAGAAGCTTCAATGGATCACAGAACGTATTCAAATCCTGTTACAATAACGGTAACACCTTACTTGAAAACCGTTGTGTTTGGAGAAATCTATATGCCGGGAAGTTATCAGGGATGGGATGTAGGAACAGCAGCAGCATTAACCGAAATTCAATTAGGAGTTTATCAAGGTTACATGACTGTAGCAGAAGGTGCAGGTCCTGGATTTAAATTAAATAAAGGAAGAAACTGGGCGCAATTCTACGGTGCAGGAGCTTCAAATAATGATTTGAAAAACATGAGCGATACTGATTTTGTGCTTCCGGGTGCAGGTTCATATCAAATTAAAGTAAACACAAATACTTTAAAATGGTCTCAGACTCCGTATGCCTGGGGAATTGTTGGACCGGCATCTGCAACAGCAGAACAAACAGCTGGAGATCCTAATTATGGATGGAATCATTCTGTACCAATGTCTTATGATCATGTAACAAAAACATGGAAAATAACGGCAAATTTATTGGCTGGTGCTTTAAAATTCAGATTGAATGATGCATGGACTGTGAATTACGGACCAGCAGATGCTTCAACAAACATCGTTAATCTTGATAATGGCGGCGCTTACACCATTGGCGAAGCAGGAACTTATGAAGTAACGTTTAAAATTGTTGAAACAGATCCGGCAACTACCGGTTATCCAGCAACTGCAATAACTTCTATCGTTAAAAAATAACAAAAATTAAGTTTAGTTTGGTTTGAGTTTACCTGTCTTTTTACTTCGAAAGGCAGGTTACTTCTCAATCATTTAAAATATAAAAATTATGAAATTTAATATAAAATTTGTTTACGCATTATTGTTGGCGGTAGCATTTGTTTCGTGCAGTTCTTCTGATGATGATTCAGATAAAACTCCCGAATCTCCATATACACAATATGGCGCTCCATTTGAAAAAATGCCAAAAAAAGAAGATGCAATAATTTATCAGGTAAACATTCGTGCTTTTAGCCAGGTCGGAACACTAAAAGGAGTTCAGGACAGACTTTCCCAAATTCAGGAATTGGGCGCAAATGTTATTTATTTAATGCCTGTTTTCCCTGTTGGAAAAGAAAGAGCTTCTGGAGAATTAGGTTCTCCTTACGCTGTAAAAGACTATAAAGCCGTAAATCCGGATTTTGGAACTTTACAAGATCTTCAAACATTAGTTGAAGAAGCACACAAAAAAAACATGGCTGTTGTTTTAGACTGGGTTGCCAATCATACTGCTTGGGACAATGCATGGATTACACAGCATAAAAACTGGTATCAGCAAGATGCTGCCGGAAACATTATAATTCCGCCGGGAACAAATTATAATGATGTAGCGCAGTTAAATTTCGACAATACGGAGATGAAAGATGCAATGATTGATGCTATGTCTTATTGGGTTTACAACGCAAATATAGACGGTTTTAGATGTGATTATGCTGATTTTGTACCGAATAATTTCTGGGCAGATGCCATTACAAAATTGAGAAAAATCAAGAAAAACCAATCTATTTTAATGCTTGCTGAAGGTTCAAAATACAATCACTTTGCTTCTGGTTTTGATTATACATTTGGATTTAATTTCTTCAGTACTTTAGAAAAACTTTTCAAAGAAAACAAACCAGCAACTACAATTCAGGATTCGAATGCAACAGAATATGCAAACAATTATAATCCAGAAAACAGAGTTGTTAGATACACAAGCAATCACGACGTTAACCTTACCGACGGAACTCCGTTGGAACTTTTTGGAGGTAAAAAAGGATCAATTGCTGCTTTTGTTGTCGCTGCTTATTTAAAATCTGTTCCAATGATTTATAACGGACAAGAAATTGGATACGCGCAAAGATTGAATTATTTCGCAAAAACGCCAATTGACTGGTCAACCGCAGATAATGAAATGCTTGCTGAATACAAAAAAATCATTGCCTTTAGAAATACAAGCAACGCCATTAAAACAGGAACTTTTACAGGATACAGCACCAATTCAGTAAGTGCATTTACAATGATAAAAGATTCGGAAAAAGTTTTTGTACTTTCTAATTTAACAGATGCAACAGTAAAACATCTTGTTCCGTCGACTTTAAAAGGAAACTGGAAAGACGCTTTTACCGGAGCAGCAGTTACTGTTGGTGCAGAAATAACATTACAGCCTTTTCAATATATAGTATTGAAAAATTAATTCGAAAAAGCATCTTTAAATAAAATTAGATTTGCCAAAAACTAAATAACATGAATTTTCAATCCCAAAAATCATTGCTTCAAATTCGTTTGAGCAAAAAAACAGCGCTTTTATTTTTTGCAATCGTCAGTACATTATGGCTTCAGGCACAAGAAATAACTTCGCCAGACAAAAATCTTTCTTTAAAATTTGAATTAAAAGAAGGCGGAATTCCGTCTTACCAATTATCATACAAACAAAAAGCAGTTATAAAACCAAGTTCTTTGGGTTTAGAACTTCAAAATATGCCTTCGTTTTTGGATGGTTTTACCATTACAAATACAGCACAATCTTCTGTTGATGAAAATTGGAATCCGGTTTTAGGCGAAGAAAAAACAATTCGTAATCATTACAACGAATTGGTTGTCACATTAGCTCAAGCAAAAAATAACAATAGATTTATTCGTATTCGTTTCCGTTTATTCAACGACGGATTGGGGTTTAGATATGAATTTCCAAAACAAAATGATCTAAGCTATTTTGTAATAAAAGAAGAACGTTCACAGTTTAATTTGGCTGGAAATCATAAAATTTTCTGGATTCCGGGAGATTATGATACCAACGAATATGCTTATACAACATCAAAAATTTCAGAGATTCCTTCACTGATGAAAAAAGCTACTATCGAAATCAATTCGCAGTGGCCAATAAAAGAATTAGCAGTACAAACGCCGTCAATGATGAAATCAGATGATGGTTTATACATCAACATTCACGAAGCAGGATTAATCAATTATCCGGCAATGTATCTTGAAGTTGATGCTGTAAACAACAAAATGATTAGTCATTTAGCGCCAGATGCAGTTGGAGCAAAAGGGTATATGCAGACTGATGCACAATCGCCTTGGAGAACCATTGTAGTAAGCGATAAAGCAACAGATATTTTAGCTTCAAAATTAATTTTAAATCTTAACGAGCCAACAAGTTATAAAGATGTATCGTGGATTAAACCCGTAAAATTCATCGGAATTTGGTGGGAATATTTTGTAGCCGGAAGAAGTACCTGGGCTTTTGGAAAAGAAAACAATGTGAAATTAACAGATGATTTTACAAAACTTACTCCAAACGGAAAACACGGAGCCACAACAGAACGCGCAAAAGAATATATTGATTTTGCATCTAAAAATGGTTTTGATGCGATTCTTATCGAAGGCTGGAACATTGGCTGGGAAGACTGGATCAACAACTGGAAAGAAGAAGTTTTTGATTATGTAACAGCATATCCGGATTTTGATGTAAAAGCGGTTCATGAATATGCGGCTTCAAAAGGGGTAAAAATTATCATGCACCACGAAACATCAGGATCTGCAACCAATTACGAACGTCGTTTAGATCGTGCTTTTCAATTTATGAACGACAATGGTTATGACGCTGTAAAAACAGGTTATGTAGGGAAAATTATTCCGCGTGGCGAACATCATGACGGACAATGGATGGTGAACCATTACATTAACGTTGCGAAACGTGCCGCCGATTATAAAATTATGATTGACAGCCACGAAGCAGTTCGCCCAACTGGTTTAAACAGAACTTTTCCAAACTGGATCGCTCAGGAGTCAGCGCGCGGCACCGAGTTTGAATCTATGGGAGGATTAGCTCCGGATCACACTACAATTTTACCTTTTACACGTTTAATGGGCGGTCCAATGGATTATACACCGGGAATTTTCCAAACCGATCTTTCGTATTACGGAACCGGAAGTTCACAACGAGTAAATACTACTTTAGTAAAACAATTGGCTTATTATGTAACCATGTACAGTCCGCTGCAAATGGCTGCTGATATTCCGGGGAATTATGAGCGTTTTCCAGATGCATTTCAGTTCATTAAAGATGTTGCTGTAGATTGGGACAACAGTTATATTCTTGAAGCTGAACCTGGAGATTACATTACAATTGCACGTAAAGCAAAAGGTAAAAGTGAATGGTTTATTGGCGGAATTACAGATGAAAATGCAAGAACAGCAAACATTTCATTTGATTATTTACCTGCCGGAAAAAGTTTTATTGCCACTATTTATGCTGATGCCAAAGAAGCTAATTGGAATCAAAATCCGCAGAAATATACCGTTACCAAAGTTGTTGTAAACTCAAAAAGCAAATTAAAGCAGTATCTAGCTCCGGGCGGAGGTACTGCCATCAGCATAAAAGAAGCAAATGCTGAAGAATTAAAGGGATTGAAAAAGTTATAGATTACTGAGTTTTTTTTGCCACGAATTGCACGAATTATCACGAATTAAGAACGCAGATTAAAATTTGTGTTAATTCGTGCAATTCGTGGCGAAAAAACTTATGCTCATTTCTGAGTAAAAAACAACTTTACTACTTAAAAACTATTAACCACAAAATGTTTGTCAAATTTAAAAACAATGCGAGTGAGAATGAATTTTAGTTAAGAAATGCTGACAAGCATGCAAAAAAACTACTATTATGAAAATCAAAATTACCACTAGATTATTTCATATTACGAAAACACTAGTCTGTTTTCTATTATTATTTGCAAGTTCAGTTTATGCACAAGATCCGCCTCAATACGGAACGCCATTTGCAGGCGTACCCGATACACGAGATGTAAACATGTATCAGGTTCACATACGTCCGTTTAGTGCCAACGGAAATTTAGCCGGAGTAACTGCCCGACTAGATAATATAAAAGCACTTGGCACTAATGTTATTTATTTAATGCCCATTTATCCGCACGGTACAGATTCCCGAAGTTCGGCTTCGCCTTATTGTATTAAAGATTTTAAAGCGGTAGGATCCGAATATGGTTCGCTTGCGGATTTAAGAACTTTAGTCGATGGCGCTCACAGCCGCGGAATGGCCGTTATTTTGGATATTGCCATCAACGGAACTTCATGGGACAATGTTTGGACAGTTTCACATCCGGAATATTATAAACGAACCGGAACAACGATTCAGCAATTAGGAAACTTCTCTGATATTGCAGCACTTGATCTTAATAATTCAGCTACACGAGCAGCTATCAAAGATGCAATGCGCTATTGGATTTTCGCTGCAAATGTTGACGGATACCGTTGCGATTATGCTAATAATCCACCTTTAGATTTTTGGTCTGAAGTGAATTCAAATCTTAGAGGAATTTCTTCTCATAATTTATTAATGTTAGCCGAAGGAGACAGACAAGAGAACTTTCAAGTTGGTTTCGACATGAATTATGGCGACAGATGGTTTCACAGCGGTTTATATGACATTGCTAATGGAGGCCCTGTTTCTCAAAGGCTTCAGGACCAGTCTACATATGAGTATGCTAAAGCGACTGGAAATCAGCAAATCGTTAGATACACTGGAAATCATGATACTTATACAAATGATGATGGCGTAAGAAGACCAATTATTGTATTCAAAAGCCACAACGGAGTTGTTGCTAACTTCTTAGTTTCAGCTTATATGAAAGGTGTTCCTTTTTTAATGAGCGGACAAGAAATCGACTACGAACCAAAAACAGACTGGCCTTGGACGAACTTTAAATTCAACTGGTCTCAAAATCCAACTGCAGCAGCAGATTTCGCAAAAATCTTAAATTTCAGAACAACAAGCGCAGCTATCAGACGCGGTGATTTAACCACGTATGCGAATGATGACATCAGTATTTTCACTAAAACATTAGGTACAGAAAAAGTTATTGTAATGTCGAATTTGAGAAATGCCTCAAAATCGTATGTAATTCCGGCAGCTTTAGCAGGAACTTATGTAAACCCATATAATAACAACGCTTCGGTAACTTTAACAACAGGCGCTACAAGAACATTTGCTGCTTACGAATATTTGGTTTTAACCAATACAAATACACCGGTTGTAGCCGTTACAGGAGTTTCTGTAAGCCCAACTACGGTAACTGTTGGTTTAGGATCTACGCAACAATTAAATGCTGCAATTGCTCCGGCAAATGCAACAAACCAAAACGTAACATGGACATCAAGCAATACGGCTGTTGCAACTGTAAATGCGTCAGGTTTAGTTACAGCTGTTGCAGCAGGAATAACAACAATTACTGTAAAAACGGTTGATGGAAACAAAACAGCAACTTCCGCTGTAACTGTCGCTGCGATTCCTGTTTCTTCTGTAGCCGTTTCGCCAACTACGTCAAGTTTATATGCAGGAAATACGCAACAGCTTTCAGCGACAATTTCGCCAGCAAATGCAACTAACAAAAATGTAACTTGGTCTTCAAGTAATACTGGAATTGCAACTGTAAATTCAAGCGGACTTGTAACAGCAGTTTCTGCAGGAACAGCAACAATTACAGCCACTACCCAAGACGAAAATAAAACAGCTTCGGCAACGATTACCGTAAATCCAAATACTAACTTTACGGTGTATTTCTATAAACCATCAAACTGGGGAACAGGAATTAAAATTTATTACTGGAATGCTCTTCCAACAGGAGTTTTAGCAGCTGTAAACTGGCCGGGCGTAAACATGACCGATGCCGGAAATGGATGGTACAGCTACACATTTACAAATGTAACGTCAACTAATTTAATTTTTAACGACGGAACAAACCAAACTGCCGATTTAAGCCGAAACAAAACAGGCTGGTACATGAATACAACTTGGTACGATTCAAATCCGGGAACTGTTGTTGCCGTTACAAGTGTAACTTTGTCTCCAACAACTTCAACATTATTGGTTGGCGCAACACAGCAATTAACTCCAACTGTTAATCCTTCAAATGCGACGAATAAAGCGGTAACTTATAGTTCAAGTAATACAGCTGTTGCAACAGTAAATAGTTCAGGATTAATAACTGCTGTTGCTGCGGGTTCTGCAACAATCACCGTTACAACTCAGGATGGTGCAAAAACGGCGACTTGTGCAGTAACTGTAAATGCATCAAATGTTGCCGTTACAAGTGTAAGTTTGAGTCCAAGTTCTACATCATTATCGGTTGGTGGAACACAGCAATTAACGCCAACTGTCCTTCCTGCAAATGCAACAAACAAATCTGTAAATTATAGTTCAAGCAATACAGCTGTGGCAACTGTAAATGGTTCAGGTTTGATTACTGCTGTTGCAAACGGAACAGCAACAATTACAGTTACAACAGTTGACGGAAGTAAAACAAGTACATGCGCCGTAACGGTTTCAACTTCAACGGGAGGAAATTATTATACTATCAAAAACAGATGGACTGGCGCTTATTTATCTGATTCCGGAGCAAATGTTGGATACGGAACTACAGTTTCTGGTAACAGCTACAAATGGCAGAAAATTGCAATAGATGCCACTTATTTCGTTCTTAAAAATGTAGCAACTGGTGAATTAATAAATATTGAAAGTCAAACCGGAACTGTTCAATCTAATATAACAGATACTACTTTCTGGAGCGCGCAATGGTCTAGTGATTATATCGACGGAACTTGGGTTCGTCTAAGAAACAGATGGCAGACTGGAAACATTATTCATGTTGAAAATCAAACGGGTTCTGCACAATATGGAAATTCGCAAGACGGCTGGTACAGCGCACAATGGCAGTTAGAGCCAACAACTGTTGGAACAGGAAAATCTGCTGTAACAATTAATGAAGTTTCAGAAACCGAAAAAGTAATTGGTATTTATCCAAATCCGGCAACGAATAATGAATTTCATGTTTTATTGCCTGAATTAGAAAGCGGAGATTCTGCTGCAATTTCTGTTTCAGATATGAACGGAAGAACGGTTTTAACAGAAAGACTTTCAACATCAGGAAAGATCGATCATCGTTTAGCTTCGGGAATTTATATTGTAAATATTGTTTCTAAAGATTTCAAAGTAACTAAAAAACTGATCGTTAAATAATTCTTTTTGGATCAAAAATTAAAAGGCGTATGAGATTTTCATACGCCTTTTTTATTTTTATTTTTTTTCGCCACGAATTTCACAAATTAGCACAAATTCTTTTTTGCCACAGATTAAAAGGATTTAAATGATTTTTTAATCTTCATAATCCTTTTAATCTGTGGCAATAATTTTTAAAATAAATTCGTGCTAATTCGTGGAATTCGTGGCAAACTTTACTCCTCAAACAACTCCATCAACTCCAAAGCTCGTTTTATAGACTTCACATTTTCAAAAGTCAATAACAAACGTAATCCATTCACAGTTTGTTTTTCTTTCATTTTGCAAAGATTACTATGCTTCTGAACAAAATTTAAAACATTTCTAAACTTTACTGATTGGTAATAATCTGATTGCTGATCTGAAACGAAATAACCAATCATTTTGCCTTGTTTCAAAACTAATTTCTCGATTCCGACTTTCGTTGCAATCCATTTTATTCTAATGCTGTTTAGCAATGCCGTCGCTTGTTTTGGCAAAGGTCCGAAACGGTCAATTAGTTTTCTTTCGAATTCCTGTAAACCCGCTTCGTCTTTTATCGCGCCTAATTCATTGTATAAAACCAAACGTTCAGAAACGTTGTTGATATATTCATCTGGGAATAAAAGCTCAAAATCGGCATCGATTTGAATGTCTTTTACATATTCTTTCGTATCGATATTATTTTCTTCCGGATATAAATCCTTGAATTCGTTTTCTTTTAATTCCTCGATAGCTTCGTTCATGATTTTTTGATACGTATCAAAACCAATTTCATTGATGAAACCGCTTTGTTCTCCTCCTAATAAATCTCCAGCACCACGAATTTCAAGATCTTTCATCGCAATGTTAAAACCGCTTCCCAATTCGCTGAATTGTTCTAAAGCCTGAATACGTTTTCTGGCATCTTCGGTCATTGAAGAATACGGCGGACAGATGAAATAACAGAATGCTTTTTTGTTGCTTCTACCAACACGTCCACGCATTTGATGCAAATCAGACAATCCGAAATTATTCGCATTATTAATGAAAATCGTATTGGCATTTGGCACATCAAGACCACTTTCAATAATCGTTGTAGCAACCAAAACGTCAAAATCTCCGTTCATGAAACCTAACATCAAATCCTCCAGTTTTGCGCCGTCCATTTGTCCGTGACCAATTCCAACTCTTGCATTTGGAACCAAACGCTGAATCATTCCGGCCACTTCTTTTATATTTTCGATTCTATTATTGATAAAGAAAACCTGCCCGTTTCGCTGAATTTCATACGAAATCGCATCACGAATTATCTCTTCATTAAAGCCAACCACATTCGTTTCAATCGGATATCGGTTTGGCGGAGGCGTTGTAATTACAGACAAATCCCGCGCCGCCATTAATGAAAACTGAAGCGTTCTCGGAATTGGTGTTGCCGTTAATGTCAACGTATCAACATTTGCCGCAATGGTTTTTAATTTATCTTTTACGTTAACACCAAACTTTTGTTCTTCATCAACAATCAATAAACCTAAGTCCTTAAAAACTACATTTTTATTTACTAATTGATGCGTTCCAATTACGATATCGAGTTTACCTTCGGCTAAATCTTTTAAAGTCTGCGTTTTTTGTTTTGCAGTTCTAAATCGGTTTAAGTAACCAATTGTTACCGGCATATCTTTTAAACGTTCCGAAAAAGTTCTGTAATGCTGATATGCCAAAATAGTTGTGGGAACTAAAACTGCAACTTGCTTACTGTTATCAACTGCCTTAAAAGCAGCACGAATCGCAACTTCCGTTTTTCCGAAACCAACGTCACCACAAACCAAACGATCCATTGGGCGATCGCTTTCCATATCTGCTTTTACTTCTTGTGTTGATTTAGTTTGATCTGGCGTATCTTCATAAATAAACGAACTTTCTAATTCGTTTTGAAGATAACTATCAGGCGCAAATTGGAAACCTTTTTCCAAACGACGTTTTGCATACAACTGAATTAAATTGAATGCAATATGTTTGACACGCGCTTTGGTTTTTTGTTTTAAAACCTTCCAGGCGTTCGATCCTAATTTATAAATTTTCGGCGGTGTTCCGTCTTTTCCGTTGTATTTAGAGATTTTATGAAGCGAGTGAATGCTTACATAAACAATATCATTATCAGCATAAACTAATTTAATAGCTTCCTGCGTTTTGCCTTCTACCTGAATTTTCTGTAATCCGCCAAACTTTCCAATTCCGTGATCGATATGCGTTACATAATCACCAACCGAAAGTGCGGTTAATTCTTTTAAGGTAATATTCTGCTTTTTAGAATAGCCGTTTTTGATGTTGAATTTATGATAACGCTCAAAAATCTGGTGATCTGTATAAGCTGTTATTTGATTTTCTTCATCAATAAAACCTTGGTACAAAGGCAATACAATGGTATTATACTGTTTTCTGATATTCTCTGAATTAGCTTCATCTAAAGATTCAAAAATATCATGAAAACGTTTTGCCTGCGTTTCATTCGAACAGAACAAATAATTTTTATATCCGTTAAAATGATTGTCGCTCAAATTATTCAATAACAAATCAAATTGTTTGTTGAAAGATGGCTGAGGCTGAATATGAAATTCGAATTTTTTAGTGGTTTTGAAAATTGGTTTTGAAGCCAATTCAACAATCGAAAAATCTAAGGCGCGTTTTATAAACGAACTTTGATTTAAAAATAATTGCTCCGGTTCGGCATGTTTTATTTCTTTCGAAAGTTTACCAAAAGCTTCTTCTGCCCTTACAAATTGTTTGTCTAACTGACTAAAAAGTCCGTCAGTATTTTGAATAAATAGTACTGTTTTCTCGGCAATATAATCTAAAAAGCTTTCGCGGTTTTCCTGAAATATCTTGTTTTCAACATTCGGGATAATCGTGATTTTTTTTTGAGTTTCGACAGATAACTGTGTTTCTACATCAAAACTTCTGATACTGTCTACTTCATTTCCAAAAAACTCAATTCTGTACGGATGATCGTTTGAAAAAGAAAATACATCGACAATTCCTCCACGAACCGAAAATTCTCCGGGTTCTGTAATAAAATCAACTCTTTTAAACTCGTATTCAAACAAAACTTCATTGATAAAATCAATCGAAATTTTGTCCTTCAGCGCCACTTTTAAAGTGTTTTTATCTAATTGCTGACGTGTAACAACTTTCTCAAAAAGTGCTTCGGGATACGTAACAATTATGGCTGGTTTTTTTCGTGAATTGATTCGGTTTAAAACCTCAGCACGAAGCAAAACATTGGCATTGTCTGTTTCATCAACTTGATACGGACGACGAAATGAAGCAGGATAAAACAAAACATCCTGCTCGCCAATCATCTGTTCCAGATCGTTTAGGTAATACGCCGCTTCTTCTTTGTTGTCTAAAACAATCAAAAAAGGCAGTTCTGTTTTCTTAAAAACAGAGCGTATTAAAAAGGAAACTGCAGATCCCAACAAACCTTGAAGGTGCATTTTTATCTGATTTCCTTCTAATAAATTGGCTGCAATTTGCTGTGCTTTTGGCAAATTGTCGTATATCGTATATAAGGCGTTTTTACTCAACTCTTGGTAAATTTTGATCTATGGGAGGCGCAGAATTCGGGATTGCGCGGGTTGTGTCTAACATTTTAAGGAAATCAGCTTCTCCTTCTTCTTTTGGAATTTTTGCTTTTTCGACAATTTTATCCATTTGTCTTTCTAACGAAACTAACTCCTTATTTATTTCGCCAATTAAAAAAGCAACTTTATCATCTGGAATTTGATTTAAATGAATAAACAAATCCATCATTTTGACTTTGGTAATCAAAATAGCAATTCTCGCTTTTATTTGCGGCTGATTAAATTGTGACGGAATATTATTGTTTAAAGCTATCGCCTTTTTAGAAATCGCTGTTGATTTTTTTTGAAAAGCGCCTATAGTTTTTCTCGGCTTGTCTCCTATTTCTTTTAGGAAATCACGCCACTCTGTCCAGCCTTTTACATTTTGTTCTGAAACATCATTTATTGGTTCGTCTATAAAAATCCAGGCTTTATTGATATTGTTAAAGATTTTTTCATTCTTTTTAGCTTCTTTCGCATTTTCGGCAAGACGCTTTTCATTCTCATTTTGACATGATTGAAGTACAAAAATCAAGAGTAAAAACAGCGCTATTTTATATTTCATTTGATAAAATGTTAGGGTGCAAAGTTACGAAGTAAATTTACAATTACGAATTGTGTTTTTTACTAAAGATTCTATAAATCAAGGTTATTTTTTTGCCACAGATTTGCTTCGCCAGTTCGCTATCGCTCGTGTCACAGATTAAAATAATTTTTTAAATTAAGTTTTGAGAAAATAATCCATTAAATCTGTGAAATCTGTGGCAAAAAATCCTTTTGCACAAAGTTTTGAATAGAGAATAATCTAAAAAACGATCTTTATCATTGTTAATTTTATAATTTAATGTTTGAAAAAACGTTGATATTTGCGAAAACGTTATATTTGCAACACTAAATCTAAACAAATGAATCCAAAAATATTAATCATTGGCGCCTGCGGTCAGATTGGAACTGAACTGACGCAAAAACTGCGTAAATTATACGGAACCGAAAATGTGATCGCTTCTGATATTCGAAAATTAAATACTGATGTTGTTAATTCAGGACCTTTTGAAGTGGTTAATGCTTTAGATTTTAATCAAATAGAACATTTGGTAGAAGTTCATAAAATTACTGATGTTTATTTAATGGCTGCGCTTTTGTCTGCAACGGCAGAAAAGAATCCGGCTTTTGCGTGGGATTTGAATATGAATTCGCTTTTTCATGTTTTGAATCTGGCTAAAGCTAAAAAAATCCAAAAGATTTTCTGGCCTTCAAGTATTGCTGTTTTTGGACCGACAACTCCAAAAGAAAATACACCGCAATATACTATTATGGAACCTTCAACGGTTTACGGAATTAGCAAACAAGCGGGAGAAAGATGGTGCGAATACTATCATAATATTTACGGTGTTGATGTTCGCAGTATTCGTTATCCGGGTTTAATAAGCTGGTCTACTCCTCCGGGCGGCGGAACTACAGATTATGCGGTTGATATTTTTTATAAGGCTATTGCCGATAAAAAATACGAGTGCTTTTTATCATCTGAAACAAAAATGCCGATGATGTATATGGATGATGCGATTGAAGCAACCATCAATATCATGAAAGCTCCGGCAGAAGAAATTAAAATCCATTCTTCATACAATTTAGCTGCAATGAGTTTTACTCCAACTGAAATTGCTGCTGAAATCAAGAAACATATTCCGGAATTTGAAATTACTTATAATCCAGATTTCCGTCAAAAAATAGCAGACAGCTGGCCGGCAAGTATTGATGATTCTTCTGCAAGAGAAGACTGGAAATGGAATCATAAATTTGATTTGGAATCAATGACAAAAGATATGATTGAACATTTGAGTTAAGTCCAAAAATAAAAATAAAATAAGTCTCGTTTAATTTTCAGAAATGAATTTTAAACGAGATTTTTTTTATGTCTTATTTTGATTTCACATAATGTTATAAAAATTGATTTCTAGATTATTTTCTTACATTTGAATACATTAACCAAAAACATTTATACCCCAAAAAACCATTTTAATTTATGACAAATTCATTTCAGCCCATTCAAGAAGATAAAAGAATCGCTATTGTAGATATTTTACGGGGATGGGCTTTATTAGGAGTTGCAATAGGAAATTATGTCGACTTCCGCTACATCGGATTAGAGCGTTTTATCATGAAAAAAGGAATTTTTTCTGAGATTATCAGCTATTTCAATCTCTACTTTTTTTCTGCTAAATCCTGGACTTTGTTAAGCATTTTATTTGGTTACGGATTTGCTATTCTTATTAATAATGTTGCTGAAAAAGGCAAAAATCCTGTTTCCTTTTTTTGCTGGAGAATGTTTATCCTGTTCATTTTTGCTTTTATAAATTCTGCTTTTTGGCTGGGCGATATTTTAAAAGATTATGCTTTTTTAGGCTTATTGCTTTTGTTATTTTACAGAAGTTCGCCGAGAACAATTTTAATAACGTCTGGAATTCTTCTTTTATCTGTTCCGTTTCTTACTGCTTATATTAATTCGATAAAACAAACATTGCCAGATGTACAATCTACTGCTAAATATTTAAAATTATTTTATTCTGATAATTGGCTTGATGTATTTCAATTTAATTTACTGGGAACTTATTATCAGGAAATGATTAATCTCGTGTATGCCGTTACGGTTCATGTTGTAATGTTTGCGCTTATGCTTTTGGGTTTTTACGCTCAAAAAATTAACTTTTTTAATCGTTTGCCTGAATTTAAAAAACTATTAAAAAGAACTTTTTTGATAACATTGATTTTAGCAATAATTGCAGGTGTTCTTTTTGAAATTGCAATTAAGCAGAAAGTAACTTTCCCTGTTTTTCATCCCGTTTTTTGGATCATAATAAATACAATGATATGTATCGCGTCTGGAATTTGTTTGCTGTATACTAACGGAAAACTGAAAACAATTTTCAGTTATTTTAGAGTGAGCGGTAAAATGACGCTGACCAATTATTTAGTGCAAAATATTATTGCATGTTTTCTTTTCTCTGGAATTGGTTTCAAAATTTATAATACGCTGCCATATTGGTTTTACTTTTTCTTAGCGATTTTTGTTTTTACAATTCAATTGTTTATAAGCAAATGGTGGCTTTCAAAATTTAATTATGGCCCAGTTGAATGGTTGTGGAGAGTTTTAAGTTACAGAAAGATGTTTCCGTTTAAGAAAAAGCAATCTGATATTATTTCGGAAGTAAAAACAGTATAAATTTGAAAAAAAAGAGGATATGCAAAAACATATCCTCTTCTGATTTTAATTTCGTGAATTATTTTCCCTTCAATAATTTCTCTAAATATTCAACTTTTTCTTTTTCAGACTGAACCAAACGCTCATAAAGTTCCACAACTTTATCAAGAGGATTAAAATTGCAGTGATATGCATTTCCATTAATAACACTTCCGTCATTTAATGTATTTCCAATAATATTTAAAACCGCTTCTTCAGAGAAATTTTTAATTCCTTCAACAGTTACGCCTAATATTTCGGCAATTGCCTGAAGTTTTTCATCATCAATTGTTTCGCTGTTTTCAATAGCTGAAACAGTCTGCTGGCTCGTGCCTAAAGCTTGTGCCAAAGCTTCCTGCTTCATATCGCGAAGTTCACGAATACGGCTTATTTTTCGCCCTATATGATTTGGTTTTGTTAGTGTGCTCATAATTCAAAGATATTTAAAATTCTTTTTGCAAAATAGTTTTTGGTAAAAAACACATTGTTTCGGTAAGAAACAATTTTAAAGAGTTTCTTTATGATCTGTATTTTATTCGCAATAACAAAAATACAATTTTTCATACAAGTATTGAGTAAAAAATATTCTGAAGCTTTTATGTTTCAAATATTATTGATTCTGTTTTGTTTCCGTTTAACACATGGTTTGAATTAAATAAAGAAGCCCTTAAAAAATTAATTTTAAGGGCTTTTATTATTTTATAAAGTAAATTATTTCACTTCAAAAACATTATTTGCAGGTTTTACATCAGCCATTAATCCGCTTGGATCAATTGTGATTTTTTTGATTGCTGTTTTGTTCTTGTCAATTGTAAAACTGTAGTTTGACATTGCCCAAGCCCAATCTTCTAAAACTGTTCTTTTTTCGTTTGGATTTGGATTCGGTTTAATGAAATTCATCATTCTTAACGGAATGTAGAAGTTTTCAGAAGTTCCGTCTGTATAATCTACTTTTAAATCGATTGGCATTGGCATTCTTCCAATTCTTTCTAAAGAAATTGTTGTTTTTCCTGAATTATCAGCAACGTCTTTAATTCCGTAATCAATTGTATTAGCAGTTTGTGCCCAATCGATTAAATACCAATCTAATTCTGCTCCAGAAACTCTTTCTGCAGTTCTTTTGATATCGTTTGGAGTTGGATGTTTGAATTTAAAATCATTGAAATATCTTTTTAAAGTAGCGTCCAGGCTTTCTTTCCCAATTACATATTCTAATTGTGCTAAAAAGATACATCCTTTTACATAAGATGAAATACTGTATGGACGATTTTCATCGTAACGATCTCCATGTGTTGTCTGTGGCTGTTCTTTTCCAGAATTAACTAAACTGTAATAAGCAGCATAAGTTCCTTTAAACGGATTTGCTTCTTTTTTATCTCCTTTTAATTCATTCAAAGCACTGTCTTCGATGTAAGTTGTAAATCCTTCGTCCATCCAAGGGTGTTTTGATTCGTTTGAAGCTAAAATATGCTGGAACCAAGAGTGCCCTAATTCGTGTGTTGCAGTTCCAAGAATTCCTTCAAGAGTTCCGTTTCCTAACATCAAAGTACACATTGCATATTCCATTCCGCCGTCACCGCCCTGAATAAAAGAGTATTGTTTGTATGGATATGCTCCAACTCTATGGTTGTAATAATCCATTACTTTTACCATTAATGGTTCTAACTGTTTCCAGTTTGCAGTTGTTTTTTCATTGTTTTTGTAGAAGAAATGCAAATTAACACCGTTTGGCCCTTTTACAATATCATGTGTATATTCTTTATCAGCTGCCCAGGTAAAATCGTGAACGTTTGGCGCAATAAAATGCCATGTTAATGTTTTTGCTTTTTTCGGATAAACAACTGTTACATCAGCATCTTCATAACCGTGACCAATTGTGTTTTTGTCTTGTAAATATCCAGAACCTCCAATTGTATAGTCTTTGTCGATTGTAATTTTTACATCAAAATTACCCCAAACACCGTGAAATTCTCTTGCGATGTATGGATCTGCGTGCCATCCTTCAAAATCAAATTCGGCTAATTTTGGGTACCATTGTGACATTGAAAGTTCAACTCCTTCAGAATTATTTCTTCCTGAACGACGAATTTGTACCGGAACCTGACCATCAAAACCTAAAGTAAAAGTAGTTTTTGAATTTGGCAAAATTGGTTTAGGCAAAATCACTTCTAAAATAGTTCCTGAAACTCTTGTCTGCGCTGAAATTCCGTCTTGTTTGAAATCAGAAATTTTTAAATATCCTATCTCATTAGGTTTCAAAGATTCAATACGACTTTGTTTTACTTCTTTTCCATCGGCAGTTTTAACTTTATTTACCATTCTTCCGTCAGGATCTTTGATAAAATGAAGACGAGCGTCCATTTCACTTCCCGGCTGAAAAGCATTTGGGAATAAATGATAAAACACTTTTCTTAATGTATCAGGAGAATTATTGGTATAAACCAATTCTTGTTTCCCTTTATACTGATAGTTTTTTACATCCATTGAAACCTCCATTTTATAGTCGGCATGTTGCTGCCAATATGGGGTACTTTGGGCAAAAGAAGCGTTTAAACCTAAGCTCAAAAAAGAAAGTAAAATAATTTTTCGCATGTTAATTTAATAATGAAAATGGAAGAGCTGCGGCTCTTCCATTGGATTAGTATTCTATATATTGTTTATTTCTTCGACATTTTTTCAGCCATTAATAAAGCGTTGTAAGCATTTACCATTTTTGCTGTTTTTGATGATTCTGCAGAAGAAACTGCAACTGGTTTTTCATTTGGATTTTCGCTTGCGCCAAGAACCACTTTTGCTGGAAGAGCAACTCCAGAATCCATTAAAATTTTCTTAACCTGAGAAGCTTTTAGTTTTGGATAATAAGAACGAATCAATGCTGCAACACCTGCTGCATTTGGAGATGCCATTGAAGTTCCCTGCAAGTATTTGTATTTGTTGTTTGGAACTGTTGCATAGATTTCTTCACCCGGAGCAAAAACGTCTACATTTATTTTTCCGAAGTTTGAAAACCCTGCCACAACAGTTTCTCCATATTGTTTGTTAATTGCTCCAATTGTGATTACGTTATCAGCAAATTCCTTGATATTGTCCTGAGAATCGTTTGGATAATTAATGTTTTTTGTTTCGTCAATATTGTAACCATCGTTACCTGCTGCGTGAACAATTAAAACGTCTTTTTTTGCTGCATATTTAATAGCATCGTAAACCCATTGTTTGTGCGGAGAAAAGCTTTTTCCGAAACTTCCGTTAATTACTTTTGCACCATTATCAACGGCATAACGAATTGCAAGAGCGATATCTTTATCATATTCGTCTCCGTCTGGAACTGCTCTAACTGTTAAGATTTCAACATTGTTTGCTACTCCGTCGCCGCCTAGATTATTACCGCGAACTTGTGCAATGATTCCGGCAACGTGAGTTCCGTGAAGTGCTTTTTCTTTATCCGGACCAAAAACAATATTATTTCCATAATGGTTGTTTTTAATATCTTCAGGATTATCGCCTACCACTTTTCTTCCGTCAAACTCTTTATTTAAATTGTAGTTCAACTGATCGTAAACTTGTTCTCTGTATTCTTCAAAATCAGCTTCAGGATCAAAAGTTGGTCCTGCGTTTGTGAAAATTTGAGTCATGATCATTTTACTTCTTGCTACTTTTGGATCTGTAGAAGTAATTGCTGCTAAATCTTCAACTTTATATGTTGTTTTATTAAGCTCTTTTTTGATTGTTGCATGAACATCCAATAAAAAATCTACTTGTTCTTTGTCTTTTAAAGCTTCTTCATATTTTTTAGTATATTGTTCTAAAGCTTGTTTGTATTCTGCAGAACCGTCGTCTTTCTTTTTAATGATACGGGTCATTTCAAGATTTTCGGCAACAGCATTTCCAAGGAAGTTCCATCCGTGAACATCATCAATGAATCCGTTTTTATCATCGTCGATTCCGTTTCCTGGAATTTCTTTTGGATTAGTCCAAATCATTCCTTTAAGATCTTCGTGCTCAATATCAACACCAGAATCTACAATTCCTACAATAACTTTTTTTCCTGTTTTACCCTGAAGTAATTCGGCGTAAGCCTTATCAACACTCATTCCCGGAATAGAATCTTTTATTAAATCAAGATGACTCCATCTTTTTAATTCATTTTCGCTGACCGGAGCTTTTTTTACAACTGATAAAGGCGCTGTAATAAATTCTTTAGAAGTTGAAACTTGCGCTTGTAAAGTCGCGCTGCAACCTGCTAAAACAAGTAATGCAAAAGCAGATAATTTGAGAGGTTTTATATGACTCATGTATCTAGAATATAATTGTAAAAGTTAAAAGTGGGGTCTAAATTATGCTTTTTTGTTACAAAAAGCTAACTGTTAACACTGTGTTATGAAATTATGTCTGTTTTTAAAAAAAATTAATTTCCTTCTGATAAGATATTTATTACTCATTCAATATTTTTTTTAATACGGCTTCCCGTAATAAAATCTGAAATGATTATCGTATTATTGTGCCGTCAAAACATTTAGCTCTGCCAATGAAAACAAAACTACTTTTACTATTTTTTTTAATCAATTTTTCAATTTATGCACAATACACTTCAATTCCTGATATTAATTTTGAAAAAAAATTAATTGCATCAGGAATAGATTCTGGTGTCATTGACGGACGAGTTCTTACATCTAAAATTTCCAAATTAACTGTTTTAGATGTAGGAGGCAGTTCAATCAATGATTTAACTGGAATTCAAGACTTTGTTAGTTTAGAAAAACTTATATGCAGTGATAATTATATTACGACATTAGATATTACAAAATTAACAGCTTTGACTTTTTTGGGTCTTTCCAATAACAAATTAACAACAATTGATCTCTCAAAGAATATTAAATTAGATTTGTTAGATATTCAAAGAAATGAATTGGTTAGTTTAGATGTTACAAACAATACCGCGTTAAAAACCTTTTATTGCGGTTTTAATAAACTTGCAAGTATAGATATTTCTAAAAATGTTTTATTAATCGATTTTTACAGCACTTTTAATCCAATAACAACTTTAGATGTAAGGAATAATACAAAATTGAAAAGCTTAAGCTGTTCAAACGGTGCATTAACCGTTTTAGATCTTTCTAAAAACACGGAATTGCTTAGTTTAGATTGTTCCGGTTCAGGCATCAAAAGTCTAGACATTTCAAATTGCCCAAAATTAACCTCGTTCAAATGTAATGATGGTTCTCTGAATTCCTTAAATTTAAAAAACGGTAATAATATCAATTTTACTGTTTTCAATATTAAAAGAAATGATGGTCTTAAATGTGTTCAGGTAGATGATCCAGAATATTCTGATCGTTATTGGTTAAGTTTAAAAGATGCAACCTCTGTTTTCAGTAATAATTGTTATGGTTATACTTTGATTCCAGATCCAAATTTTGAAGATAAACTAATTGCTGAGGGCTTTGACAAAGATGGAAAAAACGGAAAAGTACTTACATTTAATATTTCCAGAGTTGCACAACTTAATATAGCGTCTAGCTTTATTACCGATTTAACAGGAATTGAAGGTTTTGTTAATTTAAAAATTTTATATTGTCCATCTAATCAATTAACAAATATAGATCTTTCTAAAAATTTAAAGTTGTTTAATGTAGATGTGTCATCAAATAAATTAACAAATCTAAATATTAAAAATAATACTGCTCTGACTGATCTAAAAGTTGATTCTAACCAATTGACAGGGCTTGATACGTCAAAAAATTTAGCATTGGCTAATTTTTCGAGTGCTTTTAATCAGATAACACAATTAGATTTTAGCTTAAATTCTTCTTTAAAAAGTTTAAACTGTTCAAATAATAACCTGACGAGTTTAAATTTAAAAAATAACAATAATGACATTTTAACCACTCTTGATTTAAGAACAAATCCATCTTTAAGCTGTATTTTAGTAGATAATAAAGCCTATTCTGACACAAACTGGGCAACTAAAAAAGATGCTTCGGCAAGCTTTAACCATTCAACTTGTGATGTTTATACTTTAATTCCTGATAATAAATTTGAATCTAAATTAATTGCTCTTGGAATTGATTCCGGCAATATCGATGGAAAAGTGTTAACCGCAAACATTAGCGCAATAACTACTTTGGATGTATCTGCAAGTTCAATCACAGATTTAAGGGGAATTGAAAATTTTACCTCGCTAAAAGAGCTAATATGTTTCGAAAACAGAATAACCAGCTTAAATCTTTCACAAAATTATGATCTGACATATTTAGATGCCGATAAAAATGCTTTAACGATACTAAATCTTTCTAAAAACACTTTATTAACAGATTTAATTGTAAGCAATAATAATTTATCTTCTATAAATATTTCTAACAACATTAATCTTGTTAACTTCAATTGTGCAAGCAATCAACTTCTTACGATTGATGTATCAAAAAACACAAAACTAGTTAGTTTTAATTTTAATGGAAATCAATTAAAAACACTAGATATTTCTAAAAATACTGCCTTAACAACTTTAGATTGTGGAGCAAATCAATTCGCATTTTTGGATTTTTCAAAAAATACTACTCTTATCAATTTAAATTGTAGTAGGAATAAACTTGAATATCTGAATTTGAAAAATGGGAAAAACAATCTTTTAATCGAACCCGATTTCAAAAACAATCCAAAACTGACTTGTATTTTAGTCGACAACGCTTCTTATTCTGATACAAATTGGGCTAGTGCAAAAGAGGATATTGCTAGTTATAATGAAGTTACTTGTTCAATTTTAATTCCTGATGCTTATTTTGAAGACAAATTAATTAGACTAGGTATTGATAAAGATGGCAAAAATGGTCAAATCGCCATATCAAGTGTCTTAGGTGTAACTTCTTTAAATGTGGCAAGTAGCTCAATAGCTGATTTAACAGGAATTCAAAGTTTTAAAGATTTAGAAATTTTAAATTGTGGAGGCAATAATCTAACAACTTTAGATTTGTCAAAAAACACCAATTTAAAAGAATTGAGCATGCCAATGAATAAGCTGACAAATATTGATCTTTCAAAAAACACAGGTTTAACAAATGTAACTTGCTATTCTAATCTTTTTACAAATCTTGATTTTTCTTCAAATGCGACGTTACAGATTTTATCTTGTGACAGAAATAAGATAACAAATTTAAATGTATCAAAAAATAGTCTATTAACTTATCTAAATTGCTCTCAAAATCAATTAACAGCCTTAGATGTTAGTCAAAACACTGCTTTGGTTAATTTAGACTGTTCAACAAATCAACTTACAAGCCTTGATATTTCAAAAAATTACTCATTAACATGGTTTCTGTGCAAGTTTAACAAAATTGAGATACTAAATGTCTCTGAGAATCTTAACTTAAAACAATTAATCTGTTCTAATAATAAATTAAAAAACTTAGATGTTACTAAAAATAGCGCTCTGACAATTCTAGAATGCAACACTAATGATCTGGAATCTGTAAATGCAAAAAACGGAAGTAATAAAAGTTTATTGAGAGCTTACTTTGCATATAATCCTAATCTTTATTGCATTCTGGTGGATAATGCTGCGTACTCGTATGCTAATTATACCTCATGGAGCAAAGACACACAAGCAACTTATTCTGACACTTTTTGTGATACTGCTTTTACCTTGATTCCTGATTCTAATTTTGAAGATATACTAATAAAAAATGAGATTGATACTGATGGGAAAAATGGAAAAGTACTAACCAAAAGTATTGCATCAATTACTTTTTTACATATTTTTTCGAGTTCTATTTCTGACTTAACTGGTATACAGGATTTTAAAAATCTTGAATCTTTAAATTGTGAAGACAACAATCTAACAAGCCTAGATGTTTCTAAAAACCTGTTATTAACTTCTCTTTACTGTGGGAAAAACCAATTGACAAATCTGGATGTTTCAAAAAATACTTTACTAACCGAGCTTCTTTGCAGTCAAAATCAATTAACAAGTTTAGATATTTCTAACAATACAGCTTTGAAACATTTACGCTGTGATAACAATCAGTTAAAAGATTTGGATATAACCAAAAATAAAGAATTTGGTACTTTATATTGCAACTCTAATAAGCTTGAAAATCTAAATTTAAAAAATGGAAACAACATTTCTTTATACGATACTAATTTTACGTTAAACCCAAATTTAACTTGCATACTTGTTGATAATGCCATATTTTCAAGTTATAACTGGAAAACAAGCAAAGATAATACTGCAGTTTACAGCGAAATTCCTTGTGAGAAAGCTTATACATTAATCCCTGATGTTAATTTTGAAAAAAAACTAATTAATTTAGGAATTGATACTGATGGAATAAATGGAAAAGTACTTACTTCAAGTATAGATAGCCTAATTTCATTAAATGTTTCTTCTAGTTCTATTTCTGACCTAACCGGTATTCAAGATTTTACAAATTTAGAATCTTTGAATTGTTCATCAAATAAATTGAGCACAATTGACCTTTCTAAAAACATCAAATTGACATCGCTGACAATCAAAAACAATTATGCTTTGAATCAAATAGATTTTACAGCAAATACCGCTTTAATTTCATTAGATTGTAATTCAACCCAGCTATCATATTTAGATCTTTCCAAGAACATTTTCCTGACAACTTTAGATTGCAGTTCGAACGTTTTAAGAAATTTAGATTTGTCAAAAAATACCAAACTTCAAACCGTAGACTGTAGAGGAAATAAATTAGCAGTTATAGATGTCTCAAAATGCACATCACTTACCTCTTTAATTTGTTATAAAAATGATTTGAAAAACTTGGATATTTCTAAAAATCCTGCCTTAATTACTTTAGATTGTTCAGGAAATCAATTAGAATTTCTGAATTTGAAAAATGGAAATAATCGTTCTTTCTCACAATCAAATTTTAGAGTTAATCCAAACTTAACCTGCATTCAGGTTGATGATGCCATTTTTTCAACAGATAATTGGTCAAATCTTAAAGACTCATCAGCGGCTTACAACACAAATTGTGCTGCTTATACTTTAATTCCTGATTCGAATTTCGAGAAAAAACTAATTGATTTGAAGATTGATACGGATGGTTTTAATGGAAAAATTGAAACGTTAAACATCATTTCAATTACTAATTTAGATCTTTCTAACAGTAATATTTTTGATTTAACAGGAATTGAAAAATTTACTTTACTTACATATTTAGATTGTAGCAACAATAAAATAACGACTTTGGATCTAAGTAATAATGTTTTACTAAAAACTTTAAATTCCTCATCAAATCAGTTAACAACTTTGGATTTATCTAAAAACCCAAATTTAACTATCATTTATTTAGTACTAAACCCATTGACGTCCTTGAATGTTCAAAATGGCAATAATGAAAACTTTGTTCTGCCTTCAGAAAATGGTAAAAAAGCTGCTGCTGGTCTTTATACAAGCTTCTTGCAAAATAGCAAACTTGGTTGTATAAAAGTTGACAATGCTGCATACGCAAATGCAAATTGGTCTAAGATTAAGGAAAGCACCACCGTTTATTCTGAAACTTGTACATTAGGACTTGAAGATTCTGTATTTAACAAAGCGGCAATTTATCCAAATCCGACAAAAGGCCAATTGAATATTAAAAATGTAAGCTTAGAAAAAGCGAATGTTTACAATTCATTAGGGCAATTAGTTAAGTCATTTACTTTAAATTCTGCCGATGTAAATCATTCAATCAATTTAAGCGGTTTGCCAAAAGGAGTTTACTACGTGTATTTAATCAATCAAGATGCAGCTTCGGCTAAAAAAGTAATCATCGAATAAAATAATACTTCCATTATACTAAAAAATCCCATTTTCATTAAGTTGAAAATGGGATTTTATTTCATTAAGAAATATAGTGTTTTTACGGAAAGACGTAAAGAAATCTCGTTAATATTTTATACCCTTGTATTCCAATAATTAATCAGCCTATGAAAACAAAACTACTCTTATTGCTATTTTTAGCAAATTTTTCTATTTATGCACAGACAAATTTAGTCCCAAACGGAGGATTCGAAAAGTGGACGAGCAAAACAGCATTGTCCGATTGGACAACTCAAAACAATGTTGCTCAAAATACGGCAGATTATTGGGAAGGATTTAACAGCGCAACGCTATCTTTTACAAATAGTGCCTTGACTCCGAAAATTACAACACAAGTTCCTTTAAATGAAGGAGTTACCTATGTAGTAAAATTTAAATACAAATATTTAAGCAGCAATTATAACGGCTCTCACCCAATTGTATTAAACATTAGCAAAAACGGAAGTGCGACAACTCTTTCTAGCAGTTATTTTGCCGCAAACAACAACTGGACAGCTGTTGAAACTACTTTTACACCAGATCAAAATTTATCTTACGATTTGAGTATTTCTTTAAATACTCTTGATAATATCGGGTTTAATGCCACTATAGATCATGTACAGATCTATGCTAAAGGAACCGAGCAATATACTCTTATTCCAGATTTGAGTTTTGAAAAAAACTTGATTGCTCTTGGTCACGACTCTGGCCCAACAGACGGGAAAGTGCTAACCGCTAATATTTCTACATTAACTTCTTTAAACATTACTGCTAATAGTAATGGGGTTGGTTTAGTTAAAGATTTGACGGGAATCCAAGATTTCACAGCATTAACATTACTAAATTGTCAAGGCCAACAATTGACAACTTTAGATCTGACTAAAAATACTGCTTTACTTACTTTAAATTGCCAAAACAACTTGCTGACAAACTTGGATATTTCTAAAAACTCAGCTTTAACTACTATTATTTGCAATAATAATAAACTAACAAATCTCGATGTTTCTGAAAAATTAGCCTTGACCAATTTACAATGTACATCTAATAAATTAACAAGTCTGGATGTGTCAAAAAATACTGCCTTAATCACGCTACTTTTCGACAAGAACTCACTAACAAGTCTTGATATTTCAAAAAACATTGCTTTAGTCACTTTAGATTGTTCAGCGAATTTACTAACAAGTCTGGATGCTTCAAAAAACATAGCTTTGACATCTTTATATTGTACAGACAACTCCCTAACAAGTGTAAATGTAAAAAATGGAAATAATAACGCTTTTTACTGGAATTCTATTTATCATTTAAGCTTTTCTGGAAATAAAGATTTGAAATGTATCACTGTAGATGACATAGTCTATTCAAATAAAAATTGGACGGGAAACAAAGAATCTGGAGCTACTTATGCCTTAGCTTGTGATGGGCGGTACACCGCTATTCCTGATCCAAGATTTCGACTAGAACTAATAAATCTCGGACTAGATTCAGGTAATTTTTCTGGAAAAGTACTAACAGCAAACATTTCTTCCCTGAAAACTCTTGATTTATCTTCTAAAAACATCACAGATCTTACAGGAATTGAGGATTTTACTGAATTAACTTCCTTAGATTGTAGTAAAAATAAGTTGTCTTCAATAGATATTTCAAAAAATATTGCTTTAACGACATTAAATTGTTCATATAATTATACAATAGATTTTCTTGATGTTTCTAAAAATATTAATTTAAAAATCCTAAGTTGCCATAGCCTAAAAATAAGAGATTTAAACCTAAAAAATAATTTAAAGCTGACTCAACTAACTTGTAGTTATAATGCTTTGACTAGTTTAGAAATTCCTCATAATCCTGATTTTAATTATCTTGATTGTTCTAATAATCGATTGGTACAGTTAGATGTTTCGAAGAATATTAAGTTAACTTACTTTGATTGCTCCAATAATAAGTTATTGAATCTTGATGTTTCAAATAATGGTTCTCTAACTACTTTTTATTGCAACTCTAACAATCTGTTTAACCTGAATGTAAAAAATGGTAATAACCTTAGATTGAGTAAACGTAACTTTATCGACAATCCAAATTTGACATGCATTAATGTTGACGCTTTCAGCACTTCGAGTTGGGGACCTAATAAAGATCCAAAAGCTTTTTACAACTCAAACTGCAGTGGTGAAAATACTCCTTATACTCTTGTCCCTGATCCAGCTTTTGAGCAAAAATTGATAGATATGGGAATTGATACTGATGGTAAAAATGGAAAAGTAATTACAACCAATATAGCTTCACTAAAATCATTAGATGTGTCTTCGAGCAATATTACAAATTTAACAGGAATTGAAGACTTTACATCTTTAACTTACTTAGATTGCGGTTCAAATAAAATCTCCAATATTGATTTAACGGAAAATACTGTTTTAACTACTTTGTTTTGTCCCAAAAATGATCTGGAAGGTTTGAATCTTTACAAAAATACATTCTTGACTTATTTAGATTGTAACACAAATCGATTAAAAGCACTCAATGTATATTACCTTTTAGACCTAACTTATCTAAATGTAAGTAATAATTCTATTTCTAACGATTCTCAAGATCTAAATGTGTTTTTTAATACTGCTTTAACAAATTTAAATTGTTCCTATAATAAATTGACGACTTTAAACATAACTAATAATCCAGCTTTAACCACTTTAAACTGTGATAACAATTTACTGAGAACTTTAAATGTGAGTAAAAACTCGTTAGTGACTTTTACTTGCAGTAATAATAATCTAGAAAATTTAGACGTGAATAGATACGTGGCATTAGAGACTTTTAATTGTAATAATAATAAACTATCTTTTTTAGATTTAACTAAAAATGTTATGTTAAACAAATTTGATTGTCAATATAATAATTTGCGATATTTGAATTTGAAAAATGGGAATAACAAAAATTTTGATATGACTTATTCTAATTTCACAAACAATACTCTAACTTGTATTAACGTAGATGATGAAAATTATTCAAATACAAATTGGTTAGATAAAAAAGATGTGACAGCAGTTTATTCTTCAAATTGTTCCTCATTAGGAATCGAAGAATCTGTTTTCGATAAAGCTTTAGTTTATCCAAATCCGACTAAAGGTGAGGTTCACATTAACAACATTATTTTAGAAAAAGCAAACGTTTACAATTCATTAGGCCAGTTAGTAAAATCGTTCACTTTCAGCAATGGCGAAAACAATAATACCATAAACTTATCTGGTTTGCCTAGAGGTGTGTATTATGTATACTTAATAAATGGCGATGCCGCTTCTGCAAAAAAAATAATCCTGGAATAAACAATACAATTTAGTTCAATTAAAAAATCCCATTTTCATTAAGTTGAAAATGGGATTTTTTTATGTTTTTTAGAAGATATCCTCGCAAGTAAAAACCTCTTTTAGTCTCACGCCTTTTTCTGTATGTTCGACTGTTATAATTTGATTGTGAGCATCGTGTTCCAAAAACAAATAATAATTATTATCTGCTGCAGCATTTAAAAATTTAGCTTTTTCCGGCATTGTTAATAAAGGTCTTGTGTCGTAACCCATAACATACGGAAGCGGAAGATGTCCCGCCGTTGCCAATAAATCAGCACAAAAAACTATTGTTTTATCCTGATATTGAATATGCGGAATCATTTGTTTTTCGGTATGGCCATCTGCATAGAAAATTCCGAAACCTAATTCTTTAGAGAAACCAAAATCACTTTCTGGTCTTTCAATAAAATTCAATTGCCCGCTTTCCTGCATTGGGATAATATTTTCTGTTAAGAAAGATGCTTTTTCCCTTGCATTTGGTTTTGTTGCCCAATTCCAGTGATTTTCATTTGTCCAGAATTTTGCATTTTTAAAAGCCGGTTCATAAAAAGTCTTTTCAGAATTCCATTGAATACTTCCGCCGCAATGATCAAAATGTAAATGTGTCATAAAAACATCGGTAATATCATCTCGGTGAAAACCATATTTTGCCAATGATTTATCAATAGAATGTGATCCCCAAAGTGAATAATAACCAAAGAATTTCTCCGATTGTTTGTCTCCCATTCCGGTATCAATCAAAATCAGGCGGTTTCCATCTTCAATAAGTAAACAGCGCGCCGCGATATCAATAAGGTTATTTTCGTCCGCCGGATTGGTTTTATTCCAAATAGTTTTTGGAACAACGCCAAACATAGCGCCGCCATCCAATTTAAAATTTCCGGATTCTATAGGGTAAAGTTTCATGAGCTTAAATTTCTAATAAGAAAACAAAGCTAGGAAATCCAAATTCCTTTTGCTAGGCATTCTCAAAATAATGTTTCTCTCACAAATATACATTGCCCACCGATTTAACCGATGTAACGGATTTCCATTGTGTTTTTATTTTTAGCTACGCAGCTAATTAAATGATTCTGTGTAAACCTGTTAGATCAGTTAAATCAGTGGTCTAAAAAAATACTTTTATTCCAAAGTAATTGAAGCGCTTCCCATTATTTCTTGTTTGTCGAAGAAGTTGACAAAGTATGTTCCTTTTTTAAACGGATTTTCGTCAGAATTTAAAATTCCATATAGATTTAAAGCCTTTCCCTGAAAATCTGCTGCTACAATAAAACTGTAAACTAAAGCTTTATCGTTGCCAAATTCTATTAATTTATTTTCGCCCAAAACAGTATTTTTTTGGTCCAGAACCTGAATATAAAATACTCTTTTTCCTGTTTTAGCAACCGCATTTCCGTTAACCGAAAAACTTACTTTTAGTTTATTAGTACTTTTTGCTTTGTCTGTTTCCTGCTCTTTTCCCGATTTTTTTTCACGAAGCGCAATCACTTTAAAATTATTTAGAACTATTTTTGAAGCATCTTTTATGGTTGATTCTAACTTTTTCTGCTTTAAAATTAAAGTATCATTTTCTGCCTTTTGTTTGTACATAACAACATTCTGAGATTCAATTTCAGTAAGCAGGCTTTTATTTTGAGATTTAAGACTTTTTATTTCTGCAATTTTAAAGGCTAATGCTGTCTGCATATCTGAAAGCTGTTTTCTAAAAATTTGAATTTGAGTATTTGAAGGATTCTCAGATGCTTTTATAATTTCCATTAAATTTTCGACATTCTTCTTTTCAAATGCCAATTGCTGCGAAAGGGCCGTTTTTTCTAAAATTGCGACATCATATTCTAATTTCAAAACATTTAAAGAATCAAGAATACTTTTTTGAGCAATGTACTCCTTATTGTTATTGACAAGTTTAATTTTTTTATTGCTTGCTTCCTCCTTGTCTGCCTCATCTTTTAGTTCTTTACTAAATATATAAAAAGTAGCACCTATTCCAAAAATAAAGAATATTGCTAAAAGTGCCCTGATCCATTCGTTTGTGTGGTTTTTCTTCATCATTCATCACAATTTATTGCAAAAATACCATTATTTTATTCGACTAAACAAGTAGAAATACGGTTTTTTAGCTTATTTACAATAACTTAAAGCGCAGTAAACCAGTATTTTACAGAATCATCTGACTTTTCGTTCAAAAACAAAATTCTTTGTAAACTAAAAGTCACTCAACAAAGGACTTTTAGGCAAAAATAACTTCTCTCTATTTTAACATTTGTTATAATAATGTGAACCGTTATGGAAAAAGGTTTTTAAGTCGTATCTTTGCAGACAATTTCATTTGAACGTTGAAATTGGCATTTAAATTTTATGTAATAAATTGATTACTATTTAAATGCAGATTAAAATGATCTTTTAAAAACAAATACCATAAACAATGATAAAGGTTTCTGATACAGCCAAAAAGAAAATCATCGATTTGATGACAGATGATGGTTTTGACGCCGCAAGCGACTACGTAAGAGTAGGCGTAAAAAGTGGTGGATGCTCTGGTTTGTCTTATGACTTAAAGTTTGACAAAACAAAGGGCGAAGATGACAAAATATTCGTAGACAATGATATACAAATTGCAGTTGAAAAAAAATCATTTCTATATTTAGCCGGAACAATTTTAGAATTCTCTGGCGGATTAAACGGAAAAGGATTCGTTTTCAATAATCCAAATGCAAGCAGAACTTGTGGCTGCGGCGAATCATTCTCTCTTTAGTCAAAAGCCGAAAGTCGTAAAGTCATAAAGACTAAATTGACTTCAAACTTTGGACTTTAAAACTATTAGACAATAAAAAATAATGAGCAAATACACAGAAGACGATTTAAAAATCGAACTCGAAACCAAAGAATATGAATACGGATTTTATACTAATATAGAATCTGAAACTTTCCCTATTGGCTTAAACGAAGAAATTGTAAGAGCTATTTCGCTAAAAAAAGAAGAACCTGAATGGATGACCGAATGGCGCATCGAGGCTTTTCGCGCGTGGAAAGAAATGATTGAGCCAGAATGGGCAAACGTACGTTACGAAAAACCAGATTTTCAGGCAATTTCTTATTATTCAGCTCCAAAACAAGTAGATCCTAACAAAACTCTGGATGATGTTGATCCGGAACTTTTAGAGATGTACAAAAAACTTGGAATTTCTGTTGATGAGCAAAAAATGATGAACAATGTCGCTATGGATATTGTTGTCGATTCTGTTTCTGTAGCAACAACTTTCAAGAAAACATTGGCCGAAAAAGGAATTATTTTCTGTCCAATTTCTGAGGCTATTAAAGAACATCCAGAATTAGTAAAAAAATATTTAGGAACAGTTGTACCTCAAAAAGATAACTTCTACGCAGCATTAAACTCAGCGGTTTTCTCTGACGGAAGTTTCTGTTATATTCCAAAAGGCGTTCGTTGCCCAATGGAACTTTCAACTTATTTCAGAATCAATCAGGCAGGAACAGGACAATTCGAAAGAACTCTTGTTATTGCTGATGCTGGAAGTTATGTTTCTTACCTTGAAGGATGTACAGCTCCTAGTCGTGACGAAAACCAATTACACGCTGCTGTAGTTGAATTAATCGCTCTTGACGATGCTGAAATTAAATATTCTACAGTTCAAAACTGGTTTCCTGGAAACAAAGAAGGAAAAGGTGGAGTTTACAACTTCGTAACCAAAAGAGGTCTATGCGAAACAAACGCTAAAATTTCTTGGACACAGGTTGAAACTGGTTCTGCCGTAACTTGGAAATATCCTTCTTGCGTACTTAAAGGAGATAATTCGGTAGGAGAATTTTATTCAATCGCCGTTACCAATAATTACCAACAAGCTGATACAGGAACTAAAATGATCCATTTAGGTAAAAACACTAAATCGACTATTATTTCTAAAGGTATCTCGGCTGGTAAATCACAAAACAGTTACCGTGGTTTAGTGCAAATTAGTCCAAGAGCTGAGAATGCAAGAAACTTTTCTCAATGTGATTCTCTTTTAATGGGGAACAATTGTGGAGCACATACTTTCCCTTATATCGAAAGTAAAAATCCGTCTGCTAAAATTGAGCACGAAGCAACGACAAGTAAAATTGGAGAAGATCAGGTTTTCTATTGCAACCAAAGAGGTATCCCAACTGAAAAAGCGATTGCCTTAATTGTAAACGGTTTCAGTAAAGATGTATTGAACAAACTTCCAATGGAATTTGCTGTTGAAGCTCAAAAATTATTAGAGATTTCTTTAGAAGGTTCTGTAGGATAATTGGAAGATGGAAAATAAAAAAGTCATCATTTTAGGTTCTTCCAGAAAAAACGGAAATACAACAAGAATTGTAGATGAAATTGCAAAAGAATACAATATTGATGTAGTAAATCTAAGTGATTATACTATTTCGTATTATGATTACGAAAGCAAAAATATTGAAGATGATTTTTTGCCTTTGATTAAAAGAATTATCGAAAATCATGACACTTTCATTTTTGCAACGCCCATTTATTGGTATAATATGAGCGGAATCATGAAGGTCTTTTTTGATCGGTTTTCAGATTTAATCCGAATTGAAAAAGAAACCGGAAGAAAACTTAGAGGAAAGAAAATTGGTGTGATATCAAATTCACACGATAATGAAATCGAAGAAAGTTTCTACATTCCGTTTAAAAAAACTGCCGATTATTTAGGCATGGAATATTTAGGACACGCCCATTTTAATGCCAACATCCTAAACCAACAAACAAAAATAGAATTGACATTTATATAAAATAAAAAAAACAATGTTATCAATAAAAAACCTTCACGCCTCAATTGGTGATAAAGAAATCCTGAAAGGAATTAATATAGAAGTTAAAGCTGGCGAAGTACACGCTATCATGGGACCAAACGGTTCTGGAAAAAGTACACTTTCTGCAGTTATTGCAGGAAACGAAAACTATGAAGTTACAGACGGAGAAGTTATTCTTGACGGAGAAGATCTTGCTGATTTAGCTCCTGAAGAGAGAGCACATAAAGGTGTTTTTCTTTCGTTTCAATATCCTGTAGAAATTCCTGGAGTTAGCGTTACTAACTTCATGAAAACTGCAATCAACGAAACTCGTAAAGCAAACGGACAAGAAGAAATGCCGGCAAACGAAATGTTGAAAGTAATTCGTGAAAAATCTGAATTATTAGAAATTGACCGTAAATTTTTATCTCGTTCTTTAAACGAAGGTTTTTCTGGAGGAGAGAAAAAAAGAAACGAAATTTTTCAAATGGCAATGTTAGAGCCAAAATTAGCCATCCTTGATGAAACAGATTCTGGTCTTGATATCGACGCTTTAAGAATCGTTGCAAATGGTGTAAACAAATTAAAAAGCGACAAAAACGCAATTATTGTGATCACACACTACCAACGTTTATTAGATTATATCGTTCCTGATTTCGTTCACGTTCTTTACAACGGAAAAATCGTAAAATCTGGTGGAAAAGAATTAGCTTACGAATTAGAAGAAAAAGGATACGACTGGATCAAGGCAGAGAACTAAAAAATAGTCTTAAAGTCAAAAGTCATAAAGTCAAAAGAAAATTATGGGTAAATTTAATTCTTTCGAAGAAATAAATTCCTGGCAGAAATCTAGAATCTTCAACAAGAAAATATATCTGGCAACTGAAAATTCTAATTTTAAAAAAGACTTTGATTTCGTTAGACAAATAAGACGCGCATCACTTTCTATATCATCAAATATAGCAGAAGGCTTTGAAAGAAATACAGATAAAGAGTTTGTTTATTTTTTATATGTAGCCAAAGCATCTGCAGGAGAAGTTAGATCTCAATTATATTTAGCTTTTGATTTAGAATATATTATAAAAGAAGAATTTGAAATGCTTTTAAATTCGGTAACTGAAATATCGAAATTATTAAGTGGTTTCATAAAATATTTGGAATCTAGTCGTAAAGTTTAAAGATCAAAAGTAAGAACCACACAAGTTTCAGACTTTAAGACTTTAAGACATTCGACTTTAAGACTAAAAAAGAACAATGGATTTAAAAGAAAAATTAGTATCGTCTTTTATGGCTTTTGAAGAGCGTGTCGATGTACATTCAGATTTACATGACATACGCACAAATGCTTTAAAAAACTTCGAAAATAAAGGTTTCCCAACCAAAAAAGAAGAAGCTTGGAAATATACATCGCTAAATGCCATCTTAAAAAATGACTTTACGGTTTTTCCAAAGGAAGAAAATGCAATCGAATTTAATCAGGTAAAAAAATACTTTTTACACGAAATAGATACTTATAAATTAGTATTTGTTGATGGTGTTTTTAGTTCGCATTTGTCTTCTACAACGCACGACGGAATTGATGTTTGCTTAATGTCATCAGCATTGACCAAACCAAAATATAAAATGGTTATTGATACATACTTTAATCAAATTGCAAGTAAAGATGACAGTTTAACGTCATTAAATACTGCATTTGCAATGGAAGGAGCTTTTATCAATATTCCGAAGAAAAAAGTAGCCGACAAACCAATTGAGATTATGTATTTCTCAACTGGAAACGAAGCTGCATTAATGGTTCAGCCAAGAAATTTGGTTATTGTGGGTGAAAATTCACATGTTCAAATTATCGAGCGTCACCAAAGTTTGAATGAAAATCCTGTTTTAACAAACTCTGTTACTGAGATTTTTGCTCAAAAACGTGCGATTGTTGATTATTACAAAATCCAAAACGATAATAGCGAAGCAAACTTAGTTGACAATACTTATGTTTCTCAACAACAAGAAAGTCATGCTTACGTACACACTTTTTCATTTGGAGGAAATTTAACTCGTAACAACTTAAACTTTTACCACTTTGGAGAAAGATTGACAAGTACGTTAAACGGAATTTCAATTCTAAATGATAAACAACATGTTGATCATTATACTTTAGTAAACCACGCACAACCAAACTGCGAGAGCTTCCAGGATTATAAAGGAATTTTCTCTGATCGTTCGACAGGAGTTTTCAACGGAAAAATTTTAGTAAATAAAGAAGCTCAAAAAACAAATGCCTTTCAAAAAAGCAACAACATTTTATTGAGCGATAAAGCAACTATCAATGCGAAACCACAATTAGAGATTTTTGCTGATGACGTAAAATGTTCGCACGGTTGTACAGTTGGACAGCTTGATGAAACAGCAATGTTTTACATGCAGTCTCGTGGTATTCCACAAAAAGAAGCTAAAGCTTTATTGATGTATGCATTCTCAAATGCAGTAATCGAAAGCATTAAAATACCAGAATTAAAACAAAGAATTACTAAAATCATTGCCATGAAACTGGGCGTGAATTTAGGATTTGATTTGTAAAAAATTCTATTTAATAAAAATGAAAACCGATAAGCTTTAAAAAGTTTATCGGTTTTTTTATTTGCTACTCCTGCAAGGTTTCCAAAACCTTGTAGGTATAGAAACATAAACATAATACCTACAAGGTTTTGGAAACCTTGCAGGAAAGACAACCTATTTCTTCACACTATCAATTATCCCCTTCAAAAACCCATTAAAATCAAAACTTTTATCTCCTTCTCTCACTCCCATTCTCACAATTACCATATCCAGAGATGGAATAATCGCCACCATTTGACCTTGATATCCACTGCAATAAAACATATCACGAGGAACGTCTGGGAATTTTCCTCCCGCGTTTAACCAAAATTGTGCTCCATATTTTCCTTCAGAAGTATTAGTTGGTGTTGCCGTATATTTTACCCAGCTTTCATCTAAAATTTGTTCTCCGTTCCAGTTTCCTTTATGCAAATACAACAATCCAAATTTTGACCAGTCTCTTGGTGTTGCCCATCCGTAAGATGAACCTACGAAAGTTCCCGACATATCTTGTTCGACAATCATCGAGTTCATTCCAATTTTGTCGATTACGGCGCTGTACCAAAAATCAAGATATTCTTGTTGTGTTTTAAATTGGCTTCTTAAAATTCGGGATAATAAATTGGTTGTTCCGGATGAATAATACCAATGCGTGTTTGGCTTAAATTTCGCTGGTTTGTCCATTTGCACTTTTCCCATATCTTCAGATTGGAAAAGCATTTGAGTTGCGTCGCAGATTGTGCTGTAGTTTTCTTCCCATTCTAAACCAGAATTCATATGAAGCAAATCGTTAACCGTAATATTTTTACGTTCATCATTTTGCCATTCTTTAATTGGCGCTGGTTTATAAATATCTATTTTTCCTTGTTTGGCCAAAACTCCAAAAGCCGAACTTGTGATACTTTTGGTCATCGACCATCCTAAAATTTTACTGTCTTTATTGAAACCTGTATCGTATTTTTCAGCAATTAATTTGTCTTTGTATAAAACGACAACGGCGCGGGTTCTTTTTGTTCTTCCGCCATTTTTATCAAAAGCATTTTCAACTGCATTTTTTAATTTTGTATAATCAACATTCGCGAAAGCAGAATCTTTTGGTTCATTATTTCCGTAAGGAAAAGGAAGATTATTTACCAATTTTGTTCTCTTTGGAAGCAAATATGGTTTTGAAACATCAAAATCATCATTTATCAAAACTGCTCCTAAACCTTCACGATAAATTGCTTTTCGTTCCTTTAAACCATAAACATTTGAAATAGCAAATTTTCCAGCATCATCAATTGAATTTTTAGCCAAATCAACCAAATTGATATCATTGTCTGTTTTTTGAATTAAATCCAGCGAACGATTATCAATAAAATGTCCTGAAGCGACACTTTTGGCAGAGAAGCCAGAAATTAAATCCAGTTTTGGATAAGTTGTAAACCCGAAATACAAAAACCCAAGAACGACTAGAAGCAAAAGTACTTTAAGAAATTTTTTCATGATGATGTCAGTATTTTTATTGCAATATAAATAATTTATGTTCACGATTTTAGAAGTCAAATTATAAATCTGATTCGGATAATTCAGAAAACCGAATCTATTTTTACAGAATCAGCATTAACGCCTTGTAACAATGACACCATAAAAGGAAATTATAGAATTGCTGTATAAACAAATTTAGTTTTAGTACTTTTGTAAATAGATTTTTTCTAAATAAGACATGCTAGATATTCAAAAAATAAGAGCTGATTTTCCGATACTTTCACAAACTGTAAACGGAAAACCCTTAGTATATTTCGACAACGGAGCTACTTCGCAAAAACCACAAATTGTGATCGATGCAGAAGTAAAATATTATCAGGAAATTAATGCCAATATTCACCGCGGCGTTCACACTTTAAGCCAGTTAGCTACTGATGCTTACGAGATTTCTCGTGGCAAGGTAAAAGATCATATCAATGCAAAACATGCTCACGAAGTTCTTTTTACTTCGGGAACTACGCACGGAATCAACTTAGTTACAAATGGTTTTGCTTCTATTTTAAAACCAGGTGACGAAGTACTTGTTTCTTCATTAGAGCATCACAGTAATATTGTGCCGTGGCAGATGTTATGCGAAAGAACGGGAGCAACTTTAAAAGTTATTCCGATTAATCAAAACGGAGAATTAATTCTGGAAGAATTTGATGCTCTTCTTTCAGAAAAAACAAAAGTGGTTACGGTTAATCATATTTCAAACGCACTCGGAATTATTAATCCGATAAAATATATCATTGATAAAGCACACGCTGTTGGCGCTGCAGTTTTAATTGACGGCGCGCAGGCAGTTCCGCATTTAAAACCAGATGTTCAGGAATTAAATTGTGATTTTTATGCTTTTTCAGGTCATAAAATGTGTGGTCCAACCGGAACCGGAATTTTGTACGGAAAAGAAGAATGGCTGAACAAACTTCCTCCTTATCAAGGTGGTGGTGAAATGATTAAAGAAGTTACTTTCGAAAAAACAACTTACGCAGATCTTCCACATAAATTTGAAGCCGGAACACCAAATATTGCCGGCGGAATTGTTTTAGGAACTGCAATTGATTATTTAAACAGTGTTGGTTTTGAAAATATCCACGAATATGAAACTGAACTTTTAGATTATGCTACAAAACGTTTATCTGAAATTGAAGGTTTAAGAATCTACGGAACAGGAAAAAATAAAGCTTCTGTAATCTCGTTTAATATTGATGGAATTCATCCATACGATATTGGTTCTATTATCGATAAATTAGGAATTGCAGTTAGAACCGGACATCATTGTGCACAGCCAATTATGAATTTCTTTTGCATTCCGGGAACGATTCGTGCTTCTTTTTCATTCTATAATACAAAAGAAGAAATTGACCAAATGGTCGACGCCGTTAAAAAGGCACAAACAATGCTAAGCTAACATCTATTTTTATGAGAATACTATCTTTATTGCTTTTAACGGTTTTTATTGCTACCGGCTGCTGCAGTCAAAAAAAGACAAACATGGCTACAACTCAAATTGAATATTCTGCAATGTCAAGAGGGTATTTCAAAAAGATTGTGGTTCAAAACCAGACTGTTTATGTTACAAACGGCAGAGATCAACAGCCGATTGAAACTAAAATTGATGATGCGAAATGGAATAAAATTGTTGCTGAATTTTCAAAAGTAGATTTAAACAAACTTTCGACATTAAAAGCACCAACTGAAAAACGTTTTTATGACGGTGCCGCGATTGGAAATTTAAAAATAACTCAAGATCAAAAAACATACGAAACTGCAGGTTTCGACAACGGTTTTCCTCCAAAGGAAATTGAAAAACTGGTAAATTTACTGGTTGATTTTGCTAAAGAATAATTATGACAATTAAAGAGATACAAAACGAAATAATAGACGAATTTTCAATGTTCGACGACTGGATGCAGCGTTATGAATACATTATCGAACTGGGAAAAAGTCTTCCGTTAATTAAAGAAGAATACAAAACCGACGAGAATTTAATCAAAGGCTGTCAGTCAAAAGTCTGGCTTCAAGGCGAACAAAACGATGATAAAATTGTTTTCACCGCAGATAGTGACGCTATTTTGACTAAAGGAATAATTGCAATTTTAATTCGCGCTTTTTCTAATCAAAAAGCAGAAGACATTATAAATGCTGACACTGAATTTATAGACGAAATTGGATTAAAAGAACATTTATCTGCAACTCGTGCAAACGGTTTGGTTTCGATGATAAAAAACATCAAAATGTACGCTTTGGCTTTTGATGCAAAAAATAAAAATTAAATTTCTTTCTGCCACGAATTTCACGAATTAACACTAATTTTTAAATTCGGGAAATTTGTGAAATTCGTGGCGAAAAAACAAATAACAAAATGGAACAAGAAATAGACACAAACGAATTAGGAGAATCAATCGTAAAAGTTTTAAAAGGAATTTACGATCCTGAGATCCCTGTAGATATTTATGAGTTAGGATTAATTTATGACGTAATGGTAAATACAGATTACGAAGTAAAAATCCTGATGACATTAACATCTCCAAACTGCCCGGTTGCAGAAAGCTTACCAAGAGAAGTTGAAGAAAAAGTAAAAACAATCGAACACATTAAAGATGTTGAAGTAGAGATTACTTTTGATCCGCCTTGGAGCAAAGATTTAATGAGCGAAGAAGCAAAATTAGAATTAGGAATGCTTTAAAAAAGTGTTCAGTTTTCAGTCGCAGTTTTCAGTATTAAATGTGACTAAAAAAAACACTTAAAATGTATACAGTTTACAGTTTCAGTTTCAGTTTTTAACTGCGACTGAGACTGCGACTGAAAACTAAAAAGAATGGAAGAAATTATCAATAAAGTTGCCAATAGTGCTTTAGAAGTTTTTGATTTGGAGGATTATTATCCAAAAGGAATGCGTGTGCAAATTGACATTTCGCAATGGCTTTTGGAAGGATTTCTATTGAAAGAAAAAGACTTTAGAGAGCATCTTAAAAATCATGATTGGTCACAATACCAAGATCAATATGTCGCTGTACATTGCAGTACAGATGCAATAGTTCCCGCTTGGGCACTAATTTTAGTGAGCGTTCATTTAGCTCCTTTTGCTAAAAAAGTAGTAAACGGAACCATCGAGGATCTAGATTCAAGTTTATACGAAGAAATCTTAAGTAAGATTGATTATTCTGCGTACCAAAATAAACCTGTAATTGTAAAAGGATGTTCTAAAAAACCGGTTCCTATGCGTGCTTATATTTTAGCTACAACTTATTTACAGCCTTTTGCCCGCAGTATTATGTATGGCGAAGCATGTTCTGCTGTGCCTTTATACAAAGAATCTAAGAAATAACCTTCATTTTAAAGTAATATTCCCTTAACCTTCAGTTGGTTTTTAGTATATTTGTTAATATACACTTAAACTAAACAACTATGAGAAAGCTGACGTTATTACTATTTATCTTAGCGAACTTTACTTTTGTTCAGGCCCAAAATTCAGAAAAAGAATTAATTCAGAATACCGAAAAAGCGGTTAAAAAAATAAACGATACAATTGAAGACGAAGGATGGAAAGCAAAAGGAACAGTGTCTCTTTTATTAAACCAATCTAGTTTTAACAATTGGATCGCAGGTGGTGAAGATAGTTTCTCTGGGACTTTAGGAATAAACTATGACTTCAATTATAAAAAAGACGATGTAACCTGGGACAATAAAATCCTTGCTTCATACGGGCTTTTACAAACTAAAAACACCGATTTCGGAAAAAAGACTGATGACCGTTTAGAATTTAATTCAATTGTTGGTAAAAGAGCTTTTGGTGAATGGTATTACTCTTTCTTTTTAAACTTTAGAACTCAATTTACAACCGGTTATATTTACGGTCAGGATGCCAACGGAAAAGAAATTAGAACCGAGCAGACTAAATTTATGTCGCCTGGGTATCTTACTACTGGACCTGGTATTTACTGGTCTAAAGATGAAAACTTAAAAATAAACTTTGCTCCTCTAACTTCAAAATTCACTTTTGTAGACAACGCTTATACTAGTGGAATTGATAGATTTACTGGTCTGCCTTATGTAGATGGCGATTATTTTGGAGTTGACGAAGGCAAAACCATGCGTTACGAGTTAGGTTTTTATGCTTCTGTTTATTACAAATTAGCCATTATGACTAACGTTACTGCAGAAAACACACTGAATCTTTATTCTAATTATCTGGAAGATCCTCAAAACGTAGATATCAATTATTCTTTGAATATTATAATGAAGGTTAATAAATTCTTATCAGCAAATCTGGCATTCCAGGCTATTTATGACGATAATGCTTTTCAAGGTCTTCAAACCAGAGAAGTATTTGGTTTAGGAGTTAATTTTGGATTTTAATAATCCGCAACACAGCGAAAAGATTCTTATAAAATATAATACAATAAAAAACGGCTTTTGATTTATTTCAAAAGCCGTTTCTATTTTTATTTACTTGTTAAATGATTTTGGTTTTATTCGAACGATTTTATCGTCTTTCATAATCACCAATTCAGTATTTGATTTCTTTTTGAACTCAATTAATTTATCATAAACCAAATCCATCGCATCTAAAATTTTAGTTTGAGTTGCCGATCTTTTATATGTTTTCATTATAAATTCCTTTTAGTTTATCGTACTTAATTTCATTGATTATATCAATCTCACTTTCAAGCATTTTTTCTGCCAATAATTCAGGTTTCCCAAATGAATTATCAAAGATCATAACTTCATCAGCTATTGGCAAATATATATTAAATAAGTTTAATATTCCATTAATGTATCTTCGCTTAATAACAGCTGTTTCTATATTATGTCCACCTTCTGTAACTCTAGTTTTTACTCTTTCAATCGCAAGCTCAACATCCTGTAACCAGAAAAATAAAAGAATCACTTTATAACCTTTTTTTTGCGCTAACGCAACTTTAGATTTATAACTTTTAGTCGCTAGTGTGGTTTCAAAAGCAAATATTGTATTAGTATCTAATAATTCATTTATTCTATGAAGCATTATTCTACCAGCCTCAAAAGCTACTTTTTCAGGTTGAAATGGAGAGAGACCTTTAGCAATTTCATCTGCATTTACAAATTCTTTACAGTTTAAAATTTCAGGAAGTATTGTAAAAGAAGCCGTAGTTTTACCAGCTCCATTGCATCCTGAAATTATGTATAAATTCTTACTCATTTAAACAAAGATATGAAATATCAATTTTTACTAAATCTTATTTTAGAGATATTTAATAAAGTTTTATAACCTTCCTGTTTATTCATTATATAAAAAAACGGCTTTTGATTTATTTCAAAAGCCGTTTCTATTTTTATTCTTCTTCCTTTTCAACTGCGTCCTTATAATCAGGATATAAAAACTTATTATATGGAAATCTTGTTATGTGAATCTGACGAACAGCTTCATAAACCGTTTCTCTAAATTCTTCGAAATTTTCTTTTTGAGTTGCCGAAATAAACAAGGCGTTATCTTCTCCTACATTACTCATCCATGTTTGTTTCCATTCTTCAAGAGTCCAGTGTTTTCTGGTTCTTTCGGTAATTAAATCATCTTCGTCAATTGTTAGATGTTTGTATGCATCGATTTTATTGAAAACCATAATAGTTGGTTTATCGTTGCTTTTAATTTCCTGCAAAGTCTGATTTACAGATTCAATATGATCTTCAAAGTCAGGATGCGAAATATCAACAACGTGCAAAAGTAAATCGGCTTCACGAACCTCATCAAGTGTACTCTTGAAAGAATCTACTAATTGAGTTGGCAGTTTTCGAATGAAACCAACTGTATCTGAAAGTAAAAATGGAAGGTTTTTAATCACCACTTTTCGAACTGTTGTATCTAATGTTGCGAATAATTTATTCTCAACAAAAACATCACTTTTTCCGATAGCATTCATCAAAGTCGACTTTCCAACGTTTGTATATCCAACAAGCGCCACACGAACCATTGCGCCGCGATTGCTTCGTTGAATACTCATTTGTTTGTCGATTGTCTTGATTTTATCTTTCAATAATGAAATTCTATCACGTACAATACGTCTGTCTGTTTCGATCTCCGTTTCACCTGGACCACGCATACCAATTCCCCCTTTTTGACGCTCAAGGTGTGTCCATAAACCAGAAAGTCTTGGCAGTAAATAAATACACTGTGCTAATTCCACCTGAGTTCTTGCGTACGAAGTTTCAGCTCTTTGCGCAAAAATATCCAAAATCAAATTGGTTCTGTCAAGGATTTTACAATCTATAATTCGGGAAATATTTTTTTGTTGTGATGGCGATAATTCATCATCAAAAATTAAAGTCGATATTCCGTTTTCTTTTACAAAAAGATTGATTTCATCTATTTTACCCGTACCCACAAAAGTCTTAGGATTCGGACGTTCCATTTTTTGCGAAAAGCGTTTAATAACTTCACCACCTGCGGTAAAAGTTAAAAACTCTAATTCGTCTAAATATTCATTAAGTTTTTCCTCACTTTGATTTTGAGTTATGATACCAACAATGGCTGTTTTCTCAAAATTTATAACTTCTTTCTCTAACATATCTTAAAATAAGCTACAAATTTAATCATTTGTATACTACTACAATTATAGAATTGCGTTTTTAAATATTATTTAAAATGATAAACCATCTAAAAATCATGTTTTACAAAAGTATTTCTTTAATAAAACTTGATTTTTAAATGGCTTAAAAAAGATTCGAAAACTTTTTATTCGTAGATAAAAGTTTTCTCTGTTTTTACAATTCCGTTTTCTTCAATTTGAGAACATGAAATTGGAAAGTTTAATTTGTTGTATTTGTATTTTCGACTTACTGCAACTAAAGCTGTAGACGAAGGGCTAAAGTTCATTTCGTTATTGTATGAAATCGACTCAAAAGTAAATTCGTCTTCATGGTATGAAATCATTGGTACAATTACTTTATAATTATCTCCAAAAAGACTTTGAACGATTAACTGATCTACCGATTTTTTATCATCGTAAGTATACGTTTTAGAGATTTTATCTCCAACTAATCCTTTATGTTTCGATACGTTATCGTTTACATAAACGTATTCGATTTTTCCGATAATTGCTTTGTTTCTATCGCGTGATGTACGTCTAACGATAGTACCGTTTTCAATGATATATTCAATATCTTCAACTAAATTTTGGTGATTTGTACTTTTTTTAGTCGTTACTTTTACTCTTGCACCTTCATAAACAAAAGAGACAACTTTTGTAATATAATCCGGTCCTTCCTGATATTTTTTTACAAATTTTGTAATGTTGTTATCAGCATCATAAGTGTAATTGATAACTTCTTTCCAGTCGCTTCCCACTTTATCTTTAACAGACATATCCAATAAGCCCTTTTTGTTGTAAAAAAAGTTCTGAATAACGTCTGAAGTTGTAATGGTTTGAAGTTTACCTTCTTTAAAGACCATTGTTTTATTTACAATTTCACCGTCTTTAGAATTTTGGTAATTTGTTTTTACAATATTGATCTGCTTCAATCTAACGTTTTCCTGACTCTGCATCAAGAATGGAAACACCATCATCAGGATGGCAATAAAGTAGGTTTTCATTTTGTTTTTGTATTGATTTGGGATGACCAAAATACAAAATTCTGCCAAAATTTGGCAATTTAAAATTTAAAAAAACAGAAAATCAATTTTAGAAAATTACAAATCAACAACTTACACAAATACAATTCTTATTTCTCACCAAAAATCTTCACATCATCTACCATAAATGCGCCATTTAATGTTTTATCTTTTCCTGAACCCACGTACCTAAAGGCAATATTTATATTTCCTGTATAGGCAGATAAATCTATTCCGCCAGAACTTATAAACTCACGAGTAGGAGTTGAAAGTGTAGGAACTTTCGCTTCTAATTTTGTCCATTTTGCCTTGGTCACACTTGAGCCGTCAAAGTTTGTGGAGACATAAACTTCTAATGTATTTAATGGCGAATCGACTTTTAAATCATGCTGTGCGCTTCTAAAAGAAAAAACCGCATTTTTATAACCTGTCAAATTAATTTTGGGAGAAACCAGCCAGGCAATATTTTCGGCCGCTGTTGTACTTGTGGTATTAAATTCTGCATAACCATTTCCTGCATACACCATGCTTTTCCATAATTTTGTTGCTTTTTCTACAATGTTACTCCAGCCTGGAAGTGCAAAATTGACATTGTTTTTAACCGATTGAAAATCCTCTGCAAAAAATGGAACGCTTCTTTTTCCGTTCATAACCACATCTTCTTCTGAACGAACCATTAATTGATAATCTGTACCAAACTTGGTTAAAATTCCTCTAACTTTCCCGCTTTCTTCCGGCACAAAATGATCTGCAAATTTTGCATAACTACTTGTTCTAAAAATAATTTGATTTCCGGTTTTATCACGCAGGTTCCAGTTTGTTGATCCTCCAATATTATTCGATTCTTCAAAATAATGACGTCCCAATGCAGCTTCTGTAAATTCAACATCATTAAGTTCAATCAATGTATTTAATTTACTATCTGATAATGCCTGTTCTATAGAAAGTGATTCAACCAGCTCATTTTCATCAATAATCGTACACGAAGCGTTTAAAACGTTTTTATATTCATTTTGAGAAATCCTGCCAATTGTTGGATCCCCGGCGTTGTTGACATATAAACTGCCAATCCGTAATCCTCCATAATACAAATCTGTAAATTGATTTTTAAGTTTTACATATACTTTATTCCCAAGTCGATAATCAATGTAAGTGTTTGACGCATCAATTGGGATACTAAAACCTATTGCAGGAATTTTTTCAGTGGCTTTTGTCTGGAGTGAAATAGATTTAAAAAAATTTCCGCCTTCGTCACTCGAAACAACATAGGCTTCTATAATATCATCATATAGATATTGCTTAGCCGTATTACTTGAAAGTTCATAAACTTTTTCGACCGTTTTGTTTACCTTAAAATCAGGTTGAGTACACTCTAACTTTGGGTTTGCTATTTCTGTACTGCAGCTGCAGATAAATAATAATGATGAAGCTAAAAATGTATTTAAAATTATGTTTTTCATGATAAGTAATTTCAGTTATAAACCGATTGTGAGATTTAAAAAATAAGTTCTTCCGTAACCGTAATAATATTTTGGACCAAATGATGGTGTTCCGCTGGATACATCCTGATTCAGGGCTCTAAAATTCGCATTTCTGGCCTGTTCAAAACCTCCAGTTTTATAAACTAAACCCAATGCATTATTAACACTGGCAAATAGTCCGATATACTTTTTATGAACTCGCCAGGATTTTCCTCCGTTGATATTTAATAAGGTTATGGGATCAAATTTTTCTTGTTGTAATAATTCATTTCCTCTTTCAGATGTTGCTTCGGGAAAAGGAAATCCATTTGCGGGATTAATGTAAAATTGTGATGTCCTAGAAATGGGTGAAACATCAATATAGTTATCAGTTAAATAATTAATATTGGCTCCAATCCACCAATATTTAGGATCTCGGTATTCCAAACCTAATGAAAGTGCATTTTGAGGCGTTCCTGCTTGTTTGTAATTTTTAAGATAGGCTTTACCAAAATCAAAAGTAGTCTGCGCCCCGTCTTTTGCTGCGTTTGCATCGTTTGTAATCGATACATTTGGATTGCTGTTGTAAATATAATTTCCGTAAGCCGCTGATAAAGTTGTTTTAAAAGTTGAGGAAATCTGATATTCAAAACTCAATTCTGCTCCTGTATTTTTCTTATCCAGCTGAGTTAAAGTCTGACTCACAAAAGCATCTGTCGTGTCATAACCGGCTCCGTTATCAAAGATTCCTTCGGCATAGAAAAAAGAAGTTTTGGATGTGTTTTTTATTAGCGTATAAAAAGCTGTTAAACGTAATTTCAAGTTTGGTGCACGATAAACATAATTAGCTTCGGCACTTGTAATATTTTCACTTTCAATTCCATCAACTATATTATTATTTAATCTTGAATTTGAAAATGTGTTTCGAAGTGAAGGCGCTCTGGTTAAATGCGCTCCATTAAAAAACAGCCATTGTTTTCCTGAAATTTTATAGGTGAAACCGCCTTTGAAACCAAAGTTTTCGAAATTTATTTTTTCACTTTTCCCTAAAGAAGTGGTTGGGTAAATTCCGTTTTGGTACAATCCTTCTCTTTGATAATTAGAAACTGAATAGGATTGTGCCAAATAAAATTCGGTTTTATTGTATGAGAATTTAAACTGTGCAAAAGCATTGATTGTATTGGCTAAAAAATTATAGTTGTATCCATAAATATCTCCTTTTACAACTTGTCTGTTTGGATTTTGCAAATCAGACTGCGAAAGATCGCCTTTGTAAAAAGGGTCAATATCTTCAAAATATTTCCCGCCAAGAAGATCTAGTAAATATTGAAAATTATGTGATTTTAAATTCTGATAAGTAACTCCTCCATCAAAAGAAATATTTGGAGTTAACTGCGTGTTTAAATTTGAATTGACTGCAAAAGTTTTGTCGTCAGTTCTGTCTTCATATAAAACATAATGGCTTTTTGCAGGTTCATAACCATTTTCACCTGCTTTTTGATTTGCAGAATACAGGGCATTCCAATCAATTTGTGAATTTGCCAGAAAGGTGAGTCTGCTTTTTTCGGCATTTTCATAATCCGGCGTAAATGCTCCCGAAAATTCACCTTTGTCTTTTGCATAAAGCGAACTGAAATAACTTGGCATTTTTCTATAATAAACCGGATCTGGACTGTCGCCATTTTGATAATCAATATTGCTGTTTCCAACTTTCCCAAATTGATACATTACACTCGAATTCAGGTTTGTTTTTTCATCAATTTTAAAATAATGATTCAGCATGAATAGCGGTTCTTCAACATTTTTTACTCTTGCATTTCGCTTTTTGTTATTCTGAAATCCCCAATACGAATTGTATTTTTCACCCATTAAACTGGTTACTTCATTAGTATTTGGAGAATTTTTTCCGCGGGAATTGGGTGTGTAAAATCCGGTGAAATTGAGTGAATGTTTATTATTGAATTTCTTCTCAACGCTAATAAAAAAAGAATCGGCATTGAAATTTGTTCCTTCAAAATAACCTTCATCTGCCCATCTTTTTCCTGCAGAAACTACATAAGCCCAGCCGTCAATATCCATTCCTGAAGCATAAGTTCCAATCCCACGCAAACTGTAGGTTGTGTTACTCCCGGAAAAGGTTAACTGTGCTCCTTTTCGATATAAAGAAGCCCGTGTAAAAATTTGCTGTGTTCCTAAAACACCGCCAAAAGTATAATTTGAAGCAGCCGTTCCAACCGAAAATTCCTGATTACGAAGCACATTATTTAGTCCACCCCAATTGTTCCATTGCGGTCTGCCGTCGTATATTTTATTCATGGTCATTCCGTTGAGCATCATGGTTCCGTTTTCGCTGTCTAAACCACGAATCCTGAATCGGGCTTGACCCCAATTAAATGCGGATGCCTGCATAAAAGCATCTTTAGAAGATTGTAAAAGTCCCGAAGTCATTTCGGATGAACTATTATCATCAGACAAATCACTTTCTAATAATGTGATTAGTGCAGCCGGAACTTCATCAGAATAAATATCTTCTAATTGCAATACTCCGAGATATATAATCTGACCAAAATTAGAATGAATTTTGAGTAGTAAATCTTTGCAGTCCTGACTGTGAATTAAAAGAAGCTGTTCTCCTTCTATAGGAGAACTCAATTCAAATTTGCCTCTTTTAGAAGTAAGTTTTGTGATAGAAGAATTTTGAATACTTACTACAACATTCTCCAGAGGATTTTGCGTTTTGGCATCGACAACAATTCCTCTAAAAACTGTTTCCTGTGCAAAGGCAAAACTAAAAGACAATAAAACAAAAAAGAGCGCGTATTTTTTTACCATTAAAATTCCAATTTACTTTGAAAATTGTTTTCGGATATTAATCCTATTCAAAAGATAAATTGGTTTTTGGAAAGAGTCTTGCTTGTAAGACAAACAAACTCTGGGATCAAATGTAGATATAAAAACAATTAAAAAAGAAATAAATTCTTACAAAAATAATTTATTTCATAAAGAAGTTAAAAAAACACGGCGCAATCACCCTAATCCATTAAATCTGTGGGCAATAAAAATTAAGTGGTTGTTCTAATTTTAGAAACCATAAAGGCAATTAAAACACCAAAAACTCCAATAAAGGCAAAAGAAAACTCTAATCCGAAGTTTTGAGCGATATGACCAATTACCGGAGGTCCCATTAAAAAGCCTAAAAAGCTTACGCTCGAAACTATTGTTAAAGCTTCTCCCGGCGGAACTGTTGGATTTTTTCCAGCCATACTATAAACGGTTGGAACAATAGTAGCAACTCCTAAACCAACTGCCATAAAAGCAATGGTACACGGAACAATATAGGGAAGGAAAACTGCTGTAAAAAGTCCGGCAGAAATCATAACGCCGCTTATCTGCATGACACGCTCGCGGCCAAATTTATTGATTAATCCGTCACCTAAAAATCTTCCGCCGGCCATCATAATCATAAAAGAAGTATATCCTAAAATTACTAATGGCCCCGGTGCTTTTACTACATCTTTAAAATAAACTCCGCTCCAGTCAAACATTACACCTTCGCTCGCCATGCTGCAAAAACCAATTACACCAAGCCAAATTAAGGCGCTGTCTGGTTTTACAAAGATTTTTCTTTTCTCTGTATTATGTTTGATTTTTTCTTTGGCACGAATTAAAAATTTAAAATTAAAAGCTACCATTAATAACACAACACCGCCAACAATCAGGAAATGATGTAATGGCGTTAAGTTTAAAGCCAACATTCCTAAACCAACCAATGCACCTGTAAATCCGGCGAAACTCCACATTCCGTGAAAAGAGGACATGATTGTTTTTTTGAAAAGTACTTCGGTATAAACACCTTGTGTATTTACGGCTATGTTGGCTAAATTTCCGAATAAGCCAAATAAAAATAATCCTACCAATAACTGCAAACCTGTTGTAGCTAAACCTAAATTGGCCAAACACAAAACATACATTATTAGGGAAAAAACTAAAATACGATGGCTCCCGAATTTGGTGACCATTTTTCCCGAAAAAGGCATGATAATTAATTGTCCCATTGGCAGGGAGAAAAGTATAGAACCTAAATCGCCTTCGGTTAAATGAAGGGCTGTTTTGATATCCGGAATTCGACTCGCCCAGGTTGCAAAACTTAATCCCATTCCGAAATAAAACATTCCAACGGCAAAACGAATTCTGTTTAGATAAGATGCTTTTGCTTCTCTAAAAACTTTCTTGATTTTTCCTTTAGTCTGAAAAAGTTGTAATGGATTAAAATTTATCAAAATGTATGCGTTTTGGGATTATATTATAAATGTACAAAAAACCTTTGTATTTACTTAAAGGTACAAATTGTTGAATTATTTACAACGTTATTGTTTATAAATAGCGGGGTTTTGCCCACAGATTTCTACGAATTTGCCCACGGATTTTACGGATTAAACGGGTTTACACAGATGTTATTTTATTTTCACGCATAAAAAATGCCCCCAAATAGTGTCTAACTTTTTGGGGGCAGTTCATGCTGTGCGTCTCTACGATATATGTTTGTATTCAAATTATAAAAATTAAACTCCGCGTAAACCCGTTTAATCCGTAAAACCCGTGGACTATAAATTAATTACAGTACGCTGCGCACTGCTGGCAATTGCAGCTTCGATGATCTGCATTACTTTTACGCCGTCTTGAGCGGTAACTGGTTCTGCAACATTGTTTGTTATGGAATTAAAAACGCCATCAAAAAAAGTGAAATAATTTCCTTGAATTGTCAGTACTTTTTCGCGGATTACTTTTCCGTCAATTTCTGTGTGTAGAATTCCTTTTAAATCATCCGGTTCTTTTCCCCAAGATTCTAAGTTTGGTTTTTTACCAATTTTTAATTCGTCTTCCTGAATGTCTCCGCGAGGTTTTAAAAAAGAGCCTTTTTTCCCGTGAATGGTATACGCGGGATTTGCTTCTCTAACAAAGAAACCTGCTTTTAATCGTACTCTAAAATCATCATAAATCAATAATAAATCGAACCAGTCATCAACTAAAGAGTTTTCTCTTGTGATTCTCACATCACCAAAAACCGATTTTGGCGAGCCGAATAAACAAATAGCCTGATCTATAATATGCGGACCTAAATCTTTTAAAACTCCGGCTCCGTCATTGGCAGTTTCTTTATGGGCTTTTGGGCTTAATAACGGATTGTATCTGTCGAAGTGAAATTCGGCTTCTACTAAATCTCCCAGAACACCTTCATTGATTATTTTTTGAATGGTTTTAAAATCACTGTCCCATCTTCTGTTTTGAAAAACGGCTAATTTTAATCCTTTTTCGTGAGCGATTTTGGCTAATTCTTCAGCCTCGGCTACAGTTGTTGTGAAAGCTTTTTCAACAACGGCATGTTTTCCTGCCAGAAGTACTTTTTTAGCATATTCATAATGCGTTCCTACTGGTGTGTTTACAATTACCAAGTCAACATCATCGGCTAATAAATCGTCGATTGAAGGATAACTTTTTACGTATGGATAATCTTCCTGAATTAGTTTTTTGCTTCTTTCCCAAGATCCTAATAATTCAAAACCCGGATGGATATCTAAAAAAGGTGCGTGAAAAACCTTTCCCGACATTCCGTATGATAATAGTGCTGTTTTTATTTTTTTCATTTTGTATGTTTTTTTGCCACAGATTAATGTGATTAAAAAGGATTTTTCTTTTTTGCCGCGAATTTCACTAATTTACACAAATCGGTGCGTATAGAAAAGCTTTAAAATTCGTGATAATTCGTGAAATTCGTGGCAACCAAAACTAAAAAAATCACTTTAATCTGTACAATCTGTGGCTAATAAAAATTTAAAGCTTTGCTCGTTCGTATTGTTTTGGCCATTGAATATCGCTGTCTAATTCTTTGGCGAAATCTAACGGTAAATTTGGATTTCTTAAAGATTCTCTGGCAAACAAAATTAAATCGGCCTGATTGTTTTTCAAAATTTCTTCGGCTTGTTTGGCTTCGGTGATTAAACCAACTGCTCCTGTCAAAATATTGGCTTCTTTTTTCACTTTTTCTGCGAAAGAAACCTGATAACCCGGACCAATCGCAATTTTTTGATGCGAAACCAATCCGCCAGACGAAACATCGATTAAATCTACTCCTTTTTCTTTTAATATTTTTGAAAGCTGTACCGATTCTTCAGGATTCCATCCGTTTTCTGCCCAGTCTGTTGCTGAAATTCTTACGATTAAAGGTAAATCTGAAGGCCATTCGGTTTGAACAGCTTCTACAATTTCGAGTGTAAAACGGATTCTGTTTTCAAAGCTTCCTCCATATTCATCGGTTCTTACATTCGTTAAAGGCGATAAAAACTGATGCAGTAAATAACCGTGTGCGGCATGAATTTCTAAAACTTTATATCCGGCTTTGACAACTCTTTTTGTTGCGTTTTTAAAATCAGAAATTACTTTTTGGATTCCGTCTTTGTCTAAAGCTTCGGGAAGAAAAGGTTCTCCGTCGTGATACGGAATTGCACTTGCAGAAACTGTCTGCCATCCGCCTTGAGCGAAATCTAATTTTTTATTTCCTTCCCACGGAGAAGAAACACTTGCTTTTCTTCCGGCATGCGCCAGTTGAATTCCGGGAACAGCATTTTGAGAAACTATAAATTCGTTGATTTGTTTTAGTTTTTCGATATGTTCGTCTTTCCAGATTCCTAAATCGGCAGGAGAAATTCTTGCTTCGGGAGAAACAGCTGTGGCTTCCTGAATAATTAATCCGGCGCCTCCGCTTGCACGGCTTCCTAAATGAACCAGATGCCAGTCGTTTGCAAACCCGTCAACTGCCGAATATTGGCACATTGGCGAAATAACAATTCTATTTTTTAAGGTGATGTTTTTTAAAGTTAGGGGAGAAAATAATTGTGAAGCCATGTTTGTAACTTTTAATGGTTTTGGACTACCAATAGATATTGACAGCCGTTTAAAAAGTAAAGTTACTGTATCTTGTTAAAACGAGAAATTGAAATGTTTATTAATTAACAAACATTTAAAGTAAATTCTGTTTATTCCACAAATTATAATATTCTGATTTTTGTTCTAATAAGTCCAAATGATTTCCAGATTCAACAATTGCTCCATTTTTCATCACTAAGATTGTATCGGCGTTTGCAATTGTACTTAATCGGTGTGCAATAACGATTATAGTTTTTCCTTGTGATTTAAAACTATCTATCACTTCTTTTACAATTTTTTCAGAACTAGTATCTAATGATGATGTTGCTTCATCCATTAATAAAATTTCAGGATTTTTATATAATGCCCTTGCTATTGCAATTCTTTGTTTTTGTCCTCCAGAAAGCATAGCTCCGTTTTCACCAATCTGTGTTTCAAAACCATTTGGGAACTTTTCTAAAAAATCAGTTATCCCTAACTGTTTCGATAAATCTAAAACTCGTTGAATATTTGGAAACGAATCCCCCAAAGCGATATTTTCAATAATATTTCCAGAAAACAAATTAAGTTGCTGCGGAATAACTCCAACGACTTTCCGTAAACTTTGATAATGAATAAATTGAATATCATATTCTCCAATATAAATTTTGCCTTCTTTTATTGGATACAAATTTTGGAGTAATGAAATTAATGTTGTCTTTCCGCTGCCGCTTTCTCCAACTATGGCAGTCATTTCATTCTTTTTGAATACTGCATTAAAGTTTTTAAAAACCTCTACACGAGAACCATAACGAAAAGAAACATTTTCAAACTTTACATCTCCTAAATTTTCCTTTTGCAATTCAATTTTGTTTTCTGTTTCTTCTCTTTCTAAATCCATGATTTCAAAAAGCCTGTCTGCTGCAATCAGGGCATTTTGTGCTGTTTTATTCATATTAATCAACGAAGCAACAGGAGAAGTGAAATATGCAATTAAAGCATAAAATGAAAACAATTCTCCCGGAGTAATAGCTCTGTCTATTACATAATCAGATCCAATCCACATTAAAATTATGGTAAATAGAGAAGCCAGAAACTGTGTTGAAGTTGTGGCAAAAATTCCATTTAGACCAGATTTATAAGTAGAAAACAACAATTTTACGAATTTATTTTCGGTTTTCAAGTTTGAAAACTCTTCAATTCCAAATTCTTTTACAGTTCTAATATGAGTGATACTTTCTACTAATTGGGTTTGCAAGTCAGCAGCATTCTCCATAATGTTCCGTTCAACTTTTTTGTTGAATTTATTTAGAAGAAAATATATCAATGCATAAAAAGGAATTACAAGAATAATAACTAATGCCAATTTCCAGTAATAGGTAAACATTAATATAAATGAAAAAATAACAATAAAAACATTGACAATCATTTCTATTGCCACTTCATTTATAAAAGAACGAATTTTTACGGCATCATTTATTCTTGATGTGATTTCTCCTATTTGCATCGTATCAAAAAAACGCTGAGGCAAATGCAATAAATGTTTATAATAGCCAAGAATTAATTTAGCATCGATTAACTGTCCCGTTTTCATCACAAAGATGCTTTTCTGTGAACCAATATATGCCTGAAGTAAAACAATAGCCATCATAAAAATGCTTAACAAATTGAGCAGATTTCTATTTCCATCAACCAAAACATAATCTGTAATTTTTTGTATGTAAATCGACATTGCCAATCCTAAAACCGTATGCAATACAGCCCCAACCAAGGCTTGACTTAAAATCGTTTTGTGTGGCTGAAGTAAATTCCAAAATCGCTTTATAGGAGAAGTTTTCTCATTGAGAGTTTTAAAATCCGCATTTGGAGCAAAAAGTATTAATACTCCTGACCATATTTTTTGGAAATCTTCAAAAGTATATACTCCCGTTTTACCAAAACCCGGATCCATCACCGTAATTTTAGATTTTTCTACTTTATAAACTACAACATAATGATGCAATTGCTCTTTTGTAATAATATGTGCAATAGCAGGAAGCGGAATTTTATCTAAAGAATCTAAACCTCCTTTTACGCCTTTGGCAGTAAAACCCATTTTCTCAGCCGCTTCAACAATTCCCAAGACATTTGTACCACGTTTATCTGTATTGGCATACTGTCGTATTCTTGCTATGGGCAGATTAACTCTGAAATGATTTCCGATAGAAGCCAAACAAGCAGCACCACAATCTTTAATATCATGTTGTTTTATATTTATTGAAGCCATTTATTTTTTATTTGATATTTGTTTTGGGTTTAACCAATCGTCAATTTTATCAAATAACAAATCGAATAAACTTCTGCGGGTAATTATGAATCTTGTAGTTAAGGTCATGCCTTTTGAAACACTGGTTTTGTAACCTGATTTTAGTTGTAAGGTTTGCGAATCTAAAGCACAACGAATTTTAAAAAAAGCCTGATCGCTTTGCATTGTTATATTATGATCAATATCAATTACTTTTCCTTCTAACAAACCCCATTGATTGTAGTTGAAGGCATCTAACTGAAATTTTACTTTTTGATTTTTCTTTATCAAACCAATGTCACTTGGCGAAACATTACATTCTACAACAAGATGATCTGCAGAAGAAATAGTTGCGATAGATTGAGAAACATTTATAAAAGAACCTTTTTGAATTCCTGAAAAGTTTTCTATCGTTCCGGAAATCGGAGCCAAAACAAAATAATTATTCCCTTCAATATTAATTTTAGAAACCGTTCCATTGATATTTTTTAGTCGCTCTTCTAAATCCCTTTTTTGGTTTTCCCATGTAGATTTTTGTTGACTAATTAAACTTTGAAGCGCCTGTTTTGTTAAGCGTAATTCATAATCAAACTTTTCAAAATCTGCCTTTGCAATAATATCTTTATCATACAAGATCTTATTGCGATCATAGTTTATTTGCGCTTGTGCTATTTTGCTTTGCAGTTCATTTTTTGCAGATTGGAATTTGAATAGATCTTCACGTGCTGTAGAAGTCAGTAAATATGTGGTGTTATTTTGCAAAAGATTTGAAATATCTTTTAATAATTCAACAATAGAAACAGATAAGGTATCCTGAGTTTTTTTATCATTTTCAAGATTTTCTTTAGAAATTTTTAAAAGTGTATCGCCTTTTTTTACAAAAGAATTATTCTTTAAAGCTATCCAATTAACTTTTCCGCTAACAATTGTTGTAATAGGAACATTGTCTGTTTTACTTCGAATTATTCCACGGCTCTGACTACTAATGTCTATTTTGATTACAGGTAATAATCCAAAAAAAATCAGAATGGCAATAATTATAATCAAATAGATTGAAAAACTCTTTGTTTTATTTTTTGCAATAAGATTTTCGAGAGTATTAATTGGATCTGAACTGAAATTCATTATTTGACGTTAAAACATAAATTATTTAAAAAGATAGCCAACGGAATGACCCAATAAATAAAGGGTTATAGATATGAATATTATTAGTCTAATGTATTTTAAGAATTTTGAATCCATAAAAAATTGAATTATTTAAAGGTTCTTAATTTGAGTTAAATGTTCATTACATCGAGTAAAAACCAGCATTAAAATCATCGATTATTTTTTTTGCTTTAATATAGTCTTCATCTTTAACCTTTAGTTTTACGGAATTAACATCTCCAATCAAAACTCCCCATGGATTAAAAACAGACATTAATGATGAATCTTCAAAAACCATTATAGAGAAACTTTCCAGCAATGCTTTTAAAATTATTGCTTGTTCTCTACTTCCTTTATGGACGGATATTCTACTTTGTTGTTCTATCATTTTATTTATTTAATCAATAATCATAAAACCAACCTTACTTTTATGATCTAAAATTTTATGATTTAATCCTAATTTAAATATTAGATAGGAATAAATAAAGTCTCCTATCGCTCCCAAAGTCATAGAAAAGCCTATAAATAAAAAAATGAAATTATTATAGAGAAATCCGTAAATTGAAGGTAATAATCCTAATATGAAAAAGGGTGCAAGTGCAATAACTAACATCTTTTTTGATTGTAAAGGTTCAGTACAATTTGCAAAGGGCATCAAGTACTTTTTTATAAAACCAAATTTTACTGATTTCCATCCTTTTTTTGAAAAAAGTGCCATAAAAAACCATGTATAAATTCATGTACAACTATTGCAATGAAAATAATTAAATTAGGAATTAATAAAATTAAAATAGTATTTACTTTTTTGTTATCGAAAATCTGAAATGATGCTTTTATATCTTTCAAGTTCTGAACAAAAAGTTCATTCCATGTCAAGTATAAAATCAATAGAAAAAATAAAATAATAGGAATGCTTATTACTATCCCATAAAATTGCACTTTTTTTGAATCAATAGAGATCTCTTTCATTTCAATTGCTAATAATTCTTGCGGGATTTTTAATTTTTCAATTGAGATTAATTAATAATAACATCTTCCGAAAACAAAACCCAAATAAAAACCAATAGCTGCTATTATTAATATGGCGGTAATGAATTCATTTCTTTTCTCTCTTGCAAATTTTTCAATTTTAAATAAAATAGTTTTCATAAAATAGTTTTATTTAATGAAGCAAGAGTTCTTTTTTTAACTCTTGCTTCATTTGATTAATTTTAATGATTACGTGCGTATTCTCTTCCTAAGTCCCAGCCAAAGTAGAAAGCTGCGCCAGCCAAAGCTAGCATTGGTGCAATAATCCCCCCTTCTACTTCCAGATTTTCATCTAAAGTAAGCTCTACTAAGCTTAATTCTTCTAAATTCATATTTCTTTGTTTTTAAGTTAAAAATTTATGCCATATATCTCTCATACAAGTATCCACAAATGAAACCTGTAATTGGAAAGATTAACAATCCTCCTCCTTCAACTTCTTGTACTTCCTGAGCATTAAGCTCAACTAAATTCAATTCTTCGAAATTCACTAATGCTAATTCCATAATTTCAAAATTTAAATGGTTAATTAATAAATTCAACAAAATCATTTTCTCGAGAACGTTTTCGTTATAGCAAACTTATCAGAGTTCCGTCTAATAAAATTGGACGGAAGTTTGAACCTCCAAAAATTTCTTTTAATTCGTCGTCTTTAATAGTTTTTAGCGAAAAGTTTACTATCAATTCAAAAGAGGTTTCATAATAATAGCTTTCTCTCTTTTTACAATATTTTAATGGAGCGTCTAATTCTTTAATCATATCCAACTCATTATAAAGTTGGCTTCTGCTCAAACTTAGCTTTTTTGCAAAAACACTTGGAGTACCTGTTTTTTCAGCAATAATTAATTTATGCATCCTTTTAATTCTTTCGATTTGCTTAATAAAAAACATAGTTTACAGTATAAAAAATTAATAAATCATTTATTACTTTAAGAATCTTCAACAGGTTATGTTAACTTTTTATGAATTGAGTTCTTTTTCAATAATGATGAAATTAAAACGGAAGCTTCTAAGGCATTGCTCCTAAAAGTTTTTAAAATATTAAAATAGGGTATTTGTAACATTCCTCACGAATGAGTTACTAATATTATACAGACATAAGATAAGTTTTGCTTAATTTAAAAGTAAGGTCATTAATTAACAAACATTTAAAACCTTATGTATTATATTGCGCTTTCAAATTAAAATAGAAACGCTACTTTTGTGCGTTAAATACGAACTAAAAATACAAAATGGATATAGTTATCAAACTCTCTCAATTTCTATTGAGTTTATCTTTACTTATTATTCTTCACGAATTAGGGCACTTTATTCCTGCCAAATTGTTTAAAACGAGAGTTGAAAAATTTTACTTATTTTTTGATGTTAAATATTCGCTGTTAAAAAAGAAAATTGGCGAAACAGAATACGGAATTGGATGGTTACCGCTTGGAGGTTATGTAAAAATCTCTGGTATGATCGACGAGAGTATGGACAAGGAGCAAATGGCGCTTCCGCCGCAGCCGTGGGAATTTCGTTCTAAACCGGCTTGGCAGCGTTTAATTATTATGCTTGGCGGTGTTACGGTAAACTTTATCCTGGCGTTTATTATATATATAGGAATGGCTTTTGCTTACGGCGATACATATATTGCAAATGCTGATTTAAAAGATGGAGTTGCAATTGACAATCCAGTTATGATAAAAGCAGGATTTAAAACAGGAGATAAAATCATTTCGATTGACGGAAAAAAAGTAGAAAATTTTGACAGCGACATGAATATAAATGTCATTATGGCAAAACAAGTTTTGATCGAAAGAAATGGGCAACAGCTTACAGTTAAAATGCCAACTGATTTTGTTGACCAGCTATCTAAATATGAAAAAGGATTACTTATAAATATCCGTACTCCTTTTGCAATTGGAAAAGTTGATGAAAATTCTCCTAATCAAAACTTAAAACAAAAAGATTTGATTCTTTCTCTTAACGGAAAAAAAATCAAATATTTTGATGAAGCAAAAGCTGTTTTAGAAGCTAACAAAGGAAAAACAATTCCTGCTGTTGTTTTACGTGACTTAAAAGAAACTACTTTAAATCTAAAGGTTTCTCCAAATGGAACATTGGGGGTTTATAGAGGTGGTCTAGACATTAAATCTTTAGAAAAATTAGGTTATTATAAAGTAAGCACGAGAGAATATAGTTTCTTTGAATCTATTCCGGTTGGAATTCAAAAAGGAAAAGATCAGTTAGTAGGTTACGGAAAACAATTGAAAATGATCTTTAATCCTGAAACAAAAGCTTACAAACAAGTGGGTGGTTTTGCAGCGATTTACAACATTTTTCCGAGTTTTTGGAGCTGGGAAACGTTCTGGTCAATCACGGCTTTATTGTCAATTATGCTTGGAGTTATGAATTTATTGCCAATTCCGGCACTTGATGGCGGACATGTGATGTTTTTATTATATGAAATTATCAGCGGTAAAAAACCGAGCGATAAATTCCTTGAAAACGCCCAAATGGTTGGCTTTGTACTACTTATAGCACTGCTTTTGTTCGCAAACGGAAACGACATTTATAAGGCAATTATCAAGTAAAAAAATATTTTGAGAAAAAGAGTTAAAATATTTTTGAGAAACTAAAAATTCAATTATATTTGCACTCGCTAAAAAGAGCAACAACTTCCTCCTTAGCTCAGTTGGTTAGAGCATCTGACTGTTAATCAGAGGGTCCTTGGTTCGAGCCCAAGAGGGGGAGCAACTTTTTTTAGCAAACATATTTACCTTTAAGGTGATTCCTCCTTAGCTCAGTTGGTTAGAGCATCTGACTGTTAATCAGAGGGTCCTTGGTTCGAGCCCAAGAGGGGGAGCTTAAAAAAAGACGATCAAATGATCGTCTTTTTTTGTTTATAAGCTTTTTCTACTCAAAGTTTGTCATTTCGACTGAAAGGAGAAATCGCACTCGAAGCTCTACAAAGATTGGCGATTTTGCATGTCGAATTACTAGTGCGATTTCTCCTTTCAGTCGAAATGACAAAACTGAGCCTACATTCAATCGAATTTCAAATATAGCACGTGGTTTCAACCACGGGAAACGTTATACAGATCACAATAAATACATTGCCAAACATTGCGTTCCTACGGTTGAAACCGCAGGCTATGTTTACTATATTGTACAAACCTTTATTGATTTAACTTCTTGCTTATTTTTAAGTTTCATTATATTAAAATTTTTACCCTGAAACAATTTCATCATTTCCCTCTCAATTCAATCATATTTCAAACATAGCCCGTGGTTTCAACCACGGGAAACGCGATACAAATTATAAAAAATGTATTACCCAAAAATTGCATTTCCGCGGTTGAAATCGTGGGCTATGTTTATAAAACTTATTAAGTTCTTTATGGTTTATTCCTTGCCTATTTTATGATTGAGGTTTTTGCTCTCAAACAATTTCTACTAAAAGTTTGTCATTTCGACGGAGGAGAAATCTCCGCAAGTAACTCTGCAAAGATTGGCGACATACTGTATGGAGCTTCTCGCGGAGATTTCTCCTCCGTCGAAATGACAAAACTGAGTTTTATTACTTCGTTGCTATCAATTTAAATTCTTACTTTCAAACAATTTCATCATTTCTTCGCCTTTTTCTTTTTCATTTGTAGCTTTTAAACATTGCGCGTATCTAAAATAATAAATGGTGTCTAAATTTGCTTCGAGAGTAAATAACTCCGTGTAATATTTAACGGCATCTTCAAAATTACTTTCAAAATAGTACTTGTCAGCGACTTTTTTAAGCATATCTATAGATTCGTACCCTTTGTCTAAAACATTGGCGTAAGTGTCGAGAATATCTATTTTTACAAACTTCTCACTATAAGCCGGAGCTGTAACCTCAACTTCGACTGGTTTAATGGTTTTAGTTGTTGCATCTGCCATTGATTTTGACGGTAAAATTGTGCTCGCTGTTCTTACTTTTGGTTTTTTATAGATTGGAGTTACCGTTCTGGTATTATTTGGGCCGAGATCATTTGTATACACCATATCCAGTTTTGAAACTTCGTATTTGGTAGTCCTTCTCCCGAAAGGCATATTGATTACTTCTACAACCAAATACGATTCTATAACACGATCATCTGTTGGTTTGCTGTCAAATTTAAAAGGCGCTCTTCGAGAGTCTGCATTTGCTACCATATAATTGGTTTGCTGAGCAAAACCACTTATGGAAAACAAACTGGCAAAAGCTGCAAAATGTAGTAAATATGTTTTCATAAGTAATTAAATTTAAGTTGATACTCCGTAAAACACTATATAAAGCTACTGATTTTGTGATATTTATGCATTACTTTGACCGTGAAGTACTTATAAAAACGATTAAGTGTGCGTTTTGCTTTTTGCCCAACGCTGATTGTTTTTATAATTTTAGATTTTAATTATTCGTTGTGCGAAAAATTGTATTTTTGTTTTGTCCTGAAATCGCAGCAAATTGTATCACACAAAAACAACTTGTATTTTACAGCACCAATACTTTTTTCAGGAATTTTAAATATCTTTGAATTATGAGCACACTAACAAAACCAAATCATATAGGGCGAAAAATAAGCCGTATTCGTGAACTTCGCGATATGAAGCAGGAAGCTTTGGCGCAGGCTTTAGGCACGAGCCAGCAGACTGTTTCTGCTATTGAAAACAGCGAAACAATTGATGATGAAAAACTTCAGGCAATTGCCGAAATATTAGGCGTAACTGTTGAAGGAATTAAAAATTTCTCTGAAGAAGCGGTTTTAAATATTATTGGAAATACATATCAAGATAATGGCATTGTGAATGCTGGACTTAATTATAACTGTAATTTTAATCCTCTTGACAAAGTTGTGGAACTTTATGAGCGTTTGGTTCAGGCTGAAAAAGATAAGGTTGAGTATTTGGAGAAGTTGTTGAAAGGGAAGTAATTAAAGCTTAAGCATATTCCCATTTCTACTTATAGTTTAAAGATTAACTAAATTGAACCTCATAAATTAAAATATTAGATATTCCTTGTGTCGTTTCTCTTGAATATTTCTTTGAAAAAGGAAAAAGAATACTTGCAGGTTTACCTAGACACTCACAAACGTAATACAAAGCCATACCTAAAGTTTGCGCTTTTGTAGATAATGGACATAAATAAATATTTGTAATAGGTTTCTTTTTCTCCTCTTTTTTAATATAATCACTTATCAATTGAGCTGTAACAAATGGATCATTTGCAGGAGCAAGAATAACATTTTCATCATCAATTGAAAAATCACCCGAAGAAACATCCTCTTCAGATTGATAAACTTTCAAAACATTCTCTTGAAACATGTCAGCTTTCAAAGATGGGAAACCAAGTACTTGTATTTTTTTCGCTTCTGGTTTAGCTTTTGCAATTCTAGATATCATTTGGTGATCATATCCTGAACCAATAATCAAAATATCATTATTAGTATCAGGATCATGACTGTTTAAGCAACCTATCACTCCTCTAATCTCAATAAAATCATCTGAAAAAACCGTATTTTCTTTTTTTACATAATTAGATGGTTCCGAATAAATAAACTCAATATTTTCTACTTTTTCTTTTTCCAAAAGACGGATCAAGAAAACTAAATGAGGGCGTATAAATCCTGTAATATCAATACAAACACGTTTCTTTTGCTCAAAAAAGTTTTTTGCACCATTATTATAGTAATCAATTATAATTCCTGATTCATCAAGGTTTTTTTCATTAGAATAATCAAATATTAATCCCCCTAATTTTTTTATCTCAGACGGACTAAATTCATACTCTGGAAAAATTATCCAATGCTTATCTTTACTACTAACATTATCGAATACAAAATTTACTCTTTCAGATTCATTGTAAGCCGAAATAAATAAATCATGATTAAATGTTCTTGAAACTAACGATGGAGTAATGTCTTCAAGTTTAGATTTATATAAATAAGAATATTTCATTATTAAAATTTATCAAATAAAGTCGGTGATGCACTAGTATTAGTATTGTCTGCAAATGGTGCATTATATTTATTCTTTTCACTCTGAATCATTGATTTGAATTCATTATCACTGTCAGGAGCGAATATTGTTTGTAGCTCTTTTGAATTTAAATCAACTATTCCACGTCTGCTTATTGACAATTCCCACTCAACAGCTAATAATCCATTTATTTGATAGGTACTGTATCTACTATTGGTGTTTTTATCGCGACGTTCACCTACTTCTATTATATAACTATATTGCTCCAAGAAATTAATTATTCTAGAAATTTCAGCAGGAATAAGTTTTGATTTAAGAGAAAAAGTAGAAATCGAACATTCTGGAGGAATATCGGAAAATCTTAATTCACGTAAATAATCACATAGTCTTTCTATTGAGTCCTTAGCAATTGATCCATCATCTCCTGGAATTCTTGCATCTTCAACAAACCACTTTGTAGTATCTTTTATCGCATTTAATTGTGATTGAGCTGAAATTTTTAAGTCTTTAGATTTAAATGTTTTCATCTCAAAATATTCATTCCATTTAAAAATATGTTTCATAATAATTAAAACATGTCTTGGAATTCCGTTTGAAATTTTCACAATATTATCAAACCCAATAACGGAACGTATTTTCTCTCCATTTTCTCTTGCTAATACATCTAAAATATCATATTTAAATTTTTGAATTATTCTATAATGCTCATTTTCAACTTTATGAAGCCAATATTTTGAACAAGCAATCGAAATATTTTCAGAAGCAGAAAGTAAATCAGCTCCTTTTTTCCATTCTCGATAAAACAACATTATATTAATTCTCTCCAACAATATGTTCTCATTAAATTCCAAATTAGCTAATATGCGAGCCCTTATGAATTTATATTTAGATAAATTTAATTTTTTTCCTAAAGCCAAAAAATGTCCTTTGTCTCCCGTCTGTATTTTTTTTAAGAATTCATCAATATTAAATGTTTCAAAGTAGTCAGACATCTCATTTTTAGCAATTTTGATTCCTGCCAAATCAAGTCTTTTCAAACAAATATCATTTATAAATTGATTATATCCTGTTTTATTTTCTCTAAAAATAGTATCTATATCAAATATCTCAAACTCTGAACCTGCCTTTATCCCTTCTCCTGCACTAAGTGTTTCATGAGTTCTCATCCCATATCGACGAGCACCTATTTTAAAGCATGTGGGATTTTTTCTTTCTCTAATTAAGGTATTAAAATATTTTTGTTGATCTTCAGTAAAATTCTCATATTCATCAAGTAAATAAAGAAATTTGATATCTTGAAATTCTTTAATTTCTCTGTTTAAAACTTCTGGTATTCCAAAAATCAAACTACCTGGACTTGCTAGGATTTCAATTGATTCAGAAACTTTTTTTTGAGTAAATGATTTATTATTAATTGCATAATCAATATTTTTTTGCAGTTCGCTAAAATATCTTACCAAATGACTAAGATTCTTTATATTTTGTGATTCTTCTGTAATATCCAGCAACTGCATTATTTCTAATGAAATTATATGTTCATTTGAAATAATTAAACTTCCCTCTTCTAAAATTTTTATTACATTTTTTAAAAGCAATTGACTTAACCACAATTCCAAATAATAGGAAAAAATTGTTTGCCAATCTTCTGTAACCTGCTCTCCTTTATCTTTAAATTTAAACCCATTAAGCCCTGAGCATCTTAAATAAGTTCCTAAATACCCATCCATTTTTAGGCCATTAAGAATGTCATTTTTCCATCTTAAGTTTTGAGAAGTAAATGAAAAATGTTTCATAATATGTGTTTTACCACTACCTTTACTTCCCAAAATTATCATTGGCATATCTGATGTCGGCTTAATAATTCCTTTAAAACCTGTTTCCATAGGAAAATCAACCCAAAATCGATCTAGTTCTTCATCACTGTAATCAACAGCTTTTGTAATGTTAAAAGGATTTGTTTGTGTTTTCATGGCTAATAAATCTTATGTGCTCTTTTAAAAATTGAATTCCAAGTAATTGTATCTTCATTATACCATAATACTGGTAAGGTATTATCTGGAGTATTATGATTAAAAGCTATCAAATATTGTCCGTCTTTGTAACCGAATTTATCTCTATCAGATACAGATTCAAGGTCAGCAGCATTCATCAACGGATTTAGTCTTAAAAATATAGAACTCATTAATCTCTTTCCATCTCTTCCTGTAAAGGTATGTATTTTAGTAATATCAATTTCTGATGGAATATTTTTGAATACTCGAGAATTAGAATGAAATGTTTTAAAAGAATTATCTAACTCTAATACAGAATCTACAATATCAATACTAGTATGAGTTCTAATAAAATCTTTTCCTTCTCTAGTTCCTAGTAATAAAAAGTAATAGATTTTTGCCTTTGGAAATTCTCTTTTAATAATAGGGATAACAGCTTTAGTATAGTCTACCATTTGATTTCCACTACCACATATATCATCTAAAAATACAAAATTTTCGACTTGTTTCGGACAGCTTGCTATTTGGGTTTCATGTATAAAAAGAGATTTCGGTATTTTATTTTCATTCCTAAAATTATACATTAAATGCGCACTACTTTCTGCAGGATTCCCTACGCTTACAAAACGAGTGTTATCTAGTATTTTTTTATATTCTGTCTTAATAAACACCTCATCTAAAGTGTTTCCGTTTTTCCTTCTAATAAACTCAATATGAGGATATTTAAAAAGATCTCGATATATAGAAATCAATAATTGTTTAATCTGAAAATCATTAAAATATACACATTGTGACAATAAATAAAGTGCATGTATTTTTTCATCATCCTGAAAATTATTCAACCATGCATTAACCTTTTTATATGAACCTTTTCCATCCCAAAGAGTTTCATTTAAACATTTAATTTTTGCGTGAAGTTTATCTTTTAGGTCCATTTATTCTTTTTTAAGTATTAATACCCATTCACATGTAATAATACTTGCGGTCTTATTTCTTTTAGTCATTAATCCGTATGATTTAATATCGTCAACCAATCTGCAGATAGTTTTGAGACCAGCATTCTCTGCTATTTGACGTAAATATTCTTGTGTCTTAAACTCTCTATTACAAACCTGATTATTCGCTGCAATTAATACAAAATGCTTGTTTTTTTTAAGAACTCTAGAAGCTTCAATTATTGCTTGTTGCATTTCTAAAAGATAATTTGCAGCTATATGAGCTCGCAAAGGGTTGATTAAATAAACTTCTTGAAGAAGTATATCTGCTTCTTCAAGCCCTGTCTTTTTTAGGGTCAAATAATCTGATTTCGAATAATTTTCTCTTCCTATATTTTTTTTATCTAAAGTACGCAAATCTTCTTTTGTCGAAAGCTCTGTCCATCCAAGATTTAAACTACACGCGCGTATATATTTTTGTGCCCCAGCATATGGAGGTGATGAAATAATTAAATCAACACTCTCGTCCAATAAATTCAGACTTCTTGCATCTTCAGAAATAATTTGAGTTCTTTGAGATTTCGAAATATTTTTTTGCTTATTCTCAAATCTTTTTATGTTATCATTAACTATTTCTGCAAATTTTTCAAAAACATTTAAATTCTCAAGATTTTTCAATTTTGATTTTGATTCGTCGAAAAATGGATGAAGATTATTTGTTTCTCTATTCAATTTTGCTTTTACTGGAACTGAAATTCTTGAATCGGCTAAACTTACTTTTTTTATACAATTTGAAAAACAAAGAAGAAAAAAGTCTTTGTAATTCTCGTCTGAAATAGTTTTAAGAGTTTTTAAAATTGCGAGTAATTGTAATTTAATATTGGGTAAAAACCAATAATCTATATTAACTACATCGGGAAAGCTTTCATTATCATCAACTGTAACATTCTGAATTTCTACTCTTAAAGACTCTAATAATCTCCTTAAAACTTTTATGTTATAATCTGACGTTTTGACTTTTGATATTAATCTTGCTAAAGGATTAGAATCACAACCATATGCATTTTTTCCGGCTAGATTCGCTTCCAAAAGTACCGTTCCTGAACCACTAAAAGGATCTAAAACAAATTCATTCTCCTTTACAAAAAAATCATTGTTCACAAAAAAATATGGAATATTTGGAATTAATTTTGCCGGATATATATGTATTGAATGTGTTGCTCTGTCTTGAAATTTGACATGGTCAACCATCTCCTTAAAATTAATTCGCACAGGCATTTGATCTTTAGAATAAACTTCTAAAAGTTCTTCAAAAATTAAATCAAAATTATTTTCTTTTGTCTTCAATAAAAGTTTTTTTGTAAATGTAACACCATTATTATAATTATAAAAATTTGCCTATAAAATCTTCTTATTTAAAGATCAATATTGTTCTTCATCTTTTTTATAAAAGTATGTCAATAAAAAAGCGCCATAATCCAAAGATTACAGCGCTTTTCTATTTTAATTAAAAAACCTTAAACTTCTTAAACCCCTAACTTCTTAGCAATTTCAGCAGGAATTCCGCCTTTGTTTACCATTAAGGCAGTTGTTTTATATTTTACGAAATTTTTGGTTACGAACAAGAAACCTTTGTAGTCGTTTGTTTCTCCCCAAGAATTTTTTACGATATAATATTCTTTTCCGGTTTGATCTTTTGCAAGACCAATAATGTGCATTCCGTGGTCGTCTGTTGTACCGTAATTGTCAAACGCAGCCTGACGCATTTCTGGAGTAATTTCCGGTTCTGCTTTTGGTCCGTTAAACATATCTGCTTTTTCTTCGGCCGTCATGTCGTCAAATTTCTTTGTTGGAACATACGCTACACCGTTTTTCCAGCTAAAACTTTTCTCGCTTACGTCTGTTGCCCAAGCTACAGTATATCCTTTTTTCAATGCATTGTCGATAACATCTGTCATGTCGTTTACTTTTACATTGTAAACCTGATCTAAAGACCAGTTGTCTGGCACTGCAAGAACTGTTTTTTGGTAATATGGAGCAGTTGTAAACGAAGACATTTCTACATATTCGTCAGGATTAATTCCTACCACTTCTTTAGCAAAAGACTGCGGCGTATAGTTTTTTCCTTTGTAGTTGAAGTTATCCGGCACTTTTCCTAAATAAGAATCGATAACGGCAGCATACGCTTTTTGCCAGTTTGGTGTTAACTCTCCGTTTGGATTTTTAACCACCGCAGCCAAAACACCTTCGATAAGTGCAGACATTTCGGCAAATTTATTTTTATCTGTTCCGTAGTTCAATCCAGTGTAAACTTCTCTTGGTACGGTTCCGTATTTTTTGTACATATTAATTACGTCGTGCAGCGAACCTCCGTCACCTAAAGTGATCGCACCGTGCATACGAACATAATTTATTCCTTTGTCAACATACACATTTCTTGCAGAAAAAACCTGAGAAAGCTCAACAGGCTGTTTTCCTAAACGAATCATTTCTGACTCTAAAAATGAGTTTGATGCATAACTCCAGCAAGTTCCAGATGAACCTTGGTTTTTAATCGACGTTGTTCCTAAGTTAACTACCTCAGTGAATTTAAAAGCTTCTTTACTTTTATCACTCGCATTTAGCTTTAAGGAATTTACCAAAATGTCCTGCGCAAAACAGCCGCTTACACCAACTAAAAAAGCAGATGCCGCGAAAACTGATTTCATCGTATTTTTATACATAATCAAAAGATTTAAATAGTTACTTATTAGTAGCCTGTATTATATTTTTGTTACAAAAAAATTAAATATTCGGTAAATAAACTATTATTTAACAGTTAATGTTTATACAATGTTTTTATTAATCCTCAAAACCTTACAAACTATATAAAAACATAATCTGTTTACAATCAAATGTTTTTTGATTTTATATGCAAATAAATAGTAATTTGGCTGTTGAAATGCCACACTATAAACCCCAAAATGTACGAACTCGAAAAAGAGAAATACTTAGGCAATACTAAAAAGAGCTTCAATACCCAGCAGGGAATTGCGGTTGTCGAAACCGAGTATCAAAACAAGGTTTACGAAGGCTGGCATTCACACAATAATGCACATATAACGCTTTTCCTAAAAGGCGGAACAACTGAAAAACGAAAAAATTTCAGCGAAACCGTAGGTCCCGGTTCCTTATTATTTTACCACAGTGACGAATTGCATTTAAATCAAAATACACTTTTTCCGTCCCGAAATATTAATATCGAAATTGAAGAAAACCTGCTGAAAGATCTTCAACTATCTGAAGCTGTGATCGAAAAATCGGTTCAAAATTCAGCGTTTACTAAGTTTTTAATTTTGAAGATTTTTAAAGAAACGCTTACTTCTGATACTTTTTCTGCCGATACTATTACGATGCTTTTTTCGCAGATTTCGAATGCTCAAAATCATTTGGAACGTTTTGAAAAAAGTCCGTTTTGGGTGAAAAGTTTACAGGAATTACTGAATGATTGCTGGAACGAAAACCCAAATTTACAAGATTTGGCAACGGTTTTAAATTTAAATCCAATTACGATTTCAAAACATTTTCCGAAGTATTTTGGCTGTACTTTAGGCGAATACATGCGCAGAATTAAAATAAACCGTTCGCTTTCGCTGATACAATCGCACGAAAGTAATTTAACCCAAATTGCCCTCGAATGCGGTTTTGCAGATCAAAGTCATTTTATTAGAACCTTTAAAAGCCAGACGGGATTTTTGCCAAAACAATTTCAAAAATTATAAAAGAGGCAAATTTCATTCTATTTTTTGTTTTTGATGCGCGATACTTTTGTCTCATCATAAATCAATAAAACAAATCAAATGGAAACGCTTACCAGAAAACAAAAAATATTTAATTTCCCTGTTGTCAAAATCTTACTTGCTCTGCTTACTTTTATGGCTGTTGTTATTATTGGCCAGCAAATTGCCGTAAAATTATTGGCTTTGACATCTCTTGACAAAGATTATAGAAATCTTTTAAAAGGACTTTTTGTTTCCTTTTCGTGTATTTTCAGTTACATTCTTTTCTTTAAAAAATATGAAAAAAGAACCATTACAGAATTTTCTACAAAAGGACTTGCTAAAAATATTAGTATTGGAGCTCTGATTGGCTTTGTTTTACAATCCCTAACCATTTTAGTAATTTACCTTAACGGAAGTTACAGTGTTGTAAATATCAATCCTGTTTCGTTTATTCTGATTCCGTTTACCATAATGTTTACCGTTGCTATTATTGAAGAAATATTGGTGCGAGGAATTATTTTTAGAATTGTAGAAGAAAAACTGGGAAGTTATATTTCCCTTACAATTTCTGCTGTTCTATTTGGTGTTTTTCATTTGGCAAATCCTCACGGTACTTTGATTTCTGGAATCTGTATCACAACTGCAGGCTTTTTATTTGGAGCTATTTTCATGTACAGCCGTAATTTATGGATGCCAATTGCTTTGCATTTTGCATGGAATTTTACGCAGTCGGGAATTTTTGGAGCCATAACTTCCGGAAACGAAAAAACAAGCAGTTTATTAGAAGCCAAAATACAAGGTCCGGAATTTATTACCGGAGGAGAATTTGGTCCCGAAGGATCGATTCAGGCTATTATATTCTGTGCCGCTGCAACTATTATTCTATTAGTTTTAAACCACAAACAGAATAAAATTATCAAGCCGTATTGGGCGAAATAGAGTTTTTTTGCCACGAATTGCACGAATTTCCACAAATTATATTTGAATTCCCGATCGTTATTATCGGGAATTTTTTTTGAAATTATTCTATAAGTTTTCTAAACGTTAAGCTTATTCTTTCGGCATTATCATTAACCTCATCTGGTAAAATTGCATGAAGCCAAAATTCCTGTACTTCTTTACTCATATAAAATAAACTATTAGGTTCTAAATCTATATCATGAGTAATCTCTTTGTTTATTTTATTTTTAAATCTCATTATTCTATTATTTCCTAATGAAACAATTGCGATTCCTGTTCCTTCAAACAATATATCGGTTTGATCAGAATGAAATCCCATTTTCGATTTTCCATCAGTATAATAATTGATAAGACAGTTATTTGGAACAAAATCAATTTTGTCTTTTATTACATCTATCACATTTTCAATATGATCTGGTAATGGCAAAAATGGATATTCCATTTCAGAATAGTTGTAAGGAGTACCATAACTAACCGTTTTTCTGGATTTTATCGAGGTATCCCAATTTGAAGCGTTTTTTACCAGTTCAAACAAAAAATCATGATTGTTTACAATATTGTTCTCTATTTTTATTTCGTTTAACAACTGGTTTAAATCCATTATTTTTTACTTTTTGGATATAAAAATAAGAAGATTTATGAGAACCCTGAAAGTTTATAAGCTCTTTCTATCGTAACCAATTGCTACCAAAAACAATATAATATGACCAATCTTCGGGGCCTTTTGCAACGTCGACACCCATTCTGAGTTTGAATTTTCGGGCCAATAAATACCTGAAACCTGTTCCGTAACTGTATACAACGGGTTTTGCGAAAGCTTTATCCCAATCGTTAAAAGCACTTGCAAGGCCGCCGTAACCCATAAGACTCCATCTTCGGTATAAATCCCATCGTAATTCGGCTTCGGTAACGATACTTGTTTTTCCTTGGTATCTGGCGGCGGGAATTCCGCGTAAATTGATTCCGGGCAAAAGATAAAAAGGCGGACTCCCAAACGCCTGCTCTCCTTCTACCCTAAGCCCGCCAATTAATTTTTTTGTTAAGGGATAAAATCCTATTGCCGATAAATTGACGCGCCAGGCATCGTAATCGCTCCCAATTGCATCATCTGACCAAAAGAAATCTGACTGAAGCCGGATTCCTTTATCTGGTGTAAATATATTGTCGCGTCCGTCAAACTGAAGCGCCGCTCCAAGCTGACTTATGGTACTTTTAATATCTTTTGGCTGTACAAATGGCGGCGGAAGATCAACATCTGGCAGGTTTATTTTTGAGTTTAAAAAGAGGTATTGCGGCCCGGCGCTCCATTTTGCGTTTCTAAATTGTTTTAGCCATTGTGTATAAAAAATAGTTGATCTAAAATTGAGTTTAAATTCCTGATCTTTTGCATTTGGGATATTATTAGCATAAAAAGATAAATTCATGTCGCCATAACCGGCCATAACACGATATAAAATTCTGGATTTGACTAAAGTTCCAGACCGAAATGCACCTGCCATCCAGCTTTTATTTTCGGTATACATACCAATTCCTCCTGTTATGTCTGGGTTTATAAAACGTTTTTTGCCGTTTTCGTCTACAACCGGCGGACGTTTTTTAAGAAAAACGGGCACGATTGCACCTCCAATTCCGCCCAAAGCCGGTTCTGTAATAACGGTGGGAACTACAATAAAACCGTGTGCATAAATAATATAATCGCTTAAGTCAAAAGCTCCATCGAGAGAATCTTTTGTGGTTATATGCGGTTTCTGCGCCGTTTGTGCGGTTATGTTGTGAAGAGAAAAAAAACACAAAGCAAAAATGAAAACCAGTTGTAGAAAAAGTTTTCTGTTTTTTATGGAAGAATCTGAATATGTATTTCTCATTTAAATCAATTTAAAATTTATCTTATTCCTTTAAAAAACATCAACTTAAATCATTCTGAGGATTATTCTTTTTTCTCTTTTGCCAAGCTGAATACATGCGCAAGTGTCAGGAAAAAAGTATTTCCCTGAAAACGGCTTTCGGCTCCAAATTCTGAAATCCAGCGAAGTCCTGCAGAAGTTTTGCAGCCTATGTGGAAATAATTTACCTCAGCACCAACGCCTCCAATTTTGTCTTTGTCTGGTTCAAGCACTAAATTCCCCACCGGAATTTTATCGTTTGAAAGTTTATATTGCAGATAATAAATTACTCCTGCATTTAGTATTCCGCTTGGAGCAGTTTTCGCAGCATTAAGCGTGTAAAAGGTTTTTCCTAAACCTCCTTCAACACTTAAGATATCTCCGGTTTTTATATCGGTATCTTTCTTTTTTCCGTTTATTTCGTAAGAGGCTAAAGCCGAAAAATGAAATGTTTTTTTGTCATTAAAATATACGGTTGTTCCGGCCGAAAATTCATTCATCAACATTCCTAAACCGGCATTATCTGAAGCTCCTGCGGTAAATTTTCCTGTTGGAAGATACAATTGATAACTAAAAACAAAATCGGCTCTTTTGTTGTGCCAGCCTAATTGAATGGGCTGTACATACATATCTGTAAAAGCGAGTGAATTTGTTGCATCGAGTGAATTTCCCTGAATGGTATTTGAAGCAAAAGCCAGCAAAATAGTAGCTCCGTAATTAGCTCCTAAAATTTTGAAATCACTTACATAATTAGCTCCAACTCCCGTTATAAACATCGTAATGTCTGGATTTGCAACAGATTCGTCACCGTCTGCATTTCGCAGTGAACCCGCATCATATAAATAACCCGGCACGTAAACGCTTAAAGTATTTGCCGGAGTCTGAGTTCCGGATTGTAATCCCATTGCTCCAAGAATATGACCGCCTTTTAACTGTGCATTTCCTAAAAAACAAACGAACAGAAATAATAAGTTGAATACTGATTTTATGATTTGTCTTGATTTCGTTTTCATGGTTTCTTCTTTAAATTGATGAGACTTTACAATCCGTCTTTACAAATTATTTTAATTTGTAGATTGCTTAAAAAAATAAGAACTGCTTTTTTCAGGGTTAATCCTGATTACCCTAAAATATTCTGAAGGAGATTTTCCGGTATGTTTTATAAAAGCCCTAAAGCAGGTTGTTCTGGATTTAAAACCAGATGCCCAGGCCATTCCTTCGAGTGAAAGATCTTTCCAGTCTGAATCGTTTATTTTTTCTTTAAAATATTCTATTCTTTTTAAATTAATATAATCCTGAAAGTGCAGGTTGAATTCTGAATTAATTAAACAGGAAAGATTGTTTACGGTAATTCCGGTTTCTTCTGAAATATCCCGAATCACTAAATCTTTCTTTAAAAAGAGTTTTTTAGAATCAAAAATACTTTCTAGTCTGGCCAGATACAGCTGTCGTTTTTCCAGCGTTAACTCTTTTACTATTGGCTGTGAGTTTTTGGTTTCTTGTGAAGCGTAGGTTCTCAAATCTTCATTGACAAAATCTGTTTCATTTTCGTTTGCATCATAAAAAAGCTGCGGTTTAAAATACAGCCAGCCAACCGTAAATATTAAAACTGATGAAATAAGAATGTAGCAGGATAAATCTAAATTGTCGACGTTATTGATTAAAAAGAAATGCACGAAAAGTGTTGAAAACAAAAATAAAATAACCAGATTATAAACCCTGATCCAGCCTAATATTTTGATTCGCTGCAGGTGATTTTCCTTAAATTTTTTAATGTCATAATTTAAAATCATCATGGTTTGGCAAAATGCGTACATAAGCCAAACGCTGAGACTTAACATTGAAAAAGGATTTTTTGTTTTTACCGAAATATAGTCTATTAAATAAATATTAGTGTAATTTCCAATCCAGACTAAAATAGTTAATGAGAAATAAATGAGGAATGGCAGGAAATGAAACCAGTCGTATTTTTTATAGTATGAATTTGGAAATAAAATATTTCGAACGTATAAAAATGCACAGGGAGCTGCTAAAAAAATAAACGATTTAGTGATCATGAACAAATCCGGAAACTCCTTAAAAACATTTGCCGATAAGTAAAAATTATAGACACTTACAATTGCAAGACTAAACAAAAACAGTCCTAAGAAAAAACTTTTAGAATAGTTTTTCTTCGAGAAAAGAACCATAAATGAAGTCGCAAATCCTACAATTGTAGCTATAAAAAAGAAAAGCGAAAGTACTATATCGGTCATACGTTTTAAGCTTTGATTAGTTTGTCCTTTTTCTTTGAGAAGGGGGATTTTCAAAGAAAATAAAATGTGCGATTATAAGCTGTACTTACTAAAATGGAAAGTACAGCCTATTTAAAACAGTAGTTTTATGCTATTTTTTTACTGCCCCAGGAGGAAATCCTTCTAAGATTTTTTTGATAGAATTATTTATAAATTCTTCAGGATTATCTGGTTTACTGTCAATTTGAGCATTTCCAATTCCCTGCCAAAGTAATTTTTGTGTTTTTGTAGAAACTATATCGATAACTAATGAGCCGTCAACATAATCATAAGTATTAAATGTTGTTGTGCCGCCGCCCATCATGGCTCCACCGCCCCAATATCCGTATGGACGATACATTCCGCCATAACCATAAAAATTAGAATCGGCTGTAACTTGTGTTTTATTTTTTAAAATAGAAACTGCATTTACTTTTAAATCAGGATTTGAACTTTCTGTAAATCCTTTTGCAATCATTTCAGCACGAATTGCATTTGTAACACGGTCTACATTTAATTGATTTACCTGACCTTGCTGCGCTTTTAAATCATAAACTGCAAAAGTTTTATATTCACTAAAATTTGCAGAGTGATCGTAATCTGTTGTAACCTTAACTGTTGGGGAACAGCTGTAAATTAAACCCAAAAATAAAATTGGGATTATGCGAAGATTTGTTCTTTTAATATTCATTTTGTAGAATTTAAATTAATGATTAATTACTTAACTCGAAATTATTAATTCTGAAAAATCTTGAATGAAAGAATATACGGCTTCGATAATGCGTTAAAAAACACAAAGAACTATATTACAGGCTTTTAGCAAACACTCAAAGATAATCAATTTATTTTATTGACATAAACATTTAGCGAAAAATTCTTACTTATTTATAATTGCTTTATTTATCCTGCAAAATCATATTTCTGCAGAAACCGGCAGTCTTCCTTCCTTTATGGCTTGGATCATTTTGTTGTAGTCTAACTCATTTTGATCTGCATATAAAAGAGAAAACTTCGAAACTGCGTTGGCAAATTCATTATTATCACCAATATATCCGGATAAAACAGATGGATCTCCAGAGCGGGCATGCGCTCTTGCAAGTGCCCATCCGCAGGCTTTGGCATAATCTTTCAGGTTTTCTTCTTTCATTATTTCAAGAACGGGTTTGACTTTAGCATCACGAAGCTGACGGATGTAAAAAAATCTTCCTCTATCGTCATTGGTCCATCCTAAAAATATATCCGAAGCAGACTGCATTAGCTTTTGTCCCATTACAATTCGCTCGCCTTCCTGATTGTATTTCTTTTTCGACTTTACATATTGTTCTAAAACGCTTTGTCTTGCTTCCTTAAACTGCAAAAAAATGGGCTCGCCCGTGGCAGACATTAATAAACTTATGCCGCAAAGTGTACCTACACTTCCTACGCCTACCACTTTTATCGCAAAGTCATGCATAGAATATCTGCTTAACAAAATTTGCTTGTCTTCTGGCAATGATTCTATGTAACGCTTATGAACCAATTCTGCTTCTTTCATAATGATCTTTTCATCATTTCCAGAGGAATGAAATATCAAAGGCGGTTCATCTTTTATTCGGGCCCGAACTCCATCCTGATATGTCATTTTTGCAAATTCCTTTTCATGTGTCGTATATTCGGCTGCTTTTTTTATTCGCTTTTGATGAAATTCTTTTATTTCTTCATCTTTTCCCAGTTCGATAAGTTCGGCAAGATCAATATCAGCATACCAAATTTGAAGTGCCGATAATTTGCTGTAATCCAGCATATGCCTTTTATAACTGTCTGCCACGTGCCAGGCAAATTCTTTATTGCTTTTATCAGCAAATTTGAGCCATCTTCCTGCAATCGCAAAACTTGCGGCTAAACGTTTTACATCCCATTCCCAAGGGCCTTGAAAAGTTTCATCAAAATCATTTATATCAAAAACCAATTTACGTTCTGGTGTCGCAAAACCTCCAAAATTCATTAAATGACAATCGCCGCAAAGCTGTAAATCGATTCCCGTGTTTGGTGTTTTTGCCAAATCTGCTGCCATAATTGCTGCCGCACCACGAAAGAAGGCAAATGGCGATTCCATCATTCTCCTGTATCGAATGGGCAGTAAACTTTCTATTCTTCCAATACTGGTTTTTATCAAAATATCGATAGGATCTTCCCTGTCTTTTGCAGCAATATATTCCTGATGTGAAGCGTGCGGAACGGCCTTTCTAATCGCTGCACCTTTCTCATAACGTTCTGTTTTTGATGCTAATGGATCAAATGAAATTTCTGTTTTATCTGCTGCTTTTTCGATCATAAAAGGATTTTTATTTTACTTCTTTTATATCATCCATTTTCCAGCTTTTATCAAAATAAGCTGTTGTTGGTCCGTAAAAACGCATATAAGTAAACCAATGTTTTCCCGGTAAAGTCTGAACCCAATTTTTCTCTTTTCCGGCTGGGGCTTTTGGTCCAAAATACAAATCGACAGAACCATCTGTGTTTTTTATTAAATCCTTACGGGAAGATAAATCTGCATTTTTCTGCGGATTATCTATTAAACATCGGGTTGCCGAATCATAAATCGTAATGGACCAAAAATTAACTGCTGGCGGATTTGCCGGAATATTTAGTGTATAATTTTTCCCTCCGTCTAACCAATTTCCTTCATTATCATAATATGATCCTAAATAGGCTTGACCCACGTTTGGTATTTTAGTTATCATGGCTTTTGAGTACGTAACGGCTTCATAGAAATAGGATGATCTTTCAAAAAACTCATCATAATTATCAGCATGTTGCGATGGGTCTTTCATAATCAGTACATAATCCCATTTTTTGTCTGGCCAGTGTTTTATATCTGCAAAACGTTTACTGAAGGAATTTGCCATTGCCATTTGCTGGCCTTTCTCGGCAGCGACAATTAAAATTTTCTTCTGACGTTCATCCGGAGCAAAAACTTTTCCTTTTTCTATGCCAAGATTTCTTAACCAAGCCATAAAAAAACGATCTCTTTCTTCTACTGGTTCATTTTGTAAAATAGCATGAAGTCGTTCCCAATATTTAATTCCTGCCGGCTGAATTCCTAACCATTTTTTACCTGCCGGCGGGCTAACCACTTTTGTTGGTCCGGGATTTGCTCTTTGTGCGTACGGATAAATTTTTACTTGTTTTAGCAGCGTTTCTGTAATTTTAGGATCAGGATCTAAAGCTCTAAACCCGAAAAACATATTTACTGTATTACATGGAACTATAAAATATCCATCGGCTTTAAAATCTTTAATTGTTGGAGGAACCAGGATGTATTTACCTCCTTTTCCTTTATCTGGTCCCATTTCTCCAATTACTGCTTGTTCTCGCTGCCAAAAATCTGCCAGTCCACCGGCAGTATGTCCAGCCGGCATTTCGATAACGGTTTGACCATTTGCTGCTAAATCTATAAACGTCATGATATAAGGCGTTGTAGCATTTGCGGTAAGAATTCCTAAACGATCGTCATAAGAGTTATATAAAACAAGATCGTTACTTGATGCTTTAAATGTTTTGTAGTGTTGCTGCTGCCATTCGGCGAAAGCCACAATAGGCAATCCCCATAAGTAACATTGCGTTGCCTGTTGAAAATCCATTTCGTCAAACAATGCCGGAATAGATTCTTTTGAAGGCAGTTCGCCATCTAATTTAATCTGAGTTCCATTTTCTGAAACCAGCGTTGATGATGTGGTTTCTGATGTTTCTTTTTTACATCCAAAATTTAATATCAGAGTAATTACTGCTAAAATTATAAAACATCTATTTTTCATAATGATTAATCATTTTGGTTTAAAATCAGGGAGTAATTATTTTACTTCTTCAACATCTCCCATTTTCCATGTTTTGTCAAAAAACCCTTTTTCCGGGCCATAGAAACGTGCCAGTAATTCAAATTTTCGTTTTGGATCTGTCGGAACCCAATTTGATTCTTTCCCTGCCGGAGCTTTTGCTCCAAAATAAATATCTACAGAACCGTCACTGTTTTTTTGAAGTCCCGGCGATGTTGAGGCACGACTTGCATATTTCATTCCTAAAATAAGTGCATGGGTTTCGCGATCGTAAGCTGTTACTGACCAATATAATTTTACCGGAACTTTTGCAGGCAAATGAAGTTTATACAATTTTGAGCCGTCAAATTCTTCGCCTTTATTATCTTTAATGGATATTAAATAGAATTGTCCGGTTCCTAAATGTTTGGCACTAAAATAGGCTATTGAATAGGCGATCGCTCTTTCGCGTACCGGATAAAGATTTGGTATGGAATAATCACTTGCTATTGATTTTACAAAATCCTGCGAAACCGGTAATGCCCATTTAGTATCATTATAAAAAGGTATTTTAAACGCATTTTGATACTCTGAATCAATCCAGGTATGTGCATCTTTTATTGCGGCATTTAAAATTTCCTGTCTTCTGGCATCGGCCTGAAAGATTTTTCCTTTTTCAATTCCAATTGTTTTTAACTGATCAATCATTGCTAAATCGCGGGTTATCCAAGGTTCTCTTTGAATAAACTGATTCAATATTTCAAAAAAATGAAAATCGTACGGAATGGTATTACTGAATGGAACTTCTAATAAATCAACAAATGTTGTAGCGGGCGGATTATCAGCTTCAGAAAGAGGATATATCTTAACTTTTTTTCCGTAGTCAACTGCTCTTTTAATATCATTTGGACTTCCGTCTGTAAGATTTGAACGAAGTATGGCATATCCTGTAAAAGTTGAAGAGGGCATTGGTATGTAACCTAACGGAACGGCTTCTTTATAATTTGGCGGTAAAATGAGGTATTTGCCTCCTTTTCCTTTGTCGACACCTGCGGGACCAATATCTTCTATTGCGGTTTGCCAGCCATCGTCTAAACTTCCTGTTAATGATGAAACGCCTTCAACGGGAGGAATTTCTAAAACAACAGGGCCTTGTCGTGTATCATATAATGGATTTACATAAATTACGTCTGGATTTGGGGTTAAGGTTTGGTTTTTGGAACTGATTAATCCAGACCAATAAATAATTTGATTGTAATCGCCTTTTACTTTTACAAGACTTTCATGAAGCAATTCTGAATTTACCGCAGGAATTCCCCAAATCACGGCTTCAAATGCTCGATTATAAACAAGCTGTTCTTCAAAATCTGCAGGTTTAAATACTGCTGTTTTTGTAGTATCGGCAGGAATTGAAGTTTCTTTTTTTGTTGTAGAATTGGTACACGAGACCAAGCAACTCATTATTATAATGGATAAAATGTTTAACTTCATGATTTGTTTTTTTAAGATGAAAGAAACTCCTAAACGATGTTATGAACCCGGAAAAACAAAGGCCAAAATAGCACGTAATCCCCAATCTGGTTTTGATTCAGAAGGACCTGTAATTGGAATTAAGGGCGAAATCGCAAACTGAACGACCTGATCGCCTAATTTTGTTACGGCACCAATAGATGGATTTAATGAGATTAGGGTTGTTTTTGCATCCCAGTTTTGAGTTATTTCGGCGTTTACACCTAAACTGGCACCGCTTTTATAACTGTGAGAAAGAAATATCTGGGTGTAAAACTGATTAAAATCGGCGCGGTCTTCATTCCCGGCAACTGACCAAATTTGATTGGCTATGAAACCTACTGAAAGTCCTTTTCCCTGATGCATTACTAATACACTTGGACCGACTCCAAATTTTTCTGTTCCTAATAATTCATCTGTTGCTGTTGGAATTAAAAATGCCGGACCTATACCTAAAATAAGGCCTTTTGTTTTTGGAGCAAAAAAAGCGGTAACCGTTGCATCGCTTAATCCAAATTGATGTGTATTGTTTCCTGTAATATCTCGTTGATCAACTACTGGCAATATATAACGGGTAATTAGATTTAAATTTTCTGTTAATTTAAACGGAATTACCGGCTGTATATTTATTATATATTTTGATCCGTTAAAAGGGCCAATACCATAATTTAAATTGTTCTGCAAAGGCACACTAATTAAACTCGCCACCGGATTTGCGAGTTTATCTGCTAATTCCTGCGCACTTGCTCCGGCTTTTGGCGCGGCTTCCTGAGCGGAAATAACAAAAGAGAAAGTAAAAAACAGAGCGCTGAAAAATAATTTATGACTGATATAATAACTGATTCGTTTCATAACTGTTTTTTTTAAGATTTTTAATTCATCTAAAAATCTCAATGAAACAACTTTTGATGTCAAAAGCTGCTTCATTTGAGATCCTAACTAATTCAAATTATTTATCTGCAAAAACTTTTTTCCAGTCGTCTTTTATACTTACTACATGCCACTTGTTTTTTGCGGCTGTGCTTAATGATAAATTATCTTTTTCCTGATAGCTGTATTCTCTAATGGAATCATTGTGATTGACCAATAATTGAAAGGATGGGTATTTGTTTCCCTGCGAATATTTGAGCATGGCAATATCTCCTGCTCCGCCTTCGTTTCCGCAGGCAAAAACCGGACGCTGGCCAATATGCAGCTGGATGCCAACCGGTTTTCCTACTTTATCATTAAAATGATCTAAAGCTGGTTCTCTTTGTACGGCATTCTTAGCATCGTCGTATTGGTATTTAAAAGACGTTCCTACGACCTGATCTTTTGGAATTCCGTAAAAATCCTGAGATATTGCTCTCACCACTTCAATTGTACCGCCTGTTACGATATAGGTTTTAAATCCGTTGGCACGGAGATAATCCAGCAGTTCTAATTGAGGCTGATATCGTATTTGTTTTACCGGAATATTTTTGCCCGGATAACTAGCCGTTTTAAAAAAATCATTTACTGATTTTTCAAATTCGTCCTCGGTCATTCCGGTGTGGGTTGCAGCTACAAGTTCTATAAGGGCTTTATCGCCTCCTTTTTCAAAAAAGGTTTTGTCTTTCTCTACTACAGCTTTAAAAGGCTGTTTTTGTGCCAAAGCCGGATTGGCTCCTACCATTTTTTTTACCTGATAAAAAGCAAATAATTCCTGAACATATGGTTTTTCTGCCCATAATGTTCCGTCGTTATCAAAAGTGGCGATTCTATTCTCTATTGGAATAAAATCAGGACTTCCTTTCTTGGTTACTTTTTCGACATAAGCAATAATGTCATCTTTTAAAGTTCCTTTGTTCCAGCTGGGAAGCGGATCTCCAACTATAACGGCCGAACTGTCTTTAGGATTAACAGTTGTAGCGTCATCTGATTTATTTTTGCATGAAACCAATAAAAATAAAAGCAGAGACAATACATATATTTTCTTATACATAGTATTGATTTTTAAGTTATAGAGCTTGAATTATGGGGTAATAATTCAAGCTCTACTAAACATTTATTTTCTACTTTTTCTTTTTTGAATCTGTTGCTTCTTCCTCTTTTAATTTAGGTAAAACGTTTTTCTCAATATATTTTTGTGCCTTAATATCTTTCATTGTTTCTTCCATGATAGTATAAGCTGAGAAACTTGGAGGAATTGATCTTGGAGGATATTCTTTAAATGTTTCTGCAAAAACTACCACATCTTGTATCGCTCCATACATTAATTGTACGTGATTCATCTGCCAGTCCCAAAAAGTATTTGAAGTAATATCGGCTCTTTCAAAAGGATCCTGGTACAAATTGAATATTTTTTGTAAACGCAGTTTGGTAAAAGGTTCTGCCCAAACTCCCAATGTACCTCCCAAACGCTGTTCTGCAAAAACATATTTATAATCGCCTTCTCTTAAACCAACTAAAAGACCATCATCATCTGTATAAAAGAATTTATCTCTGGCACTTTTTGGTGTTTTGCCTTCTAAAAATTTACTTTGATCAAAACCATCTAAATGTACTTTATAGTTTTTTCCGTTTGCTGAGTAACCTTTTAAAAGCTTGTTAACGATATCGGGTTCTCCTGCAATTGAAGCAAATGTAGGAATCCAGTCATTATGACTCATCAATTCAGTAGTTACAGTTCCTGCTTTGATATGTCCTGGCCAGCGTACAATACAAGGTACACGAAAAGCTCCTTCCCAGTTTGTATTTTTCTCAGAGCGAAATGGTGTCATTGCTCCATCTGGCCATGTGTTCATGTGAGGGCCATTATCTGTTGAATAAACCACGATCGTATTGTCGGCAATTCCTAGATCATCTAAAGCTTTTAAAATACTTCCAATAGTTTCGTCGTGCTCAATCATACCATCAATATACTCACTGTCTCCATGTGTATATTTTCCTCTGTGCTCTGCTCTAACGTGTGTACGAAGGTGCATACGTGTAGCATTGAACCAACAGAAAAATGGTTTGCCTGCTGCATTTTGTCTTTTGATAAAGTCAATAGCTGCTGCCGAAGTTTCGTCATCTACCGTTTCCATTCTTTTTTTAGTAAGTGGACCTGTATCTTCGATTCTTTGTTTTCCAACTTTTCCAAAGCGAGGATCTACAGTTCCGTCATCTGCACTTGTGGCTGTACATTTTAATACCCCTCTTGGTCCAAATCTTTTTAGATATTCCGGATCTTTAGGATAATCAGGCAATTCTGGTTCTTCTTCAGCATTCAAGTGATAGAGGTTTCCAAAAAATTCATCAAAACCGTTTACGGTTGGTAAATTTTCATTACGATCTCCCACGTGATTTTTACCAAATTGACCTGTTGCATATCCTAAACTTTTCATTATCCCTCCAATAGAAGGATCTAACTGGCTCATACCCATTGGCGCTCCAGGAAAACCAACTTTTGTAAGTCCGGTTCTAAGACCATGCTGTCCTGTTAAAAAAGCAGCACGTCCTGCAGTACAACTTTGTTCTCCATAATAATGAAGAAAACGCATTCCTTCATTGGCTAAACGATCAAGATTGGGTGTAGTATATCCCATAAGTCCATCGCTATAGGCGCTAATATTGGTAGTACCAATATCATCGCCCCACAATACTAAAATGTTGACTTTTTTCTGAGCTTTCACCTGAACAATCGTGAAGCATATGAATGCAAAAAGCATTATGGCATTTCTAAATTTACTTTGTTTCATGGTAATAAGATTTGTTAATAATTCGTTTGTATAATGGTTTTTATCTAAAAATCGAACTATAATTTTCTACAAAAATGAAGTAGAAAAAGTAACCTGTATGTAAAGCAATTTCTTAGAACATTTAGCTGTTGCCTTTGAGGGAATTTGCAGAAACTGTTTTTTTTAACGTTTTGTTAAGTATCTCAAAATTAAGTAATAAAAACACGAATAATCCTATTTTTAAGGCTTTACGTTGTTGCAAATTATAACTTGCAACATGAAAATGGTTTTATTTTGCTCCATGATGTTGCAAATTATAACTTGAAACGTCAGGATTTATAAACTGAAGAATATATAAAGCAAAAAAAATCCACCCGAATGGGTGGATTTGATTTTAAAATATCGTGATCTTAAAAAAGAAAACTATTCTATTTCAGAAACTCTCATGGTATTAACCATTCCTTTTTCTTTAATTGGCATTGCAGCAAGATTAATTAAATAATCACCTTTTGATGCATAGCCTTTTTCAACTGCAATTTTATTTACATCGGTTACAGTATCATCTGTACTTTCTTCATTATCATAGAAGAATGATTTAACTCCCCATAATAAATTCAATTGTGTTAAGATTCTTTTGTTTGAAGTAAATACTAAAATATGTGCCGAAGATGGTCTCCAAGCCGAAATTTGGAAAGCTGTATAACCGCTGTTTGTCAATGTACAAATTGCTTTAGCTTCGATTTCGTTTGCTAATAAAGCTGCCTGGTGACAAACTGTTTTAGTAACAAAACGTTTTGTTTTAATTTGTGGAGTGTTTTGTGGAACCTGAATTAGTGGAGAATTCTCAACAGCCTCACAAATTTGTGTCATTCTTTGAATAACTTGTACCGGATAATTTCCAGTTGCAGTTTCTCCAGACAACATTACAGCATCTGCACCATCCATTACTGAGTTAGCAACGTCGTTTACTTCTGCTCTTGTTGGTGTTAAACTTGTAATCATTGTTTCCATCATTTGGGTTGCAACGATAACAGGAATTCTAGCTGTTTTTGCTCTGCGAATCAAATCTTTTTGTACTAATGGTACTTCGTGAGCAGGAAGTTCAACTCCAAGATCTCCACGAGCAACCATTAAACCATCGCAATATGCTACAATTTTATCCATGTTCTCAAGAGCTTCCGGCATTTCAATTTTAGCAATAATTGGAATTTTATATTCTGAATGCTTAGCGATTAATTCTTGTAAATCTTGTAAATCGCGAGGAGTTTTCACAAATGAAAGTGCGATCCAGTCTACTTTTTGTTCAATTGCAAAAATGGCATCTGCAATATCTTTTTCAGTTAAAGCCGGTAAAGAAATTTTAGTGTTTGGAAGATTAACTCCTTTTTTAGATTTTAATTCTCCACCCTGAATTACTTTAGCAACAACTTCTGTTTTTTTATCTGTTGAAACAATTTCGAAAATCAGTTTACCATCATCAAGCAAAATACGTTCTCCAACATTTACATCATTTGGGAAATTTTGATATTTCATGAATGCTTTTTTTGCATTTCCGATAATATCTTCTGCTGTAGTGAAAGTAATTTCGTCACCATCATGTACAACCGTTCCTTCTTCCATTACACCAACTCTAAGTTTTGGTCCCTGCAAATCTCCTAAGATCGCTGTAGTGTAACCAAACTCTTCGTTCAGGCCTCTAATAATGTTAATTTTTTCTTTTACTCCTTCGTAGTCTGCATGCGAAAAATTGATTCTAAACACATTCACCCCTGCGTCGATCATATCCTTGATAATCTCTCTCGTACCACATGCAGGGCCTAATGTAGCTACAATTTTGGTTTTCTTGTTTGTTAACATTTTTTTTAAAAAATTAGATTGTTTTTTGATTTTATTTTATTGGTATCCACAGCATAAATTGCCGCAATACTTTCTATTGAATTTAGTTGTTGCTGAATTTCTGAAAAATCGACAGCTTCCTCACTGTTATCGATTTTCAGGAAAAAATCTACTTTTTTGAATTCAGGAAGTAAATGAATTGTTGTAGAAACCTCACTTGTCTCATTAGAAAACAAATTCTGGAAATCATTTGTACTCACAGAAATGATCTCATTTTTATTCTGAATCAAATTCCACGATACAGCTTTCTCAGAATCATAATAATAAAATCTCGAAAAATTTGCCTCACCTTCTTTAGTCTGAGCATGGATCTCGTTTTTGCTCTTACTTAAGTTAATCGGAAGGTTCTTATTGATAAAATAGGCCAGTCTATAATCTTCTAATGAAGTATGAATTGCCATTAAATAATAATCAATTTCGTCAAATTCGTCTAAATCCAATCTATGAATAGCCATGTCATGAAAAATCAAGTTGTAAATATACTATTTCTAACGGAGCATCAATAGTTATAAGCAGCTTGTTTTTGTTAATTTATAAACGAAAACGATTTAGCATTAAGAAAATTACATCAAAATTGTAATTATTTCTTATCTATTTTTTCCTGAAATGCAAAATAGGCTCTTTGTGAAGCTTTCTCTTCTGCTTTCTTTTTTGAGGTTGCCCGCGCTCGTGCGATCACCTTATCGTCTATACTTAATTTGACACCAAACAAGCGTTGTCCGTCAATACCGTTATCTTCGAAAATGTCGTAATGAAAGATCCTCTTTTCTTTCTGACACCATTCGATAACTAAGCTTTTATAACTAATTACTTTTCCTTCAAGTCTTGCAATATCGACATAAGGTGTAATTACTCTTTTTTGGATAAATCTTTCGCAATACGAATAACCTTTATCTAAATAAATAGCACCAATAAGCGATTCGAAAATATTACCATGAATATTTTCTCCAAAATGCTGAACAGGTACTTTACTTTCTACAAAACGCACTAAATTCAAATCTTTGCCAAGTTCATTTAAATGTTCGCGGCTTACGATTTTTGAGCGCATTTTTGTTAAATATCCTTCGTCTCCATTTGGTGCCTTATTAAACAAATGCGCAGCAATTACAGCACTTAGCATAGCATCTCCTAAAAATTCTAAACGTTCGTAATTTATAGGATGCCCTGCTTCATCTAATTTATTTGACGATCTATGGGTAAAAGCTTTTTTGTAAAATTCAATATTTACAGGCTGAAAACCAAGAATTTTCTGAATAGTGTCAAAAAAAATCCCGTCTTCTAGAGAACGGGATTTAGAAAATATTTTTTTGATAATATTCATATACGAAAATTAGTCAGCGATTTTTTTAAATAACACACAAGCATTGTGTCCGCCAAAACCAAATGTGTTACTCATAGCAACATTCACTTCTCTTTTTTGAGGTTGGTTTAAGGTAAGGTTTAATGCAGGATCGATATTCTCATCAACTACTGTATGGTTAATCGTAGGAGGAACAATACCGTGTTTCATTGCTAAGATAGAAGCAATAGCTTCGATAGCTCCGGCAGCACCAAGTAAATGTCCTGTCATTGATTTTGTTGAGTTGATATTGATGTTTTTTGCATGATCACCAAAAACGGCACTAATAGCTTTCAATTCTGCAACATCTCCAAGTGGAGTAGAAGTTCCGTGAGTATTGATATGATCAACATCTTCAGGGTTCATTCCAGCATCTCTCAGTGTATTTTTCATTACTGCAATAACTCCAATTCCTTCCGGATGTGGTGCTGTTAAATGGTAAGCATCAGATGACATTCCGCCTCCTCCAATTTCACAGTAAATTTTTGCACCTCTTGCTTTTGCATGTTCGTAATCTTCAAGAACTAAAGCTCCTGCTCCTTCTCCTAAAACAAAACCATCTCTGGTTGCATCAAAAGGTCTTGAAGCTGTTTCCGGACTTTCGTTTCTTGTTGATAAAGCGTGCATAGAGTTAAAACCTCCCATACCGGCAATGGTAATTGCAGCTTCAGAACCACCAGATACAATAATATCACACATTCCTAAACGAATGTAGTTGAAAGCATCAATTAATGCATTTGCAGAAGATGCACATGCAGAAACTGTAGTATAATTTGGTCCCATATAGCCGTTACGCATAGAAATATGCGCTGGAGCGATATCGGCAATCATTTTTGGAATAAAAAAAGGATTGAACTTTGGGGTTCCATCACCTTTTGCATAATAAATTACTTCTTCCTGGAATGTTTCTAAACCTCCAATTCCTGCTCCCCAGATAACACCAACTCTAGTTTTGTCGACATTATCATCTGTAAGTCCGGCATCTTTAATAGCTTCATCACTGGCAGCAACTGCATATTGAGCAAATTTATCTAATCTTCGAGATTCCTTGCGATCCATGTAATCTTCAATATTGAAGTTTTTCACTTCGCAGGCAAATTTCGTTTTATGCTTCTCTGTATCATAATATGTGATAGGAGCGGCTCCGCTTACCCCATTCACAAGTGCATTCCAATAATCCTGGATATTATTCCCGATAGGAGTAAGTGCACCTAATCCTGTTACCACAACTCGCCTTAATGTCATAAATTATGTATTTTGTGTCTTTAAACAAATAAAACCCACGCTTTCTTAACAGTTTTGTTACTTAAGAGCCATGGGTATTACAATATAAATATATCTTTTTGATTGAAAATCAATCGAAATTTAAATTTAAAAAAATAATAACACCCGATTTCTAGAAATTCCAATTTTTTAAAAAAAACAAATTCCAATTTTGGAATTTGGACATTCAAACTTTGGAATTTTTAAAATTCGGGTGTGGTATTATTATTTTTTAGCTTCCTCGATATAAGAAATAGCTTGACCTACAGTAGCAATGTTTTCTGCTTGATCGTCTGGAATTTGAATATCAAATTCTTTTTCGAATTCCATAATAAGCTCAACAGTGTCTAATGAGTCAGCTCCCAAATCATTAGTGAAGCTTGCTTCTGTTACAACTTCGTTTTCGTCAACACCTAATTTGTCTACGATAATCGCTTTTACTCTTGATGCAATGTCTGACATAATCTTTAATTTTAGAATTTAATTTGTTGGCAAAAATAAAAAACTTTATTTTAAAACAACTATTTAGTTTATAAATGTGACACTAATTTATAAAATTAATTTCAAGAAAGGTCTTTTAAAGCTATTTATTTTCGATTTTTATTCCGTTTTTTGCATTCTCAAAATAAATTCTATTATGAAAAAAATTATCGTTTTTGCCTCAGGATCAGGAACTAACGCAGAAAACATTATAAAATATTTTTCGAACATTGAAATTGCAAAGGTCGTTTCGGTTTTTACAAATAATGCTTCGGCAAAAGTTATTGAAAGAGCAAAAAATCATCAAATTCCAGTCGAAATTTTCGAAAAAAACGAACTTTTAGAGCGAAACGTATTACAAAAAATACAAAAAATCGACCCGGATTTGATAGTTCTTGCTGGTTTTTTGTTGAAATTTCCTGAAAACATAATTGAGCAGTATCCAAACAAAATAATCAACATTCATCCTGCACTTTTACCTAAATATGGAGGCAAAGGAATGTACGGAATGCATATACACAGGGCGATAGTTAATAATAAGGAAAAAGAAACCGGAATCTCTATTCATTATGTAAACGAAAATTATGATGAAGGCGGTATCATATTTCAGCAAAATGTTGTTTTAACTGATGAAGATACTCCTGAAACGGTGGCTGAAAAGATTCATGAATTAGAACAAAAACATTTTCCTGAGATTATTCATAGAATACTTGAAGATTCAGATTCTAAAATTTAAACCATATTAAGTTATATAAGATAATTTAAGGCTGGCGTTTAAAACTAGATAAGAAATACTAAAAATTAGAATGAACTTTTAATAACCTAAGAAATATAAGACAATATTTTAAATGGACTTATATAACTTATATGGTTAACAAAAAAATAAAATGACCCAACACGAAGTACATATATATACAGATGGCGCCGCAAAAGGAAATCCGGGAAATGGCGGCTATGGCGTGGTCATGGAATTAGTGGGAACTCCGCATAAAAAAGAATTTTACGAAGGTTTTCGTCTTACTACTAATAACAGAATGGAACTTCTGGCTGTAATTGTTGGTTTAGAAAAACTTAAAAAGCCAAATATGAAAGTCCTTGTAATTTCTGATTCTAAATATGTAGTGGATTCTGTTGAAAAAAAATGGGTTTTAGGCTGGGAGAAAAAGAAATTTGCCGGTAGAAAAAATCCCGATTTATGGAAACGCTTTTTAATTATTTATCGTAAACATCAAGTAGATTTTAAATGGATAAAAGGTCACAATAATCATCCACAAAACGAACGCTGCGACGAACTTGCTGTTATGGCATCAGCACAGCCAAAGCTTTCTGTAGATGTTTATTACGAAACTATTGGATCTAAAGAATAACAAAAACGCGTTTAAAACAATTGCTTTAAACGCGTTTTTAATTACTAACTTAAAATCTTTACAAACTCTGCTACTCTTTATCCAAATCTTTTGCTGTTTTAAATCCAGTCAAAAGTCCAATTCCTGCCATTATAAAAATAATTGAAGGATAAACCGCTCCGTCATTTAGTGAAGTGTAAGTTGTAATCAATAAAGCAAGAAAAATTCCAACGCCACTTCCTATTAATAAAAATGCCAGATTTACAACAAGTATTTTCCAAGGCGAGACTCCATTTTTTTTTGCTTGTAAAAAGATACTAGCATCAACACCTTTTTCTATAAGTGCTAAACGCTCTCTGTTTCTTGTTGAGTAAACTAAATAAACGATCCCGAAGATCATTGCAAAAAAGCTAAGTGGTACTAAAATTTCTGGTCCCATAATTTTATATTTTTTTAATTGATTGATACTCCATATGACGAGGCTTTTTAAATTGAGGTTACAAGAAAATTAAAAAAATTTAAAATTTTTAATTCCAAATCCCAAAACCTACTGATTATCAGTTAATTTTGAGATTTATTAAAAGTATTTAGTAACAAATACGAGTCGAAATGACAAGAATACGTGAACAAATTGTGAATATAAATTTTTGACAAAGTTCTATACTTATATATATGTATATATAACAAAATTGGAATTTGGAATTTTAATATTGAAATTTCCATTTAGAATTTGTTCTTTCAAAAAAAAATAGAATTTATTTTAAATTTCTTGTAACCTAATTAAACAAACTGTCGTCCTATATAATATGAGTACAATAAGTGATCAACATTATATCGATAAAGTTCTGCAGGGCGAGACAAATGCGTTTGCCGTTCTGGTGGATCGTTATAAGGATATGATTTTTACTTTGGCACTCAAAATGGTTAAAAATCGAGAAGAAGCAGAAGAAGTTTCACAAGATACATTTATTAAGATTTATAGTTCATTGAATAAATTTAAAGGTGAATCTAAATTTTCGACCTGGATTTATAAGATTGCTTATAATACTTGTCTGGACAGATTAAAGAAAAGTAAAAAAGATGATTTTAATATTTCGATAGATGATTTTTCATCTCATTTAATAAAAACAATGGATACTGCTTTAAGCGCTTTAGAAGACAAAGAACGAAAGCAAACCATTCAAAAATGTTTAAATTTGTTACCAAGTGATGAAAAATTCCTTTTAACTTTATTTTATTTTGATGATCAAAATTTAGAAGAAATTGGAAAGATCATGAATATATCCGCAAATAATGCGAAAGTAAAATTATTTAGAAGCCGACAAAAATTAGCCGTAATTTTGAGACAGCAGTTAGAACCTGAAATAATAGAATGTTATGAAAGAGAGCGATAAAAATATAGAGCAGCTTATTGAAAAAATGATGGCCGAAGAAAAACTGCAGTCGCCATCAATAGATTTTACCTCAAAAATAATGGCAAAAGTCGAATTATTAGAAGAGAAAAAAATCAAAGTATACAAACCTTTAATTTCTAAATCGGTTTGGATTTTTATCGGATTGGCTGTAGCAGCATTAGTGATTTATATTTCTCTTTTTTCAGTTTCAGAAAACAATTTGAAAATCGATGAAATTGGAAAATTATATTCTAATAAAATTTCAACAGCATTTTCAGGAATTCATTTTTCGAAAAATATTTTGTACGCATTTTTGATTGTTCCTTTTATGATTTTAGTTCAGGTTGGGGTTTTGAAGAATTATTTTGATAAGAAGTATCAGTTGTAGATTAACTCAAGAAATGAAAGCAAAAGCAATTTATTTAATCAAGATTTAAAAAAATGAAAAATAAACTGGTATTTTTTAAAAGCATTATAAGAGCAAAAAAAATACGCCAGTATTATTTCTTAATCCTATTGTTTTTCACTAGTTATGTATCAGCAATTGCACCAAACTTTACAATTAAGGAAATAAAATTTGTTAGCGAAGGAGTTTCACTCGCCGGAACTATTTTTACACCTAACAATATACAGGCAGCTGTTGTGATTGTTCATGGATCTGGGCAAGAAAAAAGAATGATAAACTTTGCTACAATTCTAGCCAACAACGGAATTGCAGTTTTAACGTATGATAAGCGTGGTGTCGGCGAATCAGCTGGTGTATATGCTGGACCTGAAGTAGGAACTAACAATGTTGATTTCTCCAATCTAAATCTTTTGTCTTTAGATGCTAGCGCTGCTGTAAATACTTTATCTAAATCCTTGTCAAATAATAAAATACCTATTGGTTTAATAGGCGGTAGCCAAGCTGGATGGATAATTCCATTGACGGCAGAGAAAAATAAGAAAGTTAAATTTATGACAATCTTCAGCGGAGCCCTTATAACAGTTAAAGAGCAATTGAGATTCCAATTTTATACAAATGGACATAAAAAATTTTGGGAAACACACTCCGAAGAAGAAGCGAGAAAGCATGTATTCAACGATCCTGATAAATATGAATTCATTGATACAAATCCAAACGACATTCTTTCTAAATTATCAATTCCAGGATTCTGGATTTATGGAGGCAAAGATATTCAAGTACCTGCGAATCTATCAATCGAATATCTTAACAAATTGAAATCTAAAGGAAATCCTTATGAATATAAATTATTTCCAAACTTGGGACACAATACTGCATTTTCAGACTCTGAAGAGCCTATGAAGGATGCGATCAATTGGATTAAAAATATAGATAAATGAAAGAATTACAAATGAAAAAAGATGGGAAATATCGCTAATAGCAACTACAACATGTTTTAAGCTTTTTAAAAATTCTTTTTATAAGAAGTTTGAGCTATAAGATTGTTAAAAAAAATTATATCAACAATGATGAATTTATTTATCATAACTTTGTAAAGTTCATTAAATTCATGAAAATGATACAGAAAACCATTATTCCTAAAGATAAAATTGTGAATCTTTCTTTTGAGATTCCAAAGAATTATGTTGGAAAAGCATTAAAAGTATCTATTGATTTTGAAGATGAAAATGATCAAATTGAAAGCAATTTATCTAAAGAAGATTTAATGGAATGGATAAAAGTTGCTGAAAAATCCCCAACGATGTCTCTAGAAATGTTTAATGAAAAATGGGAAGAGAAAAAGCTGAAAATTCAAAACAATATACGATAGATATATCTGAAAATTATTTTCAAACTTTAGAAGAAATTGTTGATTATATTGCTTTCGAAAAACTTCAACCATTAAATGCGATTAAAATTGGTAATGGAATAAATAAAGCAATGAATAAAATAATTCAGAATCCTTTGATTTATTCTCAATGTGAAAACTTGCCAACTAAAACCAAGATTTACAGGGAAGCTACATATAAAACTTGGCTCATTATATTTAAAATAAAAAACAATCACATTACAATTCTTGGCGTTTTAAGTGGAAAAAGAAAAGTTTCTTCATTTAAAAGACTTCGATAAAATCTTGATTTTTTTTCAAAATAAAACTTGCGATTTAAATCCGGAAAACATATTTTAAGCACTCCAGAAAACTAAATATAATTCATTCATTTACAATAGAATTAGACCCGAAATCGATATCTTTTTTTTAAGAAAATTTTGAGAACCTAAACCGTTGCAAGATTGTAACTTATAGAGTATCTTTGCACCCTAATTCGAAATTCATAAAATGAATAAATTATTGATTGTTGGAACGGTTGCTTTCGACGCGATTGAAACTCCTTTCGGAAAAACAGATAAAATTTTAGGTGGTGCTGCAACGTACATTGGTTTATCAGCTTCATTTTTCAACTTGCAATCGGCCATAGTTTCTGTAGTTGGCGATGATTTTCCTCAAGAACATTTAGACTTATTAACTTCAAAAAATATTGATATCTCTGGTATCGAAATTGTAAAAGGCGGTAAAACGTTTTTTTGGAGCGGTTTATACCACAATGATTTAAATTCTAGAGATACATTAGTAACTGAGTTAAACGTTTTAGCTGATTTTCAGCCAAAAGTTCCTCAAAACTACAAAGATGCTGATGTTGTAATGTTAGGAAATTTACATCCGTTAGTACAAAGCAGCGTTTTAGATCAATTAGAGAAAAAACCAAAATTAGTTGTTTTAGATACAATGAACTTTTGGATGGACTGTGCTCTTCCAGAATTATTAGACGTTATTAAACGTGTAGATGTTATTACAATCAATGACGAAGAAGCAAGACAACTTTCTGGTGAATATTCATTAGTAAAAGCAGCAGCTAAAATCCAGGATATGGGACCAAAATATGTTGTGATCAAAAAAGGAGAACACGGCGCGCTTTTATTCCACAACAGAGAGGTATTCTTTGCACCAGCTTTACCGCTTGAAGATGTTTTTGACCCAACCGGAGCCGGAGACACGTTTGCAGGAGGATTTTCTGGATTCATTGCACAAAGCGAAAACATTTCGTTTAACAATTTGAAAAATGCAATTATTTACGGTTCAAATTTAGCTTCGTTCTGCGTGGAGAAATTTGGAACTGAAAGGATGGAAACATTAAGCAAAGCAGAAGTAGCGATTCGATTACAGCAATTTAAGTCGTTAACTCAGTTTGACATAGAAATATAATGCCCAAAAGCCTCGATAACACGGGGCTTTTTTTATTACGTTAATACACACAACTTACAACAACACAAAATACAAAAAACAATGAGCGACGCTTTAAAACACGAATGTGGTATAGCCTTAGTTAGACTTCTTAAACCGCTTGAATATTATAAAGAGAAATACGGAACTGCTTTTTACGGAATTCAGAAAATGTATTTGATGATGGAAAAACAGCACAACCGCGGACAAGACGGAGCTGGTTTTGCAAGCATCAAACTTGATGTTGAGCCTGGACAACGCTACATCAGCAGAGTTCGTTCAAACCATTCGCAGCCAATACAAGATGTTTTTAAACAAATCAATGAGAGAATCAGTGAGGAATTAAAAGCACAGCCTGAAATTGGTGATGATGTTCAAAAAATAAAATCTGAAATTCCATATGTTGGCGAATTGTTTTTAGGACACGTTCGTTACGGAACTTTCGGAAAAAACAGCATCGAAAGTGTTCATCCATTTTTACGTCAAAGTAACTGGATGCACCGTAACTTGATTTTGGCAGGAAACTTTAATATGACGAATGTTAAAGAACTTTTCGAAAACTTAGTTGAACTTGGACAGCACCCAAAAGAAATGGCAGATACTGTTACAGTAATGGAAAAAATTGGTCACTTCTTAGACAAAGAAGTTATGCAATTGTACCAAGACTGTAAAGCCGAAGGTTACTCAAAAAGAGAAGCTTCGCCAGTAATTGCTGAGCGTTTGGATATTGCAAAAATATTAGCACGTTCTGCTAAAAACTTAGATGGTGGTTATGCAATGGCCGGTTTATTAGGTCATGGAGATGCTTTTGTTTTTAGAGATCCAGCCGGAATTCGTCCAGCTTACTTTTACCAAGATGACGAAGTAGTCGTTGTCGCTTCTGAAAGACCTGTTATTCAAACCGTATTTAATGTTCCTTTTGAAAGTGTTCAGGAAATCGATCCGGGTCACGCTTTGATTATCAAGAAAAATGGAAAAGTTTCTATGAATCAAATCTTAGAACCAACGGTTAAGAAAGCTTGTTCGTTTGAAAGAATTTATTTTTCAAGAGGAAGTGATGCTGAAATTTATCAGGAACGTAAAAATTTAGGTAAATTAATTCTACCTGCTGTTCTTAACGCAATTGACAGTGATACAGATAATACTGTTTTCTCTTATATTCCAAATACAGCCGAAACTTCATTTTATGGTTTAGTCGAAGCTGCTCAGGATTTCTTAAATCAAAGAAAAAACAATTATATTCTAGAAAACAGAAATACACTTACTGCAGAAACGCTTCAAGAGCTTTTAGCTGTAAAAATACGTACAGAAAAAGTAGCTATTAAAGACGCTAAACTTAGAACTTTTATTACTGAAGACAGCAGTCGTGACGATTTAGTTGCTCACGTTTATGATGTTACTTATGGTGTAATTAAACCAGAAGACAATTTGGTTATTATTGACGATAGTATTGTTCGTGGTACTACATTAAAAATGAGTATCATTAAAATGATGGATCGTTTGAAACCAAAACGTATTGTTATTGTTTCATCGGCACCACAAATTCGTTATCCTGACTGTTACGGAATCGATATGGCAAAACTTGAAGGGCTTGTTGCCTTTAGAGCTGCTTTAACGTTATTGAAAGAAAGAAACTTATATCATATTGTTGACGAAGTTTATGCTAAATGTAAAGCTCAGGAAAACTTTGCAGACACAGATGTTGTGAATTATGTAACTGCAATTTACGATCAATTTACACCAGAAGAAATTTCAGATAAAATTGCCGAGATGTTAAGTTCTCCGGAAATTAATGCCGAGGTAAAAATTATTTTCCAAAAAGTAGAAGACTTACATATTGCATGTCCTAAAAACTTAGGAGACTGGTACTTTACAGGTGATTATCCTACCCCAGGAGGAAACCGCGTTGTAAATCGAGCATTTATGAATTTCTACGAAGGAAAAGACGCCAGAGCGTATTAAAAAAGTATTAATAAAAGGTTAATTTGTGCATTTCATCGGTTTTTTTTGCCGTTTATCCTGTTTGTTTGGTAAAAATGAAAAGCTACAATACTTTTGGGAAACCATAACATTAGTAGGTTAAGTTTATGGTAGATTTGGGGCAAAAAGGGTGGAAGAGATTCCACCTTTTTTATTGGAATAAACTCAAGTATTTCTCCTTTAACATATTATAGTCATTTCATCGGATATATTTACCTTTCATCCGAAAAATTTTCTTAATAAAAATAACTGTCATACATTTATAAAACCATAACATTAGTAGGTTAAGTTTATGGTAGATTTGGGGCAAAAAAGGTGGAAGAGATTCCGCCTTTTTTATTACAATAAAATCAAAGTTTTTCGGTTTATAAAATTATTAATATCGCACTTCAATTATTTAAACCAATCATATGCAATTTCTTAAAAAGTTTTTTATTCTTATTATCCTAAGTCTTTCTTTTATCAGTTGTTCCGGAACAAAATCTACTACTGCAAATACAACTAAAGATGGCAGTTCTATTAAAAATGCCATCAAAGTAAAAAGTGTTTCAGAAGAATATCAAATTGTGAGACAGCTTTGTCCTAATTGCAAAATGAACGGACAAGCTCTATTAAGTGAAGGAAATAAACATTACGATTTATTAAATTTAACCAATGAAAAAGGAGAAGAGGTTAAATATTATTTTGACATCAACAGTTTCTTCGGAAAATGGTAAAATAAAAAAAGACGGATAACTTTTTAGTCATCCGTCTTTTCTCTTTATTCTTTGCTCTATCTTCTTATTTGTCTAAAGCATATCTTCTAGCAACTTCTGTCCAGTTAATTACACTAAAGAAAGCTTCAATATAATCCGGTCTTCTGTTTTGGTAGTTTAAATAGTAAGCATGTTCCCAAACGTCCATTCCTAAGATTGGAGTTCCACCATTACCAGCAACTTCCGGCATTAATGGATTATCTTGATTTGGAGTACCTACAACTTCTAATTTTCCTCCTTTAAGTACTGTTAACCAAGCCCATCCTGAACCAAACTGAGTTGCTCCGGCTTTAGCGAATTTTGCTTTAAATTCTTCAAAAGTTCCAAAAGAATCTTCGATAGCAGCTAATAAATCTCCTGTTGGTAATCCTCCTCCGTTTGGAGACATTACTGTCCAAAACAAGTTGTGGTTGTAAAAACCTCCACCATTGTTACGAACTGCAGCGTTTGATTTATCTAAGTTAATTAAGATATTTTCGATTGTTTTTCCCTCTAAATCTGTTCCTGCGATAGCAGCGTTAAGATTTGTAGTGTATGCATTGTGGTGCTTTGTATGGTGGATCTCCATTGTACGCGCATCAATATGTGGTTCTAATGCATCATATGCATAAGGTAATTGTGGTAATTCAAAAGCCATGATATAAGGATTTTTATGGTTTATAATAATTTATCCCAAATTTAGACATTTAACTTTGTAATTGAAAATACTATTTCGTTATAATTCAATTTAATTAATTGATAAATTGATTTTTTTTAATATAAATAACTGAAAATCTTTATTTTCCATTAAACGTTGTCATGGTATTTTCTAATCCTGCCGTTCCAAAAGATCTAATAATTTCGGCTGAAGTTTCTAAACGTTCCGGTAATTTCGAATTTTCATCATCATTCCATTCTCCCAAAACATAATCTATCTGCTGTCCTTTTTTAAATTGATCGCTGATTCCAAATCTAAAACGGGTATATTGCTGTGTATTCAAAACGAGATTAATGTTTTTTAATCCGTTATGGCCTCCATCGCTTCCTTTTGGTTTGATTCTGATGGTTCCGAATGACAGGTTTAAATCATCTGTAATTACAAGAATATTTTCCAGCGGAATATTCTCTTTATCCATCCAGTATTTTACTGCTTTTCCGCTAAGGTTCATGTAAGTGTTTGGTTTAAGCAGAAGAAATGTTCTTCCTTTAAACTTATATTCGGCTAAAGATCCTAGTTTTACGGTTTCAAATGACAGGCTTTCTTTTCTGGCTAAAAAGTCTAATACTTTAAATCCAATATTGTGTCTTGTGTTTACGTATTCGGCTCCAATATTTCCTAAACCAACGATTAAATATTTCTTCATATTATCTATGTTCTCTTCTTTTTGTGTTGATGAAAACAGTTTTGTTATCCATTTTATCATGTTTGCAAAAGTAAGATTAATTAGAGAATGTGCCAATTGGTTAATTAGATAATTATTTTTAACAGCGAAGATTGTTAAGAATGGCACACAGATGACGCGGATGAAACTGGTTTACACTGATTTTTATTTGTATGTTCAATATTGTTATCCTGAGCGATCCCAAAGTCTCCGGAGAAGGACCGTAAGGTGTTCGATAATCTAAATTTAATACTTTGTGCGGGCTTCGACTTCGCTCAGCTTGACAGCAATGAAAAAACTTAGTATCTCAGCACCTTAGAAACTTAGAAACTCAAAAAAAAGCCCCAATCGTAAGATTGGGGCTTTTTGTATTGAGTTGAAAAAAAATTATTTTTTCTTTCCTTTTGCAGGAGCTTTTGCAGCTTTTGCAGCTTCTTGAGCAGCTTTCATAGCAGCACGAGAAATTCTTACTTGAGCAACAACTGTGTTGTCTGGGTGCATGATTTTGTATTCTGGAGCACCAACTTTAGTAACGTATAATTTGTTACCCATTTCAAGTGGAGTAATATCAGCTTCAACAAAATCAGGAAGATTTTTAGGTAAAGCTTTTACTTTTAATTTACGAGTGTTTAAACGTAAAACACCTCCAGCAAGAACACCTTTAGATGTACCAACAATTTTCACAGGAACTTCCATTGTGATTTCTTTGTCATCAAATAATTGGAAGAAGTCAATGTGTAAAATTTTGTCAGATACAGGGTGAACCTGAATGTCTTGCAAAATTGCATTGAATGATTTTCCTTTTCCAAGTTCGATCACAACTGTGTGAGCGTTTGGAGTGTAAACCAAGTTTTTGAATGCCGCAGCGTCCGCTGAGAAATGTACTGCCTGATTTCCTCCGTATAACACGCAAGGAACCGCTCCAGCATTACGTAAGGCTTTAGTTGACACTTTGCCCACGCTTTCTCTTTCTGATCCTTTAATTGTAATCGATTTCATTGTAAAAAAATATAGTTATTAATAAATATTCTTAATTTGCTTTAAGCTTTAGGCACTAGGCTTTATGCTTTTTAAAATATAAACAAAAGCTTACGGCTTAAAGCCTACAGCATACTGCTTTTACATTATAAATTTTCCACTAATGGAATTGTTGTGGTGCACCATGTGCATAACTTCTGCAAAAAGAGGTGCACAACTCACTACTCTGATTTTATTTGATTCTTTCTTTAACGGGATTGAATCAGTAACGATTAATTCTGTTAATTTCGAATTTTCAATTTTCTCATATGCACCGCCTGATAAAATAGCGTGTGTACAAATTGCTCTTACGCTTAGCGCTCCTTTTTCGATCATTAAGTCGGCAGCTTTTGCTAAAGTTCCTCCTGTATCGATCATGTCGTCTACTAATATTACGTTACGACCTTTTACTTCACCAATCAATTCCATAGTGTCGATAACGTTGGCTGCTTTTCTTTGTTTATAACAGATTACTACATCTGATTCTAAAAACTTAGAGTAAGCATAAGCTCTTTTTGATCCTCCCATATCTGGAGAGGCAATAGTCAAATTTTCTAAATTTAAACTCTGCACATAAGGCAAAAAGATTGTAGATGCAAATAAATGATCTACCGGTTTTTCAAAGAATCCCTGAATTTGATCTGCATGCAAATCCATTGTCATGATTCTTGTTGCTCCTGCAGCGGTTAATAGATTTGCTACTAACTTCGCTCCAATCGGCACTCTTGGTTTGTCTTTCCTATCCTGTCTTGCCCAACCAAAATAAGGCATAACAGCAGTAATATGTCTTGCTGATGCACGTTTTGCCGCATCAATCATTAATAACAATTCCATCAAATTATCTGCAGATGGGAAAGTTGAACACACAATAAAAACACGTAATCCTCTGATTGACTCTTCGTAAGACGGCTGAAATTCTCCGTCACTATACGTTGACATCGTTACTTTTCCTAACGGAATTCCGTATTGTTCTGCAATTTTTTCTGCAAGATAAACACTTTGTGAACAAGCAAAAATTTTAGCTTCTGGTTCTAGGTGCGACATTATAATTTGTTGTTTTGTAGTTAGTTGTGTGTGCGTCGTTTTAGCGAGGTGCAAATTTATAAAATTTATTGGACACTGAAAGGAAATATTTAAGTATTTTTAGTAGATGATTTAATTTTATTTTTTACATTTGCACCGTGTTAAAGGAATGGGCACATTTTTGATCTCATTCTATTGCGTTAAAATAACTGATTTATCATTATTTTTTCGTCTGCTAAGCCCGGATGGCGGAATTGGTAGACGCGCTGGTCTCAAACACCTGTGGGAAACCGTGCCGGTTCGACTCCGGCTCCGGGTACAAAAAACCTCTTCTTAACGGAAGAGGTTTTTTTAGTTTTAGGAAAGATTATTTCCACCATATAAGTTATATAAATTCATTTAATATCAGTCAATTTAACAACACAAAATCTATCGTAGAGAAAAATTACAGCTTTAATTTTTTAGGATTTTGGTAGGTATTCCAAAATCTTAAAAGTTCAATATCATTATTTTTTAAAATTTTATAGTATAATGTTACTTGTTTGGTAACTGGAATCTGAAATACGTCTTTATAATTCGTTGGTTTGAAAGTTAAATTTTGCTTTAACAACAAATCTACTAAAGCATCTGTTTTATCTATAAAATTATAAACATCCTGCAAGGTCCATTCTTTTTCTAAATACTCTATATTCTTCCAATAATCATTTTTTGCAATCTTTGTCCAAATTATTCTTATCATGAATTATCTATTGAATAAGTGTGGGAAACGTTTTTTAGTTTCATCCATGACATCTTGATGAGATTGTACTCTACCTTTTGCCACATCTTCCAAAGCTTCATCAATTGCTGCTTTCTGCTCTTTACTTAATAAGGAATTATCATCTTCTTCATCTAAAGGAACAACAACAAAAGATCGACCTTTACTTCTATGTATAACTAGCTTTTCAGATTCAGCTATATCAAGATATTTTTTAATATTTCCTCTAAATTCCGTTACACTAACTGTTTTCATATAATTCATTTTTTACAAATGTACGCTTTTCTGTACGTAAAAAAATTTCTTTATCTATTATTCACAACTCGCCTCATGCAAAACAGGAAAATTACACGAATTAGCAATAAAACATAATTGATTTGCTTTTTTATGAAGTTCTAAAGCTAATTCAATTTGATCTGGATTTGAAATTTTTACTTTTGGATACAATCTAACCTCAACAAAACGTCCGCTTCCATCTGGATTTACTTCCAAAGTTGCTTCTGCGTTGTCTGAATATTCAATAACTTCTATTCCATTTTGAGAACATACATATAAGTATGACATCATGTGGCAGGAAACTAAACTGCTTAACAATAAATCTTCAGGATTATACAATAAAGGATCGCCTTTGAAAGCGGCTGAAATATCCAAAACGGGTTTCCCTTCAATTTTTATTTGATGGCTTTTGCTGTAGAATTTTTTGGATGATTCAGCTGTTTTTTGTTTTGAAGTCCAATTTAATTGTGCTTTGAATAACATAGATCAACGAATTAAGTTTTATCCAAATAAAGGCTTTGTTCCAATTATTGGTTTTTTAATTTCTGGTTCATTATAAATCTCTCTTATTAAGTCATTGTAACTGTTTAAAAAATTCTCATCATTTCTAGTGTCTATATGAATAAACTGCTGCATAAATGTTGGAATACTTTGTTCTGCTGATCCTTCTCTTAATATTGGAATTATTTTCTCATTTGAAGTTTGATTTTTATATAGCTCAACATTCATAATAGAATACTCATAACCTACACCTCCTGCTCTTTTATCTGCTTTTAATTTATAGTTTGGTGTAAAAATTATTATTACTCTATCTGCCTTATTCAAATTATCCTCTACAAAATGTGGCAAACTAGCTCCTGGTTTCAAATAATATCTATCCAATATAACATCAATTCCATCTGCACAAAGTTTATCTGCCAAATCAAGAACCCATTTTTTATGTTGTTCATTATCCCAAGAATATGAAATAAAAACAATTGGTCTTCTTGAATCAGAAATTAATTCTGGTTCTGGTTTTGATATAGGTTTTCTATCTTCTATAATATTTTCAATTTCCAAAACCTTATCTTTTGAAAATGGTTTAAGTATTTCTAATATTCGATTAACAACCTTAATCCTCACTTCATCACTTAAACCAAGCAAAATGTCGTAATAAAAAATTTTCCTTGTCGTACTTTTCCCCTCAATATTTCTTTGATTTATAAATTGAGCGTAGTCGGGAAAATAAGGCTCATATTGTCTAACTGTATCTATAAACCTCGGTCCTGAAAAATACGTTGCAGGATCGCCCTGATTATTAATCAACTCAAAAAGTCTATTATAAATTTCGATCCAATTCATAGGTAGTTTGTTTGTTTGTTTAAGTTTAAATCCTTCTTCTTTAATTTTAAAAAAATTATATTCAGAAATTACTTTTTTACAAATTTCTTCATTTGGAAGTAAAGTTGCGTAGTCATTTGCCTCTTTTAGCTTTTTTCGTTTAACAATTTCAATAACTAATATTTTGTAATTTTCATCCGTAAGCTTATAAAACCCTCCATGATGCAACAAAATAAATTTTTCTAGATATTTTATTATTTCTACTCTCGATTTATCATATCCTTGAGTCTTTCTCAAAAATTCAGTTTCAAAAGTTTTGGCTGCATGATTTAAAAGTGCATCATTTTTAATTTGCTCTTTATGCTTATACAAGATATCTAGTAACTCTTCCCACTGTTCCTTAGCTAAGTATTGATATAACTCTTCTTGACTTATCATAAATATTTCTTCTTAAAAAATTACCCTTAAATTAATTTCATTATGGCTAAATTTTTCTCAACCAATATCCATTAATGATGTTTTTTAATGTCACATTATTTTAACAAATTTAAGAAAGAATTTATCTACTTTATCAATACACGTATACTTTAAAATATTATAAATAAAAAACCTCGAAAGCATAAACTTTCGAGGTTCCTTAGAGAATTAAACTAATAAACAAATTCTAAAACTATTTCTTCACTGAGAATTTAAAGGTAGTTTTAGTTTTGTACTTTTCTCCCGGGTTTAAAACCGTTGTTGGGAAATTTTTCTGGTTTGGAGAATCTGGATAATGTTCAGTTTCTAAACAAAGTCCGGTTCTGTGAGCGTATGTTTTTCCGTCGCGCGTTGGTAAAGTTCCATCAAGGAAATTTCCTGAGTAAAACTGAATTCCAGGTTCATCTGTAGTCATTTCTAAAACTCTTCCGCTTGGTGCGTGATATACTTTTGCAATGATTGTTTTTCCTTTTTCAGGATTGTTCAATACCCAGCAATGATCGTAACCTTTTCCTCTTTCTAATTGCTCGTTTTTAACTTCGATGTCTTTTCCAATTAATTTTGGTTTTCTAAAATCGAAAGGCGTGTTGGCAACATCTTCTAATTTTCCCGTTGGAATTAAAGTTGCATCTACCGGAACAATTTTATCAGCATTTAAAGTCAATTCGTGATCTAAGATCGTTTTCGAAAAATCTGCGGATAAATTGAAATAAGTATGCTGTGTTAAATTGACAACCGTTGTTTTATCTGTTTCTGCTTCATACAAAACCTCTAACTCATTATTATTTGTCAACGTGTATGTTACGAAAACTTTTAGGTTTCCGGGATAACCTTCTTCCATATCTTTACTTAAATAAGATAATTTTAAAGAAGCTGTTTCACCAGATTTAATTTCCTCAGCTTTCCAAACTACTTTAAAAAAACCTTTTGGTCCGCCGTGTAAAGCATTTGGAGCGTTGTTGATTGCTAATTGATACTCTTTTCCGTCTAACGTAAATTTTCCTTTAGCAATTCGGTTTCCGAATCTTCCAATTAAGGCTCCAAAAAACGGATTTTCTTTTTCGTATTCTGCCAAAGAATTAAATCCAGTTACCACATTTTCAGAAACTCCTTCTTTATTCGGAACTTTTAAATCCGTAATAATACCACCAAAAGTGATGATATCTACTTCCATTCCGTTTTGGTTTTTCAGCTTGTAACTATCGATTTTTTCTCCTTTTGCAGTTGTTCCATAAGAAGATTTTTCAATTGTTACCGCTGCTTTTTGATCTGAAACTGTCGAATCCATTTTTTTATCGTTTTTGCATTGAACTGAAACTAAAGCCACACTTAACAGGCCGATTCCAAAAATACAACGTTTTAATACATTCATAAATGATATTTTTTGGTTTGTAAAAAGTTAGATGTTAAAGGTTAAAAGTACAAAAAACTCTGAATCTTTGCCTCTTTGAACCTTTGCAACTTCAATTAAAGTCCATGCTGAAACAAATGAAAATAAGCTTCATTAGCATTGATCTTATCTTTAAACTCTCTTACCGTAGTTTTTTCATCAATAACCAATAATTCGATTCCAGCGATATCGGCGAAATCTTCCATATATTCTGTTGTTAATGACTGACTGTAAACAGTATGATGCGCTCCTCCGGCAAGAATCCATGCTGTTGCAGCAATTTCAAGGTTTGGTTTACAATCCCATAAAACTCTTGCAACTGGCAATTTTGGTAATTCAGCCATTGGTTTAACCGCTTCGACTTCGTTAACAATTAAACGGAAACGAGTTCCCATATCTACCAAAGAAACATTAATTGCATCTCCGGCAGGCGAATTAAATACCAAACGTGCAGGATCTTCTTTCCCGCCAATTCCTAACGGATGTACTTCGCAAGACGGTTTTCCATCAGCAATAGAAGGACAGATTTCTAACATGTGCGATCCTAAAACATAAGATTTTTGAGGTGTGAAATGATACGTATAATCTTCCATAAAAGATGTTCCGCCTTCAAGCCCAATATTCATTACTTTTAAAACCCTTACCATTGCCGCCGTTTTCCAGTCTCCTTCTCCCCCAAAACCATAACCATCGGCCATTAATCTTTGCGTCGCAATTCCCGGTAATTGTTTCCAAACACCAAGATTTTCGAATGTATCTGTAAAAGCACCAAAACCTCCTTCTTCAAGGAAAGCTCTTAATCCTAGTTCGATTTTTGCAGCTTCAACCAAAGAACTTCTTTGTACTCCGCCTTCTTTTAAAGAATCCGTTAAAGTGTATGATTGTTCGTAAACTGCTAATAAATCAGCTAATTCCTTATCCGTTACTTTCTCAATATGTTTCGTAACATCCGAAGAATCGTATCCGTTTACTGAAACACCAAAACGAATTTGTGCCTCCACTTTATCACCTTCTGTAACGGCAACTTCACGCATATTATCTCCAATACGAGCTACTTTTAAGTTTTGAAGTTCATCCCATCCAAGGACAACTCTTGACCAGATTCCTAATTGTTTTTGAACTCTTTGATCTTCCCAATGTCCAACTACAACTTTACGTTTTTTACGTAATCTTGACATGATAAAACCAAATTCACGATCTCCGTGAGCCGATTGATTCAAGTTCATGAAATCCATATCGATAGATCCCCACGGAATTTCAGCATTATATTGTGTGTGTAAATGGCATAATGGTTTTTTTAGGATATTTAATCCGCCAATCCACATTTTTGCCGGTGAAAAAGTATGCATCCAGGCAATAATTCCGATACAGTTTTTAGCCGAATTAGCAGCCAAACAAACATCTAAAATCTGCGAAGGAGATTTCACCACATCTTTATAAACCACTTTTACCGGAATACTAGATGATGCATCTAATCCTTTTGCAATAATCTGAGAATGTTCTGCTACTTTTCTAAGTGTTTCTTCACCGTATAATTCCTGGCTTCCTACTACAAACCATACTTCTTTTTGAGAAATGTCTATCATTGTTTTTGTTTATTTTGTTTCAAGTTTCAGGTTTCAGGTTGTTGGAATCTGAAAAAGCTTGAATTGTTATTTTATTATTTTGTTTTGTTTCAGATTTCAATCCTAAATCTAAAATCGTTAATCTAAAATCTAAAATCCTTACTGTCCGTAATACGAATCTTTTCCGTGTTTACGGTTGTAATGTTTCTTTATTAATGAATCTTTTAATTTTGGTGCGTTTGGGTTTATTTGCAAAGTCAGGTAGGCCATTTCTGCCACAACTTCCAGAACTTTACTGTTGTAAACCGCTTTTGCTGCATTTTTTCCCCATGCAAATGGGCCGTGATTTCCTATCAAAACCATTTCTACTTCTTCGTACGAAAGATTTTTTTCTTTGAAACATTCCAAAATCTGAATTCCGGTATTGTGTTCGTAGTTTCCTTCAATAAGAGAATCTGCCATTGGCGGTGCGCACGGAATATCTGCTGTTAAATGGTCTGCGTGTGTTGTTCCGAAAATTGGAATATCTCTTTGCGACTGTGCCCAAGCAACCGAATACGTTGCGTGTGTATGTGCAACGCCTCCAATATTTGGCCAATTTTTATATAAATAGGCATGTGTTTTTGTGTCTGATGACGGACGCATTGTACCTTCAATAATGTTGTTATCAAAATCAACAATTACGATATCTTCCGGTTTTAAATCTTCGTACGGAACACCACTTGGTTTAATAGCAAAAACACCATTTTTTCTGTCCACGGCACTCACATTTCCAAAAGTATATACCACCAAATTCAATGCATTTAACTGCATGTTGGCTTCGTAACATTCTTGTTTTAAATCTTTATAAAGAGAGCTCATGTTCCGATATTTTAAGGTTTGGATCTGCAAAAGCACTAAGTTGTTCGTATCCTAAAAGCAGTTTATGATACGCTGCTACTTTATCTAATTGAGGGAAATATTCTCCGTCAAAATCACTTCCTATTTTTTGGCTTGCTTCAATTACGTTTGGATAAATTCCAGCTGCAACGGCTGCATAGATTGCTGCTCCTAAAGCCGGAGTCTGATCTGAAGCCGCAATTTTAATTGGCTTGTTTAAAACATTTGCCAAAGTCTGCATGATAAAAGGAGATTTACGAGCAACGCCTCCAATTCCGATTACGCTGTCGATTTTTACTCCTTCTTCTTCAAAACGGTCTACGATTTTCTTCGCGCCAAAACAAATTGCGTTTACCAAAGCTTTGAAAATATGAGGCGCTTTTGTTCCTAAAGAAAGATTTGAAATCGCGCTTTTTAATTCTTGGTTTGCATCTGGAGTTCTACGTCCGTTGATCCAGTCTAAAGCGATTGGAAGACTTTCTGAAACCGGAATTTTTTCCGCTTCTTTTGTCAATTCTACAATTAGTTTATCGCTGAATTCTTCTCTTAATTGTTCTTTTTGAGCATCATTTAAAACAGTTGAAGAACTTAATAAATGATCTGTAGGCCAAAGTAATAATTCTTTGTACCAAGCCAATAAATCGCCAAAAGCAGATTGTCCGGCTTCAAGACCAATAAATCCTGGAATAACCGATCCGTCAACTTGCCCACAGATTCCGCGAACGGTTTTGGTTCCAACTTCATCATAAGAACCAACTAAAATATCGCAGGTTGAAGTTCCCATAACACGGACTAAAGTATTCTCTCCAATCTTAGCTCCAACAGCTCCAGAATGTGCGTCGAAAGTTCCAACAGCTACAACAGTATCTGTAGAAAGTCCTAAACGGTCTGCCCATTCTTTGCTTAAATTTCCTGCTGATAAATCTGATGTATACGTTTCATCATATAAATTTCCGCGAAGCTGTGCTAGATACGGATGTAATTTTTCTAAGAATTCAACTGGCGGAAGTCCGTTCCAGTCTGCGTGCCACATTGCTTTGTGTCCGGCAGCACAACGGCTTCTTTTGAATGTTTTTAAATCTTTATCTTCAATCAATAAATACGTCATTAAATCGCAATGCTCCATCCAAGTGTGCGCTGCATTTCGAACCGCTTCATCTTCTCTGGCAATGTGCAGGATTTTTGCCCAAAACCATTCTGATGAATAAATTCCACCCACATATTTAGTTACGTCTTCTCCGCCCCAGCTTACTGCCAGTTCATTGATTTCGTTTGCTTCGTTTATAGAAGTATGGTCTTTCCATAAAACCATCATCGCATTTGGGTTTTCTTCAAAACCTTTTGTCAATGCTAATGGAATTCCATCTTTTGTAACGGGAACCGGAGAAGATCCTGTTGTGTCGATACAAATTCCACGAACCAGTTTTGGATCAACTTTACTTTCTTTTATAACGGTTTGAATTGTGATTTCCAATCCTTCTATATGATCCAAAGGATGCTGACGAAATTGATTTATAGATGCGTCACAATATTGCTTGTTTTTCCATCTTTTGTAATGAGAAACATTAGATGCTAATTCCTGTCCATTCTCAGTATCGATAAGCACCGCACGAACAGAATCTGTTCCGTAGTCTAATCCTATTACGTAATTTTTCATTCGAAATTAATTTTAAATAATGACAAATATAATTATAAATAATTTATAAGTGTATTAAAAACACTTAATAAAATATAGCTTCTGAATTTTTACAAATAATGCATTAAAACAAGGGTTTAAGACCAAAACAAAAAATAAATGTTAGTGTTACATTTATTACATTGCGATTATTTCATCTTAATTTTCAAAACAGTAACCGAGTATGCCGGAAAATCATATTGAACCTTACTTCCGTTCACCTTAAATTCACTTTCTTTTGGGCTGATTTTAGTTGGAAACTCAAAAGAATTCTCATCATTTATTCCATCTCCTTTTAAAATTATTGCCTTTCCTTTTGAATCTAATTTTGCTCCTTTTACATCAATTGAAGTATTTTGAGGCATTGCAGAAGCATTCACAATTTTCAGAATTACTTCTTTAGAATTCACATCTTTTACTGCCGATCCAAACAAATCATTTTGGCCTGTAACCGCTTTTCCGTCTTTTGTAATGTTGATTAAATCTGTTCCTTTATTGTTTGAGAATAATTTCTGAACATAATAATTTGGCGTTCCGTACGATTGTAAATTGTTGAACCAAATCATATCCGGTGTCCACTGCCAGCCTTCTACGTGAGCTAATAACGGCGCATAAGAAGTTAATTGAACAACCTCAGCATTTCGCTCCATTCCGGTCATAAAAGCGGCTTCAGAAAATGCACATTCCCAATTATTTTTGTTATCCGGGCTTGCAATTGCTACACTTTGCGCTGCATATTCTCCGGCAAAAATCTTTGGCCCTTTTCGATCATAATTATCGTAACGTGTTACGTTTTTACGGAACCAAGCCGGATCTTTATAGTAATGTTCATCAACAATTTCTGCATTCAGCTTTTTAAGTTCTTTCATGCCATAATCATAAAAATCTCCGTCAGGAAATGGTCCTGAACCTGAAACAATAGTAATGTTTGGATATTTTGATTTGATAGCTTTTTGAAAAACTTTAAAACGCTCGATATAATCTGGTCCCCATTGTTCATTTCCAACTCCAATGAATTTTAAATTGAATGGTTTTGGATGTCCCATATCAGCTCTTACTTTTCCCCAAGCTGTTGTTGCATCGCCATTTGCAAATTCGATTAAATCTAAAGCGTCCTGCACATAAGGATCTAACTGATCCATCGGAACTAATTGTCCTGTGTTGAATTGACAAGCCATTCCGCAGCTTAAAATTGGAAGCGGAGAAGCGCCAATATCCTCTGAAAGTTGGAAATATTCGAAGAAACCTAAACCAAAACTCTGGAAATAATCCGGCGCTAGTCTGTGGGCAAATTCCATATTCCAACGGTTCACTGCCGTTTCTCTTTCTTCTACTTTTCCAACTGATTTTTTCCATTGATAACGCTCTGCAAGTGTTCTTCCTTCAACAATACAGCCTCCCGGAAAACGCAAGAATCCCGGTTTCAAATCGTATAATAATTGTACTAAATCTTTACGAAGTCCATTTTTTCTTCCTGCCCAGGTATCTTCCGGAAATAAGGAAATATTATCCAGATCGATTACTCCGTTTCCTTCAAAAGTAATTTTGAGTTTTGCTTTAGCTTCTGTTGCATTTGCTGTTAATTGTGCCGTATAATTTGACCAATCTGCTGATGTTGGAACAACCGAAGTTTCTCCTAAAACTTTATTGCCTTTATCAATAAACTGGAATTTGATTTTCGAAATATTCCCCGAAATTTTGGCTGCTTTTAAAGTCAAATTATATTTCAAATCTTTCTTGATTCCCATTCCTCTGAAGCCTTCGTTTACCAATTGATAACCATTAGCATCGTTAATCGTAACCCTGCAGTAATTGTGGTTTGGCCCTTTTTGAGAATACTGAATTACTGTTGCAATTCCAGATTGCTGGTTTAGTTTATGACGGTCGCTGTTTGGTTCATTCCATCCCATCATTGGAAATAGAAATTCAAATGATCTGTTTTTGATCATTTCGGCGTATAATCCTCCATCCGCAGCAAAATTGATGTCTTCAAAAAATACTCCGTACATCGTCGGTTGAATTTTCGTGATGGTTTTGGATGCGTCTACTTCAAAATTGTTTTTTTGTGCCGATGTGTAAATGCTCGTCAGCAAGGCTCCGCAAAGAGTAATTTTGGTAATTAAATTGGGCTTCATTTTTTTATATTTATGTTTTTATGGCACGCAGAGGACGCGGATAAAAACGGATTTTTAATTTTTTGTTCTCCTGCAAGGTTTCCAAAACCTTGTAGGTATTATTAAGTTCCTTAAGTTTAAAAATTAAACCTACAAGGTTTTGGAACCTTGCAGGAATAGAATCTTAGTTCTTATAATCCAACCAAACTTTCATTTTCCCAACTCCGCGATTTGACCAAGAATAATATGGAATTGCTTTGAATTTTGAATTTTCTATGACATTTACGCCTTGCAATAAATTGGCTTCTTTTTTTACTTTGAAAGTATCTTGAGACGCTACATTTATTTTGTCGAAATTGGTTTTGTTGTCGATTTCTTCTACGGCGTAAACGATTGGCCCGTATTCTAAAGAAACTTTATTTTTATTAGTTTCTACTTTTGAATTCGTTTCTACTTCCTGAACTTCCATTGGGAAATTAAGATTGATTTTGTCGCCTTTTTTCCAATTTCTTGTAATTATGAAATAACCGTCTTGTGGTTGAATCGCTAATGTTTCTCCATTCAAACTAATTGTCGTTTTTTGAGTTGAAGCTTTTTTATAAGAATATAAATCTCCCGGTAAAACTTCATTTCTTGCCCAGCCCGGAACTCTAAATTTAATTGTGAATTGGCTTTCTTTTTTTGGATTTACTGAGATTGTAATTTTTCCATTCCAAGGATAAGATGTTTGTTGTGAAATCTGTAAATCGGTTTTTCCTAGAGCGAATGATGCGTTGTTTGAAGCATACAAATTCACATATAAAACATCTTTTGATTTCGAATAAATAAGCCCCGGAATCGACGGAATAAAACGAATTAAATTCGTTGGGCAGCAAGAACAGTCAAACCAAACCTGACGCGTACAAGAGCCTCTGTTTGATTTAAAAACACCATCAGCTTCTAAGGCATTTGGATAGAAAAATTCTTTTCCATCTAACGAAATTCCAGAGATTAATCCGTTGTACATGGTTCTTTCGATCACATCAAAATATTGTGATTTTCCGTATAAATTATGCAGTCTGTGGTTCCAGTAAACGTCGCCAATTGCAGCGCAGGTTTCGTTGTATGCGGTTAAGTTTGGCAATTCGTAATTGGCTCCAAAAGCTTCTCCGTCATGTCTTGAACCAATTCCACCTGTGATGTACATTTTTTTGTTTACCATGTTTTCCCATAAATTATTTACGGCATTAGTATAACCTTGATCTTTTGTCATGGCGGCAATATCAGTCATTCCTGCGTACATATAAACAGCTCTTACGGCATGTCCAATTACTTCATTTTGCTGAATTACCGGAATATGATCCTGTGCATATTCGCCATATAATTTATGATTGTTTGGATTTCCGCGATTGTCTAGAAAGTATTTTGCCAGTTTTAGATAATCTTCTTTTCCTGTAATTTGATATAATTTAATCAAACCTGTTTCCACAATTTGATGTCCAGGAACACCTTTTACCTGACCCGGTTTATCGCCGAAAGTTTTGACTAATAAATCGGCATTTTTGATGGCGATGTCAAGAAAGTTTCTTTTTCCGGTTGCTTCATAATGAACAACCGCAGCTTCAATTAAATGGCCTGCGTTATAGCATTCGTGGCTAATTTGTAATGATTCCCAACGTTTTCCTTCAATAACAGGAACCCAAGGTGCTGGTGGTTTTGCTGGGTTTATGGTTCTCCATGTGGTTAAATAACCGTCTTTTTCCTGACCAATTTTTACAATGGCAATTAAAGAATCCAATACTTTTTCCAGTTTCGGATTTGGGGCAGAAATTAAAGTATTTGATGCGCCTTCAATAATTTTATAAACATCGGTATCGTCAAAAGGCATTTGCCCGCGAACTTCTCCTGTTTTTTGTTTTCCTGCAATTAAGAAATTTTCGAAACGGCCTTCTTCATTACATTTCTGAATGGCGTATGAAATCGTAACTTCCTGCACTCTTTTGATAATTGGCAGCCAAAAAGAATCTGTCAATTTTACATTTTGAATATTAACGGGCTCTATTTCGTAACCTGCTTTTAAGGCCGAAGTTTTATTCGATTGCACGACATCGTTTTTGGTTTCTTTACAAGAAATCAAAACGAGAAATGCGATTAAAATTGGTATTAATATAAAAGTATATTTTTTCATTCTATTGATTATTCTATTTTAAAATTGGCCATAAATCTGCGTCCCATTGCATTTCTTTTACTACTAATCTTGGCGTTCCGTTGGATTTCTTTTCGTAGGCATGGTAAAAAATATAATCTTTACCATCAAACGTATAAACACTGTTATGGCCTGCACCAAAATAATTTTCATCGCCCTGAACGACTACACTTCCGCCGCCTTCTGTCAATAATTTCCCGTCTTTATCAACATAAGGTCCGGTTACATTTTTTGATCTGCCAACTACAACTTTATAGGTGCTTTTTTCTCCGCGACAACATAAATCCCAAGAAAGAAATTGATAATAATATTCGTTTTTCTTAAAAATAAATGGAGCTTCGAGTGCGCCGTCTCCGGGATCAGAATCTGGTAATTCAAAAGTTCTTTTTCGTTTTGAAATGGTGTGCCATTCCTGAGGCTGGGCAATTGAGTTTAAATCGGGATTTAATTTTACCATTTTCAGTCCTTCCCAAAAAGAACCAAAAGCAAGCCATGGTGTATTGTTTTCATCGAAGATTAAATTTGGGTCAATGGCGTTCCACATATCGCGGTTGGGCTGCGACTGAATGACAATTCCCTGATCGACCCATTTGTAGTTTTTATCTTTTGAGTCTAAAGTCGTATTAGTCGCAACACCAATCGCCGAAGTGTTTTTGGCGAAAGCCGAAACCGAATAATAGAGATAATAAGTGTTGTTGTGAAATGAAATATCGGGCGCCCAAATATGGTTTTTGAAATCGGCTGCAACTCCGTCTGCCCAAACTGGTTTGTCTTTGAAAACTTGTGGTTCGGGATTCCAGTTTTTTAAATCTTTGGAGCTAAAAACACTGATTCCTTTTCCGGTGCAGAACAAATAATACGTGTCTTTTTGTTTGATGACAACGGGATCGTGAACTATAATTTCCTGTGCATACGAGACTAAACCAATCCAGAAGATTAGAACAAAAAGTGCCTGTTTTATGTTTTTATAAACCATATAAGTTATTGTTTTTTCACCATATAAGTGATGTAAGAAAATTTAAGTTTTGCGTTGACTGAAGACTTTTTTAAATCATATAAGTTAAACTATTACTGAACACTAAAAACTGAGAACTGAACACTAATCATTGAATTCCTTCCGATGTCATAATTACTCTTTTCATCGTTCCGTCTTTGTTATAAAATAATTTATCGACACAGACTGATCTTCTAAAACTTCCTCCGTCTGGAATTGATGCTCCGTTGTGATAAATGAAATACGACTGTCCTTTAAATTCAATTATCGATTGATGATTTGTGTTGCTATTTCCGGCGATTTCGTTTAAAATTCCTTTAAATTCCCATGGGCCGTTGATCGATTTGCTCATGACGTATGCAATTTTTTCAGGAAATTCATAAGCGTATGATAAATAATACCAGTTTTTATGTTTATGAATCCATGGTGCTTCTGTAAAATTTGGTAGTTTTATATGATGAATTTCACCGTCTATTTCAGTCATATTTTCTTTTAATTTGGCGTAATGACAGGCGGTATTTCCCCAAAACAAATACGCTTGTCCGTCGGTATCGATATAAACTGTTGGGTCGATATCGTCCCAGCTTATATTGGAAAATTTGGTCATGTCGTTTGTAATTAAGGCTTTTCCTAAGGCATCTTTAAAAGGTCCTGTTGGACTGTCTGAAACGGCAACGCCTATTGATTTTCCGGGTACAGAACTGTGTTCAACCGTTACATACCAATAAAATTTTCCGTTTCTTTCGATTACCTGCGAAGCCCATGCATCATTTTTTGCCCATTTAAAATCGGTTACTTTTAGGGGCACGGGATGCGATTCCCACGTTTTCATATCTGATGAAGAATATACCAGCCATTCATTCATTTTATAGAAATGAAAATCATTTGGTGCTTCGTCGTGACCGGCATATAAATACACTTTGTCTTTATAAACCAATGCTGCCGGATCTCCAGTGTATTTGTCTTTTATAATAGGATTGTTTGTTTTTATCGATTGGGCAGTTCCTGCAATCGATAAAAGCAAAATGGATAGGCTTGTAAATAGTTTCTTCATTATTATTATTTTTTTTGCCACAGATTAAATGGATTAAAATGATTTTTTTTAATCTTTGACTTTATTTTTTTGTCGCGAATTGCGCCAATTTTCTCGAATTAAAATTTGTGGAGATTCGTGAAATTCGTGGCTTATTTTTCTCACACAGATTTTTTAATCTTTTTTAATCCTTTAATCTGTGGCCATTCTTTAATACTTGGAATTTGGGATTTTAAAAAATTGGAATTTTCTCATTGAGTTTTTAATTTATTTTCTTTCCCCAAACGGCTAATCCTGCGCTGTTTATTCCGGTATAAGTTAAAGTCACTTTTCTTGTTGCTGATTCCCAATCCCAGGCATCAATTACGTTGCATTTAACTCCGTTTATGGTTGCAATTTTTTTAGTCGCGTCATACGACCATGTTCCGGATATACCACCGTTTACTTTTTTATCTGCGGTTAAATAAATCGTAACTGATTTTTGCATGGTTTTATATTGGTAATTCATAGTAATTTGTTCCCATGTTCCCACTAAACTTGCGTCGGCAATTGTAGTTGTTGGAACTCCTGCGTAACGTTCCGGTTCTACAACAGGCCAGCCGTCTTCTGTCCATTGAATTCCGTGAATATGTCCCATCATGACAGCGTTTGAAACGTTGATTCCGGCAACACCTTCGGGCAATCGCGCTTGTGAAGCATAATACCATTGTTTGGTTGTTGGGTTTTGAAAAACGGCACAGTGAGAAAATCCAACCCAGCCGGTATGATTTTTAAACTGATACGGATGTGTTATCATTGGATAACATTCTGCTCCGTTGGTAATACTGATTCCGGTATTGGTTACATAAGGGCCTAAAATGTTTTTTGAGCGTGCTACACGGGTATTATAGGCAACTGATAATTCATCATAAGCCAGAAATAAATAATAAAACTGCGTATCTGGATTGTAAATAATTTCAGGACCTTCGAGTGCCTGCCAGCGGTTTGTATTTACATTTCCGCGTCCGGCGATTCTGGTTCCGTAATCGTCGATTGTTTTTAACTTGTCTGGTTTTCCGGTTGCTGGATTTAGTTTTAAAGCAGCAATTCCCGAATGCCATGAACCATAGATTAAATATTGATCGCCTTCTAGAGTTTCGATAAAACTGGGGTCAATGGCGTTGAATTTAAAATAAGCGTCCCAATCGTTTCCTCCGTTTCGAACGTAACTTTTTACGCCGTCAGGTTCTGAGCAAACGACCATTCCTTTATCTGTCCAATTGTTTGAAGCCAAATCTGTAGTTTCGGCCAAACCAATAAAAGCACGTTCTGTCCATGACGTATTTGTGTCTGTTCCAGTGATTGGGTTGGTCACTACAATGCTGTAATACATTCTGTAGATATTGCCCACTTTTCGAACGCAAGGTGCCCAATATCCATAATTAGGATTTTCTATTGGAGGAAGTGCCGGATTCATTCTGGCTCTTTTATTATTTAAGGAATCTTTTACCCAAGCGGGAGCCTGTGTCATTGATGATCCCATAAATTCCCAATTGATTAAATCTTTTGATCTTCTGTAGAAAAAATGTCCGTTTCCTTCATGAGCATTTCCATAAGAAGCATCGGTTTGGTACATATAATAATACTCTCCCGATTTTTCTACTGATGGATCGTGTACGTTGGCTAAATTCCATTGTGTTCTGTTTCCCCAGCTTGCTATTGCTGTGTAATTATCGGCATAAGTCGGCCCCGGAAAAGTTGGCGTAACCACAGGCGGATCTACGACTACCGGCGGAGTAGGAGTTTCTAACGCCGGATCATCTTTGGAACAGCCGGATAAAACAGCTACCACCAAAAACCCGATGAAAGAAACAATTTTTAAAATGGAATTTGATTTTCTCATCTTTTTTATCTTTTATTTTCCTTCTAAAACAATTACAGAGAAAGGAGGAATGGTGATTTCTAGTTTTCCTTTTTTGTTTTCAAAACCTTTAAAAACTGTTGGTACAATTTTGTTTGGTGTATCGAATGAATTGTAATCCTGCAATTTTGCCGATGTTAAAATTGTTGCTGTAAAGTTTTTAACGCCAAGATCGTTGGTGTCGATTTCTATTTTGTTTTTATTTTTAGCATCAACATTGACTACTGAAATATGAACGGCTCCGTTTTTATCTTTTGATGCTGAAACGGATACCGCAGGAAGTGTTTCTCCTTTAACGGTATACAATGGCGATTGAAAAGTGATTGGCAGTAATTTTGCATCCTGATGAACGCTGTACATTTTCATTACATGATAGGTTGGCGTTACAATCATTTTAGCCTTATCGGTAAGGATTACGGCTTGTAGAACGTTTACACATTGTGCTAAATTTGCCATACGAACTCTGTCTGCATGATTATTGAAAATGTTTAAAGTTGCTCCGGCTAAAACAGCATCACGCATAGTATTTTGCTGATATAAAAATCCCGGGTTTGTTCCTTTTTCCACTTCATACCATCCGCCCCATTCGTCAACAACCATGGCTACTTTTTTCTCTGGATCATATTTGTCCATCACGACTGCGTGTTTAGTAACGAGTTCTTCCATTTTTAAGGCAGACTGCATAGTTTTGAAATATTCTTCTTCAGAAAAATTTACGCCGTCTCCTTTTTTACCCCAGTCAATTACGGCATAATGGTGAACGCCGACTCCGCCTAACATATTTAGCGGAATGTTTTTCATTAAGACTTCTGTCCAGTTGTAATCGCTGCTGTTTGCTCCAGATGCGATGCGGGTAATTCCGCCAGAATTATTCCAATCTGACATAAAAGTGGTGAATTTTCGGTATTCGCCAGCGTAATAATCTGCTGTCATGTTTCCACCGCAGCCCCAGGCTTCGTTACCAATTCCCCAGAATTTTACTTTCCAAGGTTCTGTTCTTCCGTTTTTTACACGCAAATCACTCATCGGACTTTTACCTCCAAAATTGGTGTACTGAACCCAGTCTGATAATTCCTGAACGGTTCCGCTGCCTACATTTCCTGATAAATACGGTTCGGCTCCTAAGACTTCACATAAGTTTAAAAAGTCGTGTGTTCCAAAGCTGTTATCTTCGGTTACACCACCCCACCATTGATTTACAATTGTAGGTCTTTGTTCTTTTGGTCCAATTCCGTCTTTCCAATGATACGTATCGGCAAAACATCCTCCAGGCCATCTTAAATTTGGAATTTTTAAATCTTTTAAAGCCGCGATAATATCATTTCTAACTCCTTTTGTGTTAGGTATTTTTGAAGTATCTCCCACAAAAAAACCTCCGTAAATACAGCGTCCTAAATGTTCGGCAAAATGACCGTAGATATTTTTGTTGATTGTTGGCGCATCAGCATTGTTTTTTATAGTAACAACTGTGCTTTGAGAGAATCCTGCCTGATTACAAAGGGCGATAAGAAATGTAATTAAAAGTGCTTTTTTCATAGGTTTTTAATGTTGGAATATCATGTGAAGATTTTGAATTCTTCACATGATATTAGGTATTCTAACTAACTCAAAATTTATTTTTTAGTCGCAGTTTACAGTCTCAGTCACAGTTTACAGTGATACTGGGACTGTAAACTGAGACTGTGACTGAGACTGAAAACTCAATAACTGTCATTCTGTTTTGTTCCCGGATTATTATCCATTTCTAACTGCGGAATTGGGAAATATTCACGTCCTGCTGTATACGAATTAAACTCGGCATCTCTTGTTTTCAGCCATGCTAATTTTGTTGGATTCTGCAGCCATCCCCAACGACGTATGTCATCAAAACGGTGGCCTTCCAGAGGGAATTCTAAAAATCTTTCGTGCCCAATTTGTTCTCTCATCTGGTCCTGGTTCATTCCCGGTTTTGTAACTGATAAATCCGGCAGATTTACTCGGTTTCTAACCATTTGAATGTACGCATATGCTCCCGGTGTATCGCCAGTTTCGTTTAAAGTTTCGGCATACATCAAAAGAATATCGGCGTATCTTAGCAATCGCTCGTTAATTCCCGAACGCCAGTCGTATTCGTCTGCAAATTCACCATCAGAATTTTGATATTTTCTACAGAACAAATCATTTAAATCTCCGGGACTTGAAGCATAAAAAGCAGCAAAATCTCTTCCGTATAATTTTGTTCCGGGTTTATTGTAAAAAATAGTAGCATCTAAACGCGGATCAACGTCTCCTGTTTTTGTTTTTTCTTCCTGAAATTCGTTAAATAATGCCCATGTTGGCTGCACATCTGTCCATCCAAAAGCTCTTGGTGCATAAGTAATGGCACGTGCAGATGTTTTCCCCCAGCCAGATGCAGGTGCACCGCCCCAACCTAAATCAACACCGCCGGCATCTCTGCTAAATTGTACTTCAAACAGGGATTCTGAATTGTTTTCGTTTGCTGTTGTAAAATTATCTCGATAGTTTGAAACTAAAGAATACACTCCTAAATCAATAACTTGTTTAAAAGTAGTTCTGGCATTTGTAAAATCTTTAGTAAACAAATAGGCTTTTCCTAAATATCCTAAAGCTGCCCCTTTTGTAGCGCGTCCTTTTTGACCTGCATCCGGACCTGTAACTCCAACGTAAGAATTAGGCAGCAATTCGGCCGCTGTTTTAAAATCGGCAATAACCTGAGCCCAGCCTTCTTCGTTTGATTTCTGCGGATGATATACCTCAACATCTAACGGAATTGGTACATTTTTAAACATATTTACGGCGTGAAACAAATACAATCCTCTTAAAAAATAGGCCTGTCCTAAAATTCTGTTTTTGAGTGCTTCATTTTCAAATTGAATATCAGGAACATTGGTTAAAACCTGATTGGCACGATAAATACCTTGATAATAAGTTTCAAAAGCCCATCCGTAAATCGCTGCATCGGCTACATTGGAATTAAAATGTCCAACATTATACATAGACGGCCAAGGACTGTTTGTGCGAGAATCATCTGCTTTGGCATCTAATAATAATGGCGTACTTCTCATGTACGTTCCATCTGTTAATAAACTTCCGTATACGGCATTAATTCCTTCCAATGCATCCTGATCTGTTTTCCAAAAAGAATCTACTGCATCATTATTTGGGTCGAGTTGGGTCAAATCTTCATCGTCAACACAGCTTGTTGTTACAACAGCCAGTGAAAAGAAAACCGCTATATAGTTAAATATTTTATATTTCATTTTAATACGTTTTTAGTTGGTTAGGCTCGTTTAAAAATTTACTTCAACACCCAAAGAAATAGTTCTTGGATTTGGAAAAGATCCTGCATCATATCCTCTTGAAAGTAGTCCATCACTATTAAAATCAGGATCGTAACCCTTATATTTTGTGATCGTTAATAAGTTCTGCCCATTGATGTAAACCTTAGCACTTTGAATAAATTTATCTTTTAACGGAATGTTATATCCTAATTCCATTGTTTGCAGTCTTACATAATCACCGCTTTCAATAAATCTATTGGAGTCTCTTGAATTTCCGTTAGGATCACCAATAACCGGAGCCGGAACATTCGTATTTGTATTGGTTGGCGTCCAATAATTTAATTCATCTGTGTGATGGTTAGTATATTGCCCAATCATCAAATTACGGTACATGGCATTGAAAATTTTATTTCCGCCGCTGCCCTGCCAGAACATTGAGAAATCAAAATTGGCATAAGAAGCGCTAAAATTCACTCCGAAACCATATTTAGGAATTGTTACACCTTGAAAAGTTCTATCGGCATCTGTAATGGCGCCGTCGCCGTTTACATCTTTAAATTTAATATCTCCGGGAGCCGCACCCGTTTGTGTTGGAGAAGCCGCAACCTCAGCTGCATTTTGGAAAATTCCAATTGCTTCCCATGCAAAAAGTTCACCCACAGATCTTCCTACTTCTGTTTTTGAAACTGCTCCATAAAGTGGATTTGAGTTCACTCCAATTTTAGTAACTTCATTTTTCAGCGTTCCAAAATTGGCCGAAATATCATATTTAAATTTATGATGATGATTACTGTATGATGCTGTAAATTCTAAACCATGATTTTTCATGTCTCCTGCATTCGTAAAAATACTCGCCGGAAAAGCTCCTGTAGAAAACGGCAGAGGTACAGTAACTAAGATATCTGTAACTTTTTTAGAAAAATACTCTGCTGTAAACTGTAAATCGTTATTAAAAAACCCAAGTTCTAAAGCAATGTTATTGCTGCTTGTTTTCTCCCATTTTACATTTGGGTCAAGTGAACTTACTACGGTTGTACCCGGTGCCAGTTCGTTGTTAAAATCATATCCGGCGAAACTGTTTACTGTTGAAGCAAAAAAGTATTGCGGAATCGTGTTATTACCTAATGTACCGTAACCACCGCGAAGTTTAATATTGCTGATCCATTTTGGTAAGGTTATGAATTTTTCGTTGCTGATTTTCCATCCTCCTGAAAAAGAATAAAAATTTGCCGAATTATTGATCTCACTAAAAAGAGAGGTTTTATCTTGTCTAAAATTGGCCTGAAGCAAATATCTGTCATCATAAGAATAATTTAATCTGCTGATATAAGATATTCCGGTTATGGTAAATTTATATTCACCTGCGTCTCTGGAATCTGCGTACTGCATCATGCTGATTTCGCCCGGTTTAAAACCTACGCCTCTTGACCAGTGGTTGTAATTTTCTCTTCTTTCCTGAATCCATCCGGCAAGAGCGTCTATTTTGTGTTTACCAAGCGTAACTTCATACGTTAATAAATTATTCAGGAACGTTCTTAATTCATTTCCGTTAGATATGTCTAAAGAAGCTTCATCATTTGTGGTGATATAATACCATCCTAAATCACTTGGCGGAATAAATTTTCTGTTTTGCCAGTCGGTTCTGTCGTAACTTACATCTAGTTTATATTTTAATCCTTTTACGATTTCAATTTCTCCCCATACATCACCAAGGAAACGGTTTCTTTTTCCATTATTTTCAATTAAATTATTATATCCAATTGGATTCATCGAAATCGCTCTTTGCGTTAAATTATCTGTTCCGCCGTAGCCGCCCAATCGGTTAGAATCGTAAACCGGCATTGTTGGAACTGCTCCCAGGATATCGCTGATAACCGTTTGTCCTGCATTGTATTCATTAAAAATTTCTTTATCAGATTGGGTGTAGCCTATTTTTACACCGTATTTGAATTTTCCTTTTTTACCATTTAAATTCAAATTTGTGGACAATCTTTCATAATCCTGAGGCGTTTTAATATAACTCGTGTTTTTAAAATAATCGACATTAAAACTATAGGCAATGTTTTCTGCACCTCCGTTAAGTGTAAGCGCTTGATTTTGTACAACTCCCGTTTGTAAAGCTTCTTTTTGCCAGTCTGTGTTTACATTTGTGATATAAGAAGGACTGTTTGGATCATTTCCCGGTGCAATACTTACCGGAACACCCGCTCTAATATCTCTGTTTCTTTCGGCTTCACTGGTAATTTTTTGGTAACCTTCACGATCTGTAACATCCCATTTTTTAGCTACTTTCTGAAGTCCTACGATCGATTTGAATTTCACGTCCATTCGGCCTGCTTTCCCTTTTTTTGTGGTAATAATTACGACTCCATTTGCACCACGAACACCATAAATTGCTGCCGAAGAGGCATCTTTTAAAACCTGCATAGATTCTATTTCTCCCGGAGCAAAATCATACGGAGCATCTACCATAATTCCGTCAATTACAAAAAGCGGATTATTATTGGTAAAGGAAGTTATCCCTCTAATTTTGATATTGACAAAACCTCCCGGCTCTCCTGATGATTGTACGGTTACGCCCGGAACTTGTCCTTGCAGCATTTTTGCCGCATCATAAGTAACTGTTTTTTTTGCCGACTCTAAGTTTACAACACTTACAGAACCTGTTAAGTCTGATTTCTTTTGTGTTCCGTAACCAATAACCACAACTTCATTTAATTTGTTTGTGTCTTCGCTTAAGGCTACGTCTATTTTTAATTGATTTGCTACCGGGATTTCACGAATTTGAAATCCTATAAATGAATAAACTAAAACATCTGTAGAAGATGCTTTAATCGTATACTCTCCGTCAAATCCAGTTGTAACAACTGTTTTGGTTCCTTTTATCATGATGTTTACTCCCGGCAAAGGTAGATTGTCTTGTGCCGAAGTAACAACTCCGCTAATCGTTTTGCCTTGAGCCGACATTTGATTAACAGAAAAAATTAGCATGCAAATTGCTAAAATCCAGTCTTTTTTTGGCAATAAAAAATTGCAGTAAAAAATTAATTGTTGGTTTGTTATCATACTGGTTTGTTTAAGGTTGGTTTTGTGGTTAGTTAATAAGTGTTAATCTTACATTTGTAAATTTAAATAAAAAAAATGCGCAAAAACAAATTAATATGACAAAAAAACATCTTAAAAAAAACATATATCGTAATTTAAGTGTATTTGTAACATTTAAAAAATTGCTATTTATTTCAAAAAAAGAAACTTTTTTGATGCGTTAATTGTGTAAAAAGTACACTTTTAATCAAAAAGCCACTTTTTAATCAAAAAACCGCCTTATTAAAAAAAGATATAAATGAGTTGTTTTTTAATTATTTAAACACAATTTAATTGCTATTTTTGTAAATAAAAACCTATTTAAATAATTGCCGTTTTTAACTTTTTTTCAAAAAACTGTCCTGTATTATCCTGTTTTTGAATTAAAAAAATCTTAAAAAAGAAAAATGAATGTTATTTTTGTCCAAAAAGTGATTTTTTTAACTCTATTTTTGAAGTGTTATTATTGTAAGTGTGAAATCTACATTAATAAATTATGAAACAATTGAGGAAGTTTATATCTTTACCAATAAAATATTGAATATGCTAAACAGTTATAGCTCTGCCGATAAGGTTTTACTAGCGGTAGATTGTATTATTTTTGGATTCGACAGTGACGGTTTAAAAATACTTTTAATTCAAAGGGACTTTGAACCTGAAAAGGGAAAATGGTCTCTAATTGGGGGGTTTTTAAAACGTGATGAAGTTTTAGACGATGCGGCTATCCGAATTTTAAATACATATACAGGTCTTAACGATATTTATATGGAGCAGTTATATGCTTACAGTGAGATTGATCGTGACCCTGTCGAAAGAACAATTTCGGTTTCGTATTTTGCTTTGATTAATATCGAAAACCACAATGAAGAATTAATTAAAAATTATCACGCTGAATGGTTTCCTATTAATGAAGCACCGCATTTAATTTTTGACCATAACGACATGGTTCAAAATGCGATAAAAAGGCTTCGTTATAAAACCTCGATAAAACCAATTGGATTTGAATTGCTGCCGGAAAAATTCACAATGCGTCAGCTTTTAGAATTGTATGAAGCGATTTTAAGCAAAGAATTAGATAAGAGAAATTTTATCAGTAAAATAAATTCTCTTGAAATTCTGAATAAACTGGATGAAAAAGACATGCAGTCGTCCAGAAAAGGATCTTATCTCTATACTTTTAACAAAGAGAAGTATGAAGAGAAATTACTTAATGATTTTGTATTGAATTTATAAGAAAAGTTTTGCCCACGGATTTTACGGATTTGGACTAATCTTAATTTTTTTTCTGGGAAACCGAATAAAGTTTTTCACGCAGATTTTGCAGATACCGCAGATTATACGTTTTAAGTTTAGCCACAGATTAAAATGATTTTTAAAATCTGTGTGAATCTTTTTAATCTGTGGCAATATCTATAAAAAACAAAACCCTGAAATCCACAATTTTCAGGGTTTTTTCTTCAATAAAACTACTATTAAAAAAATAAACAAAATTATTTATTATCTTTTTAACCCTGTTTTAAACGGTCATTATGAACACTAACCGCTAAAACAAATTAATAAGTGTAAAATTTACATTTGCAAATGTAAGCAAAATATATCTTCAAAAACAAGAAATTGTTTTTTATTAATTTACTATTAGATTTTTCAAACAAAAAGCTGTTTTACTGTGATATAAACAATCTTTTTGCTAAAATTCTTTGTTGAGTCCTTACAAAGAATTTCTCATAATTAACGATGATTTGTTTTCAATTTGTTCTTTCTTTCCTTTTAGAACCATTTCGGCGAGGATTTTTCCCATGGCTTCAAAATGTGTGGAAATAGTGGTGATTCCGTTCGCGGCGATTTTTTTCAGCGGTGTTTCATTATAAGATATAATTCCAAAATCGCTTCCGAGTTTTAAATTTTTATCTCTGGCGTTTTCGATTACGCGAACTAAATCACGATCATTCGGAATGATATATAAATCCCCTTCTGTAATTTCTCTGTTGGTAAATTCAGCGATAACTTCAGATTCAAAATTATATTCGGCACAAAAATCTTCAAAACCTAATTTCATTCCCAGCGGTTCGCGAAAACCAGGAAAAATTAAAATCAGTTTTTTGTATTTACGCAAGCGCTCTTTTCCTCTTTTCAGTCCTTCAAAAATATCCTTTTGGTGGTTTTGATAAATTGCCGGATATATTTTTAAATCTGAATTTGTTTGATCCAGTATAATTACATCACCTACTGGTAGGGTTTTTATCGAAGCAACGATATCTTTTAAATTTGTGGGCATCAAAATGTATTTGGTATAATTACCATTACTGTCGTTTATGAGCTTTTGAAAAACCTGACTGTTGAAATGGTGGAAGAAAATATCGACCTGAACATTTTTTCCAATGTTGTTTAAAAACGAGTTATAAATATCTTCCTTAAAAATATTCAGCTCATCAAAAAGCAAAAAAATCTTTTGTTTTATAGTGATTTCAACGCTTTTAACGTAATATCCTTTTCCGGGAATGGCATAAATAATCCCTCTTTTTTTGAGTTCTTCATAGCCCAGCAAAACGGTATCGCGCGATAATGAAAACGCCAGACAGACTTTATTTACTGACGGAAGCCTGTCGCCTTTTACTAATTTTTCTTCTTCAATTGCTTTTTCTATTGAAAGAATTATCTGCTTATATTTTGGCAGACCAATGTTATTTTGAATCGAAATTATATTCATAGGAAAAGAGAAATTTTGTGCAATATACAAAAACTGGTAGGTACTGGTATGTAAAAGTAAAGAAATGTTTCTATTTTTGAATTTCACTTTTGGCAAAATTTACATGGAAATAAAACATAAATCGCATTTAAAGGAAACTTATAATTCTAAATCCTTTGGTTTCACTCCAGATAACAACGAAATTCTTTCTTTAGAATTATCGAATAAAAATGGTATGAAAGTCGAGATTACAAATTATGGAGCGACTGTAACGTCTTTACAAGTTCCGGTTTCAAACGGAAATCTTGTTGATGTGGTTTTGGGTTTTGATTCTGTTTCTTCTTATTTAGAGTCTTATTTGCTGCCAAGTGCTCCTTATTTTGGAACAACGGTTGGACGTTATGCGGGAAGAATCAATAAAGGAACTTTTTCATTAAATGGAAAAACCTATGAATTGGCCAAAAACAATAATGGAAATTCGCTGCATGGCGGAAATAATGGTTTTGGAAGAAAAGTATGGAATGTTACCAATCAAACTTTGGGCGAAAATCCTTCGATAACTTTTAGTCTTATAAGTAAAGATTTAGATGAAAATTATCCTGGAGAATTACATGTTGATTTAACGTATACTTTGACAGAAGAAAATGAACTGAAATTAGATTATAAAGCGGTTTCAACTGAAGATACTATTATAAATTTAACGCATCACAGTTATTTTAATCTGGACGGACATGATGGAAGTGTTTTAGATCAGACCATTTTTATTGATGCTGAAAAAATAGTAGAAACAAATCACGAGAATATTCCAACCGGAAAATTTATTGATCTTACAAATCATGAATTTGATTTTAGAACAGCTAAAAATTGCCCCGCTTCAATAGATAATTCTTTTGTGATCGAACCGACAAACAACGTTGCGGCAATTTTATCGAGCTCAAAAAATAATTTAAAAATGAGCGTTTATACAGATCAGCCAAGTGTACATATATATGTAGGCGGAAACTGTTTTGATATTTTAAAAGGAAAAAATGATGTAGTTTACCATAAAACAAGCGGAATTTGTTTTGAAACTCAAAATTTTCCAGATGCTCCAAACCACGCACATTTTCCGAATTCGGTTTTGAAAAAAGGCGAAGAGTATATTCAGAAAACGGTTTACAAATTTGAAAATATAAACTAACTACCTATTACAATATAATGAATGATATTTTAATACAAAATACTACTGCTTTTTTTGAGAAATCATTTGGCTCTAAGCCAGAAAAAGTGGTGCTTTCTCCGGGAAGAATTAATATTATTGGAGAACATATTGATTACAATGACGGTTTTGTTTTACCGGCTGCAATTGATAAAGTGATTTGTTTTGCATTTGAAAAAAACAATTCAAAAAAATCAAAAGTAATCGCAATTGACTTAAATGAAGAATTTGAAATTGATTTAACTCAAGAAGTAAAACTGAGCGATGTTGTCTGGACAAATTATATTCGCGGTGTTATAAAACAATTGCAGGATAACGGATATTCGTTTGATGGTTTCAATTGTGTTTTTAGCAGTAATATTCCGGTTGGTTCCGGATTGTCTTCTTCTGCAGCTTTAGAGTGCGGAACTTTATTTGGAATCAAACAGCTTTTCGATTTAAAAATCGAAAAAGTTGATATAGCATTATTAGGACAAAAAGCAGAACACTGGGTTGGAATTAACTGCGGAATTATGGATCAGTTTTCGAGCGTTCACGGTCTTGAAAACAAAGTTATAAAACTAGATTGCAACACGCTTGATTTTGAATATCACAATGCCGATTTTAAAGATTATTCATTGATTTTAATGGATAGTAATGTAAAACATTCTCTTTTTACATCGGAGTATAACACTCGCAGAATTGAGTGTGAACAAGGTTTGGCTATTATTAAAAGTAATTTTCCTGAAGTAAAAAGTTTCAGGGATTGTTCTGAAGAACAGCTTTTAAGTATTCAGGATAAAATGAGCGAAACGGTTTTTAAAAGGGTTCATTTCGTTGTAAAAGAAATCAACCGGGTTATAAAAGCCTGCGAAGCGCTGGACAATGGAGATATTGAACTTTTAGGACAATTGCTTTTTGAAACGCATTATGGTTTATCGAAGGAATATGAAGTAAGCTGTGCCGAGTTAGACATGCTTGTAGACACTGCAAAAGCAGATGACGCCATTATTGGTTCTCGCGTTATGGGAGGCGGTTTTGGAGGCTGTACTATAAATTTAATAAAAAAAGGACATGAAAATCAGGTAAAAAGTAAGTTTTCAAATCTTTATTTAGATACATTTGGGATTGAATTAAAATTTTATGATGTAAAAATCTCAAACGGAACAACATTACTTTAATACCGACACAACACAATGAAAAATTTTGACATTAACGAAGATCCCCACAGACGTTTTAATCCCTTAATTAATGAATGGGTTTTGGTTTCACCTCATCGTGCAAAACGTCCGTGGCAGGGACAAAATGAAACCATTTCGACAGAATCACTTCCTAAACACGATCCCGAGTGCTATTTATGTCCGGGAAATGTTCGTGCAAACGGAGTAAGTAATCCGGCATACAAAAACAGCTTTGTTTTCGACAATGATTTTGCTGCTTTAAAACAGGATGAAATTATTTTTGAAGAAGATATTAAGCACACATTTTTTAAGGCAAAACCAGAACAGGGAATTTCGAGAGTGGTTTGTTTTTCTCCAAGACACGATCTTACGCTTCCTGAAATGGAAGTTTCAGACATTGAAAATATTGTAAAAACCTGGCAGAAAGAATACACTGATTTAGGAAATATAAAATACATTAACCACGTTCAGATTTTTGAAAATAAAGGAAGTGTTATGGGCTGCAGTAATCCGCACCCGCACGGACAAATCTGGGCGCAGTCTTCATTGCCAACTCAGGTTGAAAAAACGCATAACAGTTTAAAATCCTATTTTGATAAAAACCAAAGAACTTTATTAGAAGATTACGTTCAGGCCGAATTAAAAGTAGGAAGCCGTATCGTTATCGAAAACGAACATTTTGTGGCATTAGTTCCGTTTTGGGCAATCTGGCCTTACGAAACAATGATTGTAAGCAAAAGAGCCATCAGCAAAATAACTGATTTTACGGCTGAAGAAGTTTCGGCTTACGCCAAAATTTTAAAGCAGTTAACAATTAAGTACGATAATTTATTCAATACTTCTTTTCCGTATTCGTCTGGAATTCACCAAGCACCAACAGATGGTTTTGACCATCCGGAATGGCATTTCCACATGCATTTTTATCCGCCGTTGCTTCGTTCTGCAACTGTAAAAAAATTCATGGTGGGTTACGAAATGATGGGAGAATCTCAAAGAGATATTACTCCGGAGAAAAGTGCCGAAATTTTAAGACAACAAGCTGATGTGCATTATAAAAATGCAGTAAAAATTGACTAAATTTTTACGTAATAGTCTGTCATTTGAAAATTTAACAGAATTATTTACTTATAAATGTAAATAACACATTTAAAATGATTGTTTTTTAAGTTTTTATTTTAAATTTGGCTTTCGTTCTTGTTTTAATAAAAAAACAACAGAATAAAAACACATATTTCATTTTTAAACACATTAAACCACATAAATATTAATTTCAGTTTTTAACTTAAACAATTACCTATACTAATTATCTAAAATACTATTAACAATGAACCAGAACCTCACTCTCGCAGATTATGCGGTTTTTATTATCTATTTCATCGTAGTATCTGTCTACGGTTACACTGTTTATCGCAAACGTAAACAAGACGAGCACGATGCCAAAGCTTATTTTCTTGCCGAAGGAAATTTAACCTGGTGGGCAATTGGAGCATCATTAATAGCATCAAACATTTCTGCAGAACAATTCATCGGGATGAGTGGTGAAGGTTTCTTTTTAGGAATCGCTGTTGCTGCTTATGAATGGCTTGCTGCTGTTGCCTTGATTATTGTAGCCGTTTGGTTCATTCCGGTGTATCTTAAAAATAAGATATATACTATGCCTCAATTCTTAAAAACACGTTATAACGAATCGACTGCGTTGATTATGGCTGTTTTCTGGTTGTTTTTATATGTATTTGTAAACTTAACTTCTATTCTATATTTAGGGGCAGTTGCTATTAACGGTCTTGCGGGAGGAGAATATCTTCACATTATTATGATCGGCCTGGCTGTGTTTGCCTTATTTATTTCTCTTGGAGGAATGAAGGTTGTGGCTTATACAGATGTTATTCAGGTTGCTGTATTAATCATTGGTGGATTAGTAACTTCTTATATTGCTTTAACAACAGTTGGACAATATTTTGGAGTTGGCGAAAATGCAATCGAAGGTTTTAAAGTTTTAATGAGAGAAGCTCCGGAACATTTTAAAATGATTATTCCAAAACCAACTGCGACTTCATCTCAACTTGAAATTGATAAATATTTGACTTTCCCAGGTTTGATGTCTTACCTTGCTGGTATCTGGATTATCAACTTAAACTACTGGGGATGTAATCAATACATTACACAAAGAGCTCTTGGTGCAGATTTACAAACTGCTCGTACAGGAATTTTATTTGCTGGTATGCTAAAATTATTAATGCCATTAATCGTAATGCTTCCTGGTATTGCTGCTTATGTTTTATACCAAAACGGACATTTACCTCAATTAGTTGGAGGAAAAGATGGAGCTTATTCTGCTGTATTGACTTTCTTACCAACTGGTTTAAAAGGACTTTCTGTTGCTGCTCTGACTGCTGCAATTGTAGCGTCATTAGCAGGAAAAGTAAACAGTATCTCAACAATCTATACGTTAGACGTCCATAAAAAATACATTCAAAAAAATGCAGGTGAAAAACAACAGGTAAATATTGGTAGAATTGCCGTTTTTGCTGCCATGCTTTTAGCTGTTTTATTTACTTGGAATGACCTTTTAGGAATTGGCGGAGTTGGTGGATTTACATACATTCAAAAATATACCGGATTTATCAGCCCTGGAGTTTTCGCAATGTTCTTCCTTGGTATGTTCTGGAAAAGAACTACTGGAACTGCAGCTATCGTTGGTGTAATTTTAGGATTTGTTTTATCTGTTTTATTCAACGAATATGCTCCGGCATTATTTGGAAACGAGACATTACTGTATACTGCTTATCCTAACGGAAAAGGAGCTTTCGAAATTCCTTTCCACATCTGTATGGGATTATCATTCTTCTTTACGATGTTAGCTATGATTGGAATCAGTTTTGCTGGACCAAAAGTAAATCCAAAAGCGTTTGAAATAGACTCTGAAATGTTTAAAGTAAAACCACAAACAACAGTTTTAATTGTAATTACATTACTGATTATCGTAGCATTGTACGTTAAATTCTGGTAATTTTTTAATAAGTAATTTTGAAGTGAAAAGGGATCCTGTATGGGATCCCTTTTTTATTGAAACATAAATTCATTATTATATTTAGGTGATTTTTCTAAATATAATGAAATAATCACATGAATAGATTCTGTAAATCAGGTAGAAATACGTGAAACTTATATTGCATTTTTACACTATATTTAGCTGAAAATCTTTTAGTTACAAAATTATATTTATTCTCAACATAAAACTTGCAAATCATGTGTAACCTAAATAAATATCTTATGTTTAGAAAAGAAAAAAAACTCCCTTTAAAAATTCAAGAAAAGTTCAAATCAGAAAAGAACTTAATTGTAGTGATTATATTTCTTTTAGTATCTGGTTGTAGTTCTGTTAAATGCTCAAAATTTTACACTTATAGTGCTAAAAAAATTGATTTAAAAGGTATAACCTTAAAACTTAAAAGTCAAGGAGTAGATCTAGGAGATGTAGGTATCGCTGAAGTTTCAATTGATCCTAAATACGTTGTAGCAAATAACAAATTGCAAGAATTGGATTTATTACAATATGCTATGTGTAATCAAATTAATGGATTGAGCAAAGGTTCTATACGAGATAATGCTATTGTAAATTACACTAAGGTTTTAGAAGAAATGTTAAAAATAGCTCAAAATCCAGCCCTCAATGACACCATTAAAAATAAATAATTGTTATTTAATTACATTAATCTTAATACAAGTATTAGCTAGTTGCTCATCTTCCAAGTGTGACAATTTTTTTTCTTATGAAAGCAGAAGTTTAGACATTAAAGGACTTACAAAAAAAATTGAAAGTAAAGAAAAAATTAGTAATCTAAATGTTGGCTCAATTACTTTAAAAAAAGATTTTGTAGAAGTAAGTGAAAGATTAAAAGAACTTGACATTCTTCAATATTCGTTATGTTCACAATTAAAGTCATTTAATGGTACTACAGAAGAGAAAAATGCTCTTATTGCCAAAAACTCAGAAACTATCCGCGAAATGCTTAAAATAGCGCAACAATCATCTGATTTACCAGAAAGTCAACAGAACAGATTATTGGTCGGCTATAAACAAGAGTTAAGTTCCAATCATCAAGTTCTAATAGAACTTTTAAAAAATACCGAAATTATTTTAAAATATGCTAGTTTAATCGCGGATACAACTTGCTTAAGAAATAAAAGGATCAAAATACTTTCAACTCTTTTTCCATACCAAAATATTGAAACTAATGTAAAAATTAGCCCTAGAGATTTAGCAAAAAATGCTTTTTCAGAAATTGTATCTAAAGAACTTCTAAAAGATTCTCTAGAAATTCAAAAGTTCACTTTAGTCGCAAACTCGATAAGTATGACAATTGACAAAACAATTACAACGCTAAAATCTTTGTCAGATTTAGATAGAACAAGATACATAATCAATGAAAGTTTTTGGATTAGTAATATCGATAAAATACAAAGAATAAGTTCTTTTGATGCAATGAAATTTCAACCAATTTACCCTCAAATGAAAACATTACGAAATTCTTATGACATAGTCTATAGTCGAGTCATTGATTATTTTATAAGCATTAGAGAATTTTTATCTCCAAAAAATGGAATTATTAATTTAGATTCACTAGATAAGGTTTTAACTTCAGAGAGATTTGCACTTGATTTAATCGCTACGTATTCTATTGAATTGGCAGAAAGCAGTAAAAGAATAAAAAATATAATAGAAGAAATCACGACCCAAAATTAATATCTGACAGAACAAAGCCCTGATTATTCAGGGCTTTGTTCTTTTTGCATATTTAGTAAATACGCCATATTGGCTATTACGTGATCATGTTTCTTGACAAACGAATTCTCTTCGTTCCAAACATAACCTGCTAAAACAGCACAAATTTTTTCCTTTACTTCGGGATTTTCCGGCTGATGGAAAAATAAAGTCTGAAGGTTTCCGGTATACCATTCCTTCACATATGTTGTAAATACTGAAATTCCACGTTTCATATATTGTGTAAACTCCACTTCCCAGTCCACAGGAATTCCCTGCGATTCTTTTAAATATAATTTTGCCGCTAACATTCCAGATTCTGTCGCAAAAGCAACTCCAGACGAAAAAACCGGATCAAGAAACTCAGAACTGTTTCCTGTTAAAGCAAAACCATCTCCGTACATTCTTTTTACGGCTCTCGAATAATTTTCCAGCTTTACAGGTTCAAATAAAAATTCTGTGCCTTTAAATCTTTTAATATAATAATCTGATAGCTGAATAGCGTTTTTCAAAGCCTCCGCATTATCTTTATTTTCAGAAAGCGAATTAATAAAATCTGTTGGCCCAACAACACCTAAACTCGTGTTTCCGTTAGAAAACGGAATCACCCAAAGCCAAACTTCAGTTTCTAAAATATCAAATGAAATCTGCGTTCCTTCCTCACCTTCTGGTCTGTTAATATCTTTTACGTGTGTAAAAATCGAAGAATGCGGGTCTAATTTCGACGGCGTATCTAAATCTAAAAGTCTTGGTAAAACACGGCCGTATCCGCTGGAATCGACGATAAATTTAGCATGAATCTCTTTTAAATTCCCGTCCTTATCTTTTACAATTGTTTTTGAATTTTTTCCTTCAAAAGAAACTTCTAAAACTTCCGTTTCAAATTCAAGGTCAACACCTTTACGAACCACTTCCTGCGCCATTGTGTTGTCAAAATCAGCTCTCGGAATCTGCCATGTCCAATCCCAGCCTTCTCCAAATTTCTTGCTGAAATCAAAAACACAGATCTCTTCGCCTCTAATAAAACGGGCCCCAAGTTTCTTTTCAAAGTTCATTGAATTAAGAGCATCAAACAGTTCTGCCTCAGCAAAATGATCCATTACTCTGGGAATTAAGCTTTCGCCCACAACAAGTCTTGGAAACTTTTGTTTCTCAACAACTTTCACCTTAACATTGTTTTTATGAAGATACGATGCCGATACGCATCCAGATGGTCCGGCGCCTATTACTAAAACATCTACAAACTCCTTTGTCATAATAAAAATATTATCAATTATTAACCTACATTTGCCATCATCAAAATAACTACATTTATTTTGATAAATAAAATTAAATTAGCACAACCAAAAACGATTTAATGAATACAATTAATGAATATTTAAGTTTAGCAGAGTTTGAAGCCATAATCTTTGGAAATCAAAAAGTTACAATTAGCGATGTAGTTCTAAACCGAGTAAACGAAAGCTTCAATTTCTTAAAAGAATTCTCTGGAAATAAAGTAATTTACGGCGTAAACACAGGCTTTGGTCCAATGGCGCAATATAGAATTAAAGAGTCTGATCAAATTCAGCTTCAATATAATTTAATCCGCAGCCACTCTTCAGGAACAGGAAAACCATTAAATGCAGCTTGTGCAAAAGCAGCAATATTGGCTCGATTAAATACACTTTCATTAGGAAATTCTGGTGTACATCCGTCAGTAATTCATTTAATGTCTGAACTTATTAATAGAGATATTACACCTTTAATATTTGAACACGGCGGCGTTGGTGCCAGCGGTGACTTAGTGCAGTTATCACATTTAGCTTTAGTTTTAATAGGCGAAGGTGAAGTTTTTTATAAAGGCGAAAGAAGACCAACTCCTGAAGTTTTTGAAATTGAAGGTTTAAAACCAATTCAGGTAGAAATTAGAGAAGGTCTGGCATTAATCAACGGAACTTCTGTAATGACAGGAATTGGTGTTGTAAATGTATATCACGCTAAAAAATTATTAGACTGGTCATTAAAATCTTCTTGCGCCATAAACGAATTGGTTCAGGCATATGATGATCATTTTTCTGCAGAATTAAACCAAACAAAACGTCATAAAGGACAGCAGGAAATTGCGGCTAAAATGCGTCAGAATCTTTCAGACAGTACATTAATCCGTAAAAGAGAAGACCATTTATATTCTGGTGAAAACACCGAAGAAATCTTCAAAGAAAAAGTTCAGGAATATTATTCATTAAGATGTGTTCCTCAAATTTTAGGACCTGTTTTAGAAACGATCAATAATGTAGCCTCTATTCTGGAAGACGAATTTAACTCGGCAAACGACAATCCAATTATCGACGTAAAAAATCAGCACGTTTATCACGGAGGAAATTTCCACGGAGATTATATTTCGCTGGAAATGGATAAACTGAAAATCGTTATTACAAAATTAACGATGCTTGCAGAACGTCAGCTGAATTATTTATTGAATTCAAAAATCAACGAATTACTGCCTCCGTTTGTGAACTTAGGAACATTAGGATTTAATTTCGGAATGCAGGGCGTTCAGTTTACAGCAACCTCAACAACTGCCGAAAGTCAAATGCTATCCAACCCAATGTACGTTCACAGTATTCCAAACAACAATGACAATCAGGACATTGTAAGTATGGGAACAAACGCTGCGGTAATTACATCAAAAGTTATCGAAAATGCTTTTGAAGTATTGGCAATCGAAATGATTACTATCGTTCAGGCAATTGATTATTTAGGACAAAAAGATAAAATTTCATCGGTTACCAAAAAATGGTACGATGATGTTAGAAATATAATTCCAACATTTAAGGAAGATCAGGTAATGTATCCATTTGTTCAAAATGTAAAAGATTATTTGATTAACAATTAATTGGACAGGAATCATATTTTAAAAAACATGAAAAAAATATTTTTTTTATTTCTAATAGCTTTTCAATTAGTTAATGCTCAAGAACTTGCTTTAGTTAAAAAAGAAGGTAAATTTGGTCTTATTACAAAAGAAGGAACTTTTGCCGTTGAACCAAAATTTGACAGTGCAAGAGATTTTTCTGATGGATTAGCAGCTGTTAAACAAAATGGAAAATGGGGATATGTGGACAGAAAGGGAACTTTTTTAATTCCTCCAACATTTGATAATGCAAGAGATTTCAACAGCGGAATCGCTGCTATTGAAAAAAAAGCCGTTTGGTATTACATCAACAAACAAGGCGAAATATTAAAAGGTAATCCGGAATCTGATAAATTATTTGATTTTCATTACGGAGCAGCATTTTTTAGACAAGCAGATAAAGTTGGGATCATCAATAATAAATTTGAAATTGTTCTGGCTCCAAAATATGATGTGATCAGAGCTTTTTATAATGGTTATGCAAAAGCTGCCGTAAATGATAAATGGGGAATTGTTGACCCATCTGGAAAAGAAGTTGTTGAAGCCATTTATGACGAAGTTGGAGATTACTACAACAACACAACCTGGGCTAAAAAAGGAAAAGATTATGGACTGGTTCATAACGGACAGTTTATTAAAATAGACGATGTATGTGAATTTGGCGCTTTTGGAACGCAAGATTTAATTGCTGCGAAAAAAGACGCAAAATGGAGATTTGTAAATTTTGAAGGACAATGGGTTCTTAAACCTCTATTTGACAAAACAAAACCATTCTCTAATAATCTAGCACCTGTTCGCATTCGGGAAAAATGGGGTTATACCAATTTAGAAGGAATATGTGTGGTACAGCCAATGTACAATGATGCAGAACCTTTTAGCGAAAACGGACTTGCTGCTGTAAACAAAGGATACGGCTGGGGATTTATTAATGAAAGCGGAAAAGTAGTTATTCCGGCAGATTATGAAATTTCAGCAGCATTTGGAAGCTATATGCGTGAAGAAAAAGGATTTATTGGCGGATTAGCAAGAGTAAAACGCAACGGTAAATGGGGATTTTTGAAACCAAATGGAGATATTTTAATCGAATGGTTTCAAAATGCTGAACTCTTTCAGGAATAAAAAAGCATTTTTATATTATTAATATTGAATCTTAAAATCATGAAAAAAACACTTATTTTTTTGTTGCTAAGTTTTATTCAATTTGTTAATAGTCAAGAACTGGCATTAGTTAAAAAGAATTCAAAAATTGGATATATTTCCAAAGACGGATCCTTTAAAATTGAACCTCAATATAAATCTGCCAAAAGTTTTTCTGAAGGTTTAGCCGCTGTCGAAGACAACGGAAAATGGGGTTTTATTGATACCAAAGGAAGCTGGGTAATTCCGGCGTCTTTTAATAATGCTAAAGATTTTAACAGCGGAATTGCAGTTGTACAAAAAGATAAGGACTGGGTTTATATTAATACAAAAGGCGAAATTTTAAAAGCACCTGCTACCGAAAAAATATTCGATTTTAATAACGGCGTTGCTTTTATAAGACAAGGAAACAAAGTTGGATTAATCAATTCAAAACTTGCCGTGGTTTTAGAACCAAAATACGACCAAATCAAACCTTTTGAAAATGGCTATGCAAGAGTAGAACTAAATAAAAACTGGGGAATTATAAATACTTCCGGAAAAGAATTAGTTGAACCGGCTTACGCAGAAATTGGAAACTATTTTAAAGGCACAACCTGGGCAAGAAAAGACAAAACCTTCGGACTTGTAAGCGGAGGAAAATTCACTCCTGTTGATGGAGCTGAAAAAATCTGGGATTTTGAAACTCAGGATTTAACATATGCCAAAAAGAACGGAAAGATTGGTTTTATTGATTTAAACGGAAATTGGGTAATCCTGCCTATATATGATAAAGGAAAAGCATTCTCAAAAAATTTAGCTCCGGTTTTAGTTGGAAAAAAATGGGGTTATATCAATTTAAAAGGAACATTTGTAATAGAACCAACGTACAGCGATGCAGAAGTTTTTAGTACAAATGGTTTAGCTCCTGTAAAAGAAAGCAACTGGGGATTTATTAATGAAGCCGGAAAATTGGTAATTCCAACACAATACGGAATCACTTCAAACGGATTCGTTATTGCACTTTTTGTTCAGCAGGATAAAGGTTTTATTGATGGTCTTGCAAGAGTAAAAAATGAAGGAAAATGGGGTTTTCTAAGACCAGACGGAACTGTATTAGGAAATCAATGGTTTGAAAATGCTGAATTGTTTTCGCAAACAGCAGAAAGAGAAAAAAAGGAAACAAGTGTAGCTGCCGAAAGTCCAAAAGCTGAAACAAAAACAACAGCAAAACCGGCCAGCAAACCAGCAACTAAGAAAAAAAAATAAAATCAACATAAATGAAATGTGTATTAGTAACAGGCGGTTCAAGAGGAATTGGTAGTGCTATTTGTAAAAAATTAGCCGTTGAATCTAATTATCATATTCTGATCAATTATCATTCAAACAAAACTGCTGCCGAAGAAACACTTCAGGAAATACAAAAATTAGGCGCAACCGGAGAAATTTTAGGTTTTGATGTTGCCAATTTTGAACAAGTACAAACTGTTTTAACGCAATGGCAGGAATCAAATCCTGAAGCTATTGTGGAAGCCATTGTAAACAATGCCGGAATTACAAAAGATGGTCTTTTTATGTGGATGACTCCCGAAGACTGGAACGGTGTTGTAAACACAAGTTTAAACGGATTTTTTAATGTGACGCAGTTTTTTATTCAAAAAATGCTTCGCAATAAATACGGCCGAATCGTAAACATGGTTTCTGTTTCGGGTGTAAAAGGAACGGCCGGACAAACCAATTATTCGGCTGCAAAAGGTGCAATTGTTGCCGCAACAAAAGCATTGGCACAAGAAGTTGCAAAACGTAATATAACGGTAAACGCTGTTGCACCGGGTTTTATTAGAACAGATATGACAAGTGCACTTGACGAAAAAGAATTATTAAAGCTGATTCCGGTAAATCGTTTTGGCGAAGCCGAAGAAGTTGCAGATTTGGTAAGCTTTTTGATTTCAAAAAAATCGAGCTATATTACCGGCGAGATTATTAATATAAACGGAGGAATATATTCTTAAAATACTATGTTTGCATAATAAATAGATTAAAAAAATTGTGCCTTTGTTTAAAAATTACACTTTAAGGATAAAAAATTACTTTGAAAGACGATGAATAAGAGAGTTGTAATTACTGGAATGGGAATTTATTCTTGTATCGGAACTTCTTTAGATGAAGTAAAGGAATCATTGTATAACGGAAAATCGGGTATTCAGTTTGATTCAGAACGAAAAGAATTTGGTTTTCAGTCAGCCTTAACCGGAATGGTTCCAAAAGCTGATTTAAAAAATCTATTGACCCGAAGACAGCGTATGAGCATTGGTGAAGAAACCGAATATGCTTATATGGCCACTATCGAAGCATTGAAAAATGCCAATATCGACGATGCTTTTTTTGACACTCGCGAAGTTGGCATTATGTACGGAAACGACAGCGTTTCTAAAGCAATAATTGACGCTACAGATATCGTGCGCGAGAAAAAAGATACTGCCTTAATTGGTTCTGGAGCCATTTTTAAATCGATGAATTCTACCGTTACGATGAATCTTTCCACGATTTTTAAACTTCGCGGTATTAATTTAACCGTAAGTGCTGCCTGTGCGAGCGGTTCACATTCTATTGGATTAGCTTATTTTTTAATAAAAAGTGGTTTTCAGGATATCATTATAACCGGAGGAGCGCAGGAAATCAATAAATATGCAATGAGCAGTTTTGATGGTTTAGGCGTTTTTTCTAACAGAGAAAGTGATCCTGAAAAAGCTTCAAGACCTTTTGATGCCGGCCGTGACGGATTAATTCCGAGTGGCGGAGGTGCAACTTTAATTCTTGAAAGTTACGAATCTGCAATTGCGCGTGGAGCTAATATTATTGCCGAAGTTTCAGGTTACGGATTTTCATCAAACGGCGGACATATTTCGACTCCAAATGTCGAAGGTCCCGCTACAGCAATGCAAAGAGCACTTGACGATGCTAAACTAAAAGCATCAGATATTGAGTATATAAATGCACACGCAACCTCAACTCCGGTTGGCGATGCAAACGAAGCCAAAGCTATTTTTGAAGTTTTTGGTGAGAAAAACCCTTATGTAAGTTCAACAAAATCAATGACAGGCCACGAATGCTGGATGGCCGGAGCAAGCGAAATTATCTACTCTATCATAATGATGCTGAACGATTTCATTGCACCAAACATCAATTTAGACAATCCAGATGAAGATGCTTCAAAATTAAATTTAGTTAAAACTACGTTAAACAAAAAATTTGACATATTTTTGTCCAATTCTTTCGGTTTCGGAGGAACCAACTCGGCGTTGGTGGTTAAAAAGTTTAAATTGAACGATGAATAAAGAAGATATTATAGCAAAAATCAATGGTTTTTTAGTTGATGAATTTGAAGTAGACAATGACGACATTGAACCAAATGCTAATTTAAAAGATACGCTTGGCTTAGATAGTTTAGATTATGTTGATTTAGTAGTTTCAATAGAATCAAACTTTGGCGTAAAACTAGTTGAGGCAGATTTTGTTGGAATTTCTGATTTCCAAAGCTTCTATGACCTTATCGAAACCAAATTAAAAGCCAAAACAGCTTAATGAGTGAATGGGATGGCAAATCAAAAGGAACTGTTTTAGGTTATAGAATATTCGTTTTTTTGATTCAAAAAGCGGGTGTCAAATCTGCTTATGTTTTACTTTATTTTGTCGCTTCTTATTACTTTTTATTTTTAAAGAAAAGCAATCGCGCTATTTTTTATTACTTTAAAGAAAGGCTTCAATATTCCTATTTTAAATCAAAAAAAATGGTTTTCAAAAGTTATTACACTTTTGGACAGACCATTATTGATAAGGTTTCCATTTCGGCAGGAATGCGAAACAAATTTACCTATGAATTTGACGGAATTGAAATTTTAAAAAAGCTGTTGGCCGAAAAAAAAGGCGGTGTTTTAATTAGCGCACATGTTGGAAATTTTGAAATTGCAGAACATTTTTTAGGCGATATCGATCTTGATTTTCAAATCAATTTAGTCACTACAGATTTAGAACATTCTGCCATTAAAAATTATCTGGAAAGTATTACCCAAAAACCAACCGTAAAATTCATCATTATCAAAGATGATTTGTCTCATATTTTTGAGATCAATGCCGCTTTGGCAAACAATGAATTGGTTTGTTTTACAGGCGATCGTTATTTTGAAGGCACAAAATCACTTTCTGAAAACATTTTAGGCAAAGAAGCCAACTTCCCTGCCGGGCCATTTTTAATTGCATCACGATTAAAAGTTCCGGTTGTGTTCGTTTATGTTATGAAAGAGCCAAATTTACATTATCATTTATACGCAAGAGAAGCCACAGTGAAACACCGTGACGAAAAAGCATTGCTCAAAGAATACGTAACAAGCGTAGAAAATATCTTAAAAAAATACCCGCTGCAATGGTTTAATTATTTCGATTTCTGGAATGATTTGAAATCTTAAAGTTTTGTTTTGCCACGAATTACACAAATTTTCACTAATTTAATGTTTGGTGAAATTTTATAAATCTCAACGAGTGGCATAAAACATTCTTTTTTACGCAATACATTCGTGAAAATTTGTGTAATTCGTGGCAAACCCTCAATCCGTTAAACAAGAAAAATCCGTTTAAATAAATTTACTTATTTTTGTTCGCAACCAAAGCAAACAAACCTCAATGAAAAATGTTCTTGTTATTTATTATTCTCAATCAGGACAGTTAGAAACCATTGCGCAAAACATCGCAAAACCATTTCTAAATTCAGAGAATATAAAGGTGACTTTTCACGAAATACAATTAGAAAAACCCTTCCCGTTTCCGTGGAGTAAAGATGCTTTTTTTGATGCCTTTCCAGAATCTTTTTTACAGATTCCAACGGCATTAAAACCAGTTCCTGAAGAAATTTTAAACACAAAATTTGATTTGGTACTTTTCCATTATCAGGTTTGGTATTTATCACCTTCAATCCCAATAAACTCGTTTTTGAAAAGTGACGAAGCCAAAAAAATTCTGAACAACACGCCGGTTGTAACTATCAGCGGTTCAAGAAACATGTGGATTATGGCGCAGGAAAAAATTAAAACATTACTAAAAGAAGCCAATGCACAATTAGTAGGCAATGTTGCTCTCGTAGATCGTGTTGGAAATTTAATAAGTGTTATTACAATTGTAGAATGGATGTTTTCTGGTGTTAAGAAAAAATATTTAGGTATTTTTCCGTTGCCGGGAGTTTCAGAAAAAGACATTAATGAATCTCCAAAATTTGGAGAAGTAATACTTTCATCATTTAATGAGAATGATTTAGACGATTTACAGCCAAAATTGGTAGGAATTGGAGCTGTAAAAATTAGTCCGTACTTAGTAACAGTAGACAAAACGGCTAATAAAATTTTCAATAAATGGTCAAACCTGATTTTTAAAAATCAAAAAAACCGAAAAAAGCTTCTAAAAGTATTTAATGTTTATTTATTCTTGGCAATTTGGTTAATCTCACCAATAGTGTATATATTGCACTTTATTTCCTACCCTTTTAAGTTAAAAACCATAAAAAGACAAACTCAATATTATCAAGGAGTTTAGACGAGAATTTAGATTATGTTTGAAGTATATATAACAAAAGCTGCAAAATATTTGCCTAACGAAGCTGTTTCAAATGATGAAATGGAAGCTTATTTAGGACTTATCAACGATACTGCCTCAAAAGCAAGACGTATTATTTTGCGCAATAACAAAATTACAAGCCGTTATTACGCTGTTGATAAAGCAGGAAAAAGCACACACAGTAATGCCGAATTAACACGCAATGCTATTTTGCCGTTGTTCGACGAAAATTTTACGCCTCAGGATTTAGAAGTACTTTCATGCGGGACCTCAACGCCGGACATTTTTCTGCCTTCACACGCGGCGATGGTTCATGGTCTGCTAAAAAATAAATCGGTAGAACTAAACTCTTCAACAGGAGTTTGCTGTGCCGGAATGAACTCCCTTAAATTTGGTTTTCTTTCCGTACGTTCTGGAAATTCAAAAAATGCAATCTGCACAGGATCTGAAAAAGTTTCAACCTGGCTGAATGCTCAAAAATACAATCACGAAGCCGACAATTTAAAAAATCTGGAAGAACAGCCCATTATCGCTTTCAAAAAAGATTTCTTGCGCTGGATGTTATCTGACGGTGCCGGTGCATTTTTATTAGAAAATAAGCCCCGAGGAACAATTTCTCTTAAAATAGAATGGATGGAAGCTTTTTCGTATGCATACGAATTAGAAACCTGCATGTACGCCGGAGGTGATAAATTAGAAAACGGAGAAATAAAATCATGGAGCGATTACGCACCGGAACAATGGCTGAACGAATCTGTTTTCTCAATTAAACAAGACGTTAAACTTTTAGATGAATTTATTCTTTCAAAAGGTGCCAAAAGTATGAAAGACGCGATGGATAAAAACAACATCAAATCTGACGATATTACTTATTTTATTCCTCACGTTTCTTCTAACTTTTTTGTGGAAGGACTGAAAAAAGGGTTAACCGAAAAAGGAATCGGAATGAGCGATGATAAATGGTTCATGAATCTTTCCAGAGTTGGAAATGTAGGTTCTGCTTCTATTTATCTGGCTTTAGAAGAATTAATGAATTCAGGAAATTTGAAAAAAGGAGATAAAATTCTTTTATCAGTTCCGGAAAGCGGAAGATTTTCTTTTGCATATGCGTATTTAACAGTTTGCTAATGGAAACAATGGCACTTTTAGAAAAAGAAACAGTCGAAAATTTATTACCTCAAAAGTTCCCTTTTGTAATGGTTGATGCTATGCATTCTTATACCGAAACTTCTTTGGTTTCTGGTTTAACAATTCAGCAGGATAATATTTTCGTGAAAAATGATATTTTTCTGGAAGCCGGTTTAATTGAACATATGGCACAGTCTGTAGCATTGCATACGGGATATCAGTTTTTTTTAAGAAACGAAACTGCACCAACAGGTTACATTGGTTCTATTAAAGAAATTGAAATTAAAAAGCTGCCAAAACTAAATGACAACATTCAATCTGAAGTAACTATTTTGCAGGAATTTGCAGGAATCACTTTGGTGAAAATCGTTACGATATTAAATAATGAAGAAATTGCAAACGGACAAATGAAAACCGTTTTAGCTAAATAATATGATTTTGAATACCGGAGTTGACATACAAAATTATTTACCGCACCGAGCGCCAATGCTTATGGTCGATTTGATTTTGGATATTGATGCCAACTTTGTAGAAACCACTTTTTTGATAAAAGAAGACAATATTTTTGTTCAGGATACTGTTTTTATCGAAGCAGGTTTAATTGAAAATACGGCGCAGACTTGTTCATCAATCGTGGGAAAAAAATACTTTTTTGACGAAGACGGAACAGAAAATGAGAACGTAAATGTAATTGGATTTATCAGTGCCTTAAAAAATGTAAAAATTCATTCGCTGCCAAAAGTCGGCGATACTATAATTACCAAAGCAAATTTAGTTTCAAAATTTGCCGGCGACGATTACACTTTATGCACAATGAGCTGTCAAAGTTCAGTAGAAGATCAGATACTCTTAGAATGCGAAATTAATTTGTTCATTCAAAAAACAGTTTCAGTTTCGTAATAATTCCACTTGAAAATATAACTAGGTAATGGAAAAAGATAAAGTACCTCAGGATAAAAGCAACTTAACTAAAAACAATGTAAAAGAGCTTTTATATGCAACTGATGAAAACGGCAATTATACCACAACGCTAAGCACAGGCTGGGAACCCAAAACAATTGCACTCTCTAATTCTATTGAAGAAATAAACGAGCGTATCGCCGAAGCCAGACAACAAGTTTTAAATGGCGAAGTAAGCCCGATCGTTTATTTTATGGAAGTAAATAAAATGGATCTTACTATTTTATCAAGTTACGTAGGACTTTGGAAATGGCGCGTAAAAAGACATTTTAAACCAAGCGTTTTTGCAAAACTAAACGATAAAGTTTTAAAGAAATACGCTGACACCTTTGAAATTTCAATTGAAGAATTAAAAAACAGCATCACCAAATAATGGAATTAACTTTCACACATCATCAGTCTGCTCATTGCGAGAATGGAGTAGCGTCGAATCTGCTAAAAAACAGCGGACTAAACATCAGCGAACCGATGGTTTTTGGTATTGGCTCTGGATTGTTTTTTGTATATCTGCCTTTTATAAAAGTCAATTATGCTCCGGCAATTAGTTACAGAACTCTGCCTGGACAAATTTTTAATAAAGTTGCCAATCGTTTAAATTTAAAAATAAAAAGACAAAAATTTTCTTCTGTTTCAAATGCCAATAAAGAATTAGACGAAAATTTAAAAAATAATATTCCAACCGGATTACAAGTCGGCGTTTACAACTTAAGTTATTTTCCAGACGAATATCGTTTTCATTTCAACGCACACAATTTAGTTGTTTACGGAAAAACCGAAACAGATTATTTAGTGAGTGATCCAGTTATGGAAACCGTTACGACTTTAACGCACGAAGAATTAGACAAAGTTCGTTTTGCCAAAGGTGCTTTTGCGCCTCGCGGACAAATGTATTATCCAATTCAGGTTCCGAAAGACGTTGATTTAAAAAGCGCCATCATTAAAGGAATTAAAAATACGTGCCGAGATATGCTTGCGCCAATGCCAATTGTAGGCGTTCGCGGCATCAAATTTGTTTCAAAGCAAATTAGAAAATGGCCGATAAAACACGGAACCAAAAAAGCCAATCATTATTTGGCGCAAATGGTTCGTATGCAGGAAGAAATTGGAACTGGAGGCGGTGGTTTCCGTTTTATTTATGCGGCATTTTTACAAGAAGCTTCGGTTATTTTAGGTAATGAAGAATTGAAAGAACTTTCGAAAGAAATGACAAAAATTGGAGATTCATGGCGTGATTTTGCCGTTGAAGCTTCACGTATTTATAAAAACAGAAGTGCTAAAGAAGACGCTTACAACACTATTGCCGATGAACTTTTAGACATTGCCAACAGAGAAGAAATCTTTTTCAAAAAATTAAAAAAAGCCATCAGCTAATATTTTGCAATCCATAATTAAAATAGAATCCCTTTCGAAAAAGTACAAAGAAGCCGATCAGTTTTCTTTGAACGACGTTTCGTTAAATATAAATGAAGGAGAAATTTTTGGTTTACTTGGCCCAAATGGCGCCGGAAAAACAACCTTAATTTCAATGCTCTGCGGATTGGTAAAACCAACATCGGGACATTTCTCAATTGATGGTTTAGATTATCAGCATCATTCTTCAAAAATTAAAAAAATTATAGGCATTGTTCCTCAGGAATACGCCTTATATCCTACTCTTACAGCAAGAGAAAACCTGCATTATTTTGGAAGCATGTACGGTTTAAAAGGTTCTGACTTAAAAGATAAAGTGATCGAAACTTTAGATCTTTTGGGCCTTTTAAAATTTGCCGACAAACCTGTTGAAACGTTCTCTGGCGGAATGAAACGCCGTGTCAATTTAATTGCCGGAATTCTGCATAAACCAAAAGTTTTATTTTTAGATGAACCAACTGTTGGTGTTGATGTGCAGTCTAAAAATGCCATTATAGATTATCTAAAAGTGTTGAACCAAAACGGAACATCTATTATTTATACTTCGCATCATTTGGCTGAAGCCGAAGATTTCTGCACCAATATTGCCATTTTAGACCGAGGCCGAATTTACGCAAAAGGAACGCCTTCAACTTTAATTAATTCTGTTGAAGATGCCCGAAATCTCGAAGACGTTTTTATTTCATTAACCGGTAAAGACTTGAGAGATGCTATATAAAATTTGGATGTCGATCGTAAAAGAATTTTTACTGCTTAAACGCGATTTAGGCGGATTGATTATTCTGTTTATAATGCCTTTGGTTTTGGTCATTACCGTTACGTTAATTCAGGACAGTACTTTTAAAACCGTCAGTGATTCTAAAATTCCCATTTTATTGGTTGACAATGATAAAGGTTCTGTTTCCAAAACCGTTTTTGAGAATTTAGAAAAAAGTAATCTGTTCAGTGTTGTAACGCAAATCGACAATAAAACAATTACCGAAGATATTGCCAGAGAAAATGTTTACAAAGGAAAATTTCAATTGGCCATTGTAATCCCAAAAAATTTAAGCTCAGATTTACAAGCGAAAGTTGATCAAAATGTCGAAAAAATTGTCAGCAGTTTAGGCATGACTGACAGTACTGCGACAAGCGAACCTCAACCCATAATTAAAGAAAAAGAAGTAAAACTGTATTTTGATCCGGCGGTTCAAATGAGTTTTAAAAATGCGGTCATGAGTTCGATCGACAAAATGATTTCGCAAATTGAAACCAAATCAATTTACACCACTTTCGAAAAACAATTAGGAGAAGGTAGCACCAATTTTGAGCAAAAAAGTTTCATTTCTTTCAAAGAGATAATTCCGAAGATTAATAACAAAGAAGTTCGTCCAAATTCGGTTCAGCATAACGTTCCGGCGTGGACACTTTTTGCGATATTTTTTATTGTAATTCCGTTATCTATTAATATTGTAAAAGAAAAATCTCAGGGAACTTTTGTTCGATTAAGAACCAATCCTGTTTCTAGTTTAGTTGTGATTATTGGTAAAACGATCACTTATTCTGTCATTTGTATGATTCAGTTTTATATGATGGTTGCCGTTGCCGTTTTTCTATTTCCATCCATCGGATTGCCGTCTTTAAATATCGAAGGACATTTAGCATTAATGAGTGTCGTGGCGTTATTTTCAGGTTTTGCCGCCATCGGGTTTGGAATTTTATTGGGAACAATTGCAAGCACACAGGAACAATCGGCTCCGTTTGGCGCAACAAGCGTGATCATTTTAGCAGCAATTGGCGGCATCTGGGTTCCGGTTTTTGCCATGCCAAAAATCATGCAGATTATTGCTAAATCGTCTCCAATGAACTGGGGATTAGATGCTTTCTATGACGTTTTATTACGTAACGTTACTTTCCTGGAAATCATCCCAAAAATAAGTTTACTATTTTTGTTTTTTATTCTTACCACAGCCATCGCATTATTTTATGATAAAAAGAAAAGAGCAGTTTAACGAAGCTACAAACCTGACCGTTACACACGAAATCAGAATTCGTTTTAACGAAACTGATCCGCTTGGAATCGTTTGGCACGGCAACTATATAACTTATTTTGAAGATGGACGTGAAGCGTTTGGCCGCCAGCACGGACTTACGTATTTAGACATTGCCAAAACCGGATATACAACGCCAATTGTAAAATCGACTTGCGAACATAAATTGTCTTTACGTTACGGCGATGTAGTTACAATCGAAACAACAGTTGTCGATACGCCCGCTGCAAAAATGATTTACCGTTTTAAAATTATTGATGACAAAGGTGAAATTGCCTGCACAGGCGAAACTGTTCAGGTTTTTTTAGATAAAGAAGGAAATTTAATGCTGACAAATCCTCCTTTTTATACGGAATGGAAAAAGAAAGTTGGATTACTATTATAAAACACGGATTGCACTAATTTTCACGAATAAAAAAATAAAATAACCAAGATTCGTTTCCTGCAAGGTTTTCAAAACCTTGTAGGTATAAAATAAAATAATCTGTGTAAACCTGTTTAATCTGTAAAATCTGCGAGCCATTTTTTCAGACAAAGCTTTAAAATAAATACCTACAAGGTTTTGAAAACCTTGCAGGAGAAACTGAGAATCATAAAATGTTAAAACAAATATACATTACAGAAACAAATTGTATCACACCTTTAGGTTTTGATGTCGAATCGAATGTTGAAGCTATTCTTCGCGGCGATTCCGGCATTCAGCTTCATAATGATATTTCTTTAATGCCCAATTCATTTTATGCTTCGATTATTTCTGATGAAAAAATAAACAGTGCTTTTTCAAAAATAAGCACTGAAACTCAATATTCCCGTTTAGAGAAAATGATGATTTTGGCTTTAGAGCCCATTATCAAAAATTCTGGAATTGAATTAAATTCAAAAACGGCTTTTATACTTTCTACCACAAAAGGAAATGTTACGGCTTTAGCAAATGATTCTGACGACAGTTTTAATAACGCACATTTAGATATTTTAGCAAAAACCATTTCAGATTTCTTCGGATTTCAAACACAGCCCATTGTTATTTCAAATGCTTGTGTTTCGGGAATTTTGGCAGTTTCAATTGCTAAAAGAATGATTCAATCTGAATTGTATGACAACATTTTTGTTGTTGCCGGCGATGAAGTTTCAGAATTTGTTTTGTCTGGTTTTAATGCCTTTCAGGCAATGAGCGATTTACCTTGTAAACCGTATTCTAAAAACAGAACCGGAGTAAGTTTAGGCGAAGCAGCAGCAGCAGTTTTAATTTCGGCGGAAGCAAAAAACGCTAAAATAAAAGTGATTGGTGACAGTTCGATAAACGATGCGAATCATATTTCTGGACCGTCAAGAACAGGTGAAGGTTTGTTTCGAAGTATTCAGAATGCTTTAAAAGAAGCTCAAATAGAAGCTAACAAACTAGATTATATTTCAGCACACGGAACTGCAACTCCGTTTAACGACGAAATGGAAGCGATTGCTTTAAATCGTTTAGGTTTACAAAATGTTCCTGTAAATAGTTTAAAAGGATTTTACGGTCATACGTTAGGTGCTTCGGGATTATTGGAAACTGTAATTGCGATTGAATCTGCTAATCAAAATACACTTTTTGAATCAAAAGGTTTTGATGAAATTGGTGTGAGTGAAACAATCAATGTGATTGAGAAAAATGAAGAAAAGAAGATTGAATATTTTTTGAAAACGGCTTCTGGATTTGGAGGTTGTAATACGGCTGTTGTTTTTGAGAAAGTGAAATAAAAAAATCCTATTTAAAGAATGCTGAATCTTTTAATTCTCTTTCTTTCAAAATAGTATCAACGATTTTAATGATTTTGATTTTTAAAACATTTTGATTTTCTAAAGCCATGGTAGAATATACAGTGTCAATAAGAACTTTTGATAGAAAGCTTTTTTGTTTTAATATTGGATATTTTTCGTAGAATTTCATGATATCAAATTTATAAAATTTAATTCCAACTTGTAAATAAATCTTACAAGTTCAACATAGTTAATTAAAAAATGAAATTATCAAAATTCATATTTATAACTCTAATTCTGCTTTCATCTTTTGGATGTAAAAAGAAAGAAGTGTCTGAATCTGATTTTGAAAAACACGTAATGAATAGTGTCTTTGTCGAAATCGTAGATTCTATTTATATGGATCGAAGAACTATGCTTCCGCCGCCAATGCCAACAAGAGATTTCAAAACAAATAAAGAAGATACTATTGGATATCACGATAAATTAAAAAGATATCAGATTGAACAAGACAGTATTAAAAATGACAAAAACAGAATTTTAATTGGTGTTCATGATTTTATAGTAAACAATAAAATTAGAAATGAGAAATTCGATTTAACGCCTTTTAAAAACAATAAAAAATTTGATTTTCAATATGCTTCAAAATTTCCAGAAGAAAGATTTTGGAATATAGAAGATAAAAAAAGTGGAATGCCAGTTGGCACAATCGAGATTTCTAATATTCGGTTCAATAAAAATAAAACTTCAGGAATTATAATTGCAAGTGCTTCTTGTGGAGGAGGAAAATGCGGGCAAGGATTTGAAATTACAATTGAAAATAAATCAGGAAGATGGCATATTGTAAAAGTTGTTCAAACTTGGGTTTCATAAAAAAATAGAATTTTTTAAAATGAAAAAAGTTATTATTATCCTTTTTTTAATAAATATAAATACAATAAGGAGTCAAAGCTTAGAAAATTTAAAAAAATCAGATACTATTTATATTTTATTTGATCATGGGAAAAGTCAGGAAAAATTCTTTGAAGGTTCTATAAATCCATTTTATACTTTTTTCTTTCACAATAGCATTTACAAACAGTTTCGTTTTAAACATCCTATTACTGAAAATTATGAAAGAATAACAAAGCAAAATGTTTTTTTAAAGAACGAAAAAAATAAAATTATTGATGGCAATTTTTTTTCTAAATATAATACAACTGAGCTTTTAGATTTTTTTGATAACAATAGAATTTTATACATAATAGATACTGATGATTTTGTAGATAACAATATCATTTTGAAAAAAGTAATTTTTGAAAGTACTTTTGAAAGAGGGCAATAATCTCTATAAAAAACAAATGACTCAAAAAACCAACATACAATCCTACATCACAATCCAAAACAACGAAATTGTTTTGAACGGAACTTCTGTATTCAAAAATGAACCAACAGATTTTAATGATTTCTCTAAACAAGCCTATCGTAATTTTGAGATGCAATATCCAAAATTTTTCAAAATGGATGCTTTGAGCAAACTGGCTTTTTTAGGATCAGAATTGCTTTTGAGTCCGATAACTTCAGAAGAAAAAGAACATAATATCGCTTTGGTTTTGGCCAATAAATCGTCAAGTTTAGATACCGATGTAAAATATCAGGAATCGATTTCAGACAAAGAAAACTATTTTCCAAGTCCGGCGGTTTTCGTTTATACGCTCCCAAATATTTGTCTTGGTGAAATAAGTATCCGTCATCAGCTGAAAAGTGAAAATTCTTTCTTTATATTTGACACTTTTAACACGGAATTTATGTCGAATTATTCTAATATTCTGTTGAATACGAATAAAGCAGATATGGTTTTATGCGGTTGGGTAGAATTTTTTAATGATAATTATAAAGCTTTTCTCTGTACAATAAGTAAAGACGAAAACACAGAATATACAAACGAAACTATCAATACATTATACAATAAATAATCATGGAAGCATTAAAAGAAGAATTAAAAAATAAAATCATTACGACTTTAAACCTTGAAGATATCACAATCGAAGACATTGCTGATAACGATCCTTTGTTTGGAGATGGTTTAGGTTTAGACTCGATTGATGCGCTTGAATTGATCGTGATTTTAGATAAAGATTACGGAATTAAATTAGTAGATCCGAAAGAAGGGAAAACAATTTTCCAGTCTATCGAAACTATGGCGGCTTACATTAGCGCCAACAGAACTAAATAGATTGCAGATTTTAGACTTTAGATTTTAGATTTCTTATCTCGTTATCTAAAATCTAAAATGTTTTAAAATCCGTCAACTTTGTCAAAGTTTCAAACTTTGACAAAGTTCTAGAATCTAAAATCAAAACTCTAAAATCTAAAATGGCAAAAGGTGTTGCAATAACGGGAATGGGAATTATCTCCGCAATCGGGAATTCGGTTGAGGAAAATTATCATTCATTAATCGAAAATAAAATCGGGATTTCCCGTATCTCTAATATTTCTACAGTTCATGCAGATGTTATCAAAGTAGGTGAAATTAAAAAAACCAACGATGAACTTATCAGCGAACTGGAGTTAAACAGTGATAATAATTTTTCGAGAACCGCTATGATTGGTACTTTGGCAGCAAAACAAGCTGTTGAAAATGCCGGCATAACCTCTATCAACGAATTTAGAACCGGGCTTATTTCGGCTACAAGTGTGGGCGGAATGGACATGACAGAGAAACATTATTACGATTATTTCGAAAAACCTGAACTGGTTAAATATATTACCTGTCACGACGGCGGCGATGTTGCAGATAAAATTGCCGAAGAACTGGGTTTAAAAGGAATGGTTTCAACTATTAGTACGGCTTGTTCCTCTGCAGCAAATTCAATTATGCTGGGTGCGAGATTAATCAAGACAGGAAAATTAGACCGCGTTATTGTTGGTGGAGCTGACGCTTTGTCAAAATTCACCATCAACGGATTTAAGACTTTAATGATTTTATCTGACGATTACAACAAACCTTTCGACAATAACAGAAAAGGATTAAATCTTGGGGAAGCTGCTGCTTTTTTGGTTTTAGAATCGGATGAAATTGTGGCCAAACAAAATAAAAAAGTATTGGCAAGAGTTTCCGGTTACGGAAATGCAAATGATGCTTTTCACCAAACGGCTTCTTCAGAAAATGGAGACGGCGCTTTTCTGGCGATGAAAAAAGCGTTTGAAATTTCGGGTTTAAAACCTTCTCAAATTGATTACATCAACGTTCACGGAACTGCTACACCAAACAACGATTTATCTGAAGGAAGAGCTTTACGCCGAATTTATGAAGAAGAAAAAGTTCCGGATTTTAGTTCGACAAAACCTTTTACGGGTCATACTTTAGCGGCGGCGGCAGCAATTGAAGCCGTTTACAGTGTTTTGGCTATTCAGAATAATGTTGTTTATCCGAATTTGAATTTTGAAACGCAGATGGAAGAATTCGATTTGACTCCGCAGACTTCATTAATAACTAAAAATATCGAACACGTTTTATCTAATTCTTTTGGATTTGGAGGAAATTGTTCCACTCTTATATTTTCAAAAAGCTAATGAAAAAAACATATATAAATGGAGTAGGCTGTATTTCGACTCAAAAAACATTTGATACTGTTTTTTTAGAAGAGGCCAATGTTAATCACGACGAAAATGTATTGGCAATTGTTTCGCCGGCATACAAAGAATATATTTCTCCGGCTGCAAGCCGCAGAATGGCAAAAGGTGTAAAAAACGGAATCGTAGCTTCGGCTTTAGCCATGAAAGATGCGAATGTTGAAAAAGTCGATGCAATTATTACCGGAACCGGTTTAGGATGCATCGAAGATTCTGAAAAATTCCTGAAAAGCATTTTAGATAATAAAGAAGAATTTTTAACGCCAACTTCTTTCATTCAATCTACGCACAATACAGTTGGTGCGCAAATTGCACTTTTACAGCAATGTAAAGGTTATAATTTTACGTATGTAAACGGCGCGGTTTCTTTTGAATCGGCACTTTTGGATGCTAAAATGCAGATTGAGGAAGACGAAGCGAATTCAATTTTAGTGGGCGGCGTTGATGAAAATGGTGATTATACGACTTCACTTTTTAAACTAAACGGACGTATTAAAGCTGATAATACAGCGCCTTACGATGTTTTAAATTCTACAACGAGTGGAGCTGTTTACGGAGAAGGTGCCAGTTTTTTTGTTTTAGAAAATGAAAGAAAAGAAAACACATACGCTGAACTTTTGGATATTGCGATTGTAAATACGCTGGAAGAAAACGAAATTGAATCTGAAATTAAATCATTTTTGAAATCAAATAATCTAGAAATTTCTGATGTTGACGCTTTGGTTTTAGGTTTTGACGGAAATGCTTCTTTCGAAAATTATTATAAAAATCTTGCCGAAAATGCTTTCGCCAAAATTCCTGTTTTATACTACAAACATTTGAGCGGCGAATATGATACGGCTTCGGCTTTTGCTTTTTGGATGGCTTCGAAGATTTTAAAAACACAGGAAATTCCAGAAATTATAAAAGTAAATTCGGCTGTAAAACCAGTTTACAAAACCATTTTATTGTACAATCAATTAAACGGAAAAAATCATAGTTTTACGTTACTTTCAAAATGATAACGCATAAAAACATTTCGATCTTTTTTATCTTTTTATTGCTTTTAGTTTTTCTTCTGAATCTTTTTATGGCAATAAATCTATGGTATTTTTTTGCTATAATTTTTATCTGGATCGGAATAAATGCTGTTGGCTCTTCTATAATTTCTTCTAATTATCATGTAAAATCTTTCTGCAATAATCCGCTGGAAACAGAGAAAAAAATTGCCTTAACTTTCGATGACGGCCCAAGTGAATTTACTTTAGATGTTTTAGATCTTCTGAAAAAATACAATGCTAAATCCACTTTTTTCTGCATTGGAAAAAATATTGAAAAACATCCTGAAATTATTCAAAAAGTTATTGAAGAAGGACATTTGGTTGGAAATCATTCTTATTCTCATTCTAAATTTTTTGATTTTTACAATGAAGATAAAGTAACTGAGGAACTTCGTAAAACAGATAAACTGCTGGAAAAATTTACTTCAAAAAAAATAAACTTCTTTCGTCCGCCTTATGGAGTTACGACGCCTTCTATTCGAAGAGCTTTAAAAATCACCGGACATAAAACAATTGGCTGGAATATTCGTTCTCTTGATGGGGGAACTAAAAATCAGGAATTAATTTTCAATCGCATTATAAAACGGGTTTCTCCGGGCGGAATTGTACTTTTGCACGATACCGGATCGCACTCTGTTTTAGTATTGGAACAGTTTTTGCAATTTTTACAGCAGAATGATTATGAAGTGGTTTCGATTGAAGAACTTTTGAATCTTAATGCTTATGAATTGAACGCGGATTAAACAGATTCGCTAAAGCGAAAACGCAGATTAAAACGGATTTTATTAAATTAAAATTCGTGAAAATTGGTGACTCGAGCGATAGCGAACAGACGAAGTAAATTCGTGGCAAAATAATAAGCACAATTTAAAAAAATATGAAAACTAAAATAGCATTACTAATTCTATTTATTTCAAGTGGTTTGTTCGCTCAGGAACAAAAAATGACCGATGCTGAAATTGCTTCTTTTAAACAAGATGTAAATGTTGTGGCGAAAAAAATCAAAACTTTAAGTACAGATTTTGTTCAGTACAAACATTTGGATTTCCTTTCGAAAGACATTGAAACTTCGGGAAAAATGGTTTTTAAAGAACCTGCACTTTTGCAATGGCAATATAAAAAACCATATAATTACAGCATTGTTTTCAAGAACGGAAAAATACTGATTAACGACGAAGGAAAGAAAAGCGCGGTCGATATTGGCAACAGTAAAATCTTTGCGAGAATTAATAAATTAATCGTGGGAAGCGTAAGCGGAAATATGTTTGATGATAAAGAATTTACGATTTCGTATTTTAAACTGAAAGGTCAGAACTTAGCGAAATTTATTCCGAAAGATGCAACGCTGAAAAAATACATTAAACAAATCGAACTGACTTTTGACAAGGAAGAAGCAACTGTGGTTCAGGTAAAATTATTAGAATCATCTGAAGATTATACCAGAATTGTACTTAAAAATAAAGTAATCAATGCAAAAATCGACGATTCAGTTTTTACTAATTAATTACTTTCTGGCAATTGTATTGGTTTCTTGCGGCTCGGTCACAAAAAACTATACGCCGAAAAAATTAGACAAAACGGCTTATGATGTTCCCTATTTTTCAGATTCAAAAACGGATTATGTTTATAAAACTAATATATCTGTTTACGGAAATGAATTGTCAGGAATTTTCATTGCAAAAAAAATAAGCGACACAACGCATCGAATTGTTTTTACAACGGAATTCGGAAATAAATTAATGGATTTTGAAATTTCTGAAAATGATTTTAAAGTCAATTCGATTGTTTCAGAATTAGATCGAAAAATTTTAATTAATACATTAAAAGAAGATTTTCGCCTGCTTTTAAAAAAGCAATATTTGATTCAGGAACAATTTGAAAACGAATCAAATGACATTTATAAATCGGCAGATGGCAAAAGAGACAATTATATTTTTATCTCAAAAAAAGATCAAAAATTAGAAAAGATCGTTCATGCCTCTAAAACAAAAGAAAAATTTACACTGTTTTTCCATTCAGAAAACAATATTTTTGCTGAGAAGATTCAGATAATTCATCAAAATATTAAGCTTAAAATTGAGCTAAATTATTTTAAATCAGAGTAGAAACTTAAACTAATCATAAAATTAAACTAATAAAAAGATGAAAAAAATAACCTTAATTGCATTCGTTTTATTTATCGGTCTTGTAAAATCACAAGCGCAGGTAAAAGTTAGTCCCGGCCTTAGAGGCGGTTTGAATATTTCAACATTAACCAATATTGATGATAATAGATCTAAAACAGATTTTTACATTGGTGGACTAGTAGACATTAAATTTAATAAATATTTTTCGTTACAGCCTGAAATAACGTATTCAAGACAAGGGGATGAAGGAAGATATTTCGAAAACGGCCGTTATTATTCTGAAAAGTATGAATTAAACTATCTTACACTTGGTGCCGTTGCCAAATATCATTTTGGAGGTAAAGGTTTTCATGTTTTAGCCGGTCCATCTTTAGATATAAAAGTTGGTGATAATTATATCAACAGCAATCCTGAAGGTTTTGACCTTGCAATTGTGGGAGGTGTTGGATATACGCTGCCAAATGGATTGTCTTTTGAAGCGAGAATCAAACAAGGATTGATTGATATTTATGGCTATGACGGACTTAATAATAACAATGATGATTACTATTACAATGATGTTATTTTAAATCAGGTTTTCCAAATAGGAATCAGCTATACTTTTAAAGTAAAATAATGAGGAAAATAATCGTATTTGCTTTTTTATTTATCGGAATCTTTGCCTCAAAAGCTCAGGTAACTTTTAATCCTGGTTTAAGGGCTGGTTTGAGTTTATCGACAATTTCCGAAACGCATGCTGATTACAAGCCTGATTTTTATGTGGGCGGTTTTGGAGAAATAAATATATCAAAACGTTATGCGCTTCAGCCCGAAATAAATTATATCAGGCAGGGTTCTAATAATGTTGCCCGAAATTTTATTGACCCAAATACACAGACAGAAAGAACTGTTTATCAGGATTTACAAATAAGTTATTTGTCGATAGGTTTGATTAACAAATTTAAATTTGGACAAGGTTTAGAAGTACAGTTTGGTCCGGCTTTAGACGTTCTTTTAGACGACAACTTAGTTTTTAGAAAAACAAATAATGATCTTTCATTTGTTACAGGCCTTGCTTATAAAATGCCTTCGGGACTTGGATTTGAGATTCGATTTAAAAAAGGCCTTTATGATGTTTTAGACAGCGATTATTATCATAATAATTCAAACGAACATTACTTTTTTGGTGATTATAATACTAATGTCAATTTTCAAATAGGTGTTACCTATTCTTTTGATGTGAAATAATAAAAAATATGGTTTTAAAAGACTTTTACAAAGTGCTTTCGGAGGAGAAAACAGGCGATGCTAAATATAATTTTCGTATATTAGTTAATGCCAATCATGAGGTTTTTAAAGGTCATTTTCCTGGAAACCCAATAATGCCGGGCGTTTGCATGATTCAGATTATTAAAGAACTTGCGGAGTCAATCACAAAAAGTTCGTTGATTATACAAACACTTTCGAATGTAAAATTCATGGCATTAATAAACCCGGAAACAAATCCGGAACTGCGTTTAGAAATTGACATTACAACCACAGAAGATGATTTGGTAAAGGTGAAAAACACCACATATTTTAACGATACCACAGCTTTAAAATTAAGCAATGTGTATAAAAAATTATAATTATGAAATTACTATTGTCATTACTTCTATGGATAAATTTTGCAGGAACGCCGGATTTGGCTGCTATCCGCAAAATGTATACTGATGTTGCAAAATCAGAAACCAATTCTAAAGAATTTATCGAAAAACTTTCCGGAGTTTCAAACAACGATGATAAAATTTTAGTGGCTTACAAAGCAGCTTCAATTTTATTAGATTCTAAATTTGAAAGTGTATTAGGAAGCAAGATTTCTCGTTTTAAAGAAGGTGCAAAACTTTTGGAATCGACTATAAAAAGCGAACCTAATAATATCGAAATCAGAATGATTCGATTGAGTATTCAGGAAAATGTTCCCGGAATTACAGGTTACAGAAAAAATATTAAAGAAGATAAAAAATTCATCACAGCACATTATGCCGAGCAAAATGGTGCTTTGAAAGATTATCTAAAAGACTTTGTTTTGCAATCGAAAAGTTTCTCTGAAAAAGAGAAGCAGTTTGTAAAATAAGCTTATGAAAAATTCTCAATGAAACCTATTTTATCAAAGCAGGAATTGCTCGATTCAACTTCATTTTGTGTTATTGTACCCACTTACAATAACCATAAAACATTGAAAAAAGTGCTGGATTCTATTTTAGATTTCACTCAAAATATCATTATTGTCAACGATGGTTCAACAGATGAAACCAGCGAAATTTTAAAACAATATTCGCAGTTTACTCAAATTCATCATCCTAAAAATTTAGGAAAAGGAAGAGCACTGCTAAATGGTTTTAGAAAAGCAATTGAGCTAAATTTTGAGTACGCCATCACGATAGATTCTGACGGTCAGCATTTCGCATCTGATATTCCAGGTTTTATTTCAGCAATTCAAGAAGAACCGAATTCGCTTTTAATTGGAAGCCGAAACATGACACAGGAAAATGTTCCTAAAAAAAGCAGTTTCGGAAACAAATTCTCCAATTTCTGGTTTAAGTTTGAAACCGGAATTGAACTTCAGGACACACAATCCGGTTTTAGATTATATCCTTTGAAATTAATTCCAAAACGATTTTATACCAATAAATTTGAGTTTGAAATCGAAGTGATTGTTCGTTCGGCATGGAAAGGAATTGTGGTAAAAAACATTCCAATTCAGGTTTTATATGATCCGGCAGAACGTGTTTCTCATTTTCGTCCTTTCAGGGATTTTACCCGAATCAGTATTTTAAATACGGTTTTGGTAACCAATGCTTTGCTGTATATTAAACCTCGCGATTTCTTTCGGCGAGCAAAAAAAAAAGGTTTTAAAAAGTTTTTCCTAGAAGATATTTTAGAAAGTAACGATTCTAATTTTACAAAATCTGCTTCGATTGCTTTAGGAATTTTTATCGGGATTTCGCCTTTTTGGGGATTTCAAACCATACTTCTTTTTACTTTTGCGGCTTTATTCAGGCTTAATAAAGTCATTGCTTTTTTATCTTCAAATGTGAGTTTTCCGCCTTTTATTCCGCTGGTAATCTACGGTTCTTTAAAAACAGGAAGTCTTTTTATTACGAGCGATGCGCCGCTAATTTTAGATAGTTCGGCCACACTTGACGATATTCAAAAAAACGCTGCACAATATATCGTCGGAAGTCTTATTTTAGCATCCGTTTTAGCACTATCAGCTGGACTTATAAGTTATTTACTTTTAAACGCTTTTAGTTCTAAAAACAAAACGAATATTAAATAAGATTTTGCCACAGATTATACGGATTAAAATGATTTTTACATCCAGTTTGTCAGGCTGAGCGAAGTCGAAGCCCACGTCCAATTGGAACGCCCTTCGACTTCGCTCAGGGTGACAAACTAAAGCTAAACTTTTAATCTGTGGCAAAAAAACAATATAAATAATTATGCATCAATACTTTTACGCCATTCATTTATTTGTAAACCGAAGAAAATCGCTCTCGGTTCTTTTGGCCGTTTTGATGCTTTTGGTATTTGGTTTTTTTGCTTCCCAAATTAAGTTTGAAGAAGATATTACCAAACTTATCCCAACAAATGATAAAGCTGATGCAACCGCAAAAGTTTTAAAACAATTAAACTTTGCCGATAAAACGACCGTTATTTTCAAACTCGAAAAAAACGGTTCTGCCGAAGATTTAAAAGAAATGGCTACTGCTTTTTCAGACAGCGTTGCTAAATCCTGTAAACCTTACATAACCGGAATTCAGGGAAAAGTTGATGAAGAAAACATTCAGGAAACTATTGATTTCGTTTACAATAATCTGCCGCTTTTTCTTGAAGATAAAGATTATGCTGCCATTCAAACTAAACTTCAAAAAGACAGTATTGCAGCAACAGTTCAGGGAAATTACAAATCGATTATTTCGCCTTCGGGATTTATTACCAAAGATTTTATTCTGCAGGATCCGCTTGGGATTTCTTTTATTGCTTTAAAAAAATTACAGCAGTTAAATATTGGCGACGATTTTACGCTCGACAATGGTTTTGTAATGACAAAGGATAAAAAGAAATTACTGCTTTTTATAACTTCAGATATTTCTTCAAGCGAAACAGAAAAGAATACTCTTTTTGCCGAAAAACTAAAATCAATTCAGGAAAATTTAAATACCAAATTTAAAGGAAAAACTTCTGTCACTTATTTTGGTTCTGCTTTGATTGCCGTTGCAAATGCCAATCAAATTAAAAGCGATATTGTGTTGACCACAACAATCGCCATGATTACGCTAATGCTGATCCTGATTTTGTTTTACAGAAAAATATTTATTCCGCTAATTATTTTCCTTCCAACAGTTTTCGGGGCTTTATTTGCCGTTGCCTTTTTATATTTTGTAAAAGAACAAATCTCAGCCATTTCTCTTGGAATTGGTTCTATTTTATTAGGAATCACGATCGATTATTCGCTTCACATTTTAACGCATTATAAACATAACAGCGACATCAAAACATTGTATAAAGACATTACAATGCCCGTAATTATGAGCAGTTCAACAACGGCTGTTGCTTTTTTATGTCTGCTTTTTGTAAAATCTGACGCTTTAAATGATCTCGGAATTTTTGCTGCCGTTATCGTTATGGCAACCGGAATTTTTTCTCTTTTAATTGTCCCGCATTTATACAAACCAAAAGAAAACAATTTTGAACACAAGAAAAATGCGATCGATAAATTGGCTCATTTTTCATTTCACAATAACAAATTCTTAATTGGTTTTTGCGTTATCATTACCATTATTTGTTGTTTTACTTATAATGATGTTGGTTTTAATAACGATTTGTCGCAATTAAATTTTGTTCCGAAAGATATCAAAGCGGCTGAAAAACAATTGGAAGAAAGTACCAGCTTAACTTCAAAAACCATTTATGTTGCGTCTTACGGAAAAAGCATGGAAGAAGTTTTGCAAAACAACAGCAGGCTTTTTTCTGATTTATCCGAAGAAAAAAAGCAAGACAAAATATTGAATTTTAGTTCTGTTGGCGGAATTGTACTTTCGCAGAAAGAACAAATTCAAAAAATTGCAAAATGGAATTCATTTTGGAACGCAGAAAAAAAACAAATTTTAAAATCTCAATTAATCACCGAAGGTTCAAAACTCGGCTTTAAGCCAATCACTTATTCGCTGTTTTTTGATCATTTAGATTTTGATTTCAAACCAATTTCTACCCAAGATTATTTAAAAATTCAGGCATTACAATTAAAAGAATTTGTAACCGAAAAAAATGGTTTTTATACGATTTCTACTTTAGTAAAAGTTACACCAGAACAGCGCGACAAATTTGTAAAATCGACTTCTGCAAAAGAAAATCTTATTGCAATTGATCGTCAGCAAATGAACGAAACTTTTTTCAGCACTTTAAAAACCGATTTTAATTCGCTTGTTAATTACTCTTTTGTTGCTGTAATTTTAATTCTGTTTTTCTTTTTCCGAAGAATCGAATTAGTAATCGTAAGCTGTATTCCAATTGCTTTAACGGGAATTGTAACAGCCGGAATTATGGGCATTTTTGGCATTCAAATGAACATTTTCAGCATGATTGTCTGTACTTTGATTTTTGGTCACGGTGTCGATTTCAGTATTTTCATGACAAGTGCTTTACAGAAAGAATATACAAACGGCAAAAACGAAATTGCCATTTACAGAACTTCCATTATTCTGGCAGTAATTACAACCATTTTAGGAATTGGCGCGATGATTTTTGCCAAACATCCGGCGCTGCGTTCCATTTCTTCCGTTTCGTTAATTGGGGTTTTTGCGGCATTAATTATTACGTTTATTTTTTACCCGATTCTGTTTAAATTATTTTTATCAAATCGTCCTAAAAAAGGAAACCCGCCTTTTCAATTGCGCACTTTTCTTTATGGCGTAATGTCATTTTTCTATTACGGCATGGGCGGAATTTTAATGTCATTTTTCAGTTTTACATTAATGCCGATTTTGCCGCTCAGTAAAAAAACAAAAATGAAAGGTTTTAGATATATCGTTTCAAAATACATGAAATCGGTATTGTATTCTAACCCTTTTATACACAAAAAAGTCGTTAACAATTTTAATGAAACGTTTGAAAAACCTGTCGTTATCATTGCTAATCATTCTTCTTTTTTAGATATTCTTTCAATTGGAATGCTGAGTCCAAAAATTATTTTTCTGGTAAGCGACTGGGTTTACAACTCTCCTATTTTTGGCGGCGTTGTTAGAAAAGCCGGTTTTTATCCTGTTTCTGAAGGTTTGGAAGGCGGCGTTGAACATTTACGCAAAAAAGTAAACGAAGGATATTCGCTAATGGTTTTTCCCGAAGGAACGCGTTCAGAAAACAATGTAATAAAACGATTCCATAAAGGTGCTTTTTTCCTTGCCGAAGAATTTAAATTAGACATAATTCCGGTTGTTATTCATGGTGCTTCAGAGTTAATTCCAAAAGGTGATTTTATCATTCATGATGGAAATTTAACCGTTACTATTTTAGAAAGAATTACTCCTGAAAATACTTCGTTTGGAAACAATTATGCCGAAAGAACAAAACAAATAAGTACCTTTTTTAAAGGAGAACATCGCAAAATTCGTCAGCAGTTAGAAGGGCCGGATTATTTCAAAAAAATGCTGGTTAATAGTTACGATTATAAAGAAATTGAAATTGGCGATGCTGTAAAAAAAGATTTAAAACAGAATTTAGAAACGTATTTCAATTTAAATAAACACATTAATCCTAAAGCTAAAATTTTACATCTTGGCAATGATTATGGGCAATTAGACGTTTTATTAGCATTACAGGAACCGCAGCGAAAAATAGTTTCTTTTATAAACGACGAAGAAAAAGTATTGGTTGCCAAAATAAATTATTTTCTAAAAAAGAGAAAAATATCTTATCTCGATCAATTAGATTCTGTAGTTGAAAATCAATATGAAGTAGTTTTAATTTCTGATGAAAATTATGTTTCGGATCTTGAAAAAGTGATCGCCTCTCCTTCAATAATTTTAGTCAATTCTTCTAATTTAAAAACCAAACTAGTTGATTATGGTTTCGAAATTTTTTCAGAAGAAAATGCGATAATTGTATTAAATAAAAAGCAATGAAAGAGCAATACGATGTAGTAATTGTTGGCAGCGGTTTAGGCGGATTGGTTTCGTCTATAATTTTGGCTAAAGAAGGCTACAGCGTTTGTGTGCTCGAAAAGAACAATCAATACGGCGGGAATCTGCAGACTTTTGTTCGTGATAAAACTATTTTTGATACCGGAATTCATTATATCGGAGGTTTAGCCGAAGGTCAAAATTTGTATAAATATTTTAAATATATCGGCATTATTGATCATCTCAACTTAAAAAAATTAGACGAGAATTGTTACGATATGATTTCGTTTGAAGACGATCAAAACGAATATCCACATGCACAGGGTTATCAAAATTTTGTCGATCAACTAACTGCTTTTTTTCCCAAAGAAAAAGCAAATATTGAAAAGTACTGCGAAAAACTGCAAACCATCTGCGATGCTTTTCCGCTTTATAATTTAAACTGGGAAGGTAAATACGACAACGAAATTCTGGCATTAAATGCAAAAGAAACGATTGAAGAATGTACGCAGAATGAAAAACTAAAAGCGGTTCTTGCCGGTTCCAATTTTTTGTATGCGGGTATTCCGGATAAATCGCCTTTTTACGTTCATGCCTTATCTGTAAACTCTTATATTCAAAGTTCGTGGCGATGTATTAACGGCGGAAGCCAGATTACAAAACAGCTTTTAAAACAACTCAAAAAATACGGCGGAGAATTTTACAAGTATAAAGAAGTTACGCGTTTTAATGTTGAAGATAATAAAGTCAATTTTGTTGAATTAAAAGACGGAACAAAAGTTTTTGGCTCCATGTTTATTTCGAATATCGAACCGAAAACGACTTTAAAAATGGCGGGGGAAGAAAACTTCAGGAAAGCTTTTGTCAATCGTGTGCAAAGTCTTGAAGGCGTTATTTCGGCCTTTAGTTTATATATTGTTTTTAAGCCGGAAACTTTTAAATATATCAATCATAATTTTTATCATTTCAAGAAAACCAGCGAAGTCTGGACGGCACATGAATATGATGAAAATTCGTGGCCAAAAGGTTTTATGGCTTCCATGAATGCTTCAAAAAAAGAAGAAATCTGGGCCGAAGGAATGACTTTTATTACTTATATGAAATATGAAGATGTTGCGCCCTGGGCCGACACTTTTAATACAACTGCAGAAGAAAGCGACCGCGGCGAAAGTTATGAGGAATTTAAATGCCGAAAAGCCGAAAAATTTTTAAATGAAATTGAGATTAAATTTCCGGGAATCAGAGGTTGTATAAAATCCATTCACACTTCTACTCCGCTTTCTTATCGTGATTATATTGGCGGTTACAACGGAAATATGTACGGTTATGTTAAGGATTCAAACAATCCGATGAAAACGCTGATTCCGGCAAAAACCAAATTAGATAATTTATATCTTACAGGGCAGAGTATCAATATGCACGGCGTTTTAGGCGTAACAATTGGTGCTGTTTCAACCTGTTCTGAAATTGTGGGCAAAGAATATTTGGTTACGAAAATCAATTCCGAATCTGAATAGAAATCATGAAAAACCGAATTTTATTTATCTTCTTTATCGGTTTTACATTTTTGCTTGTTTCTTGCGGAACATCAAAATCAATGCATCATAAACCGGATCTTTCTCACTATAATTCGGCAAAACCAATCGTTGTAAAAAAATCTGATTCGGTTTTTATTTCTGGGAAAAATTCGCTTTTAAAAAATAAACAAGGCATTTGGGAATTGTATACCGAAGGCGATCCGCTGGAAATTGGTTTAAACACCGGAGCTTTAACCGATTCTCTTTTAAAAAATCAACAGCGCGTTTTTTTCTCTAAAGTAAAAGATTTTATCCCGTCTAATTTTCAGCAAAAAATACTCCGTCAGTTTTTAAGATGGTACAATCGAAAATTATATTTGAATGTTCCCGAAGAATATCAAACGGAAATTTATGGCGTTTCTGAATACACTTCGGATGAACTTGATAACATTGCGCCCAAATATCAGCGTGGTTTATATCTTCATGCGGCACACGATATTGGCCACGCTTTACAAGATTTGGCTTTGGTTGGCTGTTCGTCTTTTGCTGCGTGGAATGAAAAAACAGAAGATGGAAATTTAATTCTCGGACGTAATTTTGATTTTTATGTGAATGACGCTTTCGCGGAAAATAAAATCGTGGCGTTCATCAATCCAAAAGTTGGTTATAAATTTATGATGGTTACCTGGCCGGGAATGGTTGGTGCTGTTTCCGGAATGAACCAGGAAGGTTTAACGGTAACGATTAATGCTTCGAAATCTAAAATTCCGCTAATTGCCAAAACACCAATTTCGATTTTGACACGTGAAATTTTACAGCATGCCAAGAATATAGACGAAGCCATTTCGATTGCTAAAAAGAGAAAAGTATTCGTTTCTGAATCAATAATGGTGGGAAGTGCAAACGACAATAAAGCGATTTTGATTGAAGTTTCACCTACAAAAATGGACGTTTATGATGTTCCAAATACGGATCAGTTAATTTGTTCGAATCATTTTCAAGGCGATGAATTTAAAAATGATAAACGAAATCAGAAACAAATTCTTAACAGTCATTCTGAATATCGCTTTGAAAGAATGCAGGAACTTCTGGCAGAAAATCAAAAAGTAAATCCGGAAATTGCTTCAGAAATTCTTCGAAATAAAAATGGTTTAAAAGATATTCCACTTGGTTATGGTTCAGAAAAAGCTTTAAATCAATTAATGGCGCATCACGGAATTATTTTTAAACCAAAAGAAAAATTAGTTTGGGTTTCGGCAAATCCGTATCAATTGGGCGAATTTGTTTGTTACGATTTGAATTCTGTTTTTGGCGAAAGAAAAAATGATGCTGTAAATTCTTTTCAAAAAGAAAATTTAAATATTGCCAAAGATCCGTTTTTAGAAACTGCAGCTTTTCGCAATTATAAAAAATTCAAAATTGAAGATCATAAAATAGATTCGTTTCTTGAAAATAAGGAAACGATTTCTCCAGAATTCATTCAAAATTATCAATCATTAAACCCTGATTATTGGGTTGTATATTATAAGGCAGGATTGTACTTTTACCAAATAAAAGATTTTCAGCAGGCAAAACTTAATTTTGAAAAAGCTTTGACCAAAGAAATTACGACGCTGCCTGAAAAAGAAAAAATTGAAAAATATTTAAAAAAAATCAAAAGAAAATTAAAATGATTCCAGCAATAGAAAAAGATTCTTTAGAAGAAATTAAAATTTTTCAAGAAAAAAAACTATCTGAACTTTTAGAATATATAAGTCAAAATTCTCCTTTTTATAAAAGGCTTTTTGCCGGACAAAATATTGATATATCAAAAATTAAAACTTTAGAAGATTTACAACATTTACCTGTTACGACAAAAGAAGATTTACAGCAATATAATGATGATTTTGTATGCGTTCCGCAAAATAAAATTATCGATTACGCCTCTACTTCAGGAACTTTAGGAGATCCTGTAACTTTTGGTTTAACTGATTCTGATTTAGATCGTTTGGCTTACAACGAAGCAATTTCGTTTGCCTGCGCCGGAATTGCCGAAGGTGATGTTGTGCAATTAATGACGACAATCGACAGAAAATTCATGGCGGGTCTGGCTTATTTTCTGGGTTTAAGAAAATTGAAAGTCGGCGTAATTCGCGTTGGCGCCGGAATTCCGGAAATGCAGTGGGATTCGATTTTAAAATACAATCCGAGTTATTTAATTACTGTTCCGTCCTTTTTATTGAAGTTAATTGAATATGCCGAAATTCACGGAATTGATTATAATAATTCGAGTATAAAAGGTGCAATTTGCATTGGAGAATCTTTGCGAGATCAGGATTTTTCGATGAATACTTTATCTAAAAAAATCACTGATAAATGGAATATTAAGTTGTTTTCGACTTATGCTTCTACCGAAATGAGCACGGCTTTTACAGAATGTGAACACGGAAATGGCGGACATCATCATCCGGAATTAATCATTGTTGAAGTTTTAGACGAAAATAATTTACCTGTTAAAGACGGCGAAACAGGCGAGCTTACTTTTACTACTTTAGGAATTGAAGCGATGCCATTACTGCGTTTTAAAACCGGAGATATTGTACAGCTTCATAACGAACCTTGTGGCTGCGGAAGGAATACTTTGCGTGTTGGTCCTGTTCTTGGCCGCAAAAAGCAAATGATAAAATATAAAGGGACAACACTTTATCCGCCAGCAATGAACGATGTTTTAAGCGGATTTGACAATATCGAAAATCATATTATCGAAATTTCTACAAACGATTTAGGCACTGATGAAATCGTGATAAAAATTGCGGTTAAAAATCAAACACCAGAATTTCTGCAGGAAATTAAAGATCACTTTAGAGCAAAATTGAGAGTAACGCCAAAAATAGAATTCGCCTCAAAAGAAACTTTAAACCCTTTAGTTTTTAACCCAATGAGTAGAAAACCAATTCGATTTTTTGATTATAGAAACATATAGAAATTTTTTCCACCATATAAGTAATATAACTTCATTTAAAAGATTGCGCATATGAGTGCTTTAATTAAATGAACTTATATCACTTATATGGTTTATTTCCAGCTTCTTGAATGTTTTGCTGTGAATTAAACTAAATGTTGTAATTTTGCAAAAAATTATGAAGATGGTCAAGATTGGCAACATAGAATTACCCGAATTTCCTTTATTACTCGCACCGATGGAAGATGTTAGTGATCCGCCGTTTCGCAGATTATGCAAAACGCATGGCGCTGACATGATGTATTCTGAATTTATTTCGTCGGAAGGATTAATTCGTGATGCTATAAAAAGCCGCATGAAGCTGGATATTTTTGATTACGAACGCCCGGTTGGAATTCAGATTTTTGGTGGTGATGAAGAAGCAATGGAAATGTCTTCTAAAATTGTTTCTACTGTAAAACCAGATCTAGTAGATATCAATTTTGGATGTCCGGTAAAAAAAGTAGTTTGTAAAGGTGCCGGAGCTGGGGTTTTAAAAGATGTTGATTTGATGGTGCGTTTGACTCAAGCCGTTATCAAAGGGACAGATTTGCCTGTTACGGTAAAAACACGTTTAGGCTGGGACGAAAGTTCTATTAATATTGATGAAGTTGCAGAAAGACTTCAGGATATTGGTGTTCAGGCTTTGACTATTCACGCCAGAACTCGTGCTCAAATGTATAAAGGTCATTCTGACTGGTCGCACATTGCGAGAGTAAAAAACAACCCAAGAATTACAATGCCTATTTTTGGAAACGGCGATATCGACAGTCCTGAAAAAGCATTAAAATATAAAAATGAATACGGAATCGACGGTATCATGATTGGCCGCGCGGCGATTGGTTATCCGTGGATTTTTAATGAAATCAAGCATTATTTTAAAACGGGTGAACACTTACCTGCCCCAACCGTTATTGATCGTGTTGAAGCTGCCAGAAATCATTTGCAATGGTCAATGGACTGGAAAGGCGAGCGTTTAGGAATTGTAGAAATGCGTCGTCATTATACGAACTATTTTAAAGGGATTCATTCTTTTAAAGAATTCAAACAGAAATTAGTTACGACTGATGCTCCAGAAGATTTGTTTGCGATTATGAAAGAAATCGAACAGGTTTATGCTGGGTATGAGTTTGTTTAAAATATAATCTTTGTTAAAGTTTTGAACTTTAACAAAAAACTAATATACAAAAAAGACCTTCTATTTGAAGGTCTTTTTTGTATTTATTAATCATCATAATGAAATCTACATTGTATAATTATACATTTTTGATCAATCCCTTTTGTTCCTGATACTTTATAAACCAATCGATGTTCTCCGCTAATTCTTCGCGACCAAAAGCTTTTTAAATCATGTCGCAATGGTTCTGGTTTACCAATTCCTTTAAATGGATTTTCTCTAATCGATTTAATTAATTCTTTTATTTTTAGTGCAATATCTGTATCGTTTTCAATCCAATATTCAAACTCTTCCCAACCATTTTTTGTAAAACAAATATCCATATTCTTCTTCTATAATTCGTCTAAATTATAAGACGTTAACTTTCCACTTTCCATTTGTTCAATAGATTCTGAAAGTCTTTTTCTATTTGCTTTAGTTGATAATAAATGTTGTGTTTCTAATATAGAATTGTACTCTTTCATTGAAATTATAACAACTGCATCTTCTTCAGTATTTCTGGGAACAACAATTATTTCTGAGGATTCTGAGACTTCATCAAAATAGTTTTTAATGTTTTTTCTTAATGTAGATATTGTAATAGCCTTCATGATATAGTACTTTTAATTGTACGCTCAAATGTACAATATCTTTGTGATATAAAATAATTTTTCTAGTATTTAACTTTTTTACACAAAAAATGCCTTCAAAATTGAAGGCATTTTTTATTTGTATTATACTTGAACTCTTTTCCACTTTCCTCTTTTATAGAAAAAGATTCCGGCTAAAGTTATAGCGGTTTCGGCAACGGGAATTGCGATGAAAACTCCGGTTGGTCCCATATTGAAATGTTTGGCTAATACAAAAGCCAGCGGAATTTGGAACAGCCAAAAGCCGAAGAAATTAATTCCGGTTGGAGTCCAGGTATCTCCTGCTCCGTTGAAAGTATTGATCAAAACCATTCCTATTCCGTAAAAGATAAATCCGATGCTCATAATTTGCAGCGCTTCGACCGCAATGGTTTTAACCATTTCATCATTGGTGAAAAATGAAATAATATATTGGCCAAAGCCTAAAGTAATAATCATAATCGTTGCCATGAAAATCACATTATATCTTGCTGTTGTATAAACCGATTTTTCGGCACGTTCAATTTGTTTTGCTCCTAAATTCTGTCCAACCAAAGTTGCCGCAGCATTACTCAATCCCCAAGCTGGAAGAATAAAAAACATCATGATTCTAAGTGCCGTTTGATATCCTGCAGAACCGTGGTCTCCACCAGTTGTTGCGACTAATTGTGCTAAGAAAATCCAACTGCATGATGCAATTACGAATTGTAAAATTCCCGGTGCAGCTATTTTAACCAAAGCTTTTATCTGCTTAAAGTCTGGAGCGAAATAAGCGATTTTAATTTTTAAAATTCCATTTCCAGAGAACAAGTGATAAACCTGATATAAAACTCCAATGCTTCTTCCTAAAGTTGTTGCCAAGGCAGCTCCAACTAAACCAAAAGCAGGAATTGGTCCAAAACCGTTAATTAAAATCGGACATAAAATAATATTACAAATGTTGGCAATCCAAAGACTTTTCATTGCAATTGCTGCATTTCCTGCTCCGCGGAAAATTCCGTTAATTAGGAATAAAAGCATAATGCATAAACTTGAGCCAATCATAATCTGCGTGAATCTGAAACCGTGTTCGGCAGCATCTACTGAAGCGCCCATCAAAAGCAGAATATCTTTTGCATAAATAATTCCCAAAACACTCAGGACAGCATTAACAGCAAATGCTACAATTATGGCTTGCATTCCGGCTTTTGCGGCAGCGACCGGATCTTTTTCTCCAATACGTCTTGCTACAACAGCAGTTGCGGCCATGCTCATTCCTATTGCAAGAGAATATATAATAGTCAACACAGATTCTGTCAAGCCAACAGTTTGGATTGCAAAACTGCTATGCTCTAAATGTCCGACAAAATATAAATCGACTAAAGCAAAAACCGATTCCATCATCATTTCTAAAACCATCGGAATGGCCAATAGAATTACGGCTTTCTTTATACTTCCGGCAGTATAATCAAATGATTCATCGCCTTTTAAGGCTTGTTTTAAAGTGGTAAAAAATTTAGAAAAAAAACTTTTTTGTATAGTTGTTTCTGTCATGATATATTAGGATAAATGATAAAATTTGTCCAGATGTTTTATCTGAACTGAAAAAAGTAAAACGTAAGTATCCTAATTATTCTTAAAAATAAAATAGGATTAGGCAGAAACTATCATATGCTGTGAATTTTCAAGGCGGTAAATATAAGTAATATTTTGAAAGAAAAAATTAATCTAATAATTTTTTACTTACACGGCTGCTGGCGATTAGAGAAGCTATAAATCCTAAAGAAACAATTGTTGTCATCACGATTACAACATTTTCAAGTGTAAAAACAACTGGGTAAGCCAATGTTGGCGTGATCATTATCAGCTCATATTTTTGCTGTAATGTAACTAGTATAATCCCGTAATAAAGTCCGATCAAACCTCCAAAAACACTTAGTAAAGTTCCTTGCAGAATGAAAATTTTTCTCACGCTGTTTATTTCTATTCCCAGATTAACAAGGGTTTTTAAATTTGCCCTCTTGTCTAAAATCATCATAATTAAAGCTCCAATCAAATTGAAAAGTGCCACAATAATTACAAGCGTAAAAATTAAATAAACAGCAATATTTTCGGTGTTGAGCATTTTATATAAAGACTCGTTCAATTGCTCCCTATTCTTTATGGTGACTTTATTATTAAAAATCTTTTTAATCTGCGCATTAACCGCATTTTCATCTGCGTTTGGTTTTAACCTAAATTCGATTCCCGAAATTTGGTTTGGATTATACATCAATAATTCCTGTGTTAAACCTAAATCGGCAAAAACATATTTCGAATCTAAATCTTCGCTGATGGAGTAAATTCCAACGGGTAAAACATCTGTTTTATTAAATGCTTCTTCGGGATTATCGATTGCTCCTTTTCCGGGTTTTGGAGCAAATATCTGCAGCGGGTTTTCGAAATCAAGAATTCCCAGCGAAAAATCCTGTGCAATTCCGTAACCAATAACAACCTGATATGAATCTGGTTTTAGCCATTGTCCATTAAAAAGTTTTACTTTAATATTGTTTACAACCGGGTAGATACTGTCAACACCTTTTAAATAAGTAACGCGCTGTTTGTCTTTAAATAAAAACAAAACTCGTTCTTCAATAATTTTTGTGTAACAGGCAACACCGTTAATTTCTTTCAGCTCTTTTTCTTGCTGGGGTGAAATTAAAAATGATTTTCCGTGTGTACTTGTCATTTTTAAATCTGGATCAATCTCATTTGTAAACGAAAGACTGAAAACTTTTAATCCGCTAAAAACAGATAAAACCACAAACAAAGCCATTGTACCAACAATAATTCCCATACTGGCAATTAAATTGATGATATTGATCGCGTTATTTTTACTAAGGCTGAAAAGATAACGTTTGGCTATGTAAAATGGGAAATTCAATTTATGATTTTCTTCTTTTTTCTAAAAGATCACGGTTTTCAATTGGGTTTTCTCTGTTTGCTAATGCATTGTCAATTTTTTCGATATAATCTAATGAGTCATCGATAAAGAAAACCAAATTTGGCACACGACGCAATTGAAGACGAACGCGCTGCGACAAATCATGTTTTATTAAAGTCGTATTTGATTTTATGCCTTCTAAAGTTTCCTTTGCTTTTTCTTGAGGAAAAATGCTTAAATATACCGTTGCCACAGATAAATCTGAGGTTACACTAACTTTGGATACTGAAATTACCAAATTGCTAACTCCATTTTTTCGCACTTCACCTTGCAGAATATCAACCAAATCTTTTTGGATGACACTGCCTATTTTTTTCTGTCTATTTGTTTCCATAGTGCAAAAATACTATTTTTAAATTCATTCATTGCAATTTCAAATTAAGTAAAGAATTATTATTGAAATTTCGCTATGCTTTTCAATATATTACTCTCAAAAAAGTATCACTATATAGCGTTTTTAATTGTTATAAAAGCTGATAAAGGTCAGGTTATTTATCAGAATTATTCTACATATTTGATGTAAATATAAAACTGATCTATTATGAAAAAAAGAGAACCAATTAGTCACATCATGACTAAAACAGTGGTGACTGTAAATCAAAATGACGATTTAAGAAAAGTAGTAGAAAAACTAAAATCGAATTCCATTCGACATATTCCTGTTGTAAACGGTAAGGAAGTTGTGGGTATTATTAGCCGTACAGATGTAAACCGTCTTACTTTTGGTGCTTTGTTCGACGGACAGGAAGGTGTTGATGAAGCTATTTTAGATATGCTTACGATTCCTCAGGTTATGACATCAAAACCTAAAACTCTTTCTTCTGACACTATTATTAAAGATTTGGCATCGACATTTGTAAAAGAAGAATTTCATGCTCTTCCGGTTGTAGATAACGGAGAACTGAAAGGGATTGTAACAACAACTGATGTTATTAAATATTTTTTAGAACAATATGATTAAATAAAAAGGGAGCTAAAATAGCTCCCTTTTTATTATCTGTTTTGTAACCAATTTTCAGGATCGGTATTGGTTGTGTTTTGAAGAATCAAGAATTTGATAACCGTTTTTCCGCTATCTCCGCTGGTTCTTACTTTTCCAATATTTTGTTTGATCGAAACTTTTTCTCCTTTACTTACAAATACTTTGCTCAGATTTTGATAAACGCTAAAGTAATCTCCGTGCTGTATCATAACTACTGTATTTACAGGAGATAAAACCATTACACTAAATACTTCACCGGCAAATACAGATCTTGCATTTGCACCATCTTCAGTCGTAATTTCGACTCCTGAATTATGAACTTTAATATCTGGGTAAAGCGGATGCTGCTGATCTCCATAACCTAACGAAATAAATCCTTTTTCTACCGGCCAAGGCAGTCTTCCTTTATTGGCTTTAAAATCGGCTGCTAAAACTTTATCTTCTGGTGTCATTGCGATTTTAGAAGATGAAACTGGTTTTACGGTTGCATTAGACCCAGGATTTTCTTTAGCTTTTTCAAGTGCCGCTTTTCTGTTTGCTTCGGCAATTGCTTCACGAATCAAACGATCAATTTGTCTGTCAATTCTTTTTGATTCGCTTTGTTTTGCTTTAATATCAGAGGCGATTCTGTTTTTATCTTTTTTAATTGCGTTAACAAGCTTTTGCTGTTCTTTTTTCTCTACTTCTAAACTTTGTTTTTCTTTTTCGTTTTCAACAATAATTTTTTTCTTAACCTTTCTCTGGCCGTCTAATTTTGCATTAAAGTCAACTAACTGTGCGGTTTTAGACTGAATTTCTAAACCTTGGTTTTTTCTGAAATTTGTATATTGTTTTAAATATTGTGCTCTTTTGTAGGCTTGTAAAAAACTTTCTGAAGATAAAATAAACATCGCACGACTTTGCTCAGAACGGCTTTTATACGATTTCAAAATCATTTTTGCATAATCTTCTTTTAAAACCGCCAGTTCTTTTTTCAGTTTATTAACCTGAACCTGATTAATATACATGTCGTTGCTTAAAATTCTTTCCTGTTTTGCTGTTGTATTGATCAGCTTTTCTTTAAGCTTAATTTTATTTGCCTGAATTAAATATTCATTCACTGCTGATTTTTCTTTTTTCCTTACAGACTGCAGCATTTTTTCGTTGTCTTTTATTTCCTGAAGAATCTGCGCTTTGCGCTGTTCAAGTTTTTCTTGCTGCGAATCTTGTGCCCAGACAAAAGTCGTGGCGCAAACAAAAATTAGGCTTAGGAGAAATTTTGGCATCTTTCTATTTTTCTTTTTACAAATTTACTTAATTAAAACTTTTTTATAACCGCTTGGCACACTATACGGAAAAGAAAGTTCTTCGTTAAATGATATATTGTTATAATTCAAATTAATATTGGTTGTTCCTTTTGGCTGCAATGCATTAATTACCAATGTTGTTGGAATAGTTCCCTGACTGAAAGTTTTAGTATCTGAATAATTGATTTCTAATTTTATATTTTCAGCTGACTGAGAAATTTGTTCTTTCTGCACCAGATATTTTTCAGGATCTAAATAAAATGCTTTTTGAATTTTCTGGCTTTTTTGATCTTCTAAACGAATAAGATTTTCTACAATTGTCTGCGTATACTCTCCTTTTCGTAAATCATCAAAAGCTTCTCCAATTAATAAATTCTGAACTTTATTATAATCCAGGTCAGTTCCTAGCCATTCGCTTAAACTGCTAAAATCTCCTTCGTAATAAGTGCCTTTTATTTTTTCGTAATAACTTACTGTTGTTGGGGTTATCAAAGCTTTTGCCATTGTAATTCCCAGAAATTTAACACTTATTAAAATCTGTTTGTCTTTTTCGATTTTTATATCGGCGGTAACATTCTGACTTTGCTTTTCGTCTTCATATCTCGCGCTGGCTCTTATATTTAAGGTCGAAAAATCTAATTTGTTTTCGTAATGTTTTTCGATTGCTTTATTGTCTTTTTTTGCGACAACTTCGGTAGTATTATTGTTTTGAACGGCGACGGCTTTAGACTTACACGAAATCATAAAAGCCGACATTAATACTATTATAATATATTTTTTCATCTTAATTTCTCCTTACTTCTTTTTTAATAATTCATTTGCCTTCAAAAAGTATTCCTCTTTTTTCTTCGCATCTCCTAATCCATTATATGCCTCTCCCAATTGAATATTAAAATTTGCCTCTAATTTTTTATCATCAACAACATAATCAAGTCCCATTTCTAAAACGGTTTTTGCATTTTTAAATTGCTGTAACTGGTTGCTTCCCAAACCTGCATAATAATAAAATTGCGGCTGGCTTGGATAAACTTCAATCATCGTCATGGCTCTTTTTGTCATTGGCGCAAATTGTTTTGCCTGAGTATAAGCTTCAAGCAAAAGCAAATTCGTTTCACGATCTGTGTCTGAATTGGTCATTAAATCTTTTTCATAATATTTAATGGCGTTTTCAAACTGGTTTTTACTATGATAAAATTTTCCAATTTCTTTAGCAACATCAACTTCTTTATCATTGTCAAAATAAGAAATGGCTTTTTCTAAATCTGCTCCATATTGCGGATTTTTATTGACGTAAATCAAAAACTCATTTAAGGTACGATGTTTAATTTTTGAATCAATTTTTGAACTTGACAAAATTACGTTCATCGACTTAATGGCTTTATCGGCCTGATTGGCATCTAAATAACTTTTGAACAAACTTACCTGTCCCCATTCAGAATCTGGAAGTTCTTTTGCCAATTGTTTTGCAACATCAACAGCTTTGTCTGTTTCGTCAGATTTTGAATATAGAAAAATCAGATTAACATAGTTTGATTCTTCTTTTGGATTTTTTTTAATCTGCTCAATTAAATTTGAAATCTCTGCATTTTGATATTTTCCCTGCGATAAAATCTGCATTTTATAACGATCACGATCTTCAGATTTTCCGAATTTATCGTTCATTTCATTAATCGTCACAAGCGCTTTATCATATTGGTTTGTAAGCACATATAACGAAATCAAATCGTCTTTATATTCTTCATCAAAAACAATAATTTTCTGAATCGTTTCAATCGCCAGCGGATAGTTTTTGGTTTCGTAACTTACGTCGTAAATTCCCAGCCAATACCATTTGTTTTTTGGATTTAACTGCGTGGCTTTTTCAAATGCATTTTGGGCATTTTGATATTCTTTTAATGCCAGGTAATTTTTTCCAACTTCAAAATAAGCGACAGCATCAGAAGGTTTTATTTTGATACATTTTTCTAAAGATGCTATTGCTTTATCGTAGTTTTCGATTCCTTTTTGTTTCAAAGATTCGTAAAAAGCATCTTGATATTCATCTGGTGCCAAAGCAATATCTTCTGGTTCCGTTTGCGCGAAAACCGAAGCTGAATTGCTTAGTAAAGCAAAAAATAAAATTATCAAAATCCTTTTTTTCATCTTTTTTAAGATTTCATTTTATTCTAAAACTGAATAATCTCCAATGCTGATGCTTGTGAATTTTCCATCATAACTAACATGATTTCCAATCATTGCATTATCTAAGTTAGCATTTTTTATTTGAGAATTAGTTTGTATTAAGCTATTTTTAATAGAACTGTCGGTTACATGGCAGCCTTTTCCTATTGAAACATTTGGCCCAACGGTTGTGTTTTTCAACACTACATTTTCGCCAATATAACATGGAGGAATAATTGTTGAATTTTCCAGCGTTACATTATAATCCACTAAATGTTCTCCGTCGTTATGCAAAAATCCTAACATTCTGCTGTTTGTTTCAACCGTAACATCTTTGTTTCCGCAGTCCATCCATTCGTCAACACTTCCGGTTTTAAAAACTTTTCCGTTTGCCATCATGGCTTTGATACCGTCGTTGATTTGGTATTCTCCACCATTTTGAATATTATTATCTAAAACGCCCTGAAGCTCTTTTTTTAGATCTCCAACTTCTTTAAAATAATAGATTCCAATAACGGCTAAATCACTAACAAACTCTTTTGGTTTTTCAACCAATTCTATAATTTCATTATTTGGATTTAATTTTACAACTCCAAAAGCTTCCGGCTGATCTACTTGTTTTACCCAAATTACAGCATCGGCAGATGGATCTAATTCGAAATCGGCTCTGATTAAAGTATCCGCGTAAGCGATAACTGCTGGTCCAGATAAGGATTCTTTTGCACACATAATCGCGTGCCCGGTTCCTAAAGGTAAATCCTGACGATATATTGAAGCTTTTGCTCCTAATCCTTGTGCTAAATCCTGCAGACTTGTAACAACATCATCTCCAAAAAACGCTTCGTCTCCCAAGATAAATGCAACTTCTTCTATTGGCTGCTTTAATATTTTAGCGATATCTTCTACTAAACGGTGAACGATAGATTTTCCCGCAACCGGAATTAATGGTTTTGGTACTGTTAATGTATGTGGGCGAAGTCTTGATCCGCGACCTGCCATTGGAACGATTATTTTCATCTAATTTTATTTTATGTGGGAAGATTTAAAAAATCTTCTTCGTTTGGTTAGTTCAAGTTTTTAAATACAGTAAAGGACTGTCAACTGCGACTGAAAACTACTTCACTCCAGTACTTCCAAATCCGCCTGCTCCTCTTGAAGTTTCCGTTAATTCTTCCACTTCAATCCATTCAGCTCTTTCGTGTTTGGCAATAATTAATTGTGCAATTCTTTCTCCGTTTTCAATTACAAATTCTTCATTTGATAAATTTACCAAAATCACCCCTATTTCACCTCTGTAATCAGCATCGACAGTTCCCGGAGAATTTAAAACTGTAACTCCTTTTTTTGCTGCCAGTCCGCTTCTTGGTCTAACCTGTGCTTCGTAACCAATTGGCAATTCTATAAAAAGTCCGGTTTTTACAATTGTTCTTTCTAAAGGTTTTAACGTAATTGGTTCTGTAATATTGGCACGCAAGTCCATTCCTGCAGAAGCAATTGTTTCGTAATTTGGTAAATCATGTTGTGATTTATTGATAATTTGTATTTTCATTTTTATTATAAAAGATTAAAAAAGCACTTTTACTTTCTATTCATTATTCCTTTGATTGTGTCTTTTTCGTTGTGATAAACAAAGTACATAAAGGCTAATAATAACGGAATTCCAACAAAATAATTTTCTCTAAATCCATAAAATGAAATAGCCGAAAATAAAATTGAAATTCCTAAATAAGCCGAAATTTTATTCATGTCGTACGGAATAGGATAATATTTGTTTCCTAAAATATATGATATTAACATCATGCTTCCGTAGGCAGAGATAGTTGCGATTGCAGATCCGTAATAACTGTATTTTGGAATCAAAAAATAATTTAAAACCAATGTTACAATTGCTCCAACAATTGAAATATAAGCTCCAATTCTTGTTTGATCTGTAAGTTTGTACCAAACCGATAAGTTATTGTAAATTCCTAAAAAGAAGTTTGCCAGAATAATTAACGGCACTACTTTCATGGCTTCCCAATAGGATTTATTGTCTAATAAAAGATATTTTAGAATGTCTGCAAAAACGATAACCCCTAATAAAATTAGTGAACCCAGAATCACAAAATACTTTGTAATTACGGCATAAGTCTGCGGTGCATTTTCGTTTTTGGCGTGGCTGAAAAAGAAAGGTTCAATTCCTAATCTAAAAGCCGTTGCAAACAAAACCATAAATAAACCTAGTTTATAACAGGCAGAATAAGCTCCAACTTCTGATTTTGCAAGATTTTCTGGAAGTAAATATCCTAATAAGATTTTATCGAAATGTTCATTAACTGCAAATGCAAGTCCGGCAACTAAAATTGGCAGACCGTATTTCATCATTTTTTTCCAAAGTACGGGATCGAATTTTCGTCCAAGCGAAAGATAATTTGGAGAAAGTACAATGAAAGTTGCTAAACTAGCTAACAGATTAGCGATGAAAATATAGGCAATCTGGAAATTTTCTACATATAAATTATCCCAAACTGAATTAGGATGTGAAGCTGCAAGTTTTGGCAGATATAGTAAAAAGAAAATATTCAGCAGTAAATTGATTACCACATTTCCAATTTTAATAGCCGCATAAACCATTGGACGCTGGTTTGCTCTTAATTTTGAAAACGGTACTAAAACCAATGCGTCTAAAACTAAAATCCAAACAGAATAAGTAATGTACTGTGCATCAACTTCGGCCCAATTTGCCAGTGTATTTCTAAAAATTAAACCCGCAAACAAGAATCCTATCGATGACCAAAATATTGATATGGTAGAAGTTGCGATTACATTTTTCTTATCTGTTTCGGCACTGTAAAATCTAAAGAACGCCGTTTCCATTCCGTAAGAAAGCACTACGTTAAAGAAAACCATCCAAGACAAAACAATCGAAACTTCGCCGTATTCGGCAGTCGGTAAAATACCTGTATATAATCTGACCAATAAAAAACTGAGCATTCGCGGTAAAACGGTTGCCAGTCCATAAATTGCAGTTTGTTTGAATAGATTTTTATATAATCCCAAAATAATTAGTAATAAAGTTCAAAAAACAAAAATAACCAATTCTTTGGTTTTATTAGTCCTTTTGACGGTTCAATAAAAAAACTTAGCGACAATTTTAATGTGTTAATTTATTTTCGTCTAAAACTTTCACAAAATGAAAACCTTTTGGGCCATATCCCTGATTGTAATAAAATCTGTGCGCACCAAAATTTCCCGAAAAAGCATCCAGAACAATGCTGCTGCAGCCTAAATCCAATGCTTTTTGTTCAATATAATCTGTAAGCATTTTTCCAATTCCTTTAGAACGATATTCCGGATTTACTACAAAATTGTCAATTTCGAGATATTTTCCTGTCCATAATTTTGTTGCCGACCAGCATCCTGTAATACCCAAACAAATGTTATTTTCAAATACTCCAATCTGAATATAATTGTGCGGAACCATCTCAGAAAGAAATGATTGGTATTTTTCTAAAGTTATATTGGGATATAGAAATCTGATGGTGTCAATTTGAGCCACCATTTCGTCAATCGTAGTAAATTCGCGTATTTGTAAAGCCATTGTATAGAAATAGAATTCAAAATTAATTATTTTTTCTAACTAAGTTATATAATTAACAAGACACTAACATGTGAAATATGTAAATTAAGGCAGAAAATTATGTAACTTTTTTTAAAGCGTATTTTCCTAAATTTGCTTCACAGGGATTGAGAAAGCTAAATACAACCCTTATAAAAAAGGAAGCACTGGGACTGATAAAGCTTGTTTGTTCCCATAAAAGACAAAGCATAAGGGATTGATTCTGCTGTATTGTAACCCTAAAAAAACAGAGCATTGGGACTAATAAAGCTAGTTTGTTCCCATAAAAGACAAAGCACAGGGATTGATTCTGCTGAAATGTAACCCTTAAAAAAACAGAGCATTGGGATTAATAAAGCTAGTTTGTTCCCATGAAAGACAAAGCTACAGAGTGATAAAATCTGTGTCAATAATTTTATAAAATGGTATGGATTCTCAATTTATGGGTAAATTGAGAATCACCATTTTATAAATTTTCTTGTTTATAGATATTCTTAAAAAAGAAAAACTTCCAAAAAAAATAGCCAGCAAACATTTGCTGGCTATTTTTTTATCAGGAACCAAAATTATATTCAATTTCTTTTAATTCCGGAATATCATCATCTGTTAATGTTTTTAAAGTCTTACTGCTTAATTTTTTCAAAGCTATAATTCTATTGGCTTGATTTTGCACACATTTTTCAAAAATGTTTCGTACTAATCTGGCATTTCCAAAACTTTCGGTTTTATCTCTATATAATAATTCAAAAGTGTCTGTTAGTTTTTCTTTAGCATCTGTAGAAATTATAAAATCTGATTTTACACAAAACGATTCAAAAATTTCATACAATTGATTCGGTGTAAAATCATTAAAATAAAAATATCTATTAAAACGGGATCGTAATCCGGGATTCGATTCTATAAAAATTTTCATTGGTTCTGTGTAACCTGCAACCACAACAGCCAGATCTTTTCGGTGATCTTCCATTCTTTTCAAAAGTGTATTTACTGCTTCTGCACCATAATCGTTTCCAAACGAGTTTTGAGTTAATGCATAGGCTTCATCAATAAATAATACTCCGCCAAGACTTGATTCTACCGCGTTATTGACTTTTGCTGCTGTTTGCCCCACATAACCAGCAACTAAACCTTCTCTGTCTGTTTCAAACATTTGACCTTTAGATAAAAAACCCAAATGTTTAAAAATTCTACTTAAAAGCCTCGCTACAGAAGTTTTCCCGGTTCCGGGCGGGCCCAGAAAAACGGTATGCAAAGTAATTTCAACATTTTTTAATCCTTGTTCTGAACGCTTTTTTTGTATTTCTAACAAATTGATTAATTCCGAAACATCTTTTTTTACTTCTGCTAAACCAACTAATTCGTTTAATTCTTTCAGTACTTTTTCCAGCGTATCTCCTTCAGGAAGATTATCTATTTCTTTTTTATCTGTTTGTGATGTGTTTGCATTTAAACCCAAATAGCTGCTGAAAGCTGTTGTATTTTCAACTTTTTTACCAAATGTAAAATAAATGAAGTTTTGATATTTAACTAGAATTTCTTCTAATCTGCTATGCTTTGTTATGGATAATAATTCTGGCAGTAAGTACTGATTTTGCTGCACATTTGAAGTTATTATTTTATTCTCTTTTTTTATTTTTACGAGAAGATTTTTGAAATTCTCTGTAAAAATCAACTGATTCAATTCGTTTACAGAGTTTTGGTCCGCAAAATGATTGTTGCGTAAAGCATCATAATAATACGCCAGAACAAATTCTTGTTTTTCATTTTTCGCTCCGGATTCTCTTTCATAAAGATCAATAATATCCGAAAGAAAAAAATGTTCTGCTTTAAACAATAAACCTTTAGAGAAATCTGGATTTACTGTTTCATTTAACTTTTGAATAAAATCTGCGTCCTGATTTAATATATTGCATATTTCCAGAATCTGCTTTGTTTCTTTTTCAAGCGCTATAATAAATGAAGCCGTAAAAACGGCTTCATTAGTAGATATATTTGTTTCTAAATATTTTTTTAGAGACAAAAATGAGTCTTCAATAATCGATATTGGATTGTTCTTCTTTGCCATATATTTATTTAAGAAATCATCATTTGATGAATAATTTCTTTTGATAATTTTAAGTGGTCGTCACAATAATCTTTCCAGGAAAGTCCCATGTCTCTTAGATCATATTTTGCTACAATAGTTCCATAGTTTTCTTTCTTTCCATTAATAGTTGGATGTCCAATAACGTAAATAGTTTGCGCTAATTCAATTGCCAGCTCAATATCATGTGTCGAAAAAATAACCGTATTAGACTCCGAAGATTTTCCTAATAGTTCAAATGATTTTTTTACTTCTTCAATATTTCCAACATCTAATCCTGAAAAAGGTTCATCCAAAACAATAAATTGATCAGACGAAAACAATTGTTCTATAATAGCTGTTCTTTGTCTTTGTCCTCCCGAAAGTTCGTTAGGATATTTGTCTTTACAGTTTTCTAATCCCCATTCTTTTAGATATTGCTTTATTTTTTCATCTTTTTCAGTATTCGAAAGCGTTGTTTTTCTTAGCGAAAATTTCAAAGCCTGAGTAACTGTTTTATGTCTGAACAAAGTATATTTTTGATCTACAAAACCAATGTCTCCTTCGCATACTGCCTTAGCTGCATTAGGTTCTTTATTTTCGAAATCTCTAATTAATATTTTTCCGGAATGTAACGGAGTTAAACCTGTCAAAGCTTTAAAAAAAGTTGATTTTCCTCTACCAGATCTTCCCACAAAAGCAACTACCTGTCCTGTACAATCTACTCCTTCTCGAACTACGTCTTTTTCGATAAGGTTTATATCTTTTATAATAACGTTATCATCATAAGCAACGCTAAGATTTTCTACATATAAAAGCGTCTCTTTATATTCGTGTTTCATGATTATATTTTTGAATATCTAAATAGTGCTTTTCTTAAATAATTTATTCCTGCATCTAAGCCAAGACCTATTAATAAAATGATAATTTGAAGTGCAATGATCCTTCCTGTATTCATAAATTTATCAGAGTTTTTTATTAAAAACCCTAATCCTCCAGAAGCTACCACAATCGATTCTACAGTTACAAGCATCATCCAGGTAATGGCAAGGTTTTGTCTGATTACATCAATTACATAATCTATTCTTCCTAAAATAATGACTTGCACAAGTACTTCCCAACGGTTACATTTCAACATTTTTGCATGATCAAATTCTTCTTGCGGAATATCTTTGATAACTGCAATTAAGGATGTTGTTAAAAATGTAGTCAGGAAAATTACCAAGATCCAAACCTGCATCATTCGTGCTTCATGAATTACCATTGTAATATAAAATGAAAGTCCGGTAAAAGGTAAAAATCTAAATTTTGTGATGAATTCAGAAACCGATTTTAATAGCGGAATTGGCCATGCATAAGCAAAAAACAAGGAAATAATTGTGGCTAAAAAAATCGAGATAAAACACAATTTCAACGAATTGAAAATATGTACTACCAAACCTTCTCTATACAAATCTGAAAAACCGGTTAAAACCTGAGACGGAGATGGAAATAGATGCTTTTCGCCAGATGTTGTTGCAAACCAAATAATAATCAAAAGAACTAACCAGCCTATCAAAATAAGTGTTTTGTTTAATTTTGATATTTTTTCAAAGGGAGTTAAAATTTTTATCATACTCATTGTAAAAAAGGCTATCTATTAAGATAGCCTTTAATTATTTTTATTTTAAGAAAGTAATAACAACACGTCTGTTTAATGCTTTTCCAGAAGCAGTATTATTATCTCCTATTGGATTACTTTGGCCTTTTCCATCAACAAGTTGGAAACGATTTGCAGGAATGCCTTTTTGTTTTAGATATTCTACAACCGCTTGTGCTCTGCTTTTTGATAAAGCTAAATTAGCATCAGCATTTCCAACATTGTCAGTGTGACCCACAACTGTTAATTTTGTGTTTTCAGCTTGTACTAAAAGATTGTAAATTTTTTCTACTTCTTTACTAGATGAACTTGAAATTTCAGAACTTCCTGTATTGAAATTAATTTTCCATTCACCAGAAGCTACCACTTCTTTTGCCTCACCACTATAATCTGCTTTATCTGCAGAAGTAGATTCGATATCATTGATGTTTTTCAGGAAAAATAAGTTTACTGCCTGATCGTAAGGAACAACAGCTCCAACATTTTCATTAAATCCAAATGGATTCAATTCTGTCAAATATCCTGCAACTTGATTGTAAACTGATTTGTATCTGTTTACACCATCAGATAAACCATAATATTGCATTGCATCTGCATAATTAAATACTTTTGAACCTCCCATATTATAAGTCAATCCGGCTTTTGTTCCTTGTTGTCCTTTGAACATTTTGTACCAATATTCCGGAGTTTCAATTTTATAAGTTGCAGCAACAGCCTCAGAAGCTCTTACTTTCCAATCTTCGTAATTTTTCATTTGGTTTGAAGCCGTCAATGCCGATTTCAAAATATTAGAAACAATATCAGGATTTTTTACAGCCCATTCTTTCACACCAATAATTGTAGTTGGCATTTGGTTGTTGAATTCTTTTGTAGAAACGATATCAACAAAACCAGTCAATTTATCAAATACTGTTTTATCTCCAGGAGTCCATGTAGCACAACCATCAATTTTTCTGTTAACAGATTTTCCAGTTAATTTTCCGTCTACTACTTCTTTCAAAGTAACAGTCCATCCTGTTGTTTGAGATTTGATTAATTCTTCTGCCGATTTAATATAATCGTCATTTTCTGATGGATAAATATTTACTGCTTCTGCATCATATGTTGTTGGATCAGGGTTTACTTTTAATCCGTTTGCAAAACAATAGTTTACAGTAGTAACCCAGTCACCATCTCCAAGAACTGCAGATATAACTGAACCTTTCATAGATTTAGGATCTGATTTCCAGTTTGGAGGCCCAATCAATTTATCTTCTCCATAACTCATACCTACTGCTCCCATTACCTGAACATGGTATTTGTCTTTTCCGTATTTTTCGTCAAGTGATTTTTGAACAGAACTAATGTAAAATGGCGCACCATCTCCCATGATAATAACCGCAAATACACTTTTTTCTGAAGATGGAAAAGCTTCTCCTTTATCAAATTCTTCGATAAATTTCATTTGCATGTTACGCAATTCTGAAAGCCAGTCCTGACGAATAATTTCAAGATTAACTCCGTTTTTTTCCATTAATGATCCTTTTGTTGTTTTTGGACCACCATTAGAAACAATAATTCCAGACTGAGCGTTCCATGCATAAGCACCAATTCTTACTAAAGGTTTGTCTGCAACTTCTGAAGATAATTCAGTCGATGGAAGCGGAATTTTTGCAGCATTGGTAACATTATTAACATCCGTCTGATTCAAATCAATTCCATTTAATTGTTTTGAAACTGCAGTCTTAATTCCTGGAGATACATAATAAACTCCTCCTAAAATTGCACCAATTGCAACAATAACGATAAGTAATTCAGAAAAGGTTGTTAACTTTTCAGTTCTTAAAATTTTTCCCATTTTTATTTAAAAATTTAATTTAATTGTATTAAAAAATATCACCAAAACCACCACTGGATAATTTATCTTCTTTGGTCATTTTATAATTTGGACTCGTATATTTTGTTGAATCCGGAATGGTGTTATCACCCGTTTTAATTTCATCTGCTAATGAATCTAATCTTGAATAAAGCTCGTCGTTATCAACAGAATATTTAGATGTTAATGCGTCGATGTCAATCAGGTTTTCTGAAGTTCTGGCAATATCCTGAGCGATAGTAGACGTTACCACTTCAAGGGCATATTCTAATTCCCAGTCTTTAGTAAACATCATGGCACTTTTTGCACTTTCTGTTGCTTCTTTAGCATTTCTGGCAAATTCATATTCTTTTTGAAGCATCTTAACTGTAACATCAAAATCAGCAATTTTAATATCAATAGCTGTTCCTGCCAAAGTCAGTTTACGATCCATTTTTCCTAAAACATTAGCACGAACACCATATTTTTGAATAAAACTTTTGCTTTGTTCGTATTGAGTTGAAACTCTTTGAGAATCACTTAACTTTCTGGCTAATTCACTTTGCAGAGCTACATACTCATCTGTATCCTTTGCCGCAACACCATTTTGTTTCACCATTTCATCCATCGCCGATTTCAGTTTTTCTGACTGGCGCTGTAAGCTCAACACATCTTCCTGAAATGCTTTTGCTTCTTTTTCAGACTTACTGGCTTCAATTTCCATTTCATTTTTAAGACCTTTTAGCTTTGCTTTAGTATTCTTAAAAACTTCACGGTTTTTAATCATTTTTTGTTTTTGCTCTTCTAATTCATTGAAAGGATTACTTTGAATTAATGCTTTATGAAGATTTTTTGTTGCAAAACGAAGACCTTTCATTATAACAGGAGCCATCATTACTAAAAAAACCAAAAATACTCCTGTTGCAGATAAGGCTATTGCCTGACCTAACATTGTAAATAATGGCGGGATAATATAAGTCCAGACCAAATATCCTCCAACTCCTAATAAACCTAATGCCAAAGCCAAAAACAATGACTTCTCTCCTTTTTTAAGTGCACCTGATTTCAAAGCAATTTCTCCTTTAGACTCGTCAAAATGTTTAAGTATTGGCAGCGTCAAAAGAGTGCTTCTTTCTTGTTCGAATTTATCCATTATTGTAAATATTGATTTATTCCTGTTATTACAGTATTGATTGATGATAATATTTTTTGTTTAGCCAAATCATTCGCTTCCATTTTCAATTGAATCTCCGAAAGCTGCTCCCTGTTAACAGGATCAATTTTTTGAAGTTCTATTTTCTTCGCTTCTAGTTCTTTTTGAAGATCAAGAATTTTGGCTTCTAAATCAGAAATACTTTTGGATAAATTATTTTTTTCTTTTGTAATTGTATTGTCTAATTCTGTTTTCTTATTTTTTCCAACAGTATCATATTTAGTATGTACTTTTTCAATTTCTGTAATATAAAAACTTCCTTTTTGTAAAAGAAAATCTTTAGTCAAATCAGATTTAATTGATTTTCCCATTGCAAAAGCCATCTGATAGCTTTGCGGATTTGTTACTCCAACAGCCATAACAGACTTATAAAGTTCAAAAAAATCAAAACCTTCTTCGTTCAATGAATCAAAACCTTTGTCATAAACTTCAAAAATTTCATTTAAAAAAGGGTTTGCCAATGAATTTGCAGGAAATGATTCTGTAACTTGATTCGGAAATTTATTGTCTGTGGTTGGTAAAACGGGAGCTGATGGTGGAGTTGCAGCTTTGCCCTCTGAATTATCGGTCTCATCATTAATGAAAAGACTCTTCCAATTAAAACTTTCTTTTGCCATTGTTTGTAGGTGATCTATTTTTAATACCTTTTTGGTTGTTAAATGTTATACGCAGAAAGCGTTAAAAAGTTACTAATTTTAAAAGTATAAATATATACTTTTTTAAAAATATAATGTAACTAATTTATTATCAGATCTTTTCATTATAATCAAATTTTAAAAAATTTCCTTCATTATTCTGCTTATCTTTAAAAAAACAGTATAAAACAAAAGCCAAAAATAGCTAATAAAAAATCAAATTCAGCATAAACAAGAACAAAAAGTAAGAATTAACTTAAATTTGATTATTGGGAGAATATTTAAAATTCATCTCCATTTTATTCAGCAATTCATGTAAACAAAAAAAGAGCCAGCAAATAATGCTGGCTCTTTTAAATTTTAAAAAAAAATATCTTATTATCCGTTCAAAGCTTCTGCTCCACCTACGATCTCCAAGATTTCGTTTGTAATTGCAGCTTGACGCGCTTTGTTGTAAGTTAATTTCAATTGGTTTCTTAATTCTGTTGCGTTGTCAGTTGCTTTGTGCATAGCTGTCATACGTGCTCCGTGTTCTGAAGCAAATGAATCACGAATACCTTTGTATAATTGTGTTTTTAAAGACTTTGGAATTAAAGTCAAAACAATTTCTTCTTTTGAAGGTTCGAAAATATAATCTCCAGCAGAAACTGCAACATCAGTTTTAATAGGTGCTAAAGGCAAAAACTGCTCTGTTTGAACAATTTGAGTCGCAGCATTTTTAAATTGATTGTAGATTAATTCGATTCTGTCGTATTCTCCAGATAAGAATTTTTGAGTCAAATTATCAGCAATTCCGGCAACATTCTCAAAAGTTAAATGATCAAAAATTGCATTATGATGACCGTGAACTTTATGCGTTTTAGTTAAAGCATCATTTCCTTTTTTACCAATAGCAAAAACGTCAACTTGTTTTCCTGCATAAAAATCGGTACGATTTTTAATCTCTTTAATAACATTTGAATTGAATGCACCACATAAACCTCTGTTTGAAGTTATAGCAACAAGCAATACTTTTTTTACTTCACGTTGTGTAGTGTAATCTCCTCCAACTTCACCTTCAAGTGTAGCAGAAAGATTTTGCAGTAACTCCGTTAATTTCTCGGCATAAGGGCGCATTGCAGTGATTGCATCTTGTGCTTTCTTAAGCTTTGCAGCAGAAACCATTTTCATAGCCGATGTAATCTGCATCGTCGATGAAACGGAAGTAATTCTATTACGGATTTCCTTTAAATTTGCCATCTATTAATTAGAAAATGTGACAATTTGAAAATTAGATAATCAGAATAATGATAAGTCATTTTCTAATTATCTAATTTACCAATTATCTAATTAGTTATATTTTGCTGAAATTTCTTTTGCTGCTTTTTCGATAACATCAGTAATGTTGTCATCTAATTTACCAGCTTTCAACGCGTTAAGCGTATCTTTATGTTTACTGTTTAAGTAAGCTAAGAAATCAGCTTCAAATTCTTTTACTTTATTTACAGGAACGTTTCTTAATAAGTTTTTAGAACCAGCGTAGATAATTGCTACTTGGTTTTCAACTGTATAAGGATCATTTAAACCTTGTTTCAAGATCTCAACGTTTCTTTTTCCTTTTTCAATTACGTTTAAAGTAACAGAATCTAAGTCAGAACCAAATTTAGCAAACGCTTCTAATTCACGGAATTGAGCTTGGTCTAATTTTAAAGTTCCTGAAACTTTTTTCATTGATTTAATTTGAGCATTACCTCCAACACGAGATACAGAGATACCTACGTTAATAGCAGGACGAACTCCAGAGTTGAACAAATCTCCATCAAGGAAAATCTGACCATCTGTAATCGAGATTACGTTTGTTGGGATGTATGCAGAAACGTCACCAGCCTGAGTTTCGATAATTGGTAAAGCAGTCAATGAACCACCACCTTTTACGATAGACTTGATAGAATCTGGTAAATCGTTCATGTTTTTAGCAATTCCGTCATCAGCAATTACTTTACAAGCACGCTCTAATAAACGAGAGTGTAAGTAGAAAACGTCTCCAGGGTAAGCCTCACGTCCCGGTGGTCTTCTTAATAAAAGAGAAACCTCACGGTAAGCAACAGCTTGTTTAGATAAATCATCATACACGATAAGTGCCGGACGACCTGAATCTCTAAAATATTCTCCAATTGCAGCACCTGCGAAAGGAGCATAAACTTGCATTGGAGCTGGGTCAGAAGCATTTGCAGCAACGATAACTGTATAAGCCATTGCTCCTTTTTCTTCTAACATTTTTGCAATTCCTGCTACAGTTGAAGCTTTTTGCCCAATTGCAACATATATACAGAATACAGGTTTTCCTGCATCGTAAAATTCTTTTTGATTTAAGATAGTATCGATACAAACAGTTGATTTACCTGTTTGACGGTCACCGATAACAAGCTCACGTTGTCCACGTCCAACCGGGATCATAGCATCAACTGCTTTTACTCCTGTTTGTAATGGCTCAGTAACTGGCTGACGGAAGATAACTCCTGGAGCTTTTCTTTCTAAAGGCATTTCGTATAAGTCCCCACCAATTGGTCCTTTTCCATCAATTGGAAAACCAAGAGTGTTAACTACACGTCCTACCATTTGCTCACCTACTTTAAGAGAAGCAATACGTTGTGTTCTTTTTGCTGTTGATCCTTCTTTGATTCCTGTTGATGGTCCTAAAAGTACCACACCAACATTGTCTTCTTCAAGGTTCAATACAATAGCTTCAAGTCCGTTATCAAATTCAACTAACTCACCATATTGTACATTCGATAACCCGTAAATACGAGCAATACCGTCTCCAACTTGAAGTACTGTTCCTACTTCCTCTAGCGTAGCACCAGATTCAAAACCTTCTACTTGCTTTCTTAATATTGCTGAAATTTCAGCAGGTTTGATTTCCGCCATCTTAATTTATAATTTAGACACTTTTTATGTGTAATAAAACTAATTACTTAACTCTCTTTTTAATACTTGTAATCTGTTTGCAACAGATGCATTGTATTGATTATCACCTATTCTTAAAATAAATCCACCTATGATAGAAGGATCTACGATATTTTCAATTGTAATTTTTTTATCTGACAAAGTTGCAATTTTAGCTAAAACTTTAGCTTCTAATGCAGCATCCATAGGAATTGCAGTTGTAACTTTTGCTACTTCAATACCATTACTTTGATCAAATAATTTGCTGTATTCTACTGCAATTGCTTCTAGAATTTCAAATCTTTTGTTTTCAAATAATAAATGAAATAAACCTTTGGTTACGCCATTTACATTTGCGAAAACTTCTAAAAGAGCACTTTCCTTAACTTCAACTTTTGTAGTTGGGTTTTGAATAAAGGTACTCAATTCTGCATTTGTCTCAATTGCCAAAGCAATTGACTTCATATCGTTATTGACAGCTTCGGCAACACCTTTAGAGTTTGCTAAGTCTAGAATTGCTTTTGCATAACGAATTGCTGCTCTTGTACTTGCCATAATCTTAGTTTAACTTTACGTCACCTAACATTTTCTCTACTAATTTAGCCTGAGATTCTTTGTTAGATAATTCTTCTTTCAATAATTTTTCAGCAATACTTAATGATAAAGTTGAAACCTGAGATTTCAATTCTGCCATTGCAGCATTTTTTTCGCTTTCGATAGCCGCTTTAGCCTGCTCGATCATTTTTTGACCTTGCGCTTGTGCTTCATTTTTAGAATCAGCAATCATTTTCTCTTTCATTTCGCGAGCTTCTTTTAACATTGCATCACGTTCAGCACGAGCTTCGTTCAAAATTCTTTGATTGTCTGCTTGTAAGTTTTGCATTTCTTGTCTAGCATTTTCAGCAGAAAGTAATGCATCTTTAATACCTTGCTCTCTATCATTTACTGCATCAAGAATTGGTTTCCAAGCGAATTTTTTCAATAAAAATATTAATCCAACAAATATTAGAATCTGCCAAAAGAACAAACCGAACTCAAACTGATTTATTAACTTTTCCATTATATATGATTATAAATTTTAAATTATGTCTTTTTAACTGCACAAGGCAATTTTAATGTTTTAATTTTAAAACAATAGTTACAACCAACCGTTGCAACTATTGTTTTTTGTGTTTTAATTAAGCAGCGAATAACGCAGCGAAACCAATTCCTTCAATAAGTGCAGCAGCGATAAGCATAGCTGTTTGGATTTTTCCTGAAGCTTCTGGTTGACGAGCGATAGCGTCCATTGCTGAACCACCAATTCTACCAATACCTAAAGCAGCTCCGATTACGATTAATCCTGCTCCAATGAAATTTAAACCGTTCATATATGTATATATTAAAAATTAAACATTCTATTTGATTTTAGATTTTTGACTTTAGATTTTAGATTATTATAATAAATCTGAAATCTAAACTCTGAAATCTAAATTTTAGTGGTGCCCCTCCTCTTCGTGGTGGTGCTCTTCTACTGCTGAACCAAAATAAAGTGCAGACAGCATTGTAAAAATATAGGCTTGTAAAAATGCAACTAAAATCTCTAGTATAGAAAGTGCAAATGATAATCCGAAAGAAAGACTGCTTCCAATCCAGCTCTTAAAGATAAACATTAATCCGATGATACTCATTAATACAATGTGACCTGCGAAGATATTTGCATACAAACGAATCATTAATGAAAATGGTTTGATGAAAACTCCTAGCAATTCAATTGGAGCCAAAATAATTCTCATTGGTTTTGGCACTCCCGGCATCCAGAAAATGTGACCCCAGTAGTTTTTATTTGCAGTAAGGTTTGTAATTAAGAAAGTAAGGATTGCTAAAGAGAATGTAATTGTTAAATTTCCTGTAGCATTAATTCCTAGTGGAGTTAATCCGAAGATATTTAAAAACAATACAAAGAAAAATATTGTCAATAAATAACTCATGTATTTTTTATGGTGCTTTTCTCCAATATTAGGAATAGCAACTTCGTCACGAATGAAAACTACAAGCGGTTCAAAGAATCTTCCTGCTCCAGAAGCGATTCCTCCGTTTTTAGCGTAAGATTTTGCTAAGCTTGTAAATAACCAGAACATTAATAATGCTGCTACAAAAATAGAAAGTACCGTTTTTGTAATTGAAAAGTCTAACGGACGAACATTTGTTGGATGACCTGTTTTTTCATCTTCAGTAATTGTTCCGGCAGCATCTGTTTTATAGATTTTACCATCATGATGATTAATCACGTAATAATTTCCATTTGATTCTGCTACTGCATGACCGTGGTTAAATTTTGAAGAAGAAAAAATTTGAAGACCATTATCCAAAATAATTACCGGTAATGGAAAACCATAATATTTACCAGTCTCATCATCTTGTGTTAAAGTAAAATCATGAGAGTCCAAAACGTGGTGGCCAATGAAAGCCTTAATTTTAGATTTTACATCAGTTGGTTCTGCATGGTGCCCTTCAGAAGCTGCTTCGTGAGCTGTTTCAGTTTGAACATGCGCCGAGTCTTTTTCTGAATTAGAAAAGCTCATTAGTGGAAGACAAGCTACAAAAGCTGCAAGAATAAATCTGAGTGGTTTGTTTGAAATCACCATATCTGTGGAAATTCTTATTTTTTATGTTTCTAAAATTTGGTGCAAAGGTACATTTTTTATTAATATTCAAAAGGATATGAAAAATTATTTTTGAACCTTGTTTTAAAGAATCCGCATTTTAACGCTTTTCATTTAATAATCGGACAGTTAAAATCGTTTGAAATAACAAAAAGAGAATAAATGTTACAAAAAAATTGATTTTTTCAACACGGATGTTGTGAATCTTGTCGGATAAAATCGGCCGCAAAACAAAATAATACACAAACATTTGAATAAAAGTTCCAAGCATAAAAAACATTCCGATGCTGTCGAACTTATCTTTTTTGAATTTTACTGTTAGTGTTAATAGTAAGGCAGAAAAAAATAAAAAGATCAAATACAATACTTCTATATTGTAATGAAAGTTTTGATCATTAATTTTAAAAATATAAAAAACTCCCTTATGTATTATATAGGAAGCAAATGCAAGAATATGCAGATGAAGAATAAGTTTGTAGTTTTTTAAAAACATCCCGAACATTTTTTTGCAAAGATGCAATATTTATTCAAGCCGTTTTTAAAACTTAATTTACTTTGTTTTGTTGATTTCGTTTACCTGACGAATTACATTATATAATGCAATTGCAACTCCAACCATAACTAATACTTTATTATAGTATATTTTTTCGCTTGGATGGTTTTCATCTAACCAGGTTCCTAAATAAGAAAACAAAAAAATAATAACCCCCATTTGAATAGGAATATTTATGAGGGCTATCCATTTATTATTTTGTTTTTTATTCGGGTCCTTTTCCATCTTCTAACATAATTACTGGATTTGAATGTGCCAGCATGGTACAAGTTGCTGTAAACTCTGCTCCTGGTTCTATAGACAGTTTTCCAACGGCAACTTCGCCGTGAATTTTTGCCGCAGCTTTGATATTAAGGATTTCAAGAACTTTAATTTTTCCGTGAAATTCTCCCTCAATATCGGCATTATTACAAATGATTTCTCCTTTTACTGCGCCTGTTGCGCCTATCACTAATTTTCCCTGTGAGGTGAAATTTCCAATCAATTCGCCGTCTAATCTAAAATCGGCTTTTGAAACAATATCTCCTACAATAGAAGTTCCTTCAACAATTCGGTTTGTTTTTCCTAAAAGTTCAGTTCCGTTTTTTTTTACTTTGTCAAACATTATATTATGGGGTTTTTGGGGCAAGGTAGGCGTCTAGGTTCTTTTTAATTTGAACCACTTTGTAATTATCTGCTGATATAATAATTGACGGATATGCAATTTTATATTTATCATCTTCTCTCAAAACTCCTGCCACATCTCTGGCATAAGCTTCAGATTTTAAACCATGAATTGACACAAAACTTTGGGTTCTGTTGTATTTATCAAAAGACGTTGTTAGTCTCTCAAAATTTTCGACTAATAAAAATACTCTAATTGCTTCTTCAATTTTTTTAACTGTTTTAGTATCCGTATTAGAAACCAGATATACAATTTTCCAGTTTTTATTATCTACAGTCGTAAAATTAAGTCTTTCTAAAGTTGGCACATCTTTCTCCAAAATTTCTCTTGCCTTTTTGCCTTCTTCACTATTTGGATAATTATCTGCCACGTTTTCTAAACCTTTTTTATAAGCATCCAGTCCGTTGACTTTTCCTAAAGTGTTTGCCTTTAGTAATTCAAACTTAGAAACAATCTCTTCTCCAGAATATTGATTGATCAAATTATCAATATTATCTAAGACAACATCAAAATTCTCTTCCTGAAATAGTTTATACCATTTTTGGTATTCTTTTTCAGGCGAAGCAATATCATCAGCATTTGTATTATTTAAAATCTGAGCATATCTCGAAGTTGGATAATTTGTTGTTATGTCTGATTTAATTCTTGCTGCTTTTTCCGGATCTGTAATTTGATATATTTTATACAAATTATACTTCGATGGAAGCACCAATTTTTCTTCTGGATTATTTTTAAGTAATTGCTCCAGTTTATCACTTGCCAGTTTATATTCCTTAAATTTCTCCTTATATATAAGACCTAATTGATAATAGGCAAAGTTGCGTTCTTTACCAATACTGTCCATTGCTGTTTGTGTTTTCGGAAGTTGTTTTTCGTAAAAAGCAGTTGTATACTTTTCAATAACAATGGTATCTTTCAACTTCTCCGCATCCGCTTCATTTATACTGTCATTGAGCATTGCTGCATCATTTGCAGATTTTATTGTGGCCAGTCTCCAGTTGCCACCAAGCGTTCTGTTACCCCACATTTTTTTAAACTGAAGTTTTCCGTATGCAACTGTTGTTGGGTTGTAAAAATAAAAAGTACTGGCGGCGGCATCATTTCCAGATGGAGGTCTTATCCCGTCATCAGGATCTACAGGTTTTCCTAATGAATTCGGATTTACTGATGTTGGTGCACTCGAAGCATTTGTGTTTCGGTCAATATTTGCTAGCTTCTCTTTTTCTTTCTCTTCTAAAATTCGTTTTGCTTCGTCTTTCTTTTTCAGCTCGGCAATATAATTTTCAAAATAAATTTTTCTGTCAGCATCAGGCAATCCGTAAACTTTAATAATACTGTCATTTCGTTTTGCAATTCCTTCGTATTTAATTACGTTGTCAAGATTTTTTCTGTTTTTCTCTATTAAAACAAATTCCCTTGTTTTTGGATCTAACTTGGTCAATGTACTGTCATAATATTTAGCAGCCATTGTATAATCTGTATTTTTAAAATACATGTTTCCAATGTTTCGGTAAGCCGATGCCATTAAATAAGGATCTGTAGATTTTCTGCCTAGAGATTTATTGTAGAATTTTAATGCATTTTCTTTGTCTTTCTTTTTATCATAGAAAACTCCCATTTCATAAAAAAGGACATCATAATAAGGTCGGTTTTCACGATCTGCAACTAGCTTATTATAGATTTTTAAAAATATAGTATCGTTGCCTTTCTCATAATCGTACATCTGCGCTTTTTTTGCGTAAGCGTGCATCATGTATTTCCTGTTGGCTTTACGATTCATATCGATTACGCCATCATAATAATAAGTGGCGCTGTCTTTATTTCCAACTTCCTGATACATTTGTCCCAGGATGAATTTATAACGGGCACGATCTTCATTTATTCTTGAAAATTCTTCTGCAATTCTAAGTTTTGCAACGGCACTGTCTCTTTCTTCTAAATTCAGGAAAGCTTCGGCCAATAAAGCATTGGCATCAGAAAATGTTTGTTTATTTAAATCTGTTTTCTTTAATAATTGATTGATGTTTTTAACTACAATCGCATCATTTCCTAAACGCATATTGGTTTTTTCGCGCCAGATTTTTGCTGTATAAATATTACTGCTGTTTGGATATTTGTAGAGAATGTAATTGAAAGCATCTAAGGCCGGAATAAAACGCTGATCATAATATCTGGCTTTTCCAAGCATTAAGTATGCTTCGTCAATTTGATAGTTTCTTTCTCTTCCTCCAATATTCATGGAGTGTTTTTGAATTGCTTTTGTTGCTTTAGTTTCTGCTTTTTCGAAGTCAGGATTTTTTGTTTTTGATCCTTCCGAAAAATTTTCATCAAACTGCATTTTTTCTATAGGAAGCCTTTTCCAAAAATTATCCTGATTGTTTGCCTGAATAGCCAGCAGCCCTTTGTCAAGACCAATTCCACCATTATACAAAATGTTATATTTTGTACTTAATGCATGGGAATTTCTGTTCACAAAAGTATTATTCTTGGTAGAACATGCTATCAAAAGGAGAAAAAACGTGAGAAAAAAACTATATTTAAGAGTATTCTTTTTCAATAGAACTGATTTTAAAGCATTAACTTCTAAAAAGCATTTTTAGTATAATGACTTGTAAAAATACACTTCTTTTTTGAAACTTTAGAGACTTATACAGCAAAAAACAATTCTAATTCTTGTAAGGTTTCTTCTGAGGTTTGAATATCCTTTACAATTTCACCTTTATTGAGTGCAACAATTCGGTCGCAAACCTCAACGGTGTGTTGTAAATCATGGCTCGAAACCAAAACAGTAACGTTTGGATTTTCAGCTAATTCTTTAATAATTTTCTTTAATCGGCTTACTGTTGTCGGGTCTAAATTTGCAAAAGGTTCATCTAAAATTACGACTTCAGGGTTTCCTATAAGTGTTGCAATAATTCCCACTTTCTTTTGATTCCCTTTTGATAAATCTCGAAGGTATTTTTTGTTGTTTAAAATTTCTCCGTTAAAAAATTCTTCATGTTTGGCTAACAATGCATCAATATCGGCTTTATTTTGATGACGTAAATCTCCAATAAAATAAAAATATTCTTCGGGAGTTAAATAGCCAATCAGGAAGCTTTCATCTAAAAAAGAACCTGTAAAAGATTTCCAATTTTCACTCGTATTTACCTGAATATCATTGCTTGTTATATTTCCTGTTGAAGGCTGGATTAAATCTAAAAGCAAACTAAAAAAAGTAGTTTTTCCTGCTCCGTTGTTGCCAACCAAACCAAAACTCTGTCCTTTTGGAATTTCAAGATTATTAATGTTTAAAACTGTAGTACCGTTATATTTTTTTGAAAGTTGATTTACTTGTATCATTGTAATTTTAGATTTTAGATTGTTGATTTTAGATTAATTATCAAATTGACTCATTTTCTAATTCTCTAATTAACTCTTTTGTTTATAAGCATTTATTGTACTATACTTTTCGATTTTATATCTTTTTTCGATTAAAGAAAAAACCTTTTCTTTAAAGATAAAACCTAAAACACCTGCGCCGGCAACTAATGCTAGTCCGAGGTTTTTATTGTCAAAATAAATTCCTGTTCCATATAGTCCCAAAGGCAGTAAAATTTTTGGAAGCGTTAATAACATCGCACTTACATTAAACGCTTTTTTATCTCCAAAAGCACCGCCTGCATTACTTAAATCGATTGGAGTTTTAGTAAAAGCACCTCCCAATAAAACTAAATGCGAATTGACTCCAATGTTATAAATTGCTGCAACAACAATCGTTAAATAAATCTGCCATCCAAAATAAATATAAAACGAAGCCAGAATTGTAGAAATAATTGTAGCAATAACAATCAGCCACCATTTTGCCATAATATAACCGCGATACGGAATATTTTGTGTCATCATTAATTGATAATACGCACTATCCCAGCTTGGAACAAATTGTCCAAAGACAAATAAAAATCCGCCCGAAACAAAAATCCCTGCTAAAAGGTGCATTACTGGTTTGTCGTAGGTTTCAATTCCTCCGGAGAAAAACAAAAATCCGTAGAACAAAAATAAAATGCTCATAAAAATAGTCGTTTTCGACCTTTTGTTTCTTTTGATAAGTTTAATATCGTTTTTCAGAAACGTTCCCAAAGTTCCAAATTGATTCAGCCACGAAAGATTTTCTGTTTGAGCAACATCTTCTTTTACAGAAAGGCCTGCGTCGAGATAAAGATTTTTTTTGAGGAATTTAAAACTAAAAATATACAAACCTGCTAATACTAAAACGGGAATTAAAAATAATCCTTTTATATTATAAAGTCCTTGAAAAAAGGGAGTTGTGAAAATTGTGACATCAAACAATTTGTAATATTGCGCACCGCCCAAAACAAGAATTAATCCAAGAAAGACAACAAATAATTTGTCGATATTGCTTAAAATTATATTCAAAAAATTGTTGATGTATATAAAAGAAAGCATTGCCAAATTCCAGAAAATAATTGCTGTTATATCATATCCTTCGATTGCTAAAACAACTGAAAACGGAACAAAGAATAAGGCATGAACCCAATTAAAAAAAGACAAAACAGTTTTGCCCAATGAAAAATGAACAATTACGGGTTTCTTAAAAGGCAAAACCAATAACGGTTTGATATTTAAAACGGGAATTGATTGCAGCAGCAAACGAATTACTAAATCAAGAAGAAAGTAATAAATCAAAAATCGGTTTACGGTTACAAATGGTTCCAGATGCATTTCTTTAAGAATGTAAAATGCTCCAACACCCATTCCTATAAAAATTAATGAAAAATAGATCATTAAAAACCCAAGTATAATTTTCATTGCCAGGTTTTTACCAAATGATGCCGACCTGATAAAGGCTTTCCATTCGAGATAAATAAAATTTTTAATCATGGTTAATTGGTTTTGATTTTTGTAGTAAGAGATCAAATGTAGGAAAACGTTACAAAAAAAGTTAAAAAAAATATTTTAGTAAGTGTCAATTACTTATGGTTTGCTACTTTTGCAAAAAAATTAAATCATGCCTTCATTCTTAAAACTTATAATTAAAGAGGTAAAACGTGAAACTGCCGATGCGGTTTCTGTACTTTTTAATGTTCCTGAAGAACTTAAACAAGACTATAAATTTATAGCCGGACAATACATAAATTTAAAATTAACGCTTGATAATCAAGAAATTCGTCGTGCTTATTCTATTTGCTCTGCACCAGAAAGCGGTGAACTGCGAATTGCGGTTAAGGCTGTAAAAAGCGGTTTGTTTTCGCAATTTGCGAATACAATACTAAAAGCAGGAGATGTTCTTGAAGTAGGTCAGCCGGAAGGAAAATTCACTTTTGAACCTGATGCTGAGAGACAAAAAAATTATGTTGCGTTTGCTGCCGGAAGCGGAATCACGCCGGTACTTTCTATTTTAAAATCAGTTTTAAAGAATGAACCAAAAAGTTCATTTGTATTGGTTTACGGAAACAGAACTCCTGAAGCAACTATTTTTCATCAGGAATTACACGACTTACAATTACAGTATGTTGGCCGTTTTTTCGTGCATTATGTTTACAGTCAGGCGAAAGTTGAAAATGCATTGTTTGGAAGAATCGAAAAATCGACCGTAAATTTTGTATTGAACAACAAACACAAAGAATTAGAATTTGATAAATTTTATTTGTGCGGACCTGAAGAAATGATCAATACAGTTTCGAATGTTTTGAAAGAGAAAAACGTAAAAGAATCTGCTATTAAATTTGAACTTTTTACTAGTTCTTCTGAAGAACACGTAATCCAGGGTTCTCAGGAAGGACATACTAAAATTACTGTTTTAGTTGACGATGAAGAAGTTACTTTTGAAATGTCTAAAAAACAAACTATTCTTGATGCAGCTTTAAAACATGGTGTTGATGCTCCTTACTCTTGTCAGGGCGGAATTTGCAGCAGCTGTTTAGGAAGAGTTACTGCCGGAACTGCTGAAATGACAAAAAATTCTATTTTAACAGATGGTGAAATTGCCGAAGGTTTAATTTTAACTTGTCAGGCGCACCCAACTTCAGATACTATTTATGTAGATTACGACGACGTTTAATCTTCTAAATTTTAGAATATAAATTCCAAATTCCGATTTTACACTTGGGATTTGGAATTTTTTTTGTGAGGTATTTCGTTTATCCCGTTTAAAATTTGGAAAGTATACTTTTCAAATTTAAGAAATACACAAAAAAGCATTCAAATAATTGGGTTATTTTTAAAAAACATACTAGAATTTTAGTATATTAGTAGTGCACTTAAGACTTGTCAAAACGTTTTTAAAACATTCAATATTATGGCAATGCATCACTACCTCCGTCTAACTTTTATATTACTTTTTGTAATAACTTCTCTTTTTTGTCTCTACTTCGTAATCAAAAAAAGAAGAAACAGAAAAGCTCCTAAACTACTTTCAAAAGAAAAGTATGATTGCTCAAAGAATGAGGGAATGACCGAAATATCAATCTCTAATGATAGCTTTTTTAATATTTGGCCTTATGTAAGTGAATTGAAAGCGGCTAAAATTCTATCGAAAAAAATTAAAGAATCTGAATTGGTACATAAAGTGTACAGAAATTCAACCAATGATTTTGAACACATTTTATTGGCTACAGAAAAAGAAAATCATTTTGTTAAAGTTGTAGTTGATAAAAACAAAAAGAAAGCGATAGGATATCTTCTTTTGGATTTATAAAAATTCCAATAAAAAAAATTCCAAATTCCAATTGTAACGTTGGAATTTGGAATTTTTTTTATTGACATTTTATTGCTTTTGTCACCCTGAGCGAAGTCGAAGGGCTTATATGCTGAGAAGACTTCGACTTCGCTCAGCCTGACAATAATATGTTATATTTGATTTTTAATTTTAGAAACAACGTCATCTGGAGAAATTGTTCTCATTGCATCTTCGTAACCTTCTACCATTTTATTTCCATAAACAGAAGTTGGTAGTTTTGGATATTGATTTCTGTCTGAAGTTAAAGCATTTTCTAAATTTTGGTTGAAAGGCAAAAATCCCGCATAAGGATGTGTTGCGCCCCAAAGTGTAATTACTTTTACCCCAAGCATTGCAGCAATATGTGCATTTCCAGAATCCATAGAAAGCATTACATCAAGATTGCTTATTAATTTTAATTCCTGCTGAAACTTAATTTTTCCGGCAACATTTATTACATTTTTAAAAGGTTCTGAAAGTGAATTTAAAATTTCAATTTCTTTATTTCCTCCTCCAAAAAGTAAAATAGTATAATCTTTATTTTCTGCCAGTTTTGTTATTACTTCCTTCATTAAATCTAAAGGATAAACTTTAGAATCGTATTGGGCAAAAGGAGCAATTCCAATTAGTCTTTCATAATTTTCTTCAACCAAATCTGTGATTTCTCCACCAAAAATTGCCTTTTTAGGAAAGTCAGGATTGGATAAATCTACAGGAAAACCAAGTTGTTCAAACACTTTTGCATGTCTTTCGAACATCGTTGGCAATTGCTTGAAAATTTTGTTTTCTGCTCTTGTCAATTCTTTTTTTCCTTCTCGGCCTTTATCTACAGTTGCTCTTTTTTTTCCGCTTAAAGCGAAAAGCAAACTCACCACTTTAGATCGTAAAACATTATGAAGATCTGCAAAAGCATCTATTTTGAGTTGTTGCACGTCTTTATATAAACGTAAAAGTCCCGGAAATCCTTTGTGTCTTTCTTTTTCATCAAAAGCAAAAAACTCAAGATTCGGGATTCCGTCAAAAAAAGGTTTAAAAAAAGGGCGGGAAATAACGGTTAGTTTCACCGTTGGATATTGCTTTACAAAAGCGCGTAAAACAGGAACCGTCATGGCGACATCTCCCATTGCGGAAAGTCTCATGACGGCTATATGTTTAATTTGGCTGTTAGACAACTCTGCCAAATTATTTTTTGTTTTGGTATAAAACCGGGTTCAAATCATCGTCGTTGTACATTTTCATTTGTTTGTACACTTTCATGAATTTTTCTCCACTTTCGATATCAGTCAATAATTCTTCAATTGCTGTAGATAAATCTGTTCTTTGCTCTAAAAGAATGTTTAATTTTTCCTGACATTTATCTCTGTGTTCCTGAGTCGCCTCTGCACGAGTCGCTTCTTCGTTCATGTGATAAATTTTTAAAGCCAAAATAGACAATCTGTCAAATGCCCAAGCCGGACTTTCAGAGTTGATTTTTGCTCCGTCTTTTGCTTTTACATGGCTGTATTTTTGCAAAAAGTAACTGTCGATATATTCAACCATATCAGTACGCTCTTGATTTGAAGCGTCGATTCGTCTTTTTAAAGTCAAAGCGGCTACAGGATCAATTTGCGGATCACGAATAATATCTTCAAAATGCCATTGAACAGTATCAATCCAGTTTTTTAAATATAATAAATGTTCGAATTTATCTTTTGGAAATGGATTGTTTATAGGCTGGTCAACATTATCAAATTGATGATAATCCTTAATGCTTTGTTCGAAAACAGAATATGCTAATTTTGAAAACATGTCTTTATTTTTTATAGATACAAAGATACTTTTTATACTTTTATGCTGCGAAAAAAAGAAATTATTTTTTGTTTTTATATAATTGTTCGTTAATAAATTAAAAAATCATCATGAAAATTCATTATATATCTGAAAACAATAGTGTTCTAAATCATTTTTTGGGACAAATTAGAAATGTAAATGTGCAGAACGACAGCATGCGTTTTAGAAGAAATATTGAACGCATTGGCGAAATTATGGCTTATGAATTAAGCAAAACTTTACCGTATAAAAGTGTTGAAATTCAAACTCCGCTAGGCATCAAAAAAACTACTGAAATTGAAACTGATTTGGTTTTGTGTCCAATTTTGAGAGCTGGATTACCGCTTCATAATGGCTTTTTAAATTATTTTGACCACGCCGAAAACAGCTTTGTTTCTGCCTGTAGATTTCATCCAAATGGTGGTGATGATTTTGAAATTTTAGTTGAATATCAGGCTATTTCAAATTTAAACAATAAAACAGTTTTGCTTCTTGACCCAATGCTGGCAACGGGACAATCTATTGTAGCGGTTCACAAAAAACTGATTGAAAATGCTGCGCCAACAGAATTTCATATTGTGGTGGTTATCGCTGCTCCGGAAGGAATTGCGCATCTTGAAAAAAACCTTCCCGAAAATTGTCATTTATGGGTTGCTTCTTTAGACGAAAAACTGAATGAGAAAAATTACATTGTTCCCGGACTTGGTGATGCCGGCGATCTTGCGTACGGAAGTAAATTATAACTGAGAGAAAAAAGTAAATAAACTGCACAAAATCAAAACATAAAATACAATTTCGTTGTTGAGTTTTTGCTGCATATATTCTACGTGACTTGCCGCCATCATTGATAATGGTGCAATGCTGAACAATAATAAATCGTTTGTTTTATCTGGCGAAATAAGGAAAACAAGAACGGCAATAAAAAAACAGGCTACCACTTTTTTATACGATGTATGTACAATTTGCGGTCTGTTTGACAAGGTTGTTAACATTGAAAACACAAAAAACACGACAACCGCTGCATATATCGAAAGCGCTCCATTTTCGTAATTATTTTTAAAATAATCTATTCTAAAATCGACTACTGCACGTTCCTGAACAAACTTAACAGCATCAATATGGAACATTAATGAAACCATATAAAAGACGATTGACACAGCCAAAAGTGCAATAAATGGCAAAACCCAGTTTCTGTAATCTCTCGAAACGTGAAAAATTATCGATATAAAAACTAAAATTACAAAGAGGATACTCCAAAATTGAAATAAACAAGCTACAAAAATCCAAAAAGAAGCATCGAATATTTTTTCTTTTGATGCTTTTAAAGACTGAAGGGAAATCAATCTGCGAAGTGCCAATAATATAAAGAAATTGGCATAAACAACATTTGGATGGTTGAATATTGTGGGGAAAAACAATATGAATAATAAGTAGAAAAATATCGCGTAACCGTTGTCTTTACTGAGCCCGTTTTTCTTGACAATAAAATTGACCATGAAAAATGAAGCAAAAATAAAACACAGTAAACTTACTTTTTGAAATATCGTAAAATAAGAATTTATCCAAGACGTTTCTCGAATTTGAAACATAAAGAAGAAAACCAGTATCAAAATTACAACCAACGAATAATTTAATGGTGTAGATTTTTTAAAAACACTTGTTATCATAAGGATATTTTATACTTTTGTGACTGTAAATATAATACTTGTTTAAAAAGGAAAACCAACAAGTTGAAAAAAGATTCTCAGTTTGAATTTTGCTTCAAGGCGTTAAAACAATAATAACATATAATTTTATAAATTATGAAAGCTTTTTTTGAAGGAATACAATACTTATTCGTTAACATTTTATTTGCTCCGCTTGACTTTTTACGTCATTTAGAATTAAAAACATGGTTTGGTGCAAACACTATCAACTGGATTTTTATGATTATCTGTTCTGCAGCAATCGTATATTGGATTAAACAATTACGTATTTTTGATGCTGCAGGAACTGAAAACCAAGATACAACGGCTCACTCTTTCTTAAAGTAAGTCGAAGCCGATATCCTTTCTAAAATACATCTTATCAAAATTTAGTTTATCTATGTTTTGGTAAGATTTTTTTATGGCCTGTTGGAAATCATCTCCGTATGATGTCACAGTCAAAACACGTCCTCCATTACTAACGACATTTTCCCCATCTAATTTTGTTCCGGCGTGAAAAACTATCGAATCAGTAATATTTTCTAAACCTGTAATAACTTTTCCTTTTTCGAAATCTTCAGGATATCCGCCAGAAACTACCATAATTGTAGTCGCACTTCTTGGATCAACTTTTAATTCGAATTCATCTAATTTTTGATTTGCAACCGAAAGGAACAATTCAACTAAATCAGATTCTAATCTAGGAACCACAACTTCAGTTTCAGGGTCTCCCATTCTTACGTTGTATTCAATAACTATTGGCTCATTTTTTACATTAATCAAACCAATAAATACAAATCCTTTATATTCGATTCCGTCTTTTTGGAAACCTTCGATTGTTGGTTTTACAATACGAGTTTCGATTTTTTCCATCAAAACAGCATCAACATAAGGAACTGGAGAAACTGCTCCCATTCCGCCTGTATTTAATCCTGTATCGCCTTCACCAATTCTTTTGTAATCTTTTGCTGTTGGAAGAATTTTATAGCTTTTTCCGTCAGTTAAAACGAAACAGCTTAATTCAATTCCGTCCAAAAATTCTTCAATAACAACTTTTGAACTTGCTGCTCCAAATTTCTCGTGAACCAGCATATTTCTAAGTTCTGTTTTTGCTTCTTCAAGATCCTGAACAATCAAAACTCCTTTTCCTGCTGCTAAACCATCTGCTTTTAAAACGAATGGCGGTTGTAATGTTTCTAAAAATTTACATCCTTCTTCAACCGTTTTGGCAGTAAAACTATCGTAAGCTGCAGTTGGGATATTGTGTTTCATCAAGAATTCTTTTGCAAATTCTTTACTTCCTTCTAATTGAGCCCCTAATTTTGATGGACCAATTACCGGGATATTTTTTAAACTTTCGTCGTTTTTAAAATAATCATAAATACCTTTTACCAACGGATCTTCTGGCCCTACGACTACTAAGCTTATATTTTCTTTAAGCACTAATGCTTTTATTGCTTCAAAATCAGTTGGAGCAATTGCCACATTTTCAGCAATTGCAGCTGTTCCTGCATTTCCTGGTGCAACAAAAAGTTTTTCGCAAAGCGGGCTCTGAATCATTTTCCACGCAAAAGCATGCTCTCTTCCGCCTGATCCCAATAATAAAATTGTCATGGTATAGTTGTATTTATGTTGTGGTGCAAAAATAGTTGCTTTTAACCGTATATAATAATTTTTTTTACTTACTTTTGACGTTAGTAATGCGAAAGGTATGATAATCTCATTTGGATCGAAAGAAACTGAAAAAATTTGGAATGGTGTTGTTGTCAAAAAACCTTCAATTGAAATACAGCAAATTGGTAGAAGAAAACTTAGAATGCTTCATAACTCTCAAAATTTAACCGATTTAAGAATTCCACCTTCTAACCGTCTTGAAAAATTAAGCGGTAATTTAAAGGATTTTTACAGCATCCGAATTAACAATCAATGGCGCATAATTTTTGTTTGGGAAAATGGAAATGCTTCAAATGTTGAAATTATCGATTATCATTAAAAAAGAATTAAAATGGAAAAATTAAAAAATATACATCCAGGAGAGATTTTATCGGAAGAATTTTTAATTCCTCTAAATATTACACCTTATCGTTTATCTAAAGATTTGAAAATTCCGCAAACAAGGATTTCTGAAATCATTAAAGGTAATAGAAGAATTACTGCTGATACTGCTCTGCGATTAAGTCATTATTTTGGAAATTCTGCTAAATTTTGGCTGGGACTTCAGGACGATTTTGATATTGAAGAAGAAGAATCAAATAAACGTCAGGAATTGAAATCAATTAAACGTTACGATTTAAAAGAAGCTGTTTAATGGTTCACCTTTTTGATCTTTCCCTTCAATTAAATGGTTTTCCTATAAAGAAAGCTAAAGCCGAATTGGATAAAATTGTTCATTTTTCTGAAGAAGAATATGTTTCGTTTCTCGAAAGTAAAAAGAAAGAAATTGTTGATTTTCATTTAAAGAATAACTCTTTTTATAGAGAATTAGTTGGAAATACTACTGCCGAAAATTGGGAGGATTTACCCATTTTGAACAAACAAAATTTACAAAAACCACTTGAAGAAAGACTTTCAAACGGTTATTCAAAAAGCAATATTTACCTCAACAAAACGTCCGGATCCAGCGGAACACCTTTTGTTTTTGCTAAAGATAAATATTCGCACGCTTTAACTTGGGCTTCAAACATTATGCGTTTTGGCTGGTTTGGCATTGATTTTAATCATTCGTATCAGGCACGTTTTTATGGTATTCCGATGGATTTTATTGGTTATCAAAAAGAACGTTTGAAAGATTTCCTGACGCATCGTTTTCGTTTTCCGGTTTTTGATTTATCTGATGATATTTTAGAAAAATTTCTGCAGAAATTCAAATCGAAAAAATTCGATTATGTCAATGGTTATACGAGTTCAATTGTTTTATTTGCCAAATTTTTAGAACACAAAAATATCATATTAAATGAAATCTGTCCAACTTTAAAAGCTTGTTTTGTGACTTCCGAAATGCTTTTTGAAACGGATAAAAAACTACTGGAAAAACAATTCGGCATTCCGATTATTAGTGAATATGGTGCTTCTGAACTGGATTTAATTGCTTTTGAAAATCCTCAAGGCGAATGGCAGATAAATGCTGAAACTCTTTTTGTAGAGATTTTAGATGAAAACAATAATGTTGTTCCACATGGAACGGAAGGAAAAATTGTAATTACATCTTTATTCAACAAAGCAAATCCTTTTATCAGATATGATATTGGCGACATTGGAATTCTCGATGAAAAAAGTACCCCTCAAAAGCCAATCTTAAAAAAATTAATTGGCAGAACAAATGATGTTGCCATTTTACCAAGCGGGAAAAAATCTCCTGGTTTGACATTTTATTATGTAACCAAAAGCATTATTGAGGATGACGGAAATGTAAAAGAATTTATCATCAAACAAATGCAATTAGATACTTTTGAAATTGAATATGTTGCTGAAAAAGAATTGGTTTCAGAACAAATTCAAAAAATAAAAGAAGCCATCGATTTATATTTAGAACCAAATTTGAACTTCACTTTTACTAGAAAATCTGTTTTAGAAAGATCCAATCGCGGGAAATTAAAACAGTTTAAATGTTATTTATAAATATAAATAAAATCTTACATTTGTTTTTCTAATAAAAACTTATGGACGATCAATCTCTGCTTTCTGAAGAAACAATTTCAAATAAAATATATTTTATCCGTGGTCAAAAAGTGATGCTTGATCGTGATCTAGCCTTACTTTATGAAATAGAAAGTAGAGTTTTAAATCAGGCTGTAAAAAGAAATTCATCTCGATTTCCGCCAGATTTTATGTTTCAACTTACTGAAATTGAGCATAATTCTTTAAGATCACAAATTGTGATCTTAAAGAAAGGAAGAGGTGAACATCAAAAATATTTGCCTTTTGCATTTACCGAACACGGCGTACTAATGCTTTCTAGTGTATTAAAAAGCGACAAAGCAATTCAAACCAATATTCAAATCATGCGTATCTTCACGAAAGTGAGACAAATGCTTTTGGATACAACGGAAATTAAAGTTGATATTCTGCAGATTCAAAAGAAGTTAGAGAATCATGATAAGAATATTGAATTAGTTTTTTCCTATTTGGATGAACTAACTGAGAAAAAAGAAAATGAAGTTGGAAGAATCAAGATTGGGTATAAAAAATAATTCTCTAAGGTCACAAATTGTGACAGAACTTGATATCACAATTTGTGACCTCAAGTTTTGCGAAGATTTTATGTTTAAATTGGAGGACGCAAATTGCGTCCTCCAATTCTGAACGAGATTTTCAAGGTCACAGATTGTGACCTTGAAAACTTGAAGTCGCAAATTGTGACTTCAAGTTTTGCGATGATTGACTCTCAAAATATCTTAATTTGAAAATTGGAAGTCACAAATTGTGATCTCCAATTCTATTCGTGATTCTCTAAGGTCGCAAATTGCGACCTTAGAGAGAATATTTAAACTTTCTTTATATATCTTGGTTTTATAAACAGCTGAGTAAATAAAAATTGTATCATCAATAAAACAGAAGACACAAAATTAAAACCATGAAAATCTCGATAAACACCAAAGTTGTGTTTTATCAATTTAAATTTTGAAGATGAAATAGAATCTTTTCTAATTCTATAAAAAGCTAAAGATTCTGGTACAGCTTCTACCGCTTTTAATTGTTTTAAAATCGTAAGCCATATTCTCCAATCCTGCCTTTTTTCTGAAGATTCTAATTTGATTTTTCCAAAATATTCAGTGTCGTAAATAGCCGTAAGATTACCAACGTAATTACAAAAAAACAATTCTTTATACGTTAACGGATTTGGCGATTCTACTCTTCTTTTTAAATTATTTCCCTCTTCATCAATAGAATCGTAATAACTAAAAGTAAAAGGCTGATTATTTGTTTTTAAAAACTGAATCTGTTTTTCTAATTTAGTTGAAGACCACAAATCATCTGCATCAAGATAGGCAATGTATTTTCCCGTAGCTTTTTCCAAAGCTTCATTTCTTGCGAAACCATTTCCTGAATTTTTAGATAATTTGAATAATTTAATTCTGAAATCCTTTTGAACAAATTCTTCAATAATAGAAACCGTTTCATCAGTTGATGCGTCATCGACCAAAATCATTTCCCAGTTTTGATACGTCTGGTTTTGAACTGATTCTATAGTGGCTCTAATGAACTTTTCAGTATTATAGGTTGGTGTTAAAATAGATACTAAATCGTTCATTAATATGCTTTTTTATCGCCTTTGAAAATGTTTATTATCGTTTGAGAAATTATTTTCAAATCAAGAATAAGAGACCAGTTTTCAATATAAAAAACATCAAATTTTATTCTGTTTACCATATCTCTTTCTGTTGTAATTTCTCCTCTAAAACCGCTTACTTGCGCTAATCCGGTAATTCCGGGTTTAACAGAATGACGAATTATATATTTTTTTAACTTCTTTCCGTATTCCTTATTTTGTGACCAAAGATGCGGCCTTGGTCCAACAACTGACATATCTCCTAATAAAACATTGACAAATTGCGGAAGCTCATCAATACTTGTTTTTCTCATGAATTTACCAATTGCTGTAACGCGCGGATCATCTTTTGAAGCTTCTTTCTCTGTTGTTTTATTCATTTTCATAGAACGGAATTTATAACAAATAAATTCGTTTTCATCTATGCCCGGTCTTCCTTGTTTAAAAAAAACTGGTCCTTTAGATTCTAATTTTATTAAAATTCCTAATAATGGATATATCCATGATAATAAAAAAACAATAACTACAATAGAAAATAAAATATCAAAAAAACGCTTTAAAATTTTAATTGCGGGCTCGTTTAATATTGTCTGTTTCAGCGAAAGCACTGGAAATAAATCGTAATAATCTATTTTTAGATTTTTTGAGAAAATCTCTTTAGTATCTGGAATAAATTTTATGCCTTTATTGTTTTCATAAGCAAAATCAATTAGTCCTTTCAGATAATTGTTTGATACTTCGTGCAAAGAACAATATATTTCATCAACAGAATTTGCTAGTACAAAAGGTTTTAAATCTTCTAATTTACCTATAACTTCTTGATTTTCTTTTTTATCTGAAAAAAATCCCAAAAAACGATAGCCATAATCTTTTCTTGTTTCAAATAGATCTTTTAACCGAATTGCTTCTGGCGTAAACCCAATAATAATAGCATTTCTGTAATTACTTCCAGTTATTATTCTGTATTTTTTTAAATAAAAAAATAACAAAAACTTAAAAATGCTTATCAATACTGTGATTGAAAATGCAAATATTGCAATGGCTCTTTGTTCAAAAATCGCGTGCTTGGAAAATGGAAAAAAAGCAATTACAATTAAAAGAAACAGAATTGTTTGCTGGAATATTTTTGAAGCAATTACAACTGGTGGTGTGAATCGATATACATCGTAAAATTTTATAGAAAAAGCAATTAAGCTCCATCCTAAATATTGGTAAAAGACAAATAATAAAGTATTTGCAACTAATTCTTTAAAAACAAAAAAACTCAAAATAGCAATTACTATCAGATCTATTAAAATACTGATTGGCCTTATATATTTTGAGTATCTTCCTGTTTGAACCACCGTCATAAATTGTTTTTTCTATATACTATTTTATGTAATTCGAAAAATCCTTATGTTCTTCTTTAGAAAGTTCTTCTTTAGAAAGTGATCTAAAATAATCGTATGTAATTTTCATTCCTTCAGAACGGCTTACTTTTGCTTCCCAACCTAATAATTCTTTTGCTTTGGTAGTGTCTGGCTGACGCTGCAATGGATCATTTATAGGCAATGGATGATATACTACTTTTTGATTTGTTCCAGTAAGTTTTATAATTTCTTCTGCAAAATCTTTAATTGTAATTTCATCCGGATTTCCAATATTTACCGGATATACATAATCAGAATGTAATAATCTGAAAATACCTTCAACCTGATCGTCTACATAACAAAACGAACGGGTTTGCATACCATCTCCAAAAATAGTTAAATCTTCTCCGCGAAGTGCCTGACCAATAAACGCAGGAATAACACGTCCGTCATTCAGACGCATTCTCGGACCGTATGTATTAAAAATACGCACGATTCTGGTTTCTACACCGTGAAATGTATGATATGCCATTGTTATGGATTCCTGAAAACGTTTAGCTTCATCATAAACACCTCTTGGTCCAATTGTATTTACGTTTCCGTAGTATTCTTCAGTTTGCGGATGTACTAACGGATCTCCATATACTTCAGAAGTCGAAGCGATGAGAATTCTTGCTTTTTTAACTCTCGCCAAACCAAGCAAATTGTGGGTTCCTAATGAACCAACTTTTAAAGTCTGAATTGGAATTTTTAAGTAATCAATAGGACTTGCCGGTGAAGCAAAATGTAAAATATAATCTAAATCACCCGGTATGTGGACAAATTTTGTAATATCGTGATGGTAAAATTCAAAATGCTCTAATTTGAATAAATGCTCAATGTTTTTAAGATCTCCGGTAATCAAATTATCCATTCCGATAACAAAATAACCTTCCTTGATAAATCGATCGCACAAATGTGATCCTAAAAAACCCGCTGCTCCGGTAATAAGTATTCTTTTCATAATGATTATTTATACAACGCAAATGTAAGTGTTTTGAAAATTATAGAACTATTATAAAAAACAAAACTGCCTAAAATTAATTAGGCAGTTATTTATTATATAAATGCTATTTTTAAATCAAATGATTCTTAAAAAGAAGAATGATTTTTATACTATTTCTTAGATTTTACTATTGTTTCAAGTGCTTCTATTTTTTTATTCTGTTCTATAATATATAGCGTTAACTCCTCTATTTTTTCTTGTTGAATTCTAAACATCTCTGATACGTTAATTCCTTCTTCTTTCACTTGTTTAGCAGATGGAACATTTGGTAAGTGTTTATTTGCTGCTATAAAAGTTTCTACTTCAGATAAAGGCATTAATTTATACTTATCATAAAATACATAATCTGCCCAAGTTCCATTTGAACTTAAACTAACGCGGATTTCATCTGTTAAGACACCTCCTTTTACAAAAAGTTTATAGTTGGCATAAAGTGGATTTGTCGGAAAAGTAGTTACATCAATTCCTACTTTTCCAGAACTGCTTATTTTCATTCTTTCTGCAGTATTTGTATAAAAATTAATTCCATTCCATCCAGAGAATGAAACTGTTGGCGATGGGCTAGAACTATCAAATTTGCTCATCGTCATACCATAATTTGCTATTGGTATATTGTTGGTTTGAGCATTTGAAAAACTATCTGTTGTTGTAAATCCAATTTTTCGATACACATTTACGGATTTATAAGATTTATATTTCCATCAATTGTTAGTTTCTCATTTGGATCAGTAACCGCAATCCCAATATTACTTGTTGTACTGGAATTTGTAGTAGCATATACAGTACCATATGGCACATAAATTTGTGAAAAACACATTGCAGAAATAAAAAATATTAATATTGAAAATGATTTTTTCATGTCTAAATTTTTATGCTTTTAATTGTTTTTAAAAATAATTGATTTACTGTTAAAATTTATTCTTTAAGAAAATATTGTTAACATATTTTTCTGTTTTTTACTTTAAAAAATATTTTTTTGTTCAAACCTTCCATGTTCTTTAAACTTTGTTTCGACAAATTCTTTCATTTCATTTTCAAATCGCCGCTTAGAAAATTTCAAGGCATGTTCCCGAATTTTTTTAGGATCAAATTCTGTTTTTTCGAAAGCAATTATAGCTTCTTTAATTTTTTTAGTTGTTTGTTCTTTGAAGAAAATCCCTGTTATGTTTTCAAGAACTGTTTCTAAAGCTCCTCCTTTTGCAAAAGCTATAACTGGAGTTCCACAAGCTTGTGCTTCAACAGGAATTATTCCAAAATCTTCCTGGGCGGCAAAAACGAATGCTTTTGCCTTTTGCATATATTTTTTAAGCATTTCATAATCAACAAAACCAACAAGTTTAATGTTGCTTTTCGCTATTTTTTGTAGTTTTTTAAATTCTGGTCCATCTCCTGCAACGATTAATTTTAAATGAGGCAGTTCATTAAAAGCTTCTACAATTAATCTAACTTTTTTATAAGTAACTAAACGTGATGCTGTAAAATAATAATCTTGTTTTTGTTCTTCTAACTGGAAAAAATCAACATCAACAGGTGGGTAAATTACAATTGACTCCCGATTATAAATCCTTTTTATTCTTTTGGCAATATGGTCTGAATTTGCAATAAAAAAATCAACATTTTTAGAATTTGCAACGTCCCATTTTTTTATTTTATTTAAAACATGTTTTGCATAAAGCCCTTTTATTCCCTTATTTAAATTGGCATCTTGTAAATATTCTTCTTGTAAATCCCACACATAACGCATAGGAGAATGACAGTAACAAATATGTAATTGTTCTTGTTTTGTTACAACACCTTTTGCTACAGCTGATGATGAACTAATAATTAAATCATAATTGCTTAAATCAAATTGTTCTATTGCTAATGGAAATAATTGCAAAAATTTACGGTGGTTTTTCTTTGCTGTTGGTAATTTTTGAATGAAACTTGTTTTGGCTTTTTTTCCATGAAGAATGAAATTTCGATCTTCATCATTCAGAAAATCTATTAGTGCAAAATGATCAAAATCATTCCAAATTGAGTTAATGGAATGAATTACTTTTTCGGCACCTCCATTTACATAATACCAATCGTTAATTAGTGCTTTTTTCAAAGTTGTTCTTGTTTGTTTTTCAAATTTTCAATTATGGAAATATAATGATCTGACGTTATTTTCCAATTAAATTTTTGAGATAGTTTTAATGACTTTTTGCAAAGATCAGTATAGTTTTCTAAATCAATTAAATCTTTTATTTTTTTCGCTAATTCTAAAGGTTTGCCTGGATCAAAAAACAATGCTGTTTCATTATATAATTCTTTATATACATGAATATTTGACAAAATACATGGCGTTGAAACACTCATTGCTTCAAGTGCAGAAAGCCCAAATCCTTCGTAAAAAGAACCGTTAATAAGTGCCTTTGCTCCTTCCATTTGTTTTTTTAATTCAATATCTGAAACGTCATTTAAAAATTCAACATTCAAACTATCAGATTCTAAAAGATCATTTTTAAATATAGTATTAAAAGAATCGCCAATAATTTTTAATTTACATTGATCTAGATCTAATGCTTTAAAAGCTTCTAAAATTACCTTAATATTTTTTCTGGGATTTAATGAATTTACGGCAATAAAATAATCGCCTTTTTGATTTACTTCTTCATTAAAGCTAAAAAAACTTGCCAAATAAACAACGTCTATTTTTGAAGACTCAACATTTGGATAAAATTTTAAAATTTCATTTTTAGAAAAATTACTGACGGTAATTATTTTTAAAGCTTTTTTTAAATTGAAATAAAATAATATGTTGTAAACAAAAGCAAATTTCCAGTTAAACCAATTTTTGTTCTCTTTTACAGCCATGTCATGAACCACTATCACATTCTTTTTAAATAGAATTGGAGCTGTATTACAAAAATTAATTAATAGGGAAACTTTATTCCGAAATAAAAAAAGGGGTAATTCAACTTGTTCCCAAAAATAACCTGAAAAGTAACCTATTTTTCTACAATTTAATGATTCTGAAACAGGGTTTAAGAAGGGTTTGTTTGGGCAAAGAAAAACTATTTCTTCATTATAATACTGCTGCAGATTTTTACCTATTTCTGTAGCTACTCGCTGAACTCCCGTAACTTTTTGAGTTAAAAAACGACCATTGACAACTATTTTATTATGCATCTTGAATAGTATTTTCAGTTCGAATTACAAAGAGATAACAAAACCATAAGAACAAATATATCCCGAGTTGTCTGCTTAAGAGGTTTTCAAATAAACTTTGGGATGAAAAAATGAAAATGAAAAAAAATGAATACCCATTTTTATTTTTTATAAAGTTCCAAAATTGAACACCAAAAATTCCTAAAAATAAAGTAAGTCCCAAGAAACCATACGTAACAAAGTACCAAATGTATTGATTGTGGGTATTGTATTTAAAATTCTTTTTTCCAATCCACCAATATGGACCGCTCAATACTTCTTTTGAATTATAACAATCTATTAATTTTGCATCAACCTGTTCACTGCTAAATGTTCCGGTAAAATAATTAAACGTTTTTTCATCGACTATTCCTTTTGCGCATTTCCAAATTACAATTCTTGGTTCTCCTTTTTCAACAGTTAATCTTTGGATTATATATTGATTAGTAAAAACCATAACAAATAAAACGCCCACAAGTCCTACAAAGTATACCGTTTTTCGTTGTTTTAAAAAGATAAAAAAGCAAAGCAAAACAGAAACTCCCATTGCAAGTCTTGCTGCAATGATAAACAAAGTGAATATTATTAAACCAATAAATAAATAAAGAATTACCTTTTTAATTGTTGTATTATCCAGCAAAAATTTAATACAAAAAATGGATAGTAAACAATTTAGAGAAAAATAAGGTCTTTCCAGAATAAACTTGTTTTCTACTAAAGCTGTAAAGTTTTCAAAGCTTTTAGAGTCTGAAAAAAATTGATATTGTAATACAATAAAATCAACGTATAATAAATGTATTAACTGCAAAAGCAAAAAGGAAAAAATAAAAAATTTAATTTCCTCAAAACTGAATTTTTTTACTAAAAACATTCCCGGAATAAATATAAAACCGAGCGATCTGACAATTAATTTCGTGGAAGAATCATAATTAAAAAGGAAAGATAAAATGTATAAAACATAAATTGATCCAAACAACAGGCTTAATAATTTAACGGTTAAATTATTGTTCTGGTTTTTTACTTTTGAAACATTCAAAAGCAACAATAGCAAAATAGCCGGTGTAGCCAAAGATATTTTAAACACAAATGAGAATGCTATGAAAAATAAACAAGCTAATTCTATTTTAAATTTCTTAAAGATATCTTGAATCATAATAGTATATTTTTTGAGTGACCAAATTAATTTGTTATTAGCTTCTGTTCGTTTAATTTATTTCTATGAATAGCAAAAGGTATTGCCAGAAAAACCCAAATAAAAAGCATAATAAAGGACGGAAATGCATTAAAAGATAAAATGATGCAAATTATACCTGCTGTAATCGAATCTTCTTTTAAATAATAAGCTTTCGTTAAAATTAAAAACAGAAACAGTATAAATAATACTGAAGCTATTACACCATATTCTGAGAAAACCTCTAAATATACATTGTTAGGAATGGCTCGTTCATTTTTTCGTTGTGCAAAATGGTCAAAATATGCATTTCTATTCACGACAATTTTTTTATACTTATTATAATGATCGTAATGAAGTCCATAATTTGCAGGTCCTACTCCAAAAAAAGGATTCTCAATTCCAGAATAAAAAGCAACATTTCCGGTAATAATCCTGTCTGCTTTTGAAAAATTATTTTGAGTGAGCGTTTTTGTCGGATCAAACAGTTTTCCATATACATACTTTTGATAGAATTCAGTTTGAATAAGTATTAATATACCTATAATTACAACTGGAATTACTTTAAGAAGAAAACTTAATTGCAGAAGCTTTTTTTTATAAAAAAAGAAAATAAAAATAAATACCGAAAGTATTGAAATTGTAGACATTGATACAATAACACTAAAAAGTAAAAACCAGCCATGAACCATTTTTTTTAAATAAAATGAAACGGATGCCGATAGTAATAAAAACAATCCAAAATAATTACCTTCTTTGAAAGTACTAGATCTAATAAACCCTTCTAACATTTGCGGCTCCTCAATTCCCGGAAGCTTAAAATATGGTATGTTTAATTTTGATGATAAAAATAAATACCATCCATAGACCGCTGCTATTATGGCTCCAAAAATCCATATTTCTAAAATTTTTATATCTTTTGTAAATAATCTATAGGATATAAAATAAGCTGCCAGACACAAATAAAAATAACAGAGTCTAATAAAACTATCTCCAACCCTATTGATTCGAAACGGAAATCCTTTTGGCGGATAAGGATAATTCCAATATATATTTACGATAAACGATAACGTCACCAAAATCGCTACTAATAGAATTATAAGATTATTGTTAAAAAACCAAAGCGTGTCTCTTGAGATCGTTTTTTTATTGATATAGAACAGCAGTAAAATTACAAGTGCAATTTCAGATATTTTGAGTGGAAAAAAAATATTCAATGTTAGTGCCTGAGTAAAAGGCAGAAACACTAAAAAAACTTTTCTAATATCAATTTTCATTTGATTGCTTTAATTTTTTGCTTTACTAAAAACCATTTTTAAAATCTTTGGAATCACTTTAAAATTTCTCTGCCAAATTCTATTCCCAATCGTTAAAGTTAAAATCGATAGATAAATAAATCCGAGATTTTTTCGGTTATACTTTTTAGCAAAAGTAATTCGGCTATTCATCGTAACCAAGTCTATAAACTTAGATTTTTGTTCGTTAATTTTTGACTTTGTGCTATTTCCTTGTTTATGATAAATTCCAAAAACCGGCAATATTTTTAAACTTCCTCCTTTTTGTTTTGCTCGAAAAACCCAGTCAAGTTCTTCATAAAATAAAAAGTAATCTTCTGATAATAATCCTATTGATTCCAGATCATGATATTTAATTATCATAGAAGCCCCAATAGGATAATTTGCTTTATCTACTATTGTGTCAAAATTTAAAATTGCTTCATTAATCGAAATTCCTTCTCCCAAATGTGATGTTAATCCTGTTTTTGAATGATACAAACCTCCTAAAGATTGAACTTTCTCTGGATTATCATATTCTAACAAAGCCGTTCCGTAAATAACTTTTGAGTTTGAAATGTGTTGCTTATCAATTTCAGAAATAATATCTGTAAGGCTGTTTTTTTCTAAAACCGTATCATTGTTTAAGAGCCAAATATAGGAATCCCGTTCTTTTTGATTTAAAATATATTTTAACGCCAAATTATTTCCTGCAGCAAAACCTTTATTCTCCTTAGCTTTTACAAAAAGTATTTTTTCTTTTTTACTTTCTAATAAAAAATCCTTTTCATCAATATTTAGAAACGATGAAGATTGTCCTTCTGCCCACAATTGCAGCTCTCCAAAATATTGCAATGTTTCGCTATTATCAATAATAATAATTTGATAATTGGTATAATGTAACTTTAAAATACTTTCTAAGCATTCAATAGAATCCTCAGAATTATTATAATTTAAAAGAACAATATATACCTTCTTATTCATTAACAGCGTTATATGTTTTTAATTTCGTCTAACTTTTAGAAAATATTGTGTACTTAAAAATTGTTCAAAAACACCAAACGTTATTTTGTTTAAAGTTGATTTCATTGAAGAAAGGTGTTTCAAATTTGATTCTATTTTTTGTACTTCTAACTCAGGAAATAAATTGATTAGGTTTAGCATATCTTTTTTACAAAAAAAACGAATATGTGTTTTGTCAAAAATTCCTTCATCTGCATATTCAAAACTTCCTTTGATAAAGATTTTATAAAAAACTTCAAAATTTCTTATATTAGGTAAACTAATGTAAAAATTACCGTCTTTTTTTAAATGTGGAATTAGTTTTTGAATTGTTTTTTGCGGTTCTACTAAATGTTCTAAAACATCCGGCAATAGTATACTATCAAAAAAATCTAATTCGAAAGGAACATTATCTTGCTCGATATTTCCAATAATAAAAGAATCAAATTTTTCTTTATTCTGATTAACATCAACAATATCAAATCCCATTATTATTTTTGCAGCACCTTTATTTTTTAATTCTAATAAAGTCGCGCCGGTGCCGGCACCTATTTCTAATATTGTTTGATCTTTTGATGTACCTATAAAAGAAATAATATCTTTTCTAATATTTGAAAAATATCCTTTTTCTTTATCTAAATAAGATTCTTGCATATTGCTTACCCACTGATTTAAATGTCCTTAATTTTGTATTTCTGGATACAAAATAGTATTATCAAAGTTGTGATCAATGCTTCTATTAAAAAAACGGCAGTCAAACTTCCCTGTAATTTAAAAAATAAGGTCAAAAAATAACCTAAAATCAACATCATTACAGAGCCGAAAGATAAAATTTTAGATAATAACTTCTGCTCATTTTTGTAAATTAAATATTGATAAAAAGGAATATTTAAAGCCGTAATAATTGGCACTATTATAAAACCTGAATAAAAACCCAGAAGGTTATAAATTTTACTATCTATCGTATAGTAATTTATAAAAATAGCTCCGCCAGTTATAATAACTGCAATTCCAAAAATTAATAGTGAAATATTAATGCCGTTTATTTTTTTTAAGAATAAAATGCCTTCATTCTTGCTTTTACTGTAGCTCTCACAAAATTTAGGAAAACTAACATTAAAAAAAACAGATAAATAGCTTCGGAAAATGTTGAGAATCATATCGCCAATTTTATAAATTCCGGCGTAATAATCACCAAGTAAACATTGAATTATTAAAATGGGGCTTTGTACATATGCTGCAATAGAAAAATTAGATATCAGTATAGAATATTCATTTTTAAACTGTTTTATAACTGAATCTATTTTAACATTAAAAAGAGACAGCTGATATGATTTCCATATTTTTATAAAAAAAAACGAATAAACTAAGGTATTTGATGTTCCTAGTATAAATAAAACTAAGAAATAGTCTTCTTTCTCTCGTATTAAAAGATAAACTACTAAGACGTAAATTATTTTTGAAAAGAATATAAGTCTATTTATACTACCAAATTTTTCCAGTCCCTGATAAATCCATGAAATATTAAAAAACTGCCCAGATAAAAGTGTTATTGCTAATAAATAAAGCTTTTTATCAATATCATTAAAAATCAAACTTGTTAAGATGATACCTAGAAAAAGTATAAAAAAGTTGATGAGTTTAATCGCAAACGAAGTGTTTAAATATTCCTGAATTATGCGAAAATTTTCTTTATGAACACTGACTTCTTTAACTCCCAGAATATTAGACCCAAAATCAATAAACAATCCCAATAATGTAAAAACAGATAGTGCAACGCCAATCTTTCCCCAATTTTCAATGCCACATATAGAAATGACTTTTGGGACCACTAATAACGGTGCAATTAAGTTTATTAACTGCCCTGAACCATACGTTAGATAATCTATTATTGTATTCTTTTTCATTATTAGCAATTGGTCTATAAATACAATTAATAACCAATAATAGAGTCCATTCTTTTTCTTATCAGTTCAACTTATTCATAAATAAATTATTAAACTAACTTATTTTATGGTTCAATCAATTTCTCCTTTAATAACTGTTTTTTATAAAATTTAAAAAGAAAATTTAAGAAAAGAAACAAAAAAAGAAACAAAACAGGGAATATAAATTTTAATTTCCCATTAAGTGATTTTGTATTTTTTATATTTAAAGTAGAATTGATTTCCTTAATCGTTTTATCAAAACTTAATAATTTTAATCTGTTTCTACCTTGCTCAACAACTAAATATTGTTTCGTTTTAATAAGGTCGTTCAATTGGGTATTTTCATTGTAATAAACCAATTTATCATTTTTATTCGTGTTTTTCACTGTATTTGAAAAACCACTTAAAACATTATCTATTTGAGCAATAATAGTATCATTTTGAGCAATTTGCTGTTTCATACTATTATAACCTATTTTTTGAGCAGAGTCAAAATATTCTGAAGAATTTAAATATTTTAATAATGGTTCAATAAAATCTTTTTCATTAACTAATTCAGTTGAAATAAAAGAAATTGTATGATAAGTATAATTTTTACTTACAACATTATCAATTAAAATTTTATTAATGTCACCCTCATCAGCCATTAACTTAATAAGTTCAAAGTTTGGTTCTCTATCTTCTACAAATTTAAAAGCATCAGAAATAGGTTTAATTTCAATTTTTTTAATTGCTTTAGGATGAGAAATTCCAACCACATTTTTTAGAAAAATGGTATCACCGGCATTAATTTTTGAATCAATTAAATCAATTTTTGAATACAAATAATCAACGCTTCCAAAATTTGGTGATACAACAATCTGATTTTGAAATGATTTTTTACTTGAGTCAAAATACCAACCCAATCCAAATCCAAATAAAAGTAATGTTACAACAATGATCCAATTTCGAATTAAAAATTGAATCGATCTAAAAATAGCAGTATTTATTCTATCAAAAAATCTACCTATACTTTTTGAAATTAGAAATAGATCAATCTCATGATCAGTATTATTTTGTGGTACTTTTGTACTCATTTTTGGTTTTTATTTGATGTTGAAAATCTGCTCTAAAATCTTAATTGTGATCAAATAAGTTGGTTTTACCCCCGTTGTTCCCAATCCGCCCGAAGCTAATGTACTTCCTGTTTCTAATGGGTTATCTGAAGCATAATATGCGTAACGAACTTTTATATCGTGTGGCACGCTTTTTCTAATTTTTGATGCTGACTGAATTGCTTTTTGATAATAAGAACCTTCCATTTCAAGACCAATTACGCCCCAAGTCGATTCGTGGAAAAATTTCAATAAATCTCTGTTTTGTAATGAAGTTCCTAAAACGGTAACCATTGCACCTTCATAAACGTCGATGTCGTTTCCTTCGAACATTGCGCCTGTTAATTCATTTTCGAAGAAATAGTTATCCGCCGTTCCTTCATTTATATGTGCCGAAGGAATCATGATATCGCCTTTTCCTCCTTCCAGAATTCCGGCCTTACCCATAATAGAAACTGATTTTACGTTTAGCAACGTTTCTTTTTTAAATGGTTTTAAAAGCTCATCGATTGTTTCATAGGCCTGTTCTCCAAAAGCATAATCCATTACAATAATTACCGGTTTCTCTTCGTCGATATTGGCGTATGAAAATGACGTTTTTGACCAGTCAATTTTGGCAGTATCAAAAATTTGAACGTCGATATTTGTTCCTGAAGTATCTGGTAAAGAAATCATCCCGTTTTTCAACGCTAGTTCTTCAACCTGGGTTCTTATTTCTTTTGAACCCGAACTGCTTAATTCTTCATAAATAAAGAAATCTGTTTTGCCTTTGTATTTTGATGTTAATAAAGGTGTTGCAAAAATCGAGTTCATCACGCTGTGCATATTGGCACTTATTACGTGAATTGGACGTTTTAAAAGATCGTTTGCTTTTAGAACTTCCTTGATGTTTGTTGCCCAGATTTCTCCGTGAATATGATGTCCAAGACGTTCACGTAAAACCGGACTAAAAGTTATCGTTCGTTTATTGTTTTCTACAATTTCCTCGATCGCTAATTTTCCTAACCAATAGATAACATGCAGGAAACGATCTGGAGCATTTTCTGAACCAAATGCATCGTAGATATCCAAAACTTCTTCAAAAGTTCTAGCCAAAATATTAGCAACATGCGAAATAGCTTTTTCTTTTTCAATCTGCGAAAGCTTTTTTGTCTGCGTAACGGCTTGCTCTAATTTTAGCCAGTCGCGCGACACTTCTCCGCCGTCGTCAATTAAAACTCTATTTTTAATTTTATGAGATTCGATGAAAATAAAAGTCAAATGCGTCAGGATATCATAAATATCTGAACGTCCGCGCGTGATTTCAACATTCATTTGTTCTTCGTCGATTCTGTAGCAATTTCTTCTTCTTTTTGGAGGAACAATTGGCTGAAAATGTGATTTAGAATATCCTTCGTCTGAAGTTAAGTTAATGAATCGGCATTGTTCAATTCCTATCGGAAGACGCTCTATAACGTATAAAAGCCCGTTTAATTCTACTTTTTCTTCGGCAATATTTCCGTAGATTTCCGGACGTAATGCTAATAATGATTCGCGTAAGCTGTCACCAGAAACTCCCATTGGTTTGTAAAAACCACGGTTGAATAAATGGCGCATTGTAATGTACATTTTTTCTATCGCTGCAGATGATTCCTGAGCTCTTGATCTTGATATATGTTTGGTTTCTTTCATTTTATTTTATTTTAAAATCTTCGAAATAGTGAAGATCATTCTAACTTTTGACAAGCGAAAGTAGGAATTATATATGTAATTTCAGTAAAATGGTATTTAACAAATTGTTAGAAGAGATTAATAAAATCGATGATTCTATTTCAAATTATCCGCAATCTTTCTGTCATTCGACAATCTCGGAATTTTATTTTGTCCGCCTAATTTGCCCTGCGATTTCATGTATTCCTGAAATCCGTTTTTTGAAACTTTACTGATAACGACTTTTCTTAAAACGTTTCCGGTAATTAAATCGTCATAATAAATATTTTGTTTTCGCATCGAATCATCAATTGCTTCCGCAAAAATTTCTATATTTTCCGGCTCTTTTTCAAACTCTATTAACCATTCATGATATGGCAATCCGTTTGCTGGCGTGATTTGCGGCGCAACGGTAAATTCGTTTATGACAATGTTAGTTCCGGCTGTTGCTTCTTTCATTGCATTCTCTACTTCGTTTGCAATTACGTGTTCTCCAAAAGCAGAAATGTAATGTTTAATACGTCCTGAAACTATGACACGATACGGAGCCAAAGAGGTGAACTGAATGGTATCGCCAATATTATAACCCCAAAGTCCGGCATTCGTAGAAACTATTAAAGCATAATTTACGCCTAGTTCTACTTCGCCAATTGTATAACGTTTTGGGTTTTCGGTAAAGAATTCATCGGCTTTAATGAATTCGTAGAAAATACCCGAATTCAACAATAAAAGCATTCCTTTTTCTTTTTGAGAATCCTGATAGGCAAAAAATCCTTCAGAAGCAGGAAACAGCTCAATGCTGTCTACTTTTTTACCAATCATTTGCTCAAACTTGGCACGATAAGGTTCGTAATTAACACCTCCGTAAATAAACAAATTAAAGTTCTTAAAGATTTCGCTTATCTTTTTTCCGCCGCTTCTTTCCTGTAAACGCTCAAAATACATTTGTACCCAAGACGGAATTCCGGAAATCACAGACATATTTTCATTAATCGTTTCGCCTACAATTGTATTTACTTTCGTTTCCCAATCCTCAATGCAATTGGTTTCCCACGATGGCATTCGGTTTTTTTGTAAATATTTCGGAACAAAATGCGCTACAATACCAGAAAGTCTTCCAAATTTAATTCCGTGTTTTTCGGTCAAAATTGGGCTTCCTTGTAAAAATATCATTTTGCCATCAACAAAATCAGCGTTTCCGGTTTCGTTAATATAATGTAGAATTGCATTACGCGCAGCATTGACATGCGTAGGCATTGATTCTTTTGTAAGCGGAATATATTTGGCGCCAGAAGTTGTTCCTGATGTTTTGGCAAAATAAAGAGGTTTTCCTTTCCACAGAATGTTTTCTTCTCCAGCCTTAACCTTTTCGATATAATTTTTTAAATCTTCGTAATCGCGAATAGGAACGTTTTTTTGAAAATCTTCAAATGTTTTTATTGAGGCAAAATTATGATCTTTTCCAAATTCTGTTTCTTTCGCATTTTCGATCAGGCTTTTAAAAACTTCTATTTGAGTTTCAATTGGTTTATTGGCCCAGGAAAGAGTTTGGTTGTATATTTTGCGGGCAAATATTTTTGCTGCTATCGATTTAATTGACATTTTTTGTGGTATTATTTTTTGTCACTTTTGTTTTTCTTGCCTTTTTTCTGGCTTGTCTCCTGCTCTAATTTCGCCACTTCTTCCCTTAGTTTAATTTCTTCTTCTGAGGCTTTCATATTTAAATCTGAAGGTTCATCGGCTTCACCTATAATAGAGTCTTTATTAAATTTTGCGTATTCCAGCTGACCACTCAAAACTTTTTGAACTCCTTTTATATAAGCTTCATTTTTTTTAAGCGCTGTTTCTAATGAATCCGATTTTATGGCCAATTCCGTAGCATTTCTTTTTAATTGAGAAGAAGAATAACCCGGAATAAATTCTCTTAAAGGAGTAAATGCGATAATGAAAGTAGTAACCAGAATAAGAAATATTCCGCCTAAAGTAAACATTACAAACACATTCATTAATGTAAGTCTGAAAGAAAAAATTTCTTCAAAAGTATCTTCATTCAAAATTACCAATCGGTTTTTGATGAATAATTTTTTCCTTAAGTTCCTTTTTTTCTTAGCCATTTTGGTTATTTATATGAGCAAATATAGTAATTAATCGCATTGTTAATGCTTGCAAAAAATGAGCATTTGCAGTAATATAATGATTTTATAAAATATTTAACGCACTAAAAAAGAAATTTTTTAATCCAAAAACCATTCTTGTTCGTATATTCTATATACCTTTGCGGTGAAAATAAAAAATCAATTTGCTTCGGCATTAAATATAATAGTCATGGGAAGATTAGGTCTTACAGAAATCCTTGTTATCGTAGGTATTGTGATATTACTTTTTGGAGGTAAAAAAATTCCAGAATTAATGAAAGGTTTAGGAAGTGGAATTAAGGAATTTAAAAACGCTGCTAAAGACGATCAACCTGCTCCTGCAAAAAAACAAGAGGAAGAAACAAAATAATAACCTTCAACTTATTAAAAATCCCAGATTACAAATTGTAGTCTGGGATTTTTTGTTTTATATCCTTTTGGGATTTGGAATTTCTTTTTTGAAAATTTTAAAGCACCATCGTCAACTGAATTCTCTTTCTATCCTCATCAACCTCAGTAACCTTCACATCAACATGCTGATGTAATTTTACTACTTCGTTTACGTCGCTTACAAAACCGGCTTTTAATTGCGAAATGTGAACCAATCCACTTTCTTTGATTCCGATATCAACAAAACAGCCAAAGTTGGTAATGTTATTAACAATCCCCGGAAGAATCATTCCGGTTCTCAAATCTTTGATCGATTTTACATTTGCATCAAATTCAAAAACCTTCGCCGACTTTCTTGGGTCTAATCCAGGCTTTTCAAGCTCTTTTATGATGTCTTTTAGTGTAAGTAAACCAATTTCAGGTGTTACATATTTTTCAGGCTTAATAAGCGCTGTTTTCTCTTTATTTGCAATTAAATCATTTAACGAAAGATTCAAATCCTTTGCCATCTTTTCAACAACCGGATAAGCCTCCGGATGCACCGCCGAATTATCCAGCGGATTTTTAGCATTTGTAATTCTAATAAACGCTGCTCCCTGCTGATAGGCTTTATCGCCTAAACGCGGTACTTTTTTCAACTGTTTTCTGTCTTCAAAAGGTCCGTTTTCAGAACGGTATTGCACAATATTTTCAGCAAGCTTCTCTCCTATTCCACTCACATAACTTAGTAAATGTTTACTTGCCGTGTTAATATTAATTCCAACCGAGTTTACGCAGCGAATTACTGTACTGTCTAATTCTTCTTTTAATTTAGTTTGGTCAACATCATGTTGATATTGTCCAACTCCAATTGCTTTTGGATCGATTTTTACCAATTCGGCCAATGGATCTGAAAGACGTCGCCCAATAGAAACCGAACCACGAACCGTTACATCATAATTTGGAAATTCTTCTCTCGCAATTTTTGATGCTGAATAAACCGACGCTCCAGCTTCTGAAACAATAAAAACCTGCATTGGTTTGTCAAACGCGATTTTTTTTATGAAAAATTCCGTTTCTCTTGAAGCAGTTCCGTTACCGATAGAAATCGCGTCAATTTGATACGCATTGACCATCGAACGGATTTTTTTTATCGCCATCGATTCCTCGTTTTGAGGTGCGTGCGGATAAATCGTTTCGTTGTATAATAAATCGCCTTTTTCGTCCAGACACACTACTTTACATCCGCTTCTAAATCCTGGATCGATTGCCAAAATTCGTTTTTCTCCTAAAGGCGGAGCCAATAATAATTGTCCTAAATTGTTAGCAAAAACCTGAATTGAATTGGCATCTGCTTTTGCCTTTGCTTCCTGCAAGGTTTCATTTCCAATTGCCGGATTCAATAAACGTTTGTAACTATCCTCAATTGCTAATTGTAAATGAGCCGTTGTATTATTTTGTTTTTTAATAATGATTTCGTCAATTACATCGTAAGCATCATCGATATCAACATCAATTTTCATTTTGATATAACCTTCATTTTCAGCACGAAGCATTGCTAATAATCGGTGCGCTGGCGCTTTTGTTAAAGATTCTTCCCAATCAAAATATTGACTGAATTTTTGAGCGCCTTCTTCCTCTGCTTTCTTTTTTACGACTTTAGTTCCAATAGTTGCTTTTCTCTGGAACAATCTACGAAGCTGTTTACGAACGTAAATATTTTCGTTAATCCATTCCGCTACAATATCTCTTGCGCCCTGAATGGCCGCTTCTTCGTTAATAACATTTTCATTAATATATTGTGTAGAAAGGAAATCAATATCAACATCACTTTCAGATATAATCAATTTTGCCAAAGGTTCTAAACCAAATTCGCGGGCAACATCTGCTTTTGTTTTTTTCTTCTTTTTGTAAGGAAGGTAAAAATCTTCTATTTCCTGTAAATCAAAACTTTCTTCAATTTTTTTCTTCAAATCTGGCGTAAGCGCTTTTTGTTCTTCAATTGATTTTAGAACAGCTTCTTTACGTTTTACCAGTGTATCATAATCTTTTTGCAATTTTGCAATCAGCTCGATTACAGTTTCATCAAGATTTCCGGTCGAGTCTTTTCGGTAACGCGAAATAAACGGAATCGTACAATCTTCCTCTAGTAATTTTACAGTGTTTTGAATACTAACTGCAGGCGCCTGAACAGACTTGGCAATGAATTGAATATTAGTCATACTTTAATGAAATAAATTCTTAATTATAAATTGATATAATTTACTTGTTAAAATTAATTCAGAAATTAATCAATGATTCGGCTAAAATAATATCTTTGTTTTGAATATTATGCCAATGGAAATTTTTTTACTCTATTTTTTATTTATAAATATCATCCTTTTTATTCTTGCCGGTTATGATAAATATCTGGCCCGAAAAAATAAACGAAGAATCCCCGAAAATACTTTGTTTTTTCTTGAAGCGATTGGAGGAACACCAGGTTTATTAACAGCGATGTTTTTCTACAAACATAAAACGAGTAAAACTTCATTTATTGTCAAATTCTCGTTGATTTTTTTAATTCAGGCTGTTTTGGTTTACTTCTACTTCACTAACAAAAGATAGATATTAACATTGTTAATAACCTAAATTTTTGATGATTACCTTTAACTTAATCAACTGTATTCTAAATAATTAAATAAAAAACCGGATGGATTTTAAAAATCCGCCCGGTGTGTTTCTATTTATTTGGTGCGAAGCACCCGATTTTTTTTTTGACTCTTATTAACAAGCGATCTTATTAACTCGATTTTGGTGTCTACCGCCTTCAAATGCAGTCGTTAAAAAAGTCTCAACGATTTCAACCGCTTGCGGGATAGAAGTAAAACGCGCCGGAATACTCACAATATTTGCATCATTATGTAAACGGGTCAAATAAGCAATTTCTTTAGTCCAGCATAATCCGGCTCTCACTTTTGGGTGTTTATTAACCGTCATTGCAATTCCGTTTCCGCTTCCGCAGATAACGATTCCAAAATCAGCTTTTCCTTCAGATACATCATTTGCAACCGGATGTCCAAAATCAGGATAATCAACAGAAGCATCAGTATCTGTTCCATAATTTGTTACTTCATATCCTTTTGCTTCAAGCATTGCCACAATTGCTTTTTTATATTCTGGTCCTGCGTGGTCGTTTCCTATCGAAATTTTCATTTTTCTATACTATTAAGTTGTGTAGTACAAATTTACTCAATTAATAAATGTTTGCCACGAATTTCACTAATTTTCACTAATTTTTTGCTTACTAACATTTTACTGTGTTTTAAAAAATCAAAATTGAATTTGTTTACAAAAATTTAATACTTTAAAACTAAACTTTGTGTTCTTTTGCAGCAACAATTTAGTCAAAGATTATGCAAATTTCAATTTATCAACTTTGAGTAAAAACTTTATGTGCTTTACGTTAAATCCACTAAATACTGGATTATTTATAACTCACATCATATCAAAAACTTAACACTTATCAACAATTTCAACAACTCCATAACTACCTCATAATCAATTAAGAATAAACAAAAAATTTGTTAAAATTTTAGAATGTTAATACCAAATCGTAATTCGTTGATATTCAATTAACTTTAAGTTAACATTATTTGTTAATAAGTTGAGATAGAAAATTAGAAGTTTTTTTTGGTTGTGTCAAAAAAAAACCTAATCCAAAACTGGAATTAAAAATCCTAATAAAGTTTGAGGAATTTTTGGAAAAGTTATCAATATCAAAAATGCCATTTTCAACAAATATCAACATATGAACTTATCTACAAAATGAATCCATTTTTGGTTGTCAACCGTTGTTAATTAAAATACAAAAAGTCTTATAAATTAATCTTTTAGCTCAATATAACTATGTTGATAACTCCCAATAACTAAGAGAAACTTCATTTCAATACTTTTAAAAATAAATTTATTCGACATATTAACAAGCTATAATAACCATCAAAAATTAATTAAATTTAAAATTTCTTTTTTGTTGTATTTAATATATGTTGAAAACTAAAAAAGTTGAAAAGGAAAAAAAAATTTTTTGAGTTTGAAAAAAGAAAGAATTTAAACGATTTTAAGAGGATTGTTCAGATTGTCCAGAATTTGCTGCACTTCTTCGAAATCGTTTGGATGAACTTTGAGTTTGATTCCGCCGAGCGCATTTGAGTAAAGCGGCATAACAGAAAGCGTCACTTCGTTTTCGAAAAAATATGGAATTTCTTCTTGTTCAAGTAAGTGTTTGAGAACCACTGTTTCGTGCAGATAATTGAATACGGCGATCGTCTTAAAGCTTTCCATATTAGGTCTTTTTGTAAATGTACGAAAAGTTATATTTTTAATAATTCTATTTGTTAAAAAGAATTATCTGATTTCTTATTTGTAATTTTAAACCTTATAAGAAAAGATATATGAGTAAGAAAATTAGAAAGCCGATAAAAAAAGAGAAAGATTTCTCTGGGAAGATCCTTAAGATTTTATCGCAAAATGCCAATAAGCCATTTAATTATAAACAGATAGGAGCAAAGTTAGAACTTGACGATACAAATAGCAGAAACCAGATTATAAAAGATTTAAAAATTCTGGCTGCTCAAAAGAAAATTGTAGAAACAGAACCTGGAAAATATTTAGTCAAAGCAATTAGTCAGGATTATTACGAAGGAACGATAGATATGACGAGCAGAAAAACGGCATATTTTATTTGTGACGAATTTGAAGAAGATGTTTTTATTCCGACTAATAATTTGAATCGTGCTTTAGATAAAGACAAAGTAAAAGTTTACGTTTATAACCGTAGAAAAGGTAAAAGACCTGAAGGTGAAGTAATTGAAGTTATAGAAAGAGATAAAACAGAGTTTGTTGGAGTAATTGATATTCAGGCAAATTTTGCTTTTGTTTCAACTGCAAATCCTAAAATGTATACCGATATTTTTATTCCAAAGGATAAAATAGGTGAAGCAGAAAATGGAGATGTTGTTCTTGTAAAAATTGATGACTGGCCAAAAAGAGCCGATAGTCCGTTTGGATCTGTAATTAGAGTTTTAGGAAAACCCGGAGAACACAATACAGAGATTCATGCTATTTTAGCCGAATATGGATTGCCATCTGATTTCCCGGTAGAAGTAGAAGTTTTTGCACAAAAATTAGATACTTCGATTCAGGAATCTGAAATTGCAAAACGTCGTGATATGCGTGATACGCTTACGTTTACGATAGATCCAAAAGATGCAAAAGATTTTGATGATGCATTATCTTTCAAAAAGTTAGAGAACGGAAATTTCGAAATCGGAATTCATATTGCCGATGTTTCTTATTATTTAGAAGAAGGAACAATTCTGGATGATGAAGCTTATCAACGTGCAACTTCAGTTTATTTAGTAGATAGAGTAGTGCCAATGCTTCCTGAAGTATTGTCTAATTTTGCCTGTTCACTTCGCCCGAATGAAGAGAAATATACATTCTCTGCCGTATTTGAAGTTTCTCCAACTTCGCAGGTTATTAACCAATGGTTTGGAAGAACAGTAATTTATTCAGATCAGCGTTTTGCTTATGAAGAAGCACAATATATCATTGAAACAAAAGACAATACAATTCCGGTTGATATTTCAATTACCGGAGAATCTTATGTGGTTTCAGATGAAATTGTAGAAGCAACTTTAAAACTAGATGAATTAGCGAAGATTTTAAGAAAGAAAAGAATGCAGAATGGTGCTATTTCTTTTGATAAAGTTGAAGTAAAATTTAATTTGAATGAAGAAGGAGAACCAGAAGGGGTTTACTTTAAAATCTCAAAAGATGCTAATCATTTAATTGAAGAATTCATGCTTCTTGCCAATAGAAAAGTGGCGGAATACATTGGTAAACAAAAGAAAACCTTTGTTTACAGGATTCACGACGAACCAAACGAAGATAAATTGATTGCGATGCAAACCGTAATTGCTAAATTTGGTTATAAAATTGATTTTAGAAATAAAGGCGATATTGCAAAATCATTGAACTCTTTGATGGAAGAAGTAAATGGTAAAAAAGAGCAAAACTTAATTGATACTCTTGCGATTAGAAGTATGAGTAAAGCCAAATATTCGACAGATAATATTGGTCATTATGGTTTAGCTTTTGATTATTACAGCCATTTTACATCGCCAATTCGTCGCTATCCAGACGTTATGGTACACCGTTTGTTACAGTATTATCTGGATGGAGGAGCTTCTGTAGACGAAGAAACATATGAAACAAAAAGTTTACATTGTTCTAATATGGAAAGTTTAGCGACTAATGCTGAACGAGATAGTATTAAATACATGCAGGTTAAATACATGCAGGATCATCAGGATGAAGAATTTCTTGGTGTTATTTCTGGTGTTACAGAATGGGGAATTTATGTTGAAATCGTTTCTAATAAATGCGAAGGAATGGTAAGAATCAGAGAAATAAAAGATGATTATTATACTTTCGATGAAAAACAATATGCATTGGTTGGAGCAACCTCAAACAGCATTTTGCAATTAGGGGACGAAATTTATGTGAAAGTAAAAAATGCCGATTTAGTGAAGAAACAACTGGATTTTCATTTTTTAAGAAGAGCAGAATAAAAGTTTAATTATAAAAATAAAAGTATGAAAAAGTTATTTATTGGAGCAGCAATTTTATTTGTACAAATGTCTTTTAGTCAGGTTACTAAAGAGTTAGGTGATTTTGATACCGTAAAAGTTTACGATAAATTAAGTGTAAAATTAGTTCCATCATCTGAAAATAAAGTTGTTGTAAAAGGAGCAAGAGAAGCAGAGCTGGAAGCTGTTAACAAAAATGGTGTATTAAAATTAAGAATGCCTTTTCCTAAATTGCTGTCAGGAAATGATCTTGAAGTTACTTTGTATTATAAACATATTGAACTGATTGATGTTAATGAAGGTGCAGAAGTAATCAGTAAAGATGCTATAAAAGCAACTTCATTTAAAGTAAGTGCGCAGGAAGGTGGAAAAATTAATGTAGATTTGAATGTTGATAAACTAAAAGTAAGTTCAGTTTCCGGTGGAGAAATTACTGCAACTGGTAAAGCAGACAACCTTGATGCAAGTTTAGGAGCCGGCGGATATTTCTTAGGAAGTAAATTAGCCACATCTCAGACTAAAGTAAGCGTTTCTGCGGGCGGAAAAGCCGATGTTAATGCATCAACCCTTGTTGACGCAAGGGTAAGCGCAGGAGGCTCTATTTACATTTATGGTAAACCAAAGCAAATAAATCAAAAAACAGTATTTGGAGGTAAAATCGAAGAAGTAAAATAACAACTAGTAATTTGATGATAAATGATATTCTGGCTGGACTGCCATGGGGACTTTTTCTAAGCTTTATGGTAGGTCCGGTATTTTTTATACTATTAGAAACCAGTATTACAAAAGGATTCAGAGCCGCATTGGTATTTGATCTAGGTGTAGTTCTAGGTGATATTTTTTTTATAGCAATTGCCTATTTAGGAAGTTATAGATTAATTCAGAGTTTAAAAGATAAACCTGCCCTTTTCATTTTTGGCGGAATAATTATGCTGGCTTACGGTATAATTTCCTTTGTAAGATTAAGAAATGAAGAAAAAATTGATGATGAAGAAATTGACCGTGATATTATAAAAAGAAATTACGGAAGTTTATTTATAAAAGGCTTTTTACTTAACGTTATCAACATTGGAGTTTTAGGTTTTTGGTTAGCTGTAATTATTTCAGTTGGACCAAAATTAGAAATGCAAAACTCAAGAATGATTACTTTTTTTACTTCAGTAATCATAACATATTTGTTAGTTGACTGTCTTAAAATATTATTAGCCAAACAATTAAAATCTAAAATGACACCAACTAATATCTTAAAAATCAAAAAAGGAATAAGTATAGTTTTAATGGTTTTTGGAGTAGTGTTAATAACTCAAGGCTGGTTTCCAAAAGAAAAAGAAATGGTTAAAAACGCTTTCGAAAAAATAGAAAATAAGTAGTTGTTAATAACTCAAAAATATAAAATTAAACCTCTGAATTTCAGAGGTTTTTTTGTTTTTATAGTCATTCCGAGGAACGAAGCAATCTCACGAAGTATACACAAAGTTTGTCATTTTGACCGAAGGGAGAAATCGCACTAGCATATCGATAAAGATTGGCGATCATAGTTACGGAATTACTTGTGCGATTTCTCCCTTCGGTCAAAATGACAAGATTGTGGAAAGTTTAGACATAAAAAACTTTCAAATTGCTTTGAAGGTTTTAAATCATCGTCTGGATTCGAACCAATATATTTATCTAATTTTTTCTAAAAATTAAACATAAAAAAAACCTTCAAATTGCTTTGAAGGTTTTAGAGGCATCGTCCGGATTCGAACCGGAGTAGGAGCTTTTGCAGAGCCCAGCCTAGCCGCTCGGCCACGACGCCATTGCTTGAACGGATGGCAAAAGTAACTAAAATCTTTAAAATTCAAAAGTTTCATATGAACTATTTTGAAAAAATACGATTTTAAATAAAATAATTACTTTCTAATTTCCGTCATTTTTATGGTAACTGATTCAACATCACCGCCAATAGGAGGATTTATTTTAGAAACCCAAACTGTTGTTTTTTCTACAGTTTCTATCTCTGCAAGTACACGATTATTGATTCTTTTGGCTACATGTTCTAATAAATGCGAACGAATTGCCATTTCTTCAGTAACAATTTTATTCAAATGAACATAATCAACAGTATCTAAAAGATGATCTGTATCGGCTGATTTCTCTAAATTAGTTTTCACTTTTAGATCGACTGTGTAATCAGATCCGATTTTTCCTTCTTCAATTAAACATCCGTGGTAAGAAAAAGTACGAATGTTTTTTAGTTTAATAACTCCCATTTTAATTTAGTTTCAAGTTCTAAGTTTCAGGTTTACTGAGAAGTTTCTAAAGAAAACTGTAAACTGTAAACCGAAAACTGTAAACTTTTTTATCTTTGCTAAAATTACTATAAAATAATGGCATCAGAAGAGAAATCACTCAATTTTATTGAACAAATCATAGAGGAAGATTTAAAATCAGGTCTTTCACAAACTAAACTTCATTTTCGTTTTCCACCAGAACCAAATGGTTATTTACACATTGGACATGCAAGTTCTATTGCATTAAATTTTGGTTTAGGTATTGATTATCAATCACCTGTAAACTTACGTTTTGATGATACAAACCCAGAAAAAGAAGAGCAGGAATTTGTTGATGCTATTAAAAAAGATGTAGAATGGCTGGGTTATACCTGGGCAGAAGAACGTTATGCTTCTGATTATTTTCAGCAATTGTATGATTGGGCAGTTTTATTAATTAAGAAAGATAAAGCTTATGTTGATAGCCAATCTTCTGAAGATATGGCTATTCAAAAAGGAACTCCATCAACAACTGGAACAGATTCTCCATTTAGAAATCGTTCTGTTGAAGAAAATTTAGATTTATTCGAAAGAATGAAAAACGGTGAATTTGAGGCTGGTACACATATTCTTCGTGCTAAAATTGACATGAAATCAACAAACATGTTAATGCGTGATCCTATCATGTACAGAATTTTACACAAATATCACCATAGAACGGGAGACAGCTGGAAAATTTATCCAATGTACGATTGGGCACACGGACAAAGTGATTATTTAGAAGAAATCTCACACTCATTTTGTACACTTGAATTCTTGCCTCACCGTGAATTATACGATTGGTTTTTAGATCAAATTTTAGATGAAAATAAACTGCGTCCAAAGCAAAGAGAATTTGCAAGACGTAACTTATCACATACCGTTGTTAGTAAAAGAAAATTACAGCAACTAGTTAAAGAAAAGCATGTTAACGGTTGGGATGATCCTAGAATGTCAACAATTTCCGGGTTAAGAAGAAGAGGATATACAGCTGCATCTTTGCGTAATTTTGCTAATACAATTGGTATTGCAAAGCGTGATAATTTAATAAATGTATCGGTTTTAGAATTTTGTATTCGTGAAGATTTGAACAAAATTGCACCTCGTGTAATGGCTGTTTTGGATCCGGTAAAATTGGTAATTACAAATTATCCAGAGGGAAAAGAAGAGTGGCTTGAAGCCGAAAATAATCAGGAAGATGAAAATGCAGGTTTCAGAAAAGTGCCTTTTTCTCGTGAATTATACATAGAAAGAGAAGATTTTTTAGAAGAAGCTCCAGCTAAATTTTTCCGTTTGACTTTAGGAAAAGAAGTTCGTCTTAAAAATGCATATATTATTAAAGGTGAATCTGTTATAAAAGATGCTGAAGGAAATATTACAGAAATTCATGTAACATATGACACCGATTCTTTAAGCGGAAGCGGCACTGAAGCAAGCCAAAGAAAAGTATCTGGAACTTTACATTGGGTTTCAATTCAGCATGCTCTTGAAGCAGAAGTTCGTTTGTACGATCGTTTGTTTACAGATGAAGCTCCGGACAGTTATAAAGACAAAAATTTCTTAGATTTTGTGAATCCAAATTCATTAGAAATTGTAACCGGATTTGTTGAACCAAGTTTAGCAACAGTTCAAAATGAAGATAAATTTCAGTTTCAACGTTTAGGTTATTTTACTGTTGATAAAGACTCAACTACTTCAAAATTAGTATTTAACAAAACTGTTGGATTGAAAGATGCCTGGGAAGAAAAAGGTAAAAAAGAAGAGAACAGCATCAACAATTCTTTAAAAGAAATCAACAAATATTTTAAAGTTGAAACTAAACCAGAACGTATTGCAATTGAAAGTGCAATAGGGGAGAACATCAAAAATGTTTCTAGTTTTTCACTTTTACAAAATTCATTAAAAAAGAATATCAACAATAATAAAGCTTCGCTGTTGTTTTCTCAATTTATTTTGAAATATTCAACTTGGAAATCTACAGATTTTGAAGAAGAAGATGTTAAGAAATTATATTCAATGTCTTTAAAAAGTGAGTCAACTTATGTTCGATCAAAAGCACTTTTAAATTTAAGAGATATTGAAAGTGAAAGTTTCAAAAATCAATTTGATGATGAAATTTTAAAATTATATTCAAATCCTCCAAAAAATGCATCGGAGCGAGAAATTGAAATTTTATCTGAAATGGTAAAAAAATAAAAATAATTAGAATCTATTGAAAGCGCTTTTTATAAGCGCTTTTTTTATTATTTATATTTTTTATTAGAATTAAAATTTTTATAAATATTTTAAATTAAAAGTGGCT
>NZ_CAIJDE010000033.1 GCF_903819335.1 Flavobacterium panici | reverse complement strand
ATTTTATACTTGTTTTATTCTTTTGTTTTTTTTAATTTTAGAATACAAAAGTTAAACAAAATATTTTTTAGGTTTTCTTCAATAAAAATCAAGAAAAATTTATCTGTTGAACTTTTAAGATCAAAATATACTATATAATAATTATAATCGAATCGGCTTTATAATAATAACTTTAATCGCCCTGCTTATGGAACTGACATTTACTTTCTTTATTATTGAGTTTGCATTAGGTCTTCATATTATTTTAGCTTTATATTTTATTATTCTGAAGAAAAACAAACTTCTTCACTCTTTTGATTATCCTTCTTTTGTTACACACTTTTTTCAAAAGTTTTTAATATTCAATTCTAAATATTTAAAGTGTTGTCTGCATTGCGTAGACGATCATGTTGTCTGTTAAATTTTGTTTTAATGTACAAATCTTTAATGTCTAATTGATTCAATTTAGATTTTGATTTTAGAGAAGTCAAAATCATAGAAAGAGTAATCAACTTTCTATTTGAAATTGATTAAATATTATTGAATTAAAATTCTCCCCCCCCTACACTTTAAATTTTCTTTTATGAAAATTAATTTTAAAACAAATCACTTCATTTGGAAGATTGGTGTAGATCAATATTTCCTAAAAGTTTCGAGATTTTTTTTGTTTGAAGAAAATAAAAAGGACTCAATTGTATACTTCGGTATACCAGACACAACGTAATTTTTTTAATGAAAATTTAAACTATAGTCTTTATGTGCTAAGGATTTGTTTTAGAGTTTAACTAATTGATTTTTAATGTTTTTTTTAATTGCCTAAGCATACGTGCTTATGGCAGCAGGTATTTTATTGTCCATTTTCTAATCTTCCAAATTATGAAAAAAAAATTTACTTTTTGTAGTCTCAACTTTCAGAAGAGATTATTCGGACTATTATTTTTATTCCTATTATGCACGAATTCATTTGCGCAGACTATTTGCAGACCTACGTCTCAAACAAATAGTCAGGGCGGATTATTGTGTGTAGGATTAAATGTTGATAGTCCGGCCAACGCTTATGACAGCGCGGGCTTAACGACTTTTGCAACCCTGACAAATGCTGTTGGAGTAGGCTGTTTCGTCGAAGAAACACTGACTTTGAACCAGACAGCAAGAGCAGGAGATCAAATTGCAATTTATTTTGGTACAGGAAATGGTTTGCTGGATGTTGGATTGCTATCTAATGCATCTCTTCAAACTAAATTGTCTGGCGTAAATGTAGGTTCAAGTGTGGCTTTAAATAGTCCGCTCCTGAACTTAAATTTGCTTTCAGGAAATACTGTAGCAGTTGCAAAGTACACTTTAACAGGTGATGCAAATCAGGTTCAAATTCAGGTTGGCGGACTTTTAAGTCTTTTAGTCAGCTTACGAATTTATGATGTCCGATTAGAATTTGCACAGCCAACAGTTGCCGGTGGTTTAACGCAAACGGTTTGTGCCGGGGCTACACCAACCCTTACAGCAACTCCCGCTGCAGGAACTACACTTGCATGGTATAGCTCAGCAGCGTCGACAACACCATTAATTACAGGAAATAGTTTTACAACTCCTGCATTAAATGCTAATACTACTTATTATATTGGTATTTCCAGAGCTGCCGGATGCGAAGGCAATGTTCGAGTACCAGTTGTTCTTAATGTTTCTAATCCAGTTGCACCAGCTGTTAACAACGCCGGAACTACTATTTGTTCTACAGGAGCAACACAGCAGACTACTTTAACCCTTTTAAATCCTATTCCCGGAACAACATACTCCTGGTATTCTGTTTCAAGTGGAGGAGTAGCATTAGCAACGGGAACAACATATTCACCTACAGTACCTTTGGGTACTACAACTTTTTATGTAGAAGGAGCGATAGGCAGTTGTGTAAGTCCTACGCGTACTACAGTCAATGTAGTTTCTACAGCAGTTCCTGCAACACCAACTGTTTTGACACAAAGTGTTACGATTCAGTCAGGTCAAAATGCAACTTTAAATGCAACAACTTCTGAAGTTGGTGCACAATTAAATTGGTATGATTTACCTACAGGAGGGACACCAGTTGCAACAAATACACCAACTTTTATAACACCTATTTTAACTGCAACAAAAACATATTATGTTGAAGCTCAAAGTCCAAACGGAAGTTGTGTTAGTGCAGTAAGAGTTCCAATAACCGTTACGGTTCAGCCGGCAGCTTTAGGCGGATGTCTTGAAGCCAGCAGTCAGCAAACAACACAAAATGGTTTATGTTTATTGTGTAGTTCTACAAATCCAAATAATTCGGTAGATGGAAATCCTGCAACAGCAGCGAGACTTACTGTTCCAATTGGTTTAATTAATGGATGGGTTCAGCAGACATTACAATTTACTAATCCGGGTAAAACGGGTGATATTGTTGATGTTGAATTAGAATTACCAGGGGGATTAGCTGATCTTTCCTTGTTAGGAGCTGTTAGTCTTGCAACGTATAATGGAGCAACTTATAATAATGACAGGGTTTCAATTAACAATCCGTTAATTACTTTGCAATTATTAAGCGGAGATCGTTTTAGAGCAAGCGTAGTTGCCGGAGCCAATTTTGATCGTGTAGAAATTCGATTAGGAGGTTTGGCAACAGTACTGACAAATTTAGATATTTATCAGGCAACTTATAGATATAAAGCTCCAGTTATAACAGGAAATACAACTATTTGCAGCGGACAAACGACAACATTAACTGCTGCTCTTGCAGTTGGTGAAACTGTTAATTGGTATAGCGCTGCGACTGGCGGAGCTTCACTAGCTTCTACAGCTGCATTTACAACTCCGGCTTTAACAACAGCAACAACTTATTATGTTGAAATAACAAGAAATGGCTGTGTTAACAGTGAAAGAAATCCGGTTCAGGTTTTAGTAAATAATCCTGTATTACCGGTAATCGATGTTTCTCCATCAACAATATGCAGCGGAGGGACAACGACTTTAACGGTTCAGACTCCGGTGGCAGGTACTACTTATAATTGGTATGATGCTGCATCAGGAGGAAATTTAGTATTTACAGGAACTTCATTTACGACACCGGCTTTAACAGCAAATACAAATTATTATGTTGAAGCAGTTATTGGAAGTTGTTCAACACCAACACGTACGGCTGTAAATTTAACGGTAACTCCTTTACCAGCGGTGCCAACTTTTGCTTCTCAGGATGTTATTATACAATCTGGGCAAACCGTTACGTTATCCGTTTCGAATCCGGTTGCGGGCGTTTTCTACAATTGGTATGATGTTGCAACAGGTGGTTTACCTATAGCTACTAATACGCAAACGTATACACCAAGTCCAGTTTTAACAGCAAATAAAAGCTATTATGTTGAGGCAGTAGATGTAGCAACAAATTGTGCAAACCCAGTAAGAGGAGTTATTAATGTAATTGTAATAAATACTATTAGTACTTGTTTACAAGCCAACTCTCAGGTTATTGCAAGAGGAGGAGTAGTTTTAGGCTGTATTACATGTACATCAGCTAATGACGCAGCTTCTGTTGACGGCAACAATGCAACAGCAACTACACTTACAATTCCATTAGGATTATTGGATTACATACAGCAAACATTAACTTTTACATCTCCGGGTCAAGCAGGGGATATAATTGATGTTGAGTTAGGAATTCCAGTTGGTTTACTGGATATTAGTGCTCTTTCTAATATTAGTTTACAAAGTTTTAATGGAGTAACTCCTAATGCAGATCAGTCTAATATTAACAATCTTGTTAATGTTCAGCTTTTAGGTGGTAACCGTTTTAGAGCAAGCTTTGTTGCTGCCGGTCCATTTACAAGTGTACAAGTTCGATTAACAGGAATACTAAGTGCACTTGTATCTTTAGATATTTATGATGCTTCTTACAGATTTCCAAATGCAGCAATTACAGGGGCTTCAGCACCAATTTGTTCAGGACAGACAGCTTCTTTAACAGCATCTTCAACAGGTACAGAAACCTTTACCTGGTATGATGCTCCAACAGGCGGAAATATTGTAGCTGTTAATCCAACGCTTCCATTAACTTCTACTACAACATATTATTTAGAAGGAACTCGTGGAGGAACTTGTATTAATAGTTTACGTCAGGCTGTTACAGTTACAGTACTGCCAATTCCTACAGATGCTGATGTTATAATTGCAACTCCAGTTGAGGCGACTTGCGCCGGAGGTGCCGTTTTAACTCCAACATCATCGACAATTGCAGGAGCAGAGTTTAAATATTATACAGATCAAAATAAAACTCAGGAAATTATAACAGGAACTACTGTAGCAACTCAGCCGGGAGTAACATTTACTAAAGATGCTATAACAGGAGAACTTACTATAGCAGGTTTAAATGCTGCAGGAACACCTTATAATTATTTTGTATCCATTTTAAATGGCGGAACTTGTGAAAATGTAAATGGATCATTAAAACAAGTAACCGTTAACTTCCCTTTAACTACTGTTTTAACTGTAAATGCAACGTTAGCAGGTTGTGGAAGTGCTAATTTAGGAGATGCGATAACTAATTTTGATTCAACAGGAAATACAACTTATACTTTTTATGATCCATCAAATAATGTAATAACTGCAGATGCTGCAGCTAATATTACATTAAGTGGTGTTTATTCAATTTTGGCTCAGGGTAATGGAGTTACTTGTCCATCTGTACAGCAATCTGTAACGGTGACAATAAATGCATTACCGAGTTTGGTTGTAACAAACCCATCAGAATCAGTAAACATAGGGTCAAATGTTACGTTAACAGCGACATCAACCGGAACAATTTCGTGGTTTGATCCGCAAGGAAATGCTTTAACAGGCCCAACATTTACTACCGGAGTTTTAAATACACCGGGAGTTTATACTTATACAGTTGTTGCCAGCGACGGAATTTGTTCTGCAACTGCAACTAAAGTAATTAACGTAATTGATCTTAGTAACTGTCAATCTTTAACAGAAAGAGTTTATGCAACTGCACAAACAATGGGATCAATAGTTACAGGAACGGTTACTGACGGAGCAAATGCAGTCGACGGTGATCCGCAGACATTTTCTACAATTACAACTGGTTTAGGACTTTTAGGAGTGGGCACAACCTGGCAAAATTTAACTTGGCCAGCACCAATTGCAAAAGGAACACCAGTAACTATTAAATTGGGTTCTGAATTAAGTTTATTAGCAGTAGGTCAAAATTTATCAGTAATTGGAACAATTGGAGGAGTTGATATTGGAACAATGCAGTCTGTATCAGGTTCTTTATTGAATTTAATTTCTGGAGATAATACCTATGAATTTACTTTTGTTCCTTCAGATGCTTCGGGTCCGCAGGATTATGACGGAATACGTATTCAGTCAGCTTCACTATTAAGTGCAGCCCAAAATACAAAAGTATTCGACGCACATTATAACAGATCAGTTTCAAGTGTAGCTTGTACGCCTGGAGATATCCGCGATATTTTTTACGGCGCAGCTGATTTAGGAATTGGAGCTGTCACAACTGCAGTAGGAGTAAACGATGCATGGAATATTGCAGACAATGACATTACAACTTTTGCAACAATGTATAGCGGATTGGGAGTTTTGGCTGCTGCCGATTTAACGGTTGAATTCAAAACACCATCTGTTGTAAGTGATACACTAAGAATTGTGATCTCAAAACCGGGAGCACTTTTAGATGTTAATTTATTGACAGGATTTAGTATTCAGCGTTATTTAGGAAGTGTTGCCGTTGGGGCGCCAATTCAAAATACAAGTACGTTATTGAGCTTAAGATTATTGCCAGGAAACTCAATGGCAGTAGCTCTTGTTTCTTCACCAACAGAAGTTTACGATAGAGTAAGAATTCGTTTGGGAGGAGTTGCTGGAGTATTAGATTTCTTAAGAGTTCATACAGTAGAAAGAGTTGCAAACACAACCGTAATAGGAGCCGATCCGGATAATAAAATAACGGTCTGCCCGGGAACAGATATAACGCTTCAAATACCCGAAGAAGCCTGTTCAACTTATATTTGGTATGATGCACCAACAGGAGGAACTGCACTTGCTACAGGAATTACTTATACAGTACCGGCAAGTTTAACAGCAGGAATCTACAAATACTACGTTCAGCCAGTACGTTATGGCTGTGAAACTTTTGCAAGAGGAGAAGTAACAGTTGAAATCAAAGCTTCTGCTCCGGTAAATGCATTAACAAATATTACTTTAAATGGAGGAACAACAACTTCAATTTGTTCTCCTTCAGGAACGGTAACTTTAGCAACAAGTTTAAGCGGAACACCAGTTGTAACAAATCCTGTTTATTACTGGTATAGCTTTAACGGAACTACCGCTCAGTTGATTCCTGGAGAAACAACTGCACAGTTAATCGTTAACGGATTAGCTCCGGGAACTTATACCTATTATGTAGGAGTTAGCGGAGATCAATTTTGTGAAACTACAGTTGCAGACAGAAAACAAATTACATTCACAATTCTGCCTCCTTCAACTGTAAATGATATTTTAGTTGATGATTTAACAGTTTGTCACAGCGTGCCAGCATCATTAACTCCAACTGCACCAACATTAACAAATCCGGTATTTACCTGGTATTTAGATGCAGCGAGAACACAGCCTATAACAAATGGTTCAGTTATAGCAGGAGTTACGTATACAATCAATGCTGCAGGTGTTTTAACCGCTGTAGGATTAACAAAAGCAATGAGTCCAATTACTTATCACGTGGCTGTTGCCAGCGATAATACTTGTGAAAATCTTGCAGGAACTTTACAAGATGCCGTAATTATCATAAGTGATCCAAATACGCCAACAACTACAGATACTACACAAGATTTCTGTTTAGTTGATGCACCAACAATTGCAAGTATTCAGGTAAATGAATCAAATGTAGTTTGGTATAATGTTTCAACAGGAGGAACAGCGATTCCATCTACAACAGCAATAACAACAGGAACTTATTATGCGGCGGCAACAGACGCTATTACAGGTTGCGAAAGCAGTGTTAGATTAGCAGTTGCAGTAAGTGTAACTGATCCAGGAACACCAACTACTACAGATGCTACACAAGATTTCTGTTTAGTTGATGCGCCGACAGTTGCCGATATTCAGGTAAACACGCCAGGAGTTGGAACAATAGTTTGGTACACAGCTGCTACAGGCGGAACAGCGATTCCAACTACAACAGCATTAGTAACAGGAAACTACTACGCTTCAATTTTAAATGGAACAACCAACTGCGAAAGCAATGTTAGATTAGCTGTTGCAGTAAGTGTAACAGATCCTGGAACACCAACTACTACAGATGCTACACAAGATTTCTGTTTAGTTGATGCGCCAACCGTTGCAGACATTCAGGTAAATACACCAGCCGTTGGAACCATAGTTTGGTATGCTGCTGCTACAGGCGGAACAGCGATTCCAGCTACAACAGCTTTAGCAACAGGAAACTACTACGCTTCAATCTTGAACGGAACAACAAACTGCGAAAGCAATGTTAGATTAGCCATTGCAGTAAGTGTAACTGATCCGGGAACACCAACAACTACAGATGCATCACAAGACTTCTGTTTAATTGATGCTCCAACAGTTGCGAATATTCAGGTAAACACACCAGCTGTTGGAACCATAGTTTGGTACACAGCTGCTACAGGCGGGACAGCGATTCCTACTACAACAGCATTAGTAACAGGAACATATTACGCTTCAATTCTAAATCCAACAACAAACTGCGAAAGCAATGTTAGATTAGCCATTGCGGTAAGTGTAACCGATCCTGGAGCACCAACGACAACAGATGCCACACAAGATTTCTGTTTAGTTGATGCACCAACCGTTGCCGATATTCAGGTAAACACGCCAGCGGCAGGAACCATAGTTTGGTATACAGCTGCAACAGGTGGAACAGCGATTCCTACTACAACAGCATTAGTAACAGGAAACTACTACGCTTCAATTTTAAATGCTACAACAAACTGCGAGAGCAATGTTAGATTAGCAGTTGCAGTAAGCGTGACTGATCCGGGAACACCAACGACAACAGATGCCACTCAGGATTTCTGTTTAATTGATGCACCAACCGTTGCTAATATTCAGGTAAATACACCAGCAGTTGGAACAATAGTTTGGTATACAGCTGCGACAGGCGGAACAGCGATTCCAACTACAACAGCTTTAGCAACAGGAAACTACTACGCTTCAATTTTAAATCCAACAACAAATTGTGAAAGCAATGTTAGATTAGCAATAGCCGTAAGTGTAACTGATCCGGGAACACCAACTACAACAGATGCCACACAAGACTTCTGTTTGATTGATGCGCCAACCGTTGCTGATATTCAAGTAAACACACCAGCAGTAGGGACAATAGTTTGGTATACAACTGCTACAGGCGGAATAGCGATTCCAACTACAACTGCTTTAGCAACAGGAACATACTACGCTTCAATTCTAAATCCAACAACAAACTGCGAAAGCAATGTTAGATTAGCGATTGCCGTAAGTGTAACAGATCCGGGAACACCAACTACTACAGATGCAACACAAGATTTCTGTTTAGTTGATGCACCAACAGTTGCGAATATTCAGGTAAACACACCAGCTGTTGGAACCATAGTTTGGTATACAGCTGCCACAGGTGGAACAGCGATTCCAACTACAACAGCATTAGTAACTGGAACATATTACGCTTCGATTCTAAATCCAACAACAAACTGCGAAAGCAATGTTAGATTAGCAATAGCCGTAAGCGTGACTGATCCCGGAACACCAACTACTACAGATACAACACAAGACTTCTGTTTAATTGATGCGCCAACCGTTGCCGACATTCAGATGAATACACCTGCAGTAGGAACAATAGTTTGGTACACAGCTGCTACAGGCGGAACAGCGATTCCAAATACAACAGCTTTAGTGACAGGAGCTTATTACGCTTCAATTCTAAATTCAACAACAAACTGCGAAAGCAATGTTAGATTAGCAGTTGCAGTAAGTGTGACCGATCCGGGTACACCAACTACAACAGATGCAACACAAGATTTCTGTTTAATTGATGCGCCAACTGTTGCAGACATTCAGGTAAACACACCAGCTGTTGGAACAATAGTTTGGTACACAGCTGCTACAGGCGGAACAGCAATTCCAGCTACAACAGCATTAGCAACAGGAACATATTACGCTTCAATTCTAAATCCAGCAACAAACTGCGAAAGCAACGTTAGATTAGCCATTGCGGTAAGTGTAACCGATCCAGGAACACCAACCACTACAGATGCAACACAAGACTTCTGTTTAATTGATGCTCCAACCGTTGCCGACATTCAGGTAAACACACCAGCAGTTGGAACCATAGTTTGGTACACAGCTGCCACAGGCGGAACAGCAGTTCCAGCAACAACAGCATTGGTAACAGGAACATACTACGCTTCAATTTTAAATCCAGCAACAAACTGCGAAAGCAACGTTAGATTAGCCATTGCAGTAAGTGTAACCGATCCGGGAACACCAACTACTACAGATGCAACACAAGATTTCTGTTTAGTTGATGCACCAACCGTTGCCAACATTCAGGTGAATACGCCAGCGGTAGGAACCATAGTTTGGTACACGACTGCCACAGGCGGAACAGCGATTCCAGCTACAACAGCTTTAGCAACAGGAAACTACTACGCTTCCATTTTAAATCCAGCAACAAACTGCGAAAGCAATGTAAGATTAGCCATTGCAGTAAGCGTAACCGATCCTGGAACACCAACAACTACAGATGCAACACAAGACTTCTGTTTAATTGATGCACCAACAGTTGCCGACATTCAGGTTAACACACCGGCGGTAGGAACAATAGTTTGGTACACAGCTGCTACAGGCGGAACAGCGATTCCAACTACAACAGCTTTAGTAACAGGAAACTACTACGCTTCAATTCTAAATCCAGCAACAAACTGCGAAAGCAATGTTAGATTAGCAGTTGCAGTAAGTGTAACTGATCCTGGAACACCAACCACAACAGATGCCACTCAGGATTTCTGTTTAGTTGACGCTCCGACAGTTGCCAATATTCAAGTTAATGAAACTAATATAGTTTGGTACAGTACAGCAACAGGTGGTACAGCAATTCCTGCAACAACTGCTTTGACAAATGGAACTTATTATGCAGCCATTTTAGATCCAACAACAAATTGCGAAAGCAATGTTAGATTAGCAGTTGCAGTAACTGTAACAGATCCGGGAACACCAACAACGACAGATACAACACAAGATTTCTGTTTAGTTGATGCGCCAACCGTTACCAACATTCAGGTGAATGCACCAGCAACAGGAACAATAGTTTGGTATACAGCTGCGACAGGCGGAACAGCAGTTCCAGCAACAACAGCATTAGTAACAGGAAACTATTACGCTTCAATTCTAAATCCAACAACAAACTGCGAAAGCAATGTTAGATTAGCAATTGCCGTAAGTGTAACAGATCCTGGAACACCAACAACTACAGATGCTACACAAGATTTCTGTTTAGTTGATGCGCCAACAGTTGCTAATATTCAGGTAAACACACCAGCGGTAGGCACAATAGTTTGGTATACAGCTGCCACAGGTGGAACAGCAATCGCTTCTACGACAGCTTTGACTACAGGTACTTATTATGCATCAATTTTTAACGGAACAACAAATTGTGAAAGTGCGGTAAGATTAGCTGTTGCAGTAAGCGTGACTGATCCTGGAACACCAACCACTACAGATGCAACTCAGGATTTCTGTTTAGTTGATGCACCAACAGTTGCTAACATTCAGGTAAACACACCAACCGTTGGAACCATAGTTTGGTACACAGCTGCTACAGGCGGAACAGCCATCCCAGCTACAACAGCATTAGTAACAGGAACATATTATGCTTCAATTCTAAATCCGACAACAAACTGCGAAAGCAATGTTAGATTAGCTGTTGCAGTAAGTGTAACAGATCCGGGAACACCAACTACTACAGATGCTACACAAGACTTCTGTTTAGTTGATGCGCCAACTGTTGCCAATATTCAGGTGAATACACCAGCAACAGGAACAATAGTTTGGTACACAGCTGCTACAGGCGGAACAGCAGTTCCAGCAACAACAGCATTGGTAACAGGAACATATTACGCTTCAATATTAGATCCAGTAACAAACTGCGAAAGCAATGTTAGATTAGCAGTTGCAGTAAGCGTGACCGATCCGGGAACACCAACTACAACAGATGCAACACAAGACTTCTGTTTAATTGATGCGCCAACCGTTGCCGACATTCAGGTTAACACACCAGCGGTAGGAACAATAGTTTGGTACACAGCTGCCACAGGCGGAACAGCGATTCCAACTACAACAGCATTAGTAACAGGAACATATTACGCTTCAATTCTAAATCCAATAACAAACTGCGAAAGCAATGTTAGATTGGCAGTTGCAGTAAGTGTAACAGATCCGGGAACACCAACTACTACAGATGCAACACAAGACTTCTGTTTAGTTAATGCACCAACTTTTGCTAATATTCAGGTAAATGAATCTAACATTGTTTGGTACAGTACAGCAACAGGCGGAACAGCGATTCCAGCTACAACTGCCTTGACAAATGGAACTTATTATGCAGCCATTTTAGATCCGGCAACAAATTGTCAAAGTGCTGTTAGATTAGCAGTTGCGGTAAGTGTAACAGATCCTGCTACACCAACAACTACAGATGCTACACAGACTTTCTGTTCTGGAAACGCACCTACAGTTGCTAATATTCAGGTAAATGAAACAAATGTAGTTTGGTATACAACTGCCACAGGCGGAACAGCAATTCCAGCAACAACAGCTTTGGCAACAGGTAATTATTATGGAGCGATTCAGGATCCGGTAACAGGATGTGAAAGCAGCGTGAGATTATTAGTTGCAGTTACAGTTGGAAATACAGTTAATCCAACAACGAACAACGCTGCGCAAAGCTTCTGTTCAACAGCTTCACCAACAATTGCAAGCATTCAGGTAAACGAAAGCAATGTAACATGGTTTAGCTCTGCAACTGGCGGAACAGCAATTCCGGCAACTACAGCCTTAACATCAGGTATTTACTATGGAAATATTGTAGATCCGGCAACAGGTTGTGAAAGCTCAACTCGTTTACAAGTTACAGTAACAGTAACAGATCCGAGCCCAACGCCAACTACAACAGATGCTACACAAGATTTCTGTTCAATAAATGCACCAACAGTTGCTAATATTCAGGTAAATGAAGCAAATGTGATTTGGTATACTTCTGCTACAGGCGGAACAGCAATTCCAGCCACAACAGCTTTAGCAACAGGAACATATTATGGAGCTGTAGCAAGTGCTATAAATTGTGAAAATCCAGCAAGATTAGCAGTTGCAGTAAATGTAAATACTCCGGGTATTATTACAACGCCAAATACAACACAAACGTTCTGTTTATCTAAATTGCCAACATTAGCCAACATTTTAGTTAACGAGCCAAACGTTGTATTCTACGCCACTGCAACAGGTGGAACACCACTTCCGGCAGGAACATTACTAACAGCAGGTACGTATTACGCTGCCGCACTTAGTAACACAACAAACGGATGTGAAAGCGCGACAAGATTGGGTATTACAATTGCCTTTGAAAATGATGCTTTAGTACAGCTTACAACTACAGACGACACACCATGTGTTTTCCAAGGAGTAACATATTCAATTGCAAATGGAAAATCAAATTATGTTTGGTCAGTTACAAACGGAACAATCACTTCTGGCGGAGGAACTGCAGACGGATCTGCAACAATCTCATGGTCAGATATTGGACCGGGAAGAGTTGAGGTTACTTACACAAATACTTGTGACGAAACCACAACTAAATTCCTAAACGTAACAGTAGCAACATGTTCTGATTTAACAATTACGAATGTGGTTGATAATCCAACGCCTAATTTTGGAGACAACGTAACATTTACGATAACAGTAAACAATGTTGGCGAAGGAAGTTTCATCAATACACTTGTTAGTGATTTATTACCAACAGGATATAATTTAGTTAGCTCTAATACATCAACAGGAACATTTAATCCGGCAACAGGACTTTGGACAATTCCAACACTGCCAGCAGGACAAAGTGTAACGTTAACAATAGTTGCAGAAGTACTTTCAAGCGGAAACTACTTAAATGTTGCTACTATCGAAAACTCAACTCCTTTAGATGTCGATGCAACAAACAATTCAGCTTCAGCTTCGGTTGAGCCAATTTGTTTAACAGTTTACAATGAGTTTACACCAAATAATGACGGAGCTAATGACTTGTTTAGAATTGATTGTATCGAAACATTCCCTAACAACGAGTTAAAAGTTTTTAACAGATATGGTGCATTAGTGTACAGCAAAGCACATTATGAGAACGATTGGGACGGAACTGCAAATGTATCCGGAGTAGTTAATAGAGGAGATATGCTGCCAACAGGTACTTATTTTTATGTGATTACCATTGGAGATGGAACGGTTAAAAAAGGATGGCTGTCAATAATGAGATAACATTCTATTAATCATCTAATTAATTAAACTAAATAAGTATCGTTATGAAACTATATATAAAACCATTAGAAACGTATTTCATTTTAATATGTTCTTTTATTACAGTTTGCGTCAGTGCACAACAAGATCCTCAATATACGCAGTATATGTATAATACAATGGCGGTAAATCCGGCTTATGCCGGATCTACCGGCACTCTCGAAGCCACACTTTTACACCGTTCACAATGGGTAGGAATTTCAGGAGCACCAGAAACACAATCGTTTTCCATTCACGGACCGCTTTCAAATGAAAAAATCGGTCTAGGATTGAGTGTAGTTAACGACAAAATTGGTCCTTCCAATGAATTATACCTTGACGGAAACTTCTCTTATTCATTACCTCTTGGGTACGAAAAAAGATTAGCATTTGGTATAAAAGCAGGTATGAGAATGCTAAATATAGATTGGTCAAAAGGAAGATATTACAATGATAATGATGTTCTCCTAAACCAAAATATAGACAATCAAATGAAACTAGCAGTAGGAGCCGGAATTTACTATTACACAGAAAAATGGTATTTAGGATTCTCTATTCCAAGTTTTATTGAAAACAATTATTATGATGATGTACAGGAATCGATAGATTACGATCGTTTACATTATTATTTAATGGGAGGATATGTTTTTGATTTGAACCCAAATTTAAAGTTCAAACCAGCATTTTTAGTAAAAGCAGTAAGCGGAGCACCGATAACTGCTGATGTATCGGCGAATTTTATGATTGCTGAGAAATTTGTTATTGGAGGATCATACAGAACAGATGATTCTGTAAGTATTCTGGCAGGTTTTCAAATATCACCTAGTTTTTATCTAGGTTATGCTTTTGATTACACCACAAGTCAATTGAATAAATACAACGATGGAACACACGAATTCATCTTGCGTTATTCATTCAACAAAGGACAAAGCAAAATTAAATCTCCTCGATTCTTCTAAAAACAAAACATATGAAAAAATTATATATCCTAAGTTTAGTCTTGAGCATTACGTTTAGTTTTGCTCAAAAGACTAATTTAAAGAAAGCAGATGCTTTGTTTAGAAATTATTCCTATACAGATGCATCAAAGGCTTACGAAGAAATATTACAGAATATTAAAAGTCCGTCGACACAAACATTAAAAAATGCCGGAGACTCGTATTATTTTATTTCTGATGCACGAAATGCCCTAAAATGGTATAGAAAACTATACGAAGCACAGGGTAATAACCTAACGGATATTTACTATCTAAGATACATTCAAACCATGAAAGCAGTCATGGATTATGATGAAGCAGATAGGGTAACAAAAGAATATCTGGATAAAAAAGGAGATCAAAAGGAAATAGACCGTTATGTTGCCCAGAAAAAGCAATTAGATAGTTTAGCGAAAGCAAAACCACTGTATCAAATTAAAAATCTGGATATCAATACCGGTAAATCTGACTTTGGGACCACATTTTTTCAGGAAAAAATTGTCTTTACTTCGGCGAGAGATACAACCAAGTTTAGCGAAAAACTATACACCTGGAACAATCAGCCCTTCCTGAATTTATATGTTTCTGAAAGAAATCCTGCAGATGGAAGTCTCTTCAACGAAAGTTTATTCATTCCAAACGTAATGAGCAAATATCATGAAGCAACAGCTACATTTGATGCAGCAGGAAAAACAATTTATTATACAACTAACATTTTAAAGAAAAACAAATTAGTTGTTGATGGCGATAAAGTCAATAATTTTCAAATTGTTAAAGGAGATGTTGTAGATAATAAATTAGAAAATCCGCAAAACGTATTCTTTAGCAGCGATGATTATTCTGTTGGGCATCCTTCTTTAAGCGATGACGGAAAATGGCTTTTCTTCGCATCAGATATGCCGGGCGGATTTGGTGAAACCGATTTGTATGTGGTGAAAATTTCAGATGACGGAACAATGAGCACGCCGCTCAATCTGGGACCAAAAATTAATACAATTGGTAATGATCTTTTTCCTTATTACAGAAACGGAATGCTTTATTTTTCTTCAGATGGACACTATGGCTTAGGAGATTTAGATGTTTACGAAAGCAAATTTTTATCAGACGGAACTTTTACAACACCAAGAAATCTTGGTGCTCCAATAAACAGTAACAAAGACGATTTTGCTTATATCGTAGATAAGTCAGACAGTTACGGATATGTTTCATCCAACAGAGCAGGAGGAAAAGGCGACGATGATATTTATTCTTTCGTAAAAGGAAAACCGGTTTGTAACCAAAGTATTTCGGGAATTGCCGTTGACAGAAAATCGAAACTTCCATTATCAGATGTTACTGTTATGGCTTACAATTCTTTTAAAGAAGTTTTAGGTGAAACCAAAACAAACTACGAAGGAAAATATGCCATTGTGGTTCCATGTAATAAATTGGTTAACATGATTGCTGCCAAACCAAATTACAGCAGCGACGAAAAAACCGTAGAAACTACAAAAGAAAATGAAGGCGAAATTCCAAATATCAATTTTGAACTTAGCAATTATGACGATTTAGTGGTGAAAAAGAAAGGTGTTGAAAAAGTAGATGTTAACCCAATTTACTTTGACTACGACAAATACGACATTACACCTTTAGCAGTCGAAGAATTGACAAAAGTAGTTTTCATCATGCAGAAATTTCCAAACATCAGAATCAAAATTGAATCACATACAGATTCAAGAGGGAAAGATGCTTATAATTTAAAACTTTCAGATAACAGAGCAAAATCAACAAGAGATTATATTATCTCGCAGGGAATTGACGCTTCAAGAATCGAAAGTGCCATTGGTTACGGTGAAACCCGATTAATCAATAAATGCAAAAATGGAGTGAAATGTACTGAAGAAGAACATTTGTTAAACAGACGCTCCGATTTCATCATTATTCAAAAATAGTACTATATTTGTGATCTAATTTATTGATAATCAGATTTTAAGATATAGAACGTAGAAACCATTTGGAAGTTGGTTTTTTAAAATTCTTTTTTAAGAATAATGGACAAGGAGAAAATCAGGCCGCAAATTTTTGCAGCCTGATTTTTGATTTTATAAAACTTTTGTGTTTAATGTTATTTGAACAAAAATAATCCTAATTTTGATATTCATTTATTTCAAATCAAAATCAGCATTATTTTAGTATTTTATGAGTATTCAGGAAACCATTCAAACCTTAAGAGACGAACTTAATCAACACAATTACAACTACTATGTGTTGGATAACGCCACAATTTCCGATTACGATTTTGATATTAAACTAAAACAGCTTCAGGATTTAGAAAATAAAAATCCGGAATTTTTTGATGAAGATTCGCCAACGCAAAGAGTAGGCGGAGCCGTAACAAAAAACTTCAAAACTATTGCGCACCAATACAGAATGTATTCTCTTGATAATTCCTATTCGAAAGAAGATTTAATCGATTGGGAAAACAGAATTCAGCGCGTACTGGGAAATGTAAACCTGCAATATACCTGCGAATTAAAATACGACGGAGCTTCAATCAGTATCTCTTATGAAAACGGAAAACTAGTTCAGGCGTTAACGCGCGGTGACGGTTTTCAGGGAGATGAGGTGACCAATAACATCAAAACAATCAAGTCAATTCCAATCAAATTAAAAGGAGATTACCCTGAAAAATTTGACATTCGGGGAGAAATTATTCTGCCGCATGCAGGATTCGAAAAAATGAATCAGGAATTGATCGAGATTGGAGAAACTCCTTATTCAAACCCAAGAAATACAGCATCGGGAAGTTTAAAACTACAAGATAGCGCTGAGGTTGCAAAACGTCCGCTCGAATGTTTACTTTATTTTGTAACAGGAAATAACCTTCCGTTTAAAACCCAATACGAAGGATTAGAATCAGCCAGAAAATGGGGATTCAAAGTACCAAACGAAGCCAAGTTAGTCAATAACATGCAGGAAGTTTTCGACTTTATTGACTATTGGGACGTACATCGTCATCAATTACCTTATGAAACAGATGGTGTTGTAATCAAAGTAAACAGCATACACTCTCAGGAAGAATTAGGATATACAGCAAAATCACCACGCTGGGCAATCGCATACAAATTCAAATCAGAGCAGGTTTCAACCAAATTAAAATCAATATCGTATCAGGTTGGGCGTACAGGAGCCATTACTCCGGTGGCCAATTTGGAACCAGTTCAATTGGCGGGAACCATTGTAAAAAGAGCCTCTCTTCACAATGCAGACCAAATTGAAAAACTGGATATTAGAATAAATGATACCGTTTTTGTTGAAAAAGGAGGAGAGATTATCCCTAAAATTATCGCTGTAGATTTAGAGAAACGTCCAGAAAATTCAGAAATAACATACTACATAACGCATTGTCCGGAATGTCAAACCGAATTGGTTAGAAATGCCGGAGAAGCAAATCATTACTGCCCGAATTTTTACGGCTGTCCTCCGCAGATTATCGGAAGAGTACAGCATTACATTTCGAGAAAAGCAATGGATATCGAAGGACTTGGTGGAGAAACAGTAGCGCTGCTTTTCAAAAATAATCTAGTTCACAATTACGCCGATTTATACGAATTAAAAGTCGAAGATATTTTGCATCTGGAAAGAATGGCGCAAAAATCAGCCGAAAATTTGGTAAAAGGAGTAGAAAAATCAAAAGAAATTCCATTTGAAAGCGTACTGTTTGCACTCGGAATTCGTTTTGTTGGAGAAACCGTAGCCAAAAAACTGGCTAAACATTATAAAAATATCGACGCTTTAAGTCAGGCCTCTTTAATGGATTTAATTTTGGTAGATGAAATTGGAGAAAGAATTGCCAAAAGCGTAATAGAATTTTTTGAAAACGAAGAAAATAAAATCATAATTGAACGTCTTAAAAGTTATGGGGTTCAATTTGAAACCGTAGAAAGAATAAACCCAAATGCTACCGAGAAATTTATTGGAAAAACTTTTGTTGTTTCAGGAGTTTTCAGCCAATTTTCGAGAGACGATTTAAAAAAGACAATTGAAGATAACGGTGGAAAAGTAGGAAGTTCAATTTCTGCAAAAACCGACTTTGTCGTGGCGGGAGATAACATGGGACCGGCTAAATTAGAAAAAGCAAATAAATTGAATATTCCTATACTATCTGAAGATGATTTTATAACTAAACTGAATGAAGGCTAATAAACCATCGTTAATTTTATTCTTCCTGGCGCTGCTGTTTACAATTATTTTTGATTGGACAGAACAAGACTTCCTTGCAATTTATGCAAAGGCAATAGTTTTGCCTGCAATTTTTATTTATTTTTTAATAAGCAGTGAATTCAAAATCAAGAAAACCGAAAGCTTTATTTTTGCATTTTGCTTTATCGGCCAGGTTTTCGACCTTATGGATGTTGAGGTTTCAGAAATTGGAGCCGTAATAAGTTTTCTTGTCGTCTACGCCCTAATCATGAAGCTTTTTATAGTAGAACACGAAAAAATCAAACTACAAAAAAAGGATATTTTACCAATATCCTTAGTCATAATTTTTATTGTTTACCTGCTCATTTCAGTACTCAGTATGAAATTTGACAACACAAAAAAGTTCGATTATATCTATATTATTTACGGAATAATCCTCAGTTATATAAGCTATTTCTCATTTGTAAGTTATATTACAAAAGGCACATTTATAACCCTTTTAATGTCATTAATGGCAGTAAGTTATATCTTTTCAGATATATTCTACATTTTCAACGAATACTTTTCACACTCCGTAGTTTTAGTGTTGATTCGTGATATAACACAAATTTTAGCCTACTACTTTATGGTCGAATATTTCCTCGAAAAAATAAAAATGCATAAAAGAGCCTTATACAATAATTGATCTCGCTTGATTGCTGTGCGCTTTATCCTTATCAAAATAAAAATCGATACGGCCTAAATTGATTCCGTAACAGCCAACCTGATTAACCAATACCTCTTTTCCGGTTTTGTTTTTTACAATAGTAGGTTTGTCAAGAAAAGTGTGCGTATGTCCGCCAATAATTAAATCAATATCCTGCGTAAGTTCCGCAAATTTTAAATCAGAAATTTTCGAAGGCTCATCTTTATATTTATATCCAAGATGCGAAAGACAAATTACTAAATCGCATTTTTCTTCTTGTTTTAACAAACGTGTCATATCCTGAGCAATTTCAACAGGATCATTATAAACAGTTTCTTTATAAAGTTGTTTATCAACCAAACCCTGAAGTTCAATTCCCACACCAAAAACACCAACCTTAATTCCGTTTTTATTGAAGATTTTATACGGTTTGACCAAACCATTCATTACGGTATTTTTAAAATCGTAATTAGAATTTATAAATTCAAAAGTTGCGTGAGGCATTTGAGCATACAAACCATCAAGACCATTGTCGAAATCATGATTTCCAATAGTCGATGCATCATATTTCATCATACTCATCAGTTTGAATTCCAATTCACCCCCGTAATAATTAAAATACGGAGTTCCCTGAAAGATATCACCCGCATCTAACAAAAGAACATTTGGATTTTCCCTGCGAATCGTTTCAATAAGCGCCGCACGACGAGACACGCCGCCTTTATTTGGGTTACGCGGATCATCAGCCGGAAACGGATCTATATGACTGTGAACATCGTTGGTATGCAGAATAGTTAAGTGTTTTATATCGTCAGTGCCAAAACTGCTCAATGATAATCCCAAACTTAATAAGGCAGTACTTGCAGCTGTTTTTTCGATAAATTCTCTTCTTTTCATTTTGTATATTTTTTGCGGGGAACTTTATATTTTGATGTTTTCTTTAGCCACGAATTTCACGAATTTCCACGAATTAAATTTTCTTTTTAAGCACTTAAAATTTGTGTAAATTAGTGTAATTAGTGGCAAACTTTTTTATTCTTCTGTAATTCTGATATCCTTAGTAACCGGAATCGTATCAACTTCCTTGAAATAATCAATTAAAACATTTCTAAGTTTATAATTCAAATCATATTTTTGAATATTTTTTGCAAAGAAACTCATGTTGTCACCTCCATTTGCCAAATAATCATTTGTAGCAACATAATACGTTTTATTAACGTCAAGCGGTTTTCCCTTAATCAGGATATTTTTTGCCGTATTGTCTTTTGCAATAGTAAAAGTCATTCCAGACAAAGGATGCGGTTTTTTCTCTCTTATTATATAAGATGTAATTTCTAAAATCTGTTCCTCTTTTAAAGCGAGAACAACCATATTATTTTCAAAAGGCATAATTTCAAAAGCAGATCTCGTTGTAACATTTCCTTTAGGTAAAATTGCCCTGATACCGCCATGATTTAAAAAGCAGATATCGATACTTTTGTTTTCACGAGTTTTAAAAACTTTATTGCCTCTTTCTAAGCAGACATCGGCCAATAAATTTCCAATAGAAGTCTGCCATTTTCCAGTACTTTTATCAAGAGTTTCAGGACAATAGGCTAAAACGCTGTCTAAATCCTTATTAATATGATCGCGATAAGGTTTAATAAATTTCTCAATTTCTGGAGTTTGTGCACTATTTTCTGCAACCGGAATCTGTTTTCCTTCTATCTTCGTTAAATTATAATTCTTGGGACTGCAAGAAAATATTGTAGTTAGTGTTAAGAATATAACAAAAAGTTTTAAAAATCGGTTATACTTTTTTAGTTTTACCATTTTAAATGCGGCTTAAATAATTAATTTTGTAATTCGTAAAAGTACTATGTTTTTAGATTATACAAGAGAATTTTTTGTAAAAAAATCATTAAAAAATAACTTAAAAACTATCAAAAACGAAGTTTTTACAAGCAATATACAAACCATTGGTTTGCTGGTTGATGAGAGTAATTTTCGCCATTCTAAAGAGTTAATAAAAGAACTTGAATCGAACGGAATTGCTCCAAAAAACATAAAAATTGTTGCGTACAGACGTAAATTCGACAAGAAAAAAGAGTATTCAAGACCAACTTTCGGTAAAAAACATATCGATTGGAGAGGGCAGATTACAGAAGTTTTTTTAAATGAATTTATCGATACAGAATTTGATCTTTTGATTAGTTATTATGAAGAGGAAACTCCCATTTTAATGATGATCACAAGTAAGTCAAAAGCAAAATTTAAAGTAGGATTTTCTTCTGTCGATGATAAATTAAATCGCTGGATGATTAGCACTACAATGGCAGAGTATAAACTTTTCATTTCAGAATTGTTTAAGTATTTAAAAAGTATAAAATAAAATTATAAATCAAAATATGCAATCATTAATAGGAACTGGTGTTGCGCTTGTAACCCCATTTAAAAAAGACTTTTCAGTAGATATCGAAGCGTTGCAGCGTATCGTTAACTTTTCGATTGACGGAGGAGTTGAATATCTTGTTGTTATGGGAACAACAGCAGAAAATGCTACCTTAACATCAGAAGAAAAAGAGTTAGTTATCAGCACCGTAATTGATGTTAATAAAGGAAGACTGCCATTAGTTCTTGGAGTTGGAGGAAATAACACGATGCAGATTGTTGAAGAATTAAAAACAAGAGATTTTTCTGCTTTTGAAGCCATACTTTCAGTTTCACCATATTATAATAAACCAACACAGGAAGGAATTTACCAGCACTTTAAAGCAATTGCAGAAGCATCTCCAATTCCTGTAATATTATACAACGTTCCGGGAAGAACATCAAGCAATATGCTTCCGTCAACAGTTGTTCGTTTAGCTAATGATTTTAAAAATATCGTAGCAATAAAAGAAGCAGCAGGAGACATGGCTCAGGCATTAAAACTTATAAAAGATGCACCAAAAGATTTTCTGGTAATTTCGGGAGATGATATGATTGCTTTACCTATCGTTTTAGCAGGTGGAGCAGGTGTAATTTCAGTAATTGGGCAAGGTTTTCCAAAAGAATTTTCAGAAATGATTCGCTTAGGATTGAATAAAAAAGCCGTTGAAGCGTTTAAAACACAATACTTTTTAGCAGATTGTATTGATATGATTTTCGAACAAGGAAACCCTGCCGGAATAAAACAAATCTTTCAAGCCCTTGGTATTGCTGAAAATGTAGTGCGATTACCTTTGGTTTCTGTAGATGACGCTTTAGCAGTAAGATTAAATGAGTTTGTAAAAAATAGCATTAAATAATTGTTAAAGTGTTAGTATTATAAGATACTAAAAAATTATTTTGCAGTCGCTAAATTAATGACTAAATTTGCACCCGAAAGCTTCGGTGTGATTTTTACTTTGGCATAATGTCTAAGAAAATCATAATAAAAGTAAATAAATGAAAAAAATAGTATCTCTATTAATTGTTGTAGCCCTTTTTTGTTCTTGTAGTGATTACCAAAAGGCATTAAAAAATGAAGATGTTGCAGCAAAGTTCGAAGTGGCGACAAAAATGTACGAAGCTGGCAAGTATAATAAAGCCATTCGTCTTTTTGAACAATTAGCGCCAACATATAGAGGTAAACCTCAGGCTGAAAAACTTTTTTATATGTTTTCACAGTCTTATTACAAAACAAAACAATACTATCTGGCAGGATACCAGTTTGAAAGTTTTGTTTCAGGATATCCGCGAAGCGAAAAAGTACAGGAATGTGCTTATTTAGGAGCGTACAGTTATTCAAAATTATCTCCGGTTTACAGTTTAGATCAGGCTGACACGGTAAAAGCTTTAGAAAAATTACAAGCATTTATTGATAATTATCCAAATTCAGAATATATAGCTGAGGCAAATAAAACAGTGCAGGTTTTGAATGGAAAATTAGAGAAAAAAGCATACGAAAATGCTAAAGGATACAACACAATTTCAGATTATAAATCAGCTCTTGTAGCTTTTGATAATTTTATAGCTGATTTTCCTGGAACTCCTTTCAAAGAAGACGCTTTGTTTTACAAATATGATTCAGCATATAAGTTAGCAATAAACAGTGTTCCTTCAAAAATGGAAGAGCGTTTAAATATTGCAAAAACAGCTTATGCAAACTTAATTAAGTTTAAAAGCGATACAAAATATAAAAAAGAGGCAGACGAAATGAATGCCAGAGTTGAAACGGATTTACAAAAATATACTAAATAAAAATAAGTCATGGATTTAAAAAAGACGAATGCTCCTGTTAACACAATAACTTACAATAAAACAGTTATTGAAGAGCCAACAGGAAATGTGTATGAAGCAATTACCATTATGGCTAAAAGAGCAAACCAGATTAATTCTGAAATTAAAAAAGAATTAACTGAGAAATTAGAAGAGTTTGCTACTTACAATGACAGTCTTGAAGAAGTTTTTGAAAATAAAGAACAAATCGAAGTTTCTAAATTTTACGAAAAATTACCAAAACCACACGCTTTAGCTGTTCAGGAATGGTTAGACGGAAAAACTTACCACAGAGGTTCAAACAAATAATATAGTATAATGTCAGTTTTAAACGGAAAAAAGATTTTACTGGGAGTTTCCGGTGGAATTGCAGCGTATAAAACAGCCTCATTAGTACGACTTTTTATAAAAGCAGGTGCACATGTCCAAGTGATAATGACACCTGCTTCTAAGGATTTTGTAACCCCACTTACATTATCTACCTTATCAAAAAATCCTGTACATTCCAGTTTCTTTAACGACGACAATGAAGATGCGGTATGGAATAATCACGTTGAATTAGGTCTTTGGGCCGATTTGATGCTGATCGCTCCTGCAACAGCAAATACAATGTCTAAAATGGCAACAGGAAATTGCGATAATCTTTTAATTGCTACATACTTATCGGCTAAATGTCCTGTTTATTTTGCTCCGGCAATGGACTTGGATATGTACAAACATCCCTCTACAATTTCTAGTTTTAATGCCTTAAAACAATTTGGAAACATTATTATTCCAGCTGAAAAAGGCGAATTAGCAAGCGGTTTATCCGGAGAAGGCCGAATGGCTGAACCAGAAAATATCGTAGCTTTTCTTGAAGCAGATTTAGAAAGCAAATTACCCCTTAAAGGAAAAAAAATACTAATAACTGCAGGTCCAACATACGAAGCAATAGATCCTGTACGTTTTATAGGAAATCATTCTTCTGGAAAAATGGGATTTGATATTGCAAATGCGGCAGCAAATCTTGGTGCTCAGGTTGTTTTAGTTTCGGGACCAACACATTATAAAGCTAAAAATCCTTCGATTGAAGTTATAAATATAATGTCGGCGCAGGAAATGTATGATGCCTGTCACAAACATTTTGATGATTCTGATGCAGCAATCGCAGCAGCAGCGGTAGCAGATTACAAACCAAAAGAGGTTGCATTGCAAAAGATTAAGAAAAATGCAAGTGAGTTTTCGATTGAATTAGAGAAAACAAAAGACATTTTATCCTCTTTAGGAGCTATTAAAAAGAATCAGTTTTTAATAGGCTTTGCCCTTGAAACAGAAAATGAAATTGAAAATGCTAAGCTGAAAATCCAGAAAAAAAACTTAGATTTGATAGTTCTAAATTCTTTGCAGGATGAAGGTGCCGGTTTTAAAAAAGAAACCAATAAAGTAACATTTATTGATAAAAACTTTAATATCGAACCTATGGAATTGAAATCGAAAGAATTTGTAGCAGTCGATATTTTAAACAAAGTGATTTCGCATTTTTTAAAATCATAAAGATTTAAAATATTTTATAAAAAGTAAGAATAGTTGTTCTATTTTTGCTGATAATAAAATTTTATTTGTATGAACAAAATAGTTACACTTTTCGTATTTTTTATTTTTGGCTTTACTCAGGCGCAGCAGCTAAATTGTACAGTAACTATCAATACTGAAAGGCTTCCTACACCAAATCAGCAGGTTTTTAAAACGCTGCAGACTTCTTTATCTGAGTTTGTAAACAAAACAGACTGGACAGGAACTGGATCTGCTTTAAAACAGCATGAAAGAATTAATTGTTCCATGTATATTACATTGTCATCGTATAGTTCTGACCAGTTTACAGGAACTATTCAGGTTCAGTCTTCAAGATTAATTTACAATTCGACTTATTCTTCGCCTGTTCTGAATTTTAACGACAAAGACTTTAATTTTAGATACACAGAGTACGAGCCATTATTGTTTAATCCAACTGTTTTTGAATCAAATTTAGTATCTGTAGTATCTTTTTACAGTTACATAATTTTAGGTATGGATGCTGATACATTTCAAAGCGGCGCCGGAAATCAGTATTTTGAAACAGCTCAAAACATTGCAAGCGTTGCGCAGCAAGGCGGATTTAGAGGATGGAGCCAGACAGACGGGCTTCAAAACCGTTATTATTTAATAACAGATATGCTTTCTCCTATGTATGCTGACTTACGTCAGACAACTTTTTTATATCACACAGGTTTAGATACCATGAGTAATGATTTAAAAGGAGCAAAAGAAAAAGTGAAGTCTTCTTTATTGCTTATAGGAAAAGTAAACTCAGTTAGGCCAAATGCATTTTTGACGCGTGTATTTTTTGATGCAAAATCAGATGAGATAGTTTCTATTTTTTCCGGAGGCCCAAGTATTCCGGTTACAGACTTAACAGATATTTTGAATAGGGTTTCACCTTTAAATAATTCAAAATGGTCGCAAATTAAGTTTTAAAAACTTAATTTTTTTTCCTTTCTTCGTAGCACTTTATTTTTATAATTCCCCTTTATGATAACTTCACTATCGATTAAAAATTATGCTCTGATTGAAAAGCTTTCTATTGATTTTTCAAAAGGTTTTTCTATAATTACTGGTGAAACAGGAGCAGGAAAATCGATTATATTAGGAGCGATTGGACTCGTTTTAGGAAAAAGAGCAGATTTAACTTCATTAAAAAACAAAGAAGAAAAATGTGTTATTGAAGCACATTTTGAAATTTCTAAATACAACTTAAAAGATTTTTTTGCAGAAAATGATCTCGATTATGAGGATGAAACCATAATTAGACGTGAAATTTTACCTTCGGGAAAATCAAGAGCTTTTATAAACGACAGTCCCGTAAATCTTCAGGAATTACAGGATTTGAGTCTTTTTTTAATAGACATACATTCGCAGCAGCAAACTCAGGAATTGTCTGATGAAACAGTTCAATTCAAAATAATTGATGCTATTGCAAATAATTTTGATACAATTTTAACGTATCAAAATCTGCTAAAACTTTATAAATCAGAGAAATCAAAATTAAATGCTTTGTTGAAAAAGCAAAGCGATTCAGGAAAAGAGCAGGAGTACAATACTTTTTTATTAAATGAATTGGTTTCGGCTAAATTAAAATCTGGAGAACAGGCAGAATTAGAAGCTGATTTTGAAAAACTGAATAACGTCGAAATTATAAAAGAATCAATTGATAAATCGCTTGTAATTGCAAACGAAGAGCAGTTTGGAGTATTTCATAATCTTAATGAAATTAAAAACGCACTGCAAAAGATTGCGCCTTTTTCAGCAGAATATCAAAACTTTTTTGAACGAATCACCAGTATTTCAATTGAATTTGATGATGTTTCAAAAGAATTACAAAACGCTTCTGAAAAATTATTGAACGATCCTGAGCAATTAGAATTAGTAAGTCAAAAACTGCAGTTAATTTTTAATTTGCAAAAGAAGCATCACGTTAATTCTGTTGACGAATTACTTCAAATTCAGGCAGATTTAGGAAATACACTTTTAGAATTAGATAATATCGAAGAAGAAATCGAAACCTTATCTAAATCAATTGAACAAAAAGCAACTGAATTAGATGCTTTTGCGACAACAATTCATCAAAACAGAATAAATGCAATTCCGGTTTTATCAAATCAGTTAATATCGATTTTAGAAACATTAGGAATGCCAAATGTTCGTTTTAATATGGAACTTTTACCATCAGAAACCTATTTTCAAAATGGAAAAGACGAATTACAGTTCTTATTTTCTGCCAATAAAGGGACTGATTTTGGCTTATTGAAAAAAGTAGCTTCAGGCGGGGAAATGTCACGTATTATGCTGGCAGTAAAAGCAATTTTAGCGCAGTATTCAAAATTACCAACCTTAATTTTTGATGAAATTGACACCGGAGTTTCGGGAGAAATTGCCATTAGAATGGGTGAGATTATGAAAGAAATGAGTGCCAAAATGCAGATTTTTGCGATCACACATTTACCGCAGATTGCAGCAAAAGGAGATTCGCACTTCAAAGTTTCTAAAGCAACAGTAGGCGATCATACACAGTCAGAATTAAAGTTACTGTCTCAGGACGAAAGAGTTATAGAAATTGCTCAAATGTTATCAGGAGCAGTCGTTTCAGATTCGGCTTTAAATCACGCTAAAGCCTTGTTGAACTAAAGAAATACTTTATATTTGTCATCGAAAAATAATTAAACAAAACAGGCATAAGTTGTCATTTATCTTGATAATGATTAATTTATGAGTAAATAAAAAGAGTATGATTATAGAACCTAGAATGAGAGGATTTATTTGTTTGACTGCCCACCCAAAGGGAGCTGAGCAAAACGTTAAAAATCAAATTGAATATATCAAATCAAAAGGTGCAATTGCCGGAGCAAAAAAAGTATTAGTTATTGGTGCTTCAACAGGTTTCGGATTAGCTTCAAGAATCACAAGTGCTTTTGGATCTGATGCTGCTACAATTGGAGTATTTTTCGAAAAACCACCGGTTGAAGGAAAAACGGCTTCACCAGGATGGTATAACTCTGCGGCTTTTGAAGCAGAAGCTCATAAAGCAGGTCTATATGCAAAAAGTATCAACGGAGATGCTTTTTCAAACGAAATAAAAAGAGAAACTTTAGATTTAATAAAAGCTGATTTAGGACAAGTAGATCTTGTAATTTACAGTTTAGCTTCTCCAGTGCGTACAAATCCTAATACAGGAGTTACACACCGTTCAGTTTTAAAACCAATTGGACAGACATTTACAAACAAAACAGTTGATTTTCATACAGGAAACGTAACTGAGGTTTCAATCGCTCCTGCAAACGAGGAAGATATTGAAAACACAGTTGCTGTAATGGGAGGTGAAGACTGGGCAATGTGGATCGATGCTTTAAAAAATGAAAATTTATTGGCAGAAGGTGCTGCAACAGTAGCTTATTCTTATATTGGGCCAGCATTAACAGAAGCAGTTTACCGTAAAGGAACAATTGGTCGTGCAAAAGATCATTTAGAAGCTACTGCTTTCACTATTACAGATAACTTAAAATCTATTGGCGGAAAAGCTTATGTTTCTGTTAACAAAGCATTAGTAACACAAGCAAGTTCTGCAATTCCGGTTATTCCGCTATATATTTCTCTTTTGTATAAAATAATGAAAGAAGAAGGTATTCACGAAGGATGTATCGAGCAGATTCAGCGTTTATTCCAGGATAGATTATACAACGGCTCTGAAGTTCCTGTTGATGAAAAAGGAAGAATTAGAATTGATGACTGGGAAATGCGCGACGATGTTCAGGCAAAAGTGGCTGAACTTTGGAAAGAAGCTACAACAGAAACTTTACCGGCTATTGGAGACTTAGCAGGTTACAGAAATGATTTCTTAAATTTATTTGGATTTGAATTTGACGGAGTTGACTACAAAGCAGAAGCTAATGAAGTAGTTAATATTGACAGTATCAAATAAAAACATAAATCTTACGGTAAAAACCATCAACCAAAAGTTGGTGGTTTTTTTATGAATATAACCTATCTTTGCTGAAATTTTAAATTTTTAAAATATTCCACTTAAAACCGCATTCCCGCTATGATTTTTTCTTTAATTATACCCGTGTATAATCGTCCGGACGAAGTTGATGAACTTTTAGAAAGTCTTACAAAATCTGATTACAATGAACCTTTTGAAATTGTTCTAATTGAAGACGGATCATCGATTCCTTGTAAAGATGTTGTAATGAACTATGATGGGAAATTGAATATCTCATATTATTTTAAACCAAATTCTGGTCCCGGCGACTCCAGAAATTTTGGAATGCAAAAGGCGAGAGGGGATTATTTTATCATTTTTGATTCAGATTGTATCATTCCGCCTAATTATTTAACGGAAGTTCGTAAAGCTTTAGATGAAAAATATGTGGACTGTTTTGGCGGGCCGGATAAAGCCTTGAAAAGCTTTTCGAACATTCAAAAAGCAATCAATTTTGCCATGACCTCTTTTCTTACTACAGGGGGGATTCGCGGCGGTTCTGAAAAAATTAATAAGTTTCAGCCAAGAAGCTTTAATATGGGAATTTCCAAGAAAGCTTTTGAAGCTTCAAAAGGCTTTGGAAACATTCATCCCGGCGAAGATCCCGACTTATCGATCCGTTTATGGAACTTAGGATTTGAAACCAGACTGTTTTCTGAGGCTTTTGTGTACCACAAACGTAGGATTGACTGGGAAAAATTCTCCATTCAGGTAAAAAAATTCGGTATCGCAAGACCAATATTAAACAGTTGGTATCCAGAACATAATAAGCTTACTTTCTTCTTTCCAACCGTATTTATCGTAGGTTTATTGATAGCTTTTTTACTATTAATTTTCAATATTGATATTTTATTACAATTATATTTTGTATATTTCGTTATTATTTTTCTTACAGCAAGTATTCAAAATAAAAGTATCAAAATTGGGTATTTATCGGTTATTGCTGTTTGGAAACAATTTTACGGTTACGGAACTGGATTTTTGGAATCTTTTGTAAAAGTTATTTTATTAAAGAAGAAACCACAAGAAGCTTTTCCTCGTATGTTTTTTAAGATATAATATGACAAAAATTATCGGCTTGACCGGCGGAATAGGAAGCGGTAAAACAACAATCACTGCTTTTTTTAAGGAAATGGGAATTCCTGTTTACATCGCAGATGATGAAGCTAAAAAGATAATGCAGTCAGCAGAAATTATTGCTGCAATAAAAAATGCTTTTGGAGAATTGCTCTTTGAAAATAATGTTTTAAACCGGGCAAAATTAGCTGATATTGTTTTTAATGATGCAGATAAATTAACAGTTTTAAATTCGATTGTACATCCTGCAGTAAAAAAGGATTTTCAACATTGGCTGTCTCAAAATAAAAATGAAGCATTTGTAGTTTACGAAGCTGCCATTTTATTTGAAAGCGGAAAATACAAAGAATTTGATTATATAGTTACCGTTACTGCGCCAGAAGAAGTAAGAATTGAAAGAGTGATGAAGCGTGATAATACCACACGCGAACACGTTTTAAGCAGAATGAAAATGCAGTGGGATGATAAAAAACGAATTTCTTTAAGCAATTTTGTAATTAATAACAGTAATCTTAAAATTGCTAAAGAAGAAGTAGTTGAAATTCTTAAAATTTTGAAAATAAAACAAAAACAGTCTTAAATGTTAATATTTGGTTAATGTATTATTTAGTATATTGTTAAAATATTAATTTTGTTTCGATGAATAAATTATTTTTTAGAATACTTGTTTTACTGATGAGTTTGTCCTTGATAGGGATAATTCTAGTGCAGGTATTTTGGTTTAACTCTTCATTTAAAAATAACGAAGAGCAGTTTAAATACCACGTTACCCAAGTTATCGGAAATGTAGCAGACAAGCTTGAACAGCAAGAAGAATACAGTTTTTACGATAAATACAACCGCATAAAAGACAGCACAGGTAAAATTCCCAAAAAAGAGGACTTACTTCAAGTGTTTTATGTGCAGAGAAATGCAAAAACAAATAAAACAATTGTTTATTCTAATACACTGACTTCTGAAGATTACGATATAAGCGGATCGTTTTTTAATAAAAAATTCAGCAGTGAGCGATTTAAGAATTTCAGCTCTAAAAGAGTAACCGAAGTTTATAATAACAATAACGGAATTGATAATAACAATTTAGGTCAAAGTATAATACCAGACCTTACAATTGAAAAATCAGGAAGTTTAGATATTTTAAATAAAGTTCAGCAGCAAATTCAGTATAAAGATATTGCGTCCTTAACTCCAATTGAAGGTAGAATTACTAAAGATAAACTTTCTAAGCTTTTAAAGAAAGAATTACAAGAATACGGAGTTAAAACCAAATTTGAATTTGGAATTTATAGCAGTGGTGTTCCAACCAAAATTAAATCGGATGGATTTCACTACGATAAAGAGGCAACTTATAATATTCCGATATATACTGATAATGAAGGAAATAGCAGATATGAATTGTCAGTGACATTTCCTCATAAAAAGAAATTTTTACTATCAGAATTATTAAGTATTACTATTTTATCTATAGTTTTTACATTAATTATAATAGTTGCATACACGAGTGCCTTGAATCAATTATTGCGTCAGAAACATATTTCTGAAATCAAAACAGATTTTATAAATAATATGACGCACGAGTTTAAAACTCCAATTGCGACAATAAATTTAGCTCTTGATGCAATTAGAAATCCTAAAATTATTGAAGATAAAGACAAAGTCTACAGATATCTTCAAATGATTAGGGATGAAAATAAAAGAATGCACGCCCAAGTTGAAAACGTTTTACGTATTTCTAAACTAGAAAAACGTGAACTTGATATCACTAAAGAACCAACTGTTGTAACTGATGTAATTGACGATGCAATTGAGCATGTAAATTTGATTTTAGAAGATAGAAAAGGTACAGTAGTAAAACATTATAACGCAGCAAGAACGACTTGTTTGATCAATGAAGTTCATTTTACAAACGTTCTGGTTAATATTTTAGAGAATGCCATAAAATATTCACCTGATACTCCTGAAATTGAAATTTTTACAGAAAATGTAAAAGACATGATTTTGATAAAAGTAAGAGATCATGGTTTGGGAATGAGTAAGATAGCTCAAAAACGAGTGTTTGAGAAGTTCTATAGAGAACATACTGGAGACCTTCATAATGTAAAAGGGCACGGCTTAGGTCTTGCGTACGTAAAAAGAATTGTAGAGGACCATAATGGTCAAGTATATGTTGAAAGCGAAAAAGGAAAAGGTAGCACCTTTATTATAAAAATACCATTAATAAATTAAAATATGGAAAATACTAACAAAAGAATACTTTTAGTAGAAGATGACCTAAATTTTGGGGCGGTTCTTAAAGATTATCTAATGTTAAATGACTTTGAAGTTACTTTAGCTAAAAACGGTATGGAAGGTTTCGAGAAATTCAAGAAAGACGTTTACGATTTATGTATTCTTGATGTAATGATGCCTTATAAAGATGGGTATACTTTAGCAAAAGAAATTAGAGAAAAGAACAGCGAAGTGCCAATTATCTTCTTGACAGCAAAATCTATGAAAGAAGATGTGTTAAAAGGATACAAAGCTGGTGCTGACGATTATTTAAATAAACCTTTTGATTCAGAAGTTTTATTGATGAAAATCAAAGCGATTATTCAGAGAAAATCAGCTGATACAAAAGCAGAACAAGTACAATTTGAATTTAATATTGGTAAATTCCACTTAAACTCAAAACTTAGATTCTTGACTTTCCAGGATGAAGAGCCAATCAAATTGTCTCCAAAAGAGAATGAATTGCTTAAAATGTTAATTCTTCATGAAAATGACTTAATGCCAAGAGAATTAGCTTTGACTAAAATCTGGAGAGATGACAACTACTTTACTTCAAGAAGTATGGATGTTTACATCGCTAAACTTAGAAAATACCTTAAATCTGATGAAGATGTTGAGATTCTTAACATTCACGGAGAAGGTTTCAGATTAGTTGTAAAAAGCAAAGTTTCTGAATAACGAATTCACCTAAAAACGATATAAAAGCTCTGAGAAATCAGGGCTTTTTTTATGTTTAGAAAGGAAATTAAATGTCGCCAATCTTTTGTTAGATGCACTCCAGTGCATCTCTACATTAAAATTCTGATTGATTTATAGATAACGTATATCGTAGAGACGCACAGCAGTGCGTCTACGCAAAGAGAATCGCCAATCTTTGTCGAATTATGATTGTATGACCTCCTTCGTCTGTCCCCTTTTTTGTGTTTAAAAAGAATATCACATGTAATGTCGCCAATCTTTGGTTAGATGCACTGCAGTGCATCTCTGCATTTAAATTGTGATTGATTTTTATATTAAAATTGTCATTGATTTATATATAACGTAAATCGTAGAGACGTACTGCAGTATGCATCCCTATATTAAAATTGTCATTGATTTATGGATAACATATATCGTAGAGACGCACAGCAGTGCGTCTACGCAAAGAGATTCACCAATCTTTGTCGATATACGTTTACGATTTCTCCTTTCAGTCGAAATGACATAAAAGGCATAAAATACTAGAATTTTTGATTTTATTTCTACAGGATATATTGTTCTCATTTTCAAAACAATAACTTCTTGTTTGTTGAAGAATTTAATGCCGGAAATATTTTTCACACGACTTTTCTGAAAAATAAATTTGGAAAATCAAAAAACAATTCTGAATATTTGCAGACGAAAAAAATAATAACCCTTTAAAAACGAAGAAAAATGTTTGTACTTACATTGACATCACAAAGCTTCACACCAAACGGATTTGGTGCAGCACTTCTTCGTGGCTTATTTCAATCTTAGAAATACATTTTTAGATATATAAAAAAGCCCGAAGACATTTAGTTTCGGGCTTTTTTTATTCTAGACACTTCAAAATTTTCCCGAAGAATATTTTACAAACTATCCGAAAGGATAAAAACCCGCATGCTTATTTCATTTTGGAATCCTTGATAGGTTTCAATTTGACTTGATTATGCATCAACATAATTATAAAAAATTTATGGGAAATAAATTAACTGGAAAAGACCTGATTAAATTGGGATTTCCAAAGAATAATTCAATAAACATCGCCTTAGGGCAGATAAACAGATATAGAAAAAGAGAAAAAAAGGAATCTATTCTAACAGAGGCAAAAGACGTTCTGCTGAATCCTGAAAAATTTGAAGGCCACGGAACCTGGGGAAAAGTTGCCGAAGGTTTGATTAAACCGGTTCAGGTAAGAATGCATCAGCTTAAAGCAACAAGAGCTCCTTTTACGATTTTTGGTGAAAATGAAATTGACCAGCAGGCAAAATTTCAATTGTATGATTCGTTAAAACTGCCAATTTCAGTAGCCGGAGCTTTAATGCCGGATGCACATTCAGGATATGGATTGCCAATTGGCGGAGTTTTAGCAACAGATAATGCTGTGATTCCATACGGAGTTGGAGTTGATATTGGATGCCGAATGAGCCTTTCAATTTTTGATTTGCCAGCGTCGCATTTCAAAGGAAAAGAACATCAGTTAGAAGCAATTTTAAAAGACAATACAAAATTCGGAATGAATGAAACACACGCTTCAAGAGTAGATCATGAAGTTTTTCATAAAAGTGAATTTCAGGATATTCCGTTACTAAAGAATCTTTTGCCAAAAGCCTATAAACAATTAGGAAGTTCAGGCGGAGGAAACCATTTTGTAGAATTTGGAATTGCTAAAATTGATAATCCAGAGAATGAATGGAAGCTTGAAAAAGGTGAATATTTCGCAGTTCTTTCACATAGCGGTTCACGTGGTTTAGGTGCAAATATTGCGAAGCATTATACCTACTTGGCAACAAAACAATGTCCGTTACCAAAAAATGTACAGCATTTAGCCTGGCTGGATTTGAATACACATGATGGTCAGGAATATTGGCTGGCAATGAATTTAGCCGGAGAATATGCAAAAGCCTGTCACGATGATATTCACAGACGAATTGCCAAAGCAATTGGGAAAAGAGTAGTGGTTACAGTTGAAAACCATCACAATTTTGCATGGAAAGAAATGGTAAACGGTCAGGAATGTATTGTGCACCGAAAAGGAGCAACTCCGGCAGGAGAAGGTCAATTGGGAATTATTCCCGGTTCAATGACTGCTCCGGGTTACATTGTAAAAGGGAAAGGAAACGCAGAGAGTTTAAATTCTGCTTCGCATGGTGCCGGACGTCTGTTTTCGAGAGCAAAATGCAAAAGTACTTTTACGCAAAGCGAAATCAAAAAGGTTTTGAAAGCCAATGATGTAACCTTGATTGGTGGAAATATTGATGAAGCTCCAATGGCATACAAAGACATTACAAAAGTAATGGCAAACCAAATCGATTTGGTCGAAGTCTTAGGAACTTTTACGCCGAAGATTGTTAGAATGGATCGTTAAAAAAGTAAAATTATGGAAAGATTTCAAGATGAAAATAAATGGTTGGGTAATTTTTATAACGAGATAATAGTTAAATGTCCAAAATGTGAATCTAAAGCAGTCTTGAAACAAGTAGCTAGAGATTGTAAATGTGGAAATTTTACCAAAATGTCTTTTGAGTGTAAAACTTGTTTTTATAAGATTGATGAACCCATTTATCAGTACAAAGCATATGGGAGACACTATTGCAGTTATTGTTTTGAAAAATTCGATTATGAATCTCAGATTTTTAAAGAAAGACCAGAAATGTATCAGGTTAAATGCCCGCATTGTAGTTTTCAGGAAGAAATAAAGCCGACCATTTATGAAGTTAGGGAAAAACCTAAAAATGATGGTTTAATAAGAGATGACTGGCATGATTTGCCTCTTTGGTTTCAAAAGGAAATAAAAGGAAAGGTTTTTTGGGTTTACAATCAGGAACATATGACGTATTTAGAAAGATACATTAAAGCTGGTTTAAGAGAAAGAAATAATAATGGTAGTGGTAATGGAACAATGGTTTCAAGACTTCCAAAATTTATAAAAGCAGCAAAAAACAGAGATAAGCTGCTTAAAATTTTAAAGAAATGGAAAGAATAATTCAAATAACAGCGGGTCGCGGACCTGCAGAATGCACTTGGGTTGTTGCCCAAGTGCTTAAAAAAGTGTTGGAAGAAGCGCAAGATCAACAATTAGATGTTGTGTTGCTGCAACGGGAAGTTGGAGAAGAAAACGGAACGGTTGAAACAGCTTCAATTTCGATAAAAGGAAAAAATGCTGACCAATTTGTAAAATCCTGGATTGGAACTATTCAGTGGATTGGTCAGAGTCAGTTTAGGAAAATGCACAAACGCAAGAACTGGTTTATTGGCATTTTTGAAATCGAACCGCAGAAAAATGATTCAGTTTCAGAAAATGATATTCAATATCAGGCAATGAGAAGTTCTGGAGCTGGTGGTCAGCATGTAAACAAAGTAAGTTCGGCAATTCGGGCAACGCATATTCCAACCGGAATCGCAGTAGTTTCTATGGACAGTCGTTCGCAGCACCAAAACAAAAAACTGGCAACAGAAAGATTATTAAAAAAACTAGAAGACGAGAAACTGGTTCAGCTTAAAAATCACGTGGGGAAACAATGGGAAAACCAGCTGAATATCGAGCGTGGAAATCCTGTTAGAGTTTTTACCGGAAGTGATTTTAAAAAGAATAAAGTAGAGAAAAATTACAAGGGAACTCGTCAGAAATTAAAAAACGATTTAAGAAATGAAAACAATTGATAAATACCTTTTTCAGGCTTTGGATAATTATCCGTATTCGCTTGAAGAAACGATTGAATCTTTAGATTATGCTTTTTCTTATGATGCAAAAAATACAATGGTTTTGTGTTTATACGGAAGAATTCAGGCAGAACAATTAATGAATTATGAAGAGGCTAAACCCTATTTTCAGGAAGCTTTAGCAATTAATATTCATGCGCTTGAAGTTTACCCATATTATTTGCAGACTTTAATTTTAAACGAAGATTATGAAGAAGCACAAAAATTAATTGATTTTGCTTTAACGATAAAAGGAATCAATAAATCTGATATTTACGTTAAAAAAGCGATTCTTTTTGAAGCACAGCATGAGTTTAAGAAAGCTTTAAAAGAAATTAAAAATGCTAAACTTCATTCTTTACAATTTGCATACGAATGCAATATTAGCGATGTAGAGAAAAGAATTGAAGGCAAAATTGATTTGCTAAAGAAGAAAAAGAAGTCTAAAAAAGATTCTAAAAAGAAATCAAAGTGATTTTGATAAACAAAAAAACGATGCAATTTTGCATCGTTTTTTATTTAGTATAAGTTCCTGCAAGGTTTTCAAAACCTTGTAGGTTTGTTATTTAGATATTGATATCGAAATTTGAGTGAACGCTTGAAAATGCAAATACCTACAAGGTTTTGAAAACCTTGCAGGAATGAAATAGCAATTTTATTTCCAATGCAGCTCCAAAGCAAAGCAGGTTTTTTCATCTTTTGTAATACTGAAAGTTGCTGTAGTATGATCGTCATCTTCGCTTTCGTGAATTACAACACTATCTTTTAGCGAAAGCTCTTTCATGAAATTCATTTCGAAGCTTTTAACTTCTTGCTTCATGATTCTTTTTGGATCAACGTGGTCAAGGCACCATTCTAAATATTTTACGTTATTTACGTGATTTACAATGTCTAAATCAGATAAATAAACTGTTTTTTCAAAAACTGCTTCTTTTTCGTGATTGATGTTTATTTTAGAAAAACCTTCTTCTGTAGCTCTTTTTTCTGGGAATAATTCAAAATGTTCGTAAGGTAAAGCTAAAGCTTCAGGACGACGCGCTTGTGTATTGAAAACTGCCCAATACGTTTCGCAGCCTACGATTTTTTTCCCGTTTACGTACATTTCTAATGCACGAACAGAACGTGAATTTTCCAGACTGTTAATCCATGTTTTTACGGTTACAACATCCTGCCATTTTGGTAAGGCATGAACTTCAACGCGCATTCGGCTTAAAACCCAGGCTTGGTGAAATTCCTGCATATCATAAAAACTAATTCCCCCAATTTCTGAATGCGCTGCGGCGGTTAATTGTAAAATATTACACAAATCGGTATATTTTAAGAAACCTGTTGGTGTGCATTGTGTGAAATTGATTTCCCAGTCTTTACTTAAAACTGATGTGAAATTTGGAGATATTGGCATTTTTTTATTTTAGATAGTTGATTTTAGATTTTTTTAGAGGATAGAATATAGAGTATAGAAAAAAGATTTTTGATTTTACTTTAGAAGATTTTCTATGTAATCTATGATATTTTTTCTATCTGCTGCATAATCAAACCATTTTGTGTTTTCATTTCGTTTGAACCACGTTAATTGTCTTTTGGAGAATCTTCGGGTATTTTTCTTAATTTCTTCAATGGCAAATGGTAAAGTGAATTCTTCATCAAAATAACTAAATAATTCTCTATAACCCACGGTTTGAAGCGCATTTAACGCTTTATTAGGATACAATGTTTTGGCTTCTTCGAGTAAACCTTCGTTCATCATAATGTCAACACGCTGGTTGATTCGGTTGTAAATGATTTCTCTGTCAGCGTCTAAACCTATTAAAATAGGAGTGAAGTTTCTATTGTTTTTCTTTTGATTTAGAAATGATGAATACGGTTTTTGTGCTCCAATGCAAACTTCTACAAAACGCATCATTCGCTGTGGATTTTGCAGCGTTTGTGGGTTTTCTAAAGTTATTTTTTGATAATATTCTGGATCTAAAATTTTTAATTGTTCCTGAAGATATTCAATTCCGAGTTTTTCGTAATTTGAGTTTACTTCAGAGCGAACTTGCGGATCAATTTCCGGAAATTCATCGAAACCTTTTAAAATCGCATCAACGTATAAACCTGAACCGCCAATGAGAATTACAAAGTCATTGGTTTGAAATAGTTCTTCGATTTTGGCTAAAGCTTCTTTTTCGTAATCGCCAACGGTGTAATTTTCGAAAATGGATTTATTTTGAATGAAATGATGTTGGGCTGAATTAAGTTCGTTTTGATTGGGAACTGCGGTTCCAATGGTCATTTCTTTAAAAAACTGACGGCTGTCGCAAGAAACGATTTCGCATTTAAAATGTTGTGCCAAAGCAATACTTAAGGCTGTTTTGCCTATAGCTGTTGGTCCGACAATGGTTATTAGGTATTTCATATTTTTTAGCCCAGATGGAAATGGAAACCCCGGACTTATATTTGTTCGTTTTTTTTGGTGTAAAAGAGCGACCGGCGGAAGCTCCTTTTATGCCTTAAAAAAACAACAAAGATAAGGAGGAGTTGCAATGTACAGCTGGATTAGCTCCATAAATTAATTATTTGGTAATTGGGTTCCGCATTCGTAGCAGTATTTAGCGTTGTCAAAATGTAATTGCGATTGACATTTTCTGCATGTTTTTTTACCGCTTACTGTGTTGTTTTTTAAAGTATTTTTTGCAAATTCTGCTGTTACAATTCCGGTTGGAACAGCAATAATTCCATAACCTAAAATCATAACTAATGCTGCAATAAATTGTCCTAGAGGTGATTGAGGTGAAATATCGCCGTATCCCACTGTTGTTAAGGTTACTATTGTCCAGTAAATCCCCATGGGAATACTGGTAAACCCTGATTCTTTGCCTTCGACTAAATACATAACCGAACCGATAATTACGGTACTGATAAGAACGAAATAAATGAATACTAGAATTTTCTCTTTACTGGCTTCTATAGCGTCCTTAAGCTGTGCAGATTGATGTGAAATTTGCGGGATATGTAGTATTTTGAATAATCTGAAAAAACGCAATGCCCTAACAATTGATAAAATGCTTGCACCGGGAAAAAATATGGATAAATACATTGGCAATACGGCAAGTAGATCGATGATTCCGTAAAAACTAAAAATGTATTTAATTGGTTTTTGTATCGAGATAATTCTTAGAATATACTCAATTGTAAAAAAGACAGTAATAGCCCATTCGCAAATGAGCAGCTGTTCATGATACTTTTGACTAATTCCTTCAACTGTATCGAGCATAATTAATAAAACGCTCAATAAAATCAAACCTAAAAGAACTAAATCAAACATTCGTCCTAAAATGGTGTTTGTACCATACAGGATAATTTTGATTTTTTCTCTAAAGGTTTCGTATTTTGATTTTCTATTTTTCATATCTACGAAGATAATGAAAGTTTTGTTTTGTTAAAAATGGAGTATTTTAAGGGATTTGCTCTTACGGATGTAATTTTGGATTATGTTTTTTACATCGCGATTATGAGGCATTGGAATTAGGATATTTTTTAGGATTTCAATATTGTTAATCTGATAGTTAAGATCGTAATAAGCATAACCCTGATAGGTTCCGTTTTCGATTAAAATAGCGCTTCTTTCGTTTACATTTCGGCCTCTGTCAATTAAAATCATGCTTTTGTTTTCGAAACTGTTTTCAGAGATAAACTGCTGTACTCTCAAATTATAAATTTCCGGAGTGACTTCGCCAATACATGCTCCGTCGCATTCTTTTATTTTATATTGAAAACACTCTTTTTTACTTTGGTATAATCCGGTTAACTTTTGACACAAATGGTATTTTGCAGTGAATTTAAAAAGTGCGTTTTTACCTTCCTGTAAAGAAGCATAGGATGTAATTTCTTTTTTACGTCCGTCAGCTTTTTCAAGTTTTAAATTCAAATAACCATTCGCATCTTTTTCTGAATAAAGGGCAAATGGGAAAAATGATTTTTTCTGGGAGCGGTTGTATCTCGGACGGTTAATTTTTACTTCCTGGCTTTCTTTTAAAAGAGCAATTAATTCGCTTCCGGTTTCGTCATAAGTTATGGTAAAAACTTCGGTTTGTATTTTTTTACTTTTTGTTGTGATTCCGGTAAAATGCTGATTAATTCTCTTTTTAATATTTTGGCTTTTCCCAATGTATATTAGAGTTCCACTTTCATTATAAATGTAATAAACGCCGGTTTTAGTTGGCATTTGGCTTAAAAGATCCAGGAATTTTGGTGCAATTCCTTTTTCGATTTCAAGTTTTATAAAGTCTTTTACAATTGTTTTTTCGACATCTTTTTCAAGCAGCATTTTGAAAAGCTTTGTGGTTGCCATGGCGTCTCCGCTGGCGCGATGTCTGTCGGCCATTGGGATTCCGAGCGCGCGTACTAGTTTTCCTAAACTGTACGATGGCTGTTCTGGAATTAATTTTTTGGCTAATTCAACTGTGCAAAGCGTTCTGGCTTCAAAATCGTAACCTAAACGTCTAAATTCTGTTCGTAAAATTCGATAGTCAAACGATGCGTTGTGGGCGACAATAACGCAATCTGTGGTTATTTCGATTATGCGTTTGGCAACTTCGTAAAACTTTGGAGCAGAACGTAACATAGCATTGTTGATTCCGGTCAGTTTTACTACGAAAGGCTGAATCGGGATTTCAGGATTTACAAGGCTTATGAACTGGTCTACTACTTCGTGACCATCAAATTTATAGATGGCGATTTCGGTAATTCCTTCTTCATTAAATTGTCCTCCAGTGGTTTCTATGTCTAGTATTGCGTACAAATTAAGTGTTCAGTCTCAGTTTTTAGTATTCAGTTTTTTTGTAGAGGCGTACCGCAGTGCGTCTTACGATAGGTGATTTTTGAGAGTTAACGACCTCCAAAAATGCTGCTTCCAATGCGAACCATTGTGCTGCCGCATTCTATTGCAAGTTGATAATCTCCGGACATTCCCATAGAGATAGTATTCAGTTTGCAGTTTTCAGTTTGCAGTGTTTGAATAGAATCAAAAATCGATTTTAAATGGGTGAATTCTTTTTTTATTTGATTTTGATCTTCTGTAAAGGTTGCCATTCCCATTAAACCTAAGATACGAATATTTTTTAACTCTTTAAACTCCACAGAAGTTAAAAGTTCATTTAATTCGTTTTCGTCTAAACCAAATTTAGATTCTTCTTCGGCAATATATATTTGAAGAAGACAATCTATTGTTCTGTTGTTTTTTAAAGCTTGTTTGTTTATTTCCTGTAATAATTTCAAACTGTCAACACCGTGAATCAAACTCACAAATGGTGCCATAAATTTGACTTTATTCGACTGAACATGACCAATCATATGCCATTGAATATCTTTTGGCATTTGTTCCCATTTCTCAGTCATTTCCTGAATTTTGTTTTCTCCAAAAATACGCTGCCCAGCTTCGTAGGCTTGAATTAAGTCCGAAACAGGTTTTGTTTTTGAAACGGCAACTAAGGTTACGTGTTCAGGTAAACTTGCTTTGATAGTATTTAAATTTAATGCTATTGACATTTTTCTATTTTTTCTTGAATTCTCAATAATATTAATGTTTCGTCTACAATTATTTTTTCTTCCTTGAACTTTTTAAACTCATTAAAAATCTGTATTATTCCTTCGTCAGAATAGGTGTCGAATGAGTTTATAATGTAGTGATCTTCTTTATTTTTTATTTTTAAATAAAAAATCGCACCACGTAATCCTTGTCGAGAACCAATACTCAGTATCTGTATATAAGTTTCTTTTATATCTATTGATTTTATCCATTTCGTATTAAATGTTTCACCATTTAAAATAATTCTATTTTCCTGAAAGGTTATTAAATCAATGTTGGTTTTGCTTCTGCTAATAAGGATAAAGCTACATATTGCTAAAAGAAATAGCCCAATTATTATTGTATAAAATTTCGAAAGATTAAAAAATATAATTAGACATGAATAAGTAAAGAATTCAATCAGGAATGACACATTTTTTAAAGTAAAAAGGCGTTGATTAAAATTTTTATATTCACTCTCAAATGATATCATATTTAAAAAACTTAAACAAACTGCTTAGAAATTTTCTCTGCTTTTTTGCTTTCGCTGTAATCGTAAAAACCTTCGCCAGATTTTACACCCAGTTTTCCTGCTCTCACCATATTTACTAATAATGGACAAGGTGCGTATTTTGGATTTTTGAAACCTTCGTACATTACATTTAAGATTGCAAGACAAACATCAAGACCAATAAAATCAGCTAATTGAAGCGGTCCCATTGGGTGTCCCATTCCTAATTTCATTACGGTATCAATTTCGTAAACTCCGGCTACTTTATTATATAACGTTTCTATTGCTTCGTTTAGCATTGGCATTAAAATTCTGTTTGCTACAAAGCCCGGATAATCGTTTACTTCAACAGGAACTTTACCTAATTTCTCAGATAAATCCATGATGATTTTTGTTACTTCATCGCTTGTGTTGTAACCGCGAATGATTTCAACCAATTTCATAATTGGTACCGGATTCATAAAATGCATTCCAATAACGCGTTCTGGATGTGCAACAACAGAACCAATTTGTGTAATTGAAATTGAAGAAGTATTGGTTGCTAAAATGGTATTGTGAGAACAAGCTTCGTTTAATTGCTTGAAAATATTCAGTTTTAATTCTACATTTTCAGTTGCAGCTTCTACAACTAAATCAGCACCAACAACACCGTCTTTAATATCGGTATAAGTAATAATATTAGTGATTGTTTTAGCAACATCTTCCTGCGTAATTGTTCCTTTTGCAAGCATACGGTCTAAATTAGCCGCAATAGTTGCCATTCCTTTATCTAATGATTTTTCAGAAACGTCGATTAATTTTACAGTAAATCCGCTTTGTGCAAATGTATGAGCAATTCCGTTACCCATTGTTCCTGCACCAATTACAGCTATAGTTTTCATTTTGTTTTTGGTATTTAAATTTTAAAAGTTAAGGTTTAAAGTGGCTTTTCTGCCAGCTTTAAACCTTAAAAATAATGAGTTATATTTTTATATTATTTATCGAAACAATCAATAATTTGATAAGCAACACGTAATGCATCTGTTGCCTGTTCAAGCGTTACAACCGGAGTTGTATCTGTGTTTATTGCATGTGCAAAAGATTCTAATTCGTCAAGAATTGCGTTGTTTTGCTCCACATCAGGATTTGTAAAGTAAATTTGTTTTTTTACACCTTCGGCATTTTGCAGAATCATATCAAAATCTCCCGGAACTTCCGGCGCATCTTTCATACGAACGACTTCACATTTTTTCTCTAAAAAGTCAACTGAAATGTAAGCGTCTTTTTGAAAGAAACGTGATTTACGCATATTCTTTAAAGAAATTCTACTGGCAGTTAAATTGGCAACGCAGCCATTTTCAAATTCGATTCGGGCATTGGCAATATCAGGAGTTTCGCTGATAACCGAAACGCCGCTTGCATTAATATTTTTCACTTTTGATTTTACAACACTTAAAATAGCATCAATATCATGAATCATTAAATCCAGAACTACAGGAACGTCTGTACCACGCGGATTAAATTCGGCTAAACGATGTGTTTCAATAAACATTGGGTTTTCGATCATGTTTTTTGTAGCGATAAAAGCTGGGTTAAAACGCTCAACATGACCAACTTGTCCTTTTACGTTGTATTCTTTTGCTAAAGCCATAATTTCTTCGGCTTCTTCAACGGTATTGGCAATTGGCTTTTCAATAAAGATATGTTTTCCTGATTTAATTGCCACTTTTGCACATTTGTAGTGAGAAAGTGTTGGAGTTACAATGTCGATTACATCGACAGCGTGTATAAGTTTTGCAATTGTACTGAAATTTTTATAGCCAAATTCTTTTGAGATTCTTTCGGCATTTTCTTGATTTTCGTCGTAAAATCCAACTAATTCGTATTTGTCAGATTGTTGTAATAAGCGTAAATGTATTTTACCAAGATGACCAGCACCTAAAACTCCTACTTTTAACATGAGAATGTATTTTAAACAAAAATATAATTTATTTGTCGAACGTGAAAATGAATGTAATAAAGATTTAGTGATTTGGTAATTAAAAAGAAATCTTTGATTTTTTATAAATTAATTAAATATGTTTTTGTTTGACAGACAAAAATAGATCACTAATAAGATGCCAAATGCGATTGCTAAAAATTGTGAATAGCGATTTTCAATTATGCTATTCGTTTTTTTATTGACAACATACGTATCGGAATAGTCATCATGCAAATTTTTGCCCATCAAAAAAGATAAACTTTCAAAGGGAATTAATCTAAATAAAGTTCGTTTTAAAATTATTGAAAAAGTAGGCGGATTTCCTTCCTCATCTGTGACATAACAGCCGGTTAAGAATTTAGCAGGCGTCGACCTGAAAATTGATTCATACGTTAAATAATAAATAATTTTAACCAAAGATATAAAAATCAAAAGCCCCAATTTATCTCCAAAAATAGATTTTAAACCATTAAAAAAGGACATATAAGTATTGTTGTTTTTTGCAAATTCAATAATACCTAAAGCTATAACTATTATAAAGCCTCCATCAATAATGTAATTACAAAAACGTCTGTATTTTGATGAATTCTGTAAATAGCCCTGATCTGATACTATTTCTTCGCTAGTATTCAAATATCTATTTGTAATAAAATAAGACAAAAGTATATATACTATTGTAATTGTTATTCCTGATATTCTATATGTTATATACGAGTTTGTCCAATCTTCAAAAGCAAAAAGAAAAAATACTAAACTTCTTATTTCGCTAATTATTATTAAACTAAAATTGAATAGCAACAATTTAGTTTCTTTATACTTTGAGAAAAAATAAATTATAGTTCCAAATAAAAAAGACAAGTAAAAAAATAAATTTAATAACCCTAATGATGCAGAGGTTGATGTGTACTGATTAATTCTTTCAACTTCAATCATAACAGTTAAACCTGAAAAATAATAAGGTGTAATATTTGTAAAAACTATAAATTCTAAAAATTTTTCAGATCTTATGAATAAGAAAACAATTGATTGTATGATTCCTGATAACGAAAAAAATAAAGATAAAAGGAGTATTGCTTTCTTCATAAAATATTAGATTTACTAAAAATTAAGTTTTGACCAAAAATAGAAATTAAATGATTAAAAAGTACTTGATAATTGATGATTTGTTTTCTTATTTTTGCGAAAATAAAACCTACCCATTTTGAAAGACACTGCCAAACATCAAGGACTTCGTAATCAATTAGTAAGCACTTTAGAACAAAAAGGAATTACTGACAGAGCGGTTCTGGATGCGATAAAAAAAATCCCAAGACACCTTTTTTTGAATTCAAGTTTTGAAGATTTTGCCTATCAGGATAAGGCTTTTCCTATTGGCGCGGGGCAGACTATTTCGCAGCCGTACACTGTGGCGTTTCAATCGCAGTTGTTAGAAGTAAAAAAAGATCACAAGATTCTGGAAATAGGAACGGGTTCAGGTTACCAAACAGCAGTTTTATTTGCTTTGGGCGCAAAAGTATATACTATCGAAAGACAAAATGAATTGTTTAAGCAGACTTCAATTTTATTTCCGAAACTAAACATTCGTCCTAAACATGTTTCTTTTGGAGATGGTTATAAAGGTTTGCCGCATTATGCTCCGTTTGACAGTATTATTGTAACTGCAGGCGCACCATTTATTCCACAGCCATTAATGGCACAGTTAAAAATAGGAGGAAGGCTGGTTATTCCGCTTGGAGAAGACGTTCAGATTATGACTTTGTTAATTAGAAAGAACGAAACTCAATTTGAAAAACACGAGTTTGGAGAATTTAGATTTGTTCCTTTATTAGAAGATAAAAATTAAAAAATTTAAGGGCTGTGTCAGAAATCGGGACGGCCCTTTTTAGTATTCAATAACATATATGTTCCGTAGGAACAATTCATTGGTAGAAAATTATGTTATTGTTGATGTTTATACGTTCCGTAGGAACGTTTGATTTTGATATTATTTTAAATAATTAGGTATATCAAACGTTCCTACGGAACGTGTAAATTTGGGTGGTTGCTATTTTTTCTACCGATGAAACATTCCTACGGAATGATGTCTGGTAAAAAATGAAATGCTCAGTTTTCTAATAAACTAAATAATTATAGTAAAGAAGTTGTCTAGACTTTTGAAACACCCTTTTTTTATTGAGTAAGAATTGCGATGTATCTTTCTAAACTTTCTTTTTGTGTTTGAGCTATAAAAAGCAAAAAATCTTCTTTATCCTTTTTGGTCTGAGCAGTTTCCAGAGATTGATAATAACGGATTCTGTTTTCATAATCACCTTTAATATTGGCTATTAAATATCCTTTTTGCATTAAAATTAAATTCATGATTAATCTTGAAGTTCTTCCGTTTCCATCAATAAAAGGATGAATTGTTGCTAATCTTTCATGCATTTCAGCAGCTAAAATAACCGGATGAAGTTTGTTTTTATTGATTTCATACCAAATAAAATATTCCTCCATTTCTTGCTGAACTAACAAAGGCTGCGACGGCATGTGGCTGCTATCTTGTATCATAACCTGAACTTTTCGATAACGTCCAGCATCTTCCGGAATTATTCCTCTAAGAATTAAATTATGAATTGATAAGAGATCACGTTCGTTTAATGAATTATTTTTGCTCATTAAATCTTTAATAAAACCAATGGCTTCCTGATGATTTATTGCCTCAAGATGTTCTCGCATACTTTTTCCGGAAATGGTCAAACCTTCATTAATAACCATATCAGTTTCACGAAGTGTCATTGTATTTCCTTCAATTCTATTGCTTTCAAAGGTATATTCAAGTTCTAAAGCTTGTCTGATCTTAAAGCTGTCAAATTGTTTGTAAGAGTCTAATTTTTCTTTTAGAAGATCAATTTCTTTTAAGATTTTTTCTAAAGAAGTTGATAGCTTAAGATTTGATATAGTTTTGTTGTATTTGATTTCATCTTCTGCCATTTTTAAAGCTTTCAAAGCAAATTCTTCATCACCAATTTCATAAAGAATTTTTTCTTTTAGCCAGGCAATCATTAAAGTTTCATAATCAATTTCTAAAAGCTGGGCGAGTTTTGTAATTTGATCTTTAGTAGGTTTTCGCGTTCCCGATTCAAATTTGCTTATTAATGCCTGATCAATTCCGGCAAGCTGCGCCAGTTCACGCGTTTTTAAGCCCTTTTGTTCTCTTGCATTTTTTAAAAGTGATTTCATTTTTGATGAAAATTTAAGTCTTGACAAATTTAGTCATTTTTTAAATCATAAAAAAAGCAATAATACAATATTGCTTTCTTTTGAATTTATTTTGGAGGTAAAGAACCGTCTTTTCTCATTTCTTTAACCACAGCTTGCATAATGGCATCTACAGTTTGGCCTAAGTCTGTAACATAATCTGATTTTGTAGTTCCGGTCCAGATTAGTTTATTTTCTTTTAAAGAAAAAATATTGGTTTCAACCATATAATAAGTTGTTTCCTGATAATATCCGGGATCATAGTAAGCAGGAGAATACATTCCGTACCAGTTTCCAAAACCATAACCGTAAACTCCAGAATATAAGCCGTCAAAACCGCCGTAATACATTCCGGTATAAGATCCCGGAACATAAGTCGTTTCTTTTTCGGTGCTTACCAAACGCATGGTTACAACACCGTCAAAATTTTCGTCCTGAAGAATTTTTAGTTTTTGTTCCTTTGTGAGATCTTTGGTAGTTTCGTTTAAGTATTGATAAGAAGTTTTAAAAATCGGGTTACTTGATGCAATTCGATTTTCGGTAATTCTCCTCGAAGCTTCATCTTTAACTAAAGCAACAACCAGGACTTTTTTAAAGTGTTCCTGGGCAACGGTTATTTTTGGATCTCTCCAGCTATTTACAATAGTTGTATTACTGCCACAACCTGAAAGTGACAGAATTGCAATGAGTAGAATTAAGTACTTTTTCATATTTTACAGTTATATTGTTTCTATAAAAATAACTATAAAATTTTGATAAACACAGATTTAGTTAGAATAAATGAAAGATTAGTTGTACGCTTTTTTAATTCTGTCCAAGTCACGTTTTGTATCTTGTTCTTTTAGTGATTCACGTTTGTCGTAGTTTTTCTTTCCTTTACAAAGACCAATTTGCAGTTTTGCAAGACCTTTTTCATTGGTAAACAATTTAAGCGGAACGATAGTAAGACCTTTTGCCTGAACGCTTTTATGAAGTGTTTTTAATTCTTTTTTGTTTAAAAGCAATTTACGTTCGCTTCGTGATTTATGATTAAACTGGTTTCCAAACGAATATTCTTCTATATAAGTATTGATAGCAAAAAGCTCCAAACCGCTAAATTCGCAAAAGCTTTCTGTAATATTCGCTTTCCCTAAACGTATTGATTTGATTTCGGTTCCCGCCAAAACAATTCCGGCAGTATAAGTGTCGATTATCTCGTAATCAAAACGAGCTCTCTTATTAAGTATATTGACTGATTTTAACATGGTGGCAAAAGTAAGAAAAATGCAAGACATTCATACTGTCAAATATAATTAAAGATTTCTTTTAATCTATGATTTTAATCAGCTTTGGCACAAAACCTTACTCATAAGTTTGTTTTGTAATTATAAAACAAACTTAAAATGAAAAAGATTTTTACATTAGTTGGTATTGCATTAATTGGTTTATCTGTAAAAGCTCAGGATTCGGCTCAAGGTTTAAAAGGAGCTTGGTTTGCAACTTCGCAATTTGGTTATCAGCAGACAAAAACGGCAGATTTAAAAAATACAAGTTTATCTGTACTTCCGGTTGTTGGTACATTTGTTACACCTTCAGTTGCCGTTGGAGCAGGAATTGGGTTTATTAATATAAAAGCAGATTCTAACGCTGGAACAGCTGCAAAAACAGATTTATTTGTGATTCAGCCTCTAGCAAGAAAATATTGGAATGTAGCGGGTTCGTTGTACTTCTTTGGACAAGCAGCTTTGCCGGTTATTACAGGAAAAGAAAAAGAAAGCGAGTTGAAAGTTAATCAGGTAGGATTATCTGTATCAGGAGGTTTTGACTATTTTGTTACGAAAAACTTCTCAGTTGAGTTCTCTTACGATTTGGCTAATTTTACTTCTACGACTATTGAGCCTAAAAATGGAGAAAAAACGACGGTTACAAATTTTGGGTTGGCGCATGTTGCAAATGTAGATCCGTTTTATAACACGGTTTTAGCAGGAAGTAATCCAAATTTAACTTCACCGCTTTCTTTTGGATTTAAATTCGTATTCTAATTTTAGCTTTTAACGAATTGTATTAGGTGAATTCGTTAATTTTGCAAAAAAGACCATTCTTTTTGAGGACGGTCTTTTGTATTATTTAAATTATATAAAATGGAAAGTAAATCTAAAGATCCGCTTCACGGAATCACACTTCAAAAGATTGTAGAAACCTTAGTTGACCATTATGGTTTTGACACTTTAGGAGAATTGATTCCTGTAAAATGTTTCACTTCAAATCCAAGTGTAAAATCGAGCCTTACTTTTTTAAGAAAAACCGATTGGGCGCGAAAAAAAGTAGAAGAATTATATGTAAAAATGCTTCCTAAACTCAGCTGATTTTAGTTCAGTTTATACGAAAGCATTACACCGCCGCGATACGGAAGCCATTCACCGCTTTTGTTCCAGTTTGGAGCTTTTTCATATCTGCCTGGCGTTCCGTCATTATAATATCCATGGTAAAAACCTTGGTGCCATCCGCCTCCTGCAAAAATATCCAGTAAAAATTTATCGTTTAATTTGATATTATAACCTACAGTAACTCCTAAACGGTAACCAAATCCGTGTTCATATTTATTAGTATCCCAGTAATTCCATTTTTGTAATTGATAAAAATCAGGACCTGCGTGAGCACCAACATAAAATCCGTTGTATTTTTCTTTAAAATGATAACGAACTTCTGGAGTAAAAGTGTAAAATTCCATCGGATTATTTCCGTTAAATGATTTCCAGAAAGAAGCCATTACATCAAAACTAAAAGTGGTTTTTTCGCCAATACTGGTTTCGATACCAACATTTGGAATCCCAACTAAAGCAGTAGCTCCGTTAAATTTTATAAAAGTCTGACTTTGTAATTGTATGGATAAAAAAAGAACAATAAAGGCGAATAATTTTTTCATGGTATTTTTTTGTGATCGCGGACGTAATCTGTTTTCGGCCACAAATATAACGCAATAGCGCATTTACTATTGCAGGAATAGATGATTTTAACAAGAAATGTTTTTTGTGAGGAATAGTAAAATGCCTAATTCTGAAGCAAAGAATAAATTACTTTATCCAGAAATTTGCCTTCATAAAGTTCAGCTTCTTTTAGATGAGCTTCTTTCACAAATCCGCATTTTTGTAATACCTTTTCAGATGCATAGTTTTCAGGATCAATTACCGCTTCGATCGAATGCAGTTTTAAATCCTCAAAACCGTATTGAATTAATCTATTTACAGCTTCGGGAATAATTCCTTTTCCATGAAAATCTGGCGATAACATATAACCAATTTCTGCACGATGATTTTCGGGCTGCATTCTGTAATAACCAATAATTCCCAGAAGTTTAGGATTATCTTTTAGGGTAATTCCCCAATTAATTCCAACATTGGTTTCTATTTTTTCCTCAATCATAGCAATATGTTCCAAAGCATCTTCATTATTTTTAACTAATGGCCTCGGAATATATTTCATAGTTTCAGGATTCGAACGCAATTCAAAAATTTCATTTACATCGTCATTCGTAATTCTTCTTAAAAGTAAACGCTCCGTTTCGATTACCGGAAATGGGTGAAAGTTAAATTCTAACATCTTAAATTATACTATTTTAATACTGAATTTTGAATGAAATGACTGGTCGACATCTAAAATCAAAATTCCTTCTTTTTTAAACAAATCGCCTGAATTATCTGCCGTGTCCGAATATCCAAACCAAGGTTCAATACAAACAAAAGGAGCCTGATCTTTTGTCCAGATTCCCAAACTCGGAAAATCTTCAAATTCAACCTGTACATAAGGTTTTGAATTTTCGAGAATAGTTAATGAATTAGATTCTAATGTTTTAAAAACCAAAGCATCATTTTCGAAAAGTTTATAGTTTAATGGAACAACATTTTCGGTAGTTTTTAAAGTTTCGGTTTTATTCGAAATCAAATCATTTTCAAGAAGATTATATTTTAAAGATTCAGCTTTTTCAAACTTAAAAGCATAATTTTCAAACTTTTCAGGAAGAGCAATCGCCGGATGTGCACCAATTGAGAAAGGCATTTTTGATTCACTTTTATTTATAACCACATATTCTATATTTAAAGTAGTATTTTCTAACGTATAAATAAGCTGCAGTTCAAATTCAAACGGATATTTTTTTAAAGTTTCGGCATTTGATTCTAACGAAAAAACCGCACTGTTGCCTGTTTTTTCAATAAGTTGAAATTCCATATCCCTTGCAAAACCATGTCTTGGCAATTGATATTCTTTTTTATCAATGGTGTAAGTGTTGTTTTTCAATGTACCAACAATAGGGAAAAGAATAGGAGAGTGTTTACCCCAAAAATCCGGATTTCCTTCCCAGATATATTCTTTATTTTGATTGTCTTTTAAAGAGAACAATTCTGCTCCGGCATTTTTAATCGAAGCCTTAAGTGTTGAATTTGATATAGTTGTGCTCAAAATGTTATTTATTGAAAAGAATTAGTCTTAAATCTTGATGTAAATATATTTTATAAATTTTATTTTTTAGGAAAAAGCTTAGAATTATTTTTTTAATAAATTTTTGCTAAAATTAAATTTATCCTTTTCGTTTTCTCTGTAAATAGCTTTTTTTTTCATTAATTTGCTACATAAACAGCTAAAAAATATGAAAAAACAATCTTCAAAAGCCTTTTTAACCATGGCTTTGTTTATTGGATTTTCTTCTGTTTGGGCACAACAAACGCCTTCAGCAACAGCGGCAAATCCAGTAAATAATTACAATTATCATGATGCATTCGCACCGCATTTTTATACAAAAAATGGTACTTCTACTCGTACTGCAAGCGGTCAGCCAGGCGTTGAATATTGGCAGAACAGAGCCGATTATCAAATAACGGCAAAGCTTAACGGAACTACAAATGAAATTGTAGGTACAGATGAAATTACATATACAAATAATAGTCCTGATAAACTTGGATTTCTTTGGCTGAATTTAGATCAAAATTTATTTAAAGAAGATTCCAGAGGAAATGCTGTTGTACCTTTAACCGGAAGCCGTAATGGAGCTCAAGGTCAGGTTTTTGACGGAGGAAATAAAATTAAATCAGTAAAAGTAATTTCTGGCGGGAAAACCAAAACAGAAGTTGAAGCAAAATATATCGTTACAGATACCAGAATGCAGATTTTCCTTCCACAGGAATTAGCAGAAAAAGGAGCTTCTGTAAAAATTAAAATCGAATTCTCATTTATTGCACCATTTGAAGGTTCAGACAGAATGGGAGTTTTAGAAACTAAAAACGGAAAAATATTCACAATCGCACAATGGTATCCGCGTATGTGTGTTTATGATGACGTAAGAGGATGGAATACGGCACCTTATTTAGGAGCTTCTGAGTTTTATTTAGAATATGGAGATTTTGATGTAAAATTGACCGTTCCTGCAAATCACTACGTTGTAGGTTCCGGAGAATTAGTAAACGGAGCAGAAGTATTTTCTGCAGAACAATTGAAAAGATATAAAGATGCTTCTCAAAGTGATAAAACCGTTATAATTCGTTCTGCAGATGAAGTTGCTGCGACTGCAAACAGCAATGCTTCGGCACAAAAAACTTGGCATTATAAAATTAAAAATGCACGTGACTTTTCTTGGGCATCATCTCCGGCTTTTATTTTAGATGGAGCAAAAATAAATTTACCAAGCGGAAAAAAATCTTTAGCATTATCAGCATATCCTGTTGAAAGTTCAGGAAATGATGCTTGGGGACGTTCTACAGAATATACTAAAGCGTCTATCGAAAATTACTCTAAAAGATGGTTCGAATATCCTTATCCTGCGGCTACAAACGTAGCAGGAAATGAAGGTGGAATGGAATATCCGGGAATTGTTTTCTGCGGATGGAAATCTAAAGGAGATGATTTATGGGGAGTTACAGATCACGAATTCGGACATATTTGGTTCCCAATGATTGTAGGTTCAAACGAGCGTTATTTTGCCTGGATGGATGAAGGTTTCAATACCTTTATTAACTCTGTAAGTTCTTACGATTTTAATAACGGAGAATACAAACAGCCTGCATCTAATTTACATGAAGAAGCAGAATATTTCACAAGCCCAAAATTAGAAACCATTATGAGTTCTCCTGATAATATGAAGGAAGCTAATATTGGTGTTTTATGTTATGCAAAACCAAGTGCAGGATTAGTTATTTTAAGAGAGCAGGTTTTAGGACAAGAGCGTTTTGATAAAGCATTACGTACTTATGTAGAGCGCTGGGCTTACAAACATCCAACTCCGGACGATTTCTTTAGAACTATTGAAAATGTTGCAGGTGAAGATTTAAGCTGGTTCTGGAGAAGCTGGTTCGTAAACAACTGGAGATTTGATCAGGGAATCAACTGGATTAAATATGTAAAAAATGATCCGGCAAAAGGTGTTGTAATCAATGTTGAGAACTTCGACAAAATGCCAATGCCAATTGTATTAGACGTTAAAACAAAAAGCGGAAAAATAACAAGAGTTAAACTTCCGGTAGAAATTTGGCAGCGTAACAACGAGTGGTCTTTCAAACATAATTCAACAGAAGAAATTGAAAGCATTACACTTGATCCAGATCATGCTTTCCCGGATTATAACGACAGTAATAATGTGTGGACAGCGGGAAAGGGAAAAGTTGAAAAGGATATTATTTTAGATGGTTATGTAGGGAATTATGTTACTGTAAAATCACCTTTAACAATAGAATTGACAGAGAAAAACAGCGTTTTAAATGCAGAACTTCCAAACTATCCAAAATTTACTTTAACTCCTGTTGCAGGTGAAAAAGATACTTTTGAATCAAAAAGAGCAGGATTGAAATTTAAATTCAACGAAGCCAAAACAGGTTTCGATATGACACTTATAGATAATGGACAAGTTATTCCATTTACGAAAAAGTAATAATTCAAAAATAGAAGTATTTAAAAACCCGATAGTTATTATAGCTATCGGGTTTTGTTTTTGTTTCAAGTTTTAAGTTTCAAGTTTCAAGTTTGCGTGCACGAATTTAAAATCTTAGAATCTTAGCAACTTAGAACCTTAGCATCTTTCAAAAAAATAACTTTTCATTAAAAAAATGTTAGAATTTTGATTTTTTGTTTTGTGAATAAAAAAATAATGTACTTTTGCACCGATGAATAAAATAAGTTTACATACAACTTCTTTGTCACGGACAAACTCACCGATTACTTCTCCCGAAGTACGGATACTATCTCTATAGTATTCACTGAGTTTTATAGCCGTATATTTATTCATATCCATTTTTCATTTTGAAATCACATAATTTGTCCATTGGACAAACATATCCTAAAAGTATTTATTATTTTGTAAACTTTCTTAATCAACTTTTTGATTTTGAAGATGTTACTTCTATTTTGCTTAATTTTATTGGATTCAATTCTGGATTTCAAACTAAACAATATGCTTTAATTTTTAACTCTAACTTCAATTATTGAAATGAAGATCTCTATTGTTGTTACCCAGGAAGAACACTTCAAATTCGCACAGGAAATTTGCGATACGATAGAATCATCTGCCTTGTTAAGAGGTACGGGGATTGCTAAAAGAACTCCTGAGTATATTCAGAAAAAAATGTCGAATGGTGATGCAATGATTGCTCTGGCAGACGGAAAATTTGCAGGTTTTTGTTATATCGAAAGCTGGCAGCACGGAAAATTTGTGGCACATTCCGGATTAATCGTTCATCCTGACTACAGAAGTTTAGGATTAGCAAAAAAGATAAAATCTAAAGTTTTTGATTACTCTTTGAAGAGATATCCAGACGCTAAAATATTCGGAATCACAACTGGTTTGGCAGTTATGAAAATCAATTCTGAATTAGGTTATAAACCCGTTCCTTTCTCAGAATTAACGACAGATCCAAGTTTTTGGTCAGGTTGTAAAACTTGTACCAATTATCAAATCCTGCAAAGCAAAGAAAACAAAATGTGTCTTTGCACAGGAATGCTATACGACCCAAAAGAAAAACAAAAAACGCCGCCAAGACATCCTTTTAACGAGGCTGTTTTAAGCAGACTTAAAAAAATTAAACAGGCTTTATTTTTAAACAAAATATTGTCATTTGTTTTTTTATTTAAAATTTAACCAAAAAGAAATCTCAAACTGCTAAATACGAAAGTATTGGCCAAAATTATAAAAAATGAAAAAAGTAGTATTAGCTTATAGCGGAGGATTAGATACCTCGTATTGTTTGAAATATTTAAAAAATGAAAAAGGATACGAAGTTCACACTGTATTGGTAGATACAGGAGGATTTGACGCAGAAGAATTATCAGCCATTGAAAAAAGAGCTTACGAATTAGGAAGCGCACAACACGCAAACCTTACCATCGTAGATAAATATTATGATAAAGCTATAAAATATTTGATTTTCGGAAACGTATTAAAAAATAATACATATCCATTATCAGTAAGTGCAGAACGTGTTTTTCAAGCAATTGAAGCTATAAAATATGCTAAAAAAGTAGGAGCAAGCGCTATCGCACACGGAAGTACAGGTGCAGGAAATGATCAAATTCGTTTTGATTTAATTTTCCAAACCATTGCGCCGGAAATCGAAATCATTACACCAATTAGAGATTTAAAACTTTCAAGACAAGAAGAAGTAGATTATTTATCTAAAAACGGAGTTCACTATTCTTGGGAAAAAGCACAATATTCTATCAATAAAGGACTTTGGGGAACAAGCGTAGGAGGAAAGGAAACTTTAACTTCTGGTCAGCCATTGCCAAGTGAAGCTTATCCATCTCAATTGAAAAAAGAAGGCGAAGAAAAAGTAACGTTGCATTTTGAGCAAGGGGAATTAGTTGGAATAAACGGAAAAACAGATAAACCATCAAATAATATTGTTGCTCTTGAAAAACTGGCGAATGCTTACGCAATTGGTAGAGATATTCACGTTGGAGATACTATTATTGGAATTAAAGGAAGAGTGGGTTTTGAAGCAGCTGCACCGTTAATTATTATCAAAGCGCACCATTTATTAGAGAAACATACTCTTGGGAAATGGCAGCAATACTGGAAAGAACAACTAGGAAACTGGTACGGAATGTTATTTCACGAAGGTCAGTTCTTAGATCCGGTGATGAGAAACATTGAAACTTTCCTGCAAGACACACAAAAAACAGTAAATGGAACTGTAACGGTTTCATTAAAACCATATCATTTTTCACTTGACGGAATCGAATCTAAAAATGATTTGATGAACACAGGTTTTGGTCAATACGGAGAAATGAACAATGCATGGACATCTGATGATGCAAAAGGATTTATTAAGATTCTTGGAAATGCACAAAACATATTTTCATCTGTAAATCAATTAGATCATGACTAATTAGTTGTTATCGTTTATATTTAAATAATAAAATTTAATTTATGAAAACAAAAATATTCTTTTTACTTCCATTTCTTCTATTATTTTTTGCATGCGAAAGTGATAATGACAAAAAAACTGAAAAAGAAACTTTAAAAGACATTACCTCTGAAGTTTTATTATTTGAATATACATCTGATACAGGAAATAATTCGTCTAAACTTCACTATGAAATTAAGTATACAAATCCGAATAATGTTGCAATTAAAGGAGTTTCTAACATCACAATAAATTCTGATGGGTTAATACTAACTCCGATAAAAAGAGTTCCTCCATATATTGAAATTGCAGCAAATTCAAGTTTTACAGAGATTTATAATGTTGAAGAACCTCATAATATTAATGTAGGAATAATAAAATCAATAAAATTTGTATCCGTTAAGTTCAATATTGTTGAGGATTAAAAATAAAAGTTTCTCTCGAGAATCTAAAAAAATAAAATTATGATTAATGTCGGAATAATTGGTGGTTCGGGTTACACAGCCGGAGAACTCATCAGAATTTTAATGTATCATCCAAAAGTAAACATCGATTTTGTTTACAGTACAACAAATGCTGGAAAACCACTTTCTGTGGCGCACCACGATTTGATGGGTGATATCGAAATGAATTTTACGGATATAATAAATCCTGACGTAAATGTGGTATTTTTATGTTTAGGTCACGGAAAATCAATTTCGTTTTTGCAGCAAAACGCATTTGCAAACCACACTAAAATTATCGATTTAGGAAATGATTTTAGATTGAATAAAGATGCCCATTTTCAAGGAAAAGATTTTGTTTACGGATTGCCTGAATTGAACAAAGCAGAAATTAAAAAAGCAAATTACGTTGCAAATCCAGGTTGTTTTGCAACAGCTATACAATTGGCTTTGTTGCCATTAGCAGAACATAATATGCTAAATAATGATGTTCATATTAATGCTACAACCGGAAGTACTGGTGCAGGAGTTGGACTTTCAGAAACGTCTCATTTCAGCTGGAGAAACAACAATATGTCGCATTATAAAGCTTTTGAACACCAGCATTTAGGTGAAATTTCAGAAAGTTTGGTTCAGCTGCAGGACGATTTCGAAAGCGAGTTGCTTTTTATTCCGAACAGAGGAGATTTTCCAAGAGGAATTTTTGCAACTTTATATACATTATGTGATGATAGTTTGGAACAATTAGTAGAGAAATACGATGATTTCTATAAAAATGAAACTTTTGTAACCATTACTACAACAAACATTAACCTGAAACAAGTGGTGCAAACGAACAAATGTATCATTAGTTTATTGAAAAAAGGAAACCGGGTTCTCATAACATCAATTATAGATAATTTAACCAAAGGTGCTTCAGGACAAGCAATTCAAAACATGAATTTAATGTTCGGTTTAGAAGAAACGACAGGTTTAAATTTGAGACCAAGCGGATTTTAATAATAGTTTCAAGTTTTAAGTTTCAGGTTTCACGTTCTGTACGTAACCTGAAACTTGAAACCTGAAACAAAATAAACAAAAAACAAAAATGAACTTATTCAACGTTTACCCATTATACAACATAACTCCAGTAAAAGCAGTCGATTGTACCATTATTGATGATAAAGGAGTAGAATATTTAGATTTATACAGTGGACATGGTGTGATTTCTATCGGACACACACAGCCGGATTATGTAGCAAAATTGAAGAATCAATTAGACCATTTAGGATTTTATTCGAATGCGATTCAGAATCCTTTACAGGTTGAATTAGCACAGAAATTAGGAAAACTTTCTGGTTTAGAAGATTACGAATTATTTTTATGCAGTTCTGGTGCCGAAGCCAATGAAAATGCTTTAAAATTAGCGTCTTTCCATAACGGAAAATCAAGAGTCGTTGCTTTTGATAATTCTTTCCACGGAAGAACTTCTGCGGCAGTTGCCGTTACAGATAACAAAAAGATTGTTGCGCCATTAAATGCACAGCAGGAAGTTACTTTTTTACCTTTAAATCAAATCGATTTAGTTGAAGCTGAATTGGCTAAAGGCGATGTTACAGCAGTAATTATCGAAGGAATTCAGGGAGTTGGAGGTTTAGACCAGGGAACAACTGAATTTTTTCAAGCGCTAGAAAAAGCATGTAAAAAACACGATGTTGTTTTGATTTTAGATGAAGTACAATCAGGATATGGAAGAAGCGGGAAATTCTTTGCGTTTCAACATCACGGAATCAACGCTGATATTATTTCAGTAGCAAAAGGAATGGGGAACGGATTTCCGGTTGGGGCGATTTTAATTTCTCCAAAATTCGAAGCAAGTTTCGGATTATTAGGGACAACTTTCGGCGGAAGCCATTTATCTTGTGCGGCAGGAATTGCAGTTCTTGATGTAATTGAAAAACTTGATTTACAAAAAAATGTAAATGAAGTTTATGAATATTTCTTAGAGAAAATCAAAGAAGTTGAAGGCATTAAACAAGTAAAAGGAAAAGGATTAATGCTTGGAGTAGAATTTGATTTTGATGTTGCCGCTTTAAGAAAGAAATTAATCATCGAAAAACACATTTTTACAGGAAGCGCAAACAACAAAAATCTGCTTAGAATTTTACCTCCATTAACTGTGAAAAAAGCTGATATTGATACGTTTGTAAAAGCTTTAAAAGAAAGTTTGGAAGAACTTAAAGCCTAATAATGTTAAAGGTATTTTAATTAAAAACACCAAAATGAAGAAAATTATCATTACACTGATTTTTGTTTTATTTTCAGCTAAGTCAATTGCTCAAGATCAATACAAAGGTAAAGTTGTTAAAATACTTGAAAATAATGTCATTCTTATTAAAGATAAAAAAAATAAACTCCATAAAGTTTATTTGGCTGGAGTTAAGACACCTTCAATAAAACAGTTATTCTATAAAGAAACAAATGAATTTTTATCGAAAGAATATTTAAATTTAGAAGTCTTGGTTAGAGTAAACAGTAGGGAAAGCAATAAAGTTTATGCATGGCTGATGTATGGTGATAATAAATCAGTATATGAAGATTTAATAGCTAATGGGCTTGCATGGATAAATGAGAAACAGCTTAGGAATGGATTTGTTGATCAGATTCAATATTATGCAAAAACAGATAAGAAAGGTATTTGGTCATTGGAGGATAAAAATAATCCTGCTCTTAATAATGTTAAGTAGATTGTTTAATAATAATTTCTAAAAACTACCAACTATAATTATGAATCCATTATCAATTGAAAAACGCAATCTGGTTTTGCGATCTATGGCAAAGATGGTCGAGCAGGAGCGGAGTCAGATTATCTTGACCAATCAGGAAGATCTTGCCGATTACGACGGTTCCGATTTAGCGATGGAAGAACGCCTAAAAGTAGATGATAAAAAAGTCGACGAAATGATTTTATCATTAAACCAATTGGCTTCACAAGAAGATCCCGTTGGCGTTGAGCGTTTTCATTTTACTCATGATAATGGAATAAAAGTCATAAATAAAACAGCCGCTTTCGGAACGATTTTAATCATTTATGAATCTCGTCCAGATGTTACAATAGAAGCTGGTGGAATCGCTTTTAAATCCGGAAACAAGATTTTATTAAAAGGAGGAAAAGAATCTTTAAAATCAAATTTGAAAATCGTAAGTCTTTGGCACAAAGCTTTAGAAGAAAACGGAGTTTCAAAAGACTGGGTTGAATATCTGAATTATAACAGAACAGAAACGCAGGCTTTTTTAGAAAAACCAAATCAAAAAGTCGATTTAATAGTTCCAAGGGGCGGAGAAAAATTAATTGAGTTTGTAAAAGCACACGCCACTTGTCCCGTAATTGTAAGCGGACGAGGAAATAATTTTGTTTACGTTCATGAAAAAGCAGATACAGATTTAGCTTTAAAAGTAATTCTAAATGCTAAAACTGCTAAAATTTCGGCCTGTAATGCTTTGGATAAAGTTTTAATAGATTCTAAACTACCAAATTTTGAAGGTTTCACAGCAATGTTGATTGAAGCTTTAATTGAAGCAAAAGTGGAAGTTATTGTAGATAAATCTTTAGCAAATTTCGAAAATACCAAAACACTTCAAAACGAAGATATTTGGTACGAAGAATTTTTAGATTATAAAATCGTAATTGGGACCATCGATTCTCAGGAAAATGCGATCGAAATGATCAATAAATATTGCGGTGGACATTCGGCAGCAATTATTTCAAGAGATAACGAAGCTGCTCAGCAATTTATGGAAGTGATAGACGCAGCCGCAGTTTACCAAAATGCATCAACAAGATTCACAGATGGCGGTCAATTTGGTTTAGGAGGAGAATTAGCGATAAGCACAGATAAATTGCATCAAAGAGGACCAATAGGCCTTCAACATCTCGTAACCAATAAATGGTACGTGTACGGAGAAGGGCAGATACGATAATTTTAGATTTTAGAGTTCAGATTTTAGATTGATGATTAACGATTTTTGATTTCAGATTATTGGAATTTGGAATTTATTTTTTGGAATTTAACTATATATAAAGCTTTGCTAACTTAGCGTTTGTAAACAAAAAAAATATAAAAAAAACCTTGCGCCTTTGCGTTAAAAATAACTTAGTGCCTTAGCGCCTTCGTGGCAAAAACAAAAGACATGGCAAAAAAACGGATTTTATTAAAAATAGGAAGTAATACTTTAACCAAAGAAACCAATCATATTTCGCGGGGAAAGATTGAAGACCTCGGAATACAGATTGCGGCTTTAAACGAAGAATATGAGTTTATCATCGTAAGTTCAGGAGCAATTGCGGCAGCGAAGCAATTTGTAAAACTGGATAATCAAGATAAAGATGTTTTTGTAAAGCAAGCTTTGGCTTCAATCGGACAGCCACATTTAATGCGGATTTACAATGAAAACTTTAAGGATTTAGGATTGAATACTTCGCAGTGTTTACTTTCTTATTCTGATTTTGAAAAAGAGCAGACAAAAAAGAACATTGTAAATACCATTAATGTATTGGTTAAAAACAATTACATTCCGATTATCAATGAAAACGATACCGTTGCCACAGATGAGATTCGGTTTGGAGATAATGACAAATTAGCTGCTTTAACGGCGGTTCTTTTAAATGTTGATATTCTGATTATTGCAACCAATACAAACGGAATTTATACGAAAGATTCTATTCACGATGAGATTCCGGAAACGATAAAATTAGTTAATGATTTAAAAACGCTTGAAAAAGAAATCGGCGAATCAAAATCATCACACGGAACAGGAGGAATGCAGTCTAAAATAGAAGCAGCTGGAATTGCAAAAGCAGCAAATATAGAAACCTGGATCGTAAATGGATTAAATGATAATTTTATTCTAAAAGCATTAAAGGACGAAATTCCGTTTACGAAAATAATCTAATGAGTCAATTAGAAAATTAGTTAATCAGATAATGCACAATTATCCAATTTTCTAATTATCATATTATCTAAATTAAACAAAAAAGACATGAATTATATTTCAATAAAAGACATAGACTCATTATCAAAATGGGTAAAAAGTGCGATCAAGATCAAAAAAGAGCCGCTTAAAAATAAAAAATTAGGTAAAAACAAAACCTTAGGAATGTTATTCTTCAATCCGAGTTTAAGAACGCGTTTGAGTACTCAAAAAGCGGCTTTAAACTTAGGAATGAACGTTATGGTAATGAATTTTACCAACGAAGGATGGACATTAGAATTCGAAGATGGAGCCGTGATGAATTCTGGCGCATCTGAACACATTAAAGAGGCGGCAGAAGTAGTTTCGCAATATTGTGATATCATCGCAATCCGTGCTTTTGCAGGTTTAGTTGATAAAGAAAAAGATTATCAGGAAACAGTAATTTCAGGATTTTTGAAATACGCAACAGTGCCAATTGTAAACATGGAAAGTGCTGTTCGTCATCCATTACAGTCTTTAGCAGATGCTATTACGATGGAAGAACACAAAACGAAACACAAACCCAAAGTAGTACTTTCTTGGGCGCCACATCCAAAAGCTTTGCCTCAGGCGGTTGCGAATTCATTCGTAGAAATGATGCAAATGCAAAAAGACATGGATTTTGTAATCACACACCCGGAAGGTTACGAACTAAGTCCGGAAATAACAAAAGACAGCAAAATCGAATACGATCAAAACAAAGCTTTTGAAAATGCTGATTTCGTTTATGTAAAAAACTGGAGTAATTTCAACGATTACGGAAAAGTAACCAACAGCGATCCAAACTGGACAGTTACAGCCGAAAAAATGGCTTTAACCAACAACGGAAAATTCATGCACTGTCTTCCAGTTCGTCGTAACGTAATTGTAAGCGACGAAGTTTTAGACGGGGAAAATTCAATCGTAATCGAACAAGCTAATAATAGAACGTATTCAGCACAATTAGTTTTACAAAAGATTCTTAAAAAAATATAATTTTTTTAAAGTTGCTAAGATTCTAAGCTACTAAGATGCTAAGAAACTTTGCGCAGAAAAAACTTAGTATCTTAGAATCTCAGAACCTTAGAATCTTATGAAAGTATCAGTAATAAAAATAGGTGGAAACATCATCGACAATCCAGCAGAATTAGAACAATTCTTAACCGATTTTTCTAAAATTGAAGGCTATAAAGTTTTAGTTCACGGCGGAGGAAAATCGGCTACAAAAATGGCGCAGAGCATTGGTTTGGTTCCGCAAATGATTGACGGACGCCGAATTACAGATGCTCCAATGCTTGATGTTGTGGTAATGATTTACGCAGGACAAATCAACAAGCATATTGTTGCACAATTGCAGGCAAAAGATAATAATGCAATTGGTTTTTCTGGAGCTGACGGAAATTTAATTCAGTCCACAAAACGAAATCACCCGACAATCGATTACGGATTTGTAGGCGATGTAAAACAAGTAAACACTAAATTACTGGCAACTTTATTAGAAGCAGGCGTTGTTCCTGTTTTCTGTGCAATTACGCACGATAAAAACGGACAATTATTAAACACAAATGCAGATACAATTGCAAGCGAATTATCAATTGCATTATCTGAAGTTTTTGATGTTACGTTGACATATTGTTTTGAAAAACAAGGCGTTTTACAAGACTCAGAAGACGATTCATCTGTAATAATAGAAATCAACGAAGCCTTATACAATAAACTAAAAGAAGAAAAAGTAATCCATTCCGGAATGATTCCAAAACTGGATAACTGTTTCAATAGTTTATCAAGAGGAGTACAGAAAATCAAAATTGGGCATCATAAAATGCTCCAAAATCCAGATATTCTGCATACAACGATTTCATTATAAAAGATGTTGCCATGAATTGACTCTAATTTTTTCTTTTAAAAGAGAAAATAATTTTAGACTTACATTAAAAAGTTTATTTTGATTTTAAATCTGTTACCAAAAAAATAATTTGTGAAAATTCGTGTAATTAGTGGCAAAAAAACAGCACTGCGCAGTGCTTTTAAAATTTAATTTTAGAAATTTGCGCAAATCAAAAATGTCACGATTTTTATTAAAAACTTTGTGACTTCGCGCCTTCGTGGCAAAGAAACCAAACTTATGAAAAGTATAAATACGCTTACCCAGGAAGCAATTAGTTTATTAAAAAGCTTAATCGAAACCCCTTCATTTTCAAGTGAAGAAGACCAAACGGCTTTGTTAATCGAAAATTGGTTCAATCAAAACGAGATTCCTTTCAAAAGAGAAAACAATAATGTGTGGGCTTTCAACAAGTATTTCGACGAAAACAAACCAACACTTTTACTAAATTCACATCACGATACTGTAAGACCCAATCAAGCTTATACTAATGATCCGTTTAAAGCAATCGAAAACGACGGTAAATTATTTGGTTTAGGAAGTAATGATGCCGGAGGATGCCTAGTTTCATTATTGGCAACATTCGTTCATTTTTACGAAAATCAAAACTTATCACATAATATTGTAATTGTGGCTTCCGCCGAAGAAGAAAGCAGCGGAAAAAATGGATTAAATAGTGTTTTAAAGCATTTACCGGAATTAGACTGCGCCATTGTTGGAGAACCAACATTAATGCAATTAGCCGTTGCAGAAAAAGGATTATTAGTTCTTGACGTAAAAGTAAAAGGAACTGCAAGCCACGCCGCACACCAAAACGATGATAATTCAATATACAAATCAATTCCCGTAATGGAATGGTTTAAAAACTATAAATTCGACAAAATCTCAGACGTTTTAGGTCCTGTAAAAATGACCGTAACACAAATCAGTGCAGGAAAACAACATAATGTAGTACCTTCAGAATGTGATTTAGTGGTTGATATCCGCGTAACAGATCGTTACACAAATGCTGAAATTTTGGAAGTTGTAAAAGCAAATGTAAATGCCGAAGTAACGCCAAGATCCATGCATTTAAACGCATCGTCAATTCCAGTTTCACACGGTTTGGTTCAGGCGGGAATTGCTTTGGGAAGAACAACTTATGGTTCGCCGACACTTTCCGATCAGTCGGTTTTGAGTTGTCAGTCTTTAAAATTAGGGCCTGGAGAAACTTTGCGGTCACATTCAGCAGACGAATTTATTTTTGTAAATGAAATTGAAGAAGGAGTCGATTTATATATCAAAATACTAACTGATTTTTTTAAATTATAATTGTCATCCTGAGCGTAGTCGAAGGATTTAGGAGCTAATCCCGCTATCCGTTCCAATCTTTTCCTGGCTAAAGAAGCCAGAAAAAGGATTTCCACTACTATCGGGGCTAGGACTCTCAGGAATTGAGAAACATTACGTAAAAAAAGAAACTTTGTGAATCTCTGAGCTTACTTTGAGTATCTCTGTGAAACAAAAAACATACATCTTATGAAACTTTGGGAAAAAGGAATACCAACAGATAAACAAATCGAACAATTTACCGTTGGAAACGACCGTGAACTGGATTTAGTTTTGGCAAAATACGATGCTTTAGGTTCAATCGCACATGCTAAAATGTTAGGTCAGATTGGTTTATTGACAACAGAAGAAACAACTTCGTTAGTTGATGCATTAAACGAAATCATAGCTGATATTGTAGTTGGAAATTTCGAAATCGAAGACAGTTTCGAAGACGTACATTCTAAAATAGAATATCTTCTAACGGTAAAATTAGGCGATGCAGGAAAAAAAATCCACACCGCACGTTCTCGTAACGATCAGGTTTTAGTAGACGTTCATTTGTATTTAAAAGACGAATTAAAAGCGATTAAAGAACAAGTAAAAACACTTTTTGATCTGTTGATGGAATCAGCAGAAAAGCATCAAAATGTATTATTGCCGGGCTATACACATTTACAAATCGCGATGCCATCTTCATTCGGAATGTGGTTTTCTGCTTATGCTGAAAGTCTGATTGATGATATTACAATGTTGAACGCCGCTTCAAAAATTGTAGACCAGAACCCGTTAGGATCTGCGGCAGGTTACGGAAGTTCGTTTCCAATCAACAGAACATTTACAACACAAGAATTAGGTTTTGAAACCTTAAAATACAATGCCGTTGCAGCACAAATGAGCCGTGGAAAAGCAGAGAAAACAGTTGCTTTTGCCATGACAAGCGTTGCAGGAACATTGTCAAAATTTGCAATGGACGTTTGCTTGTATATGAGCCAGAACTTTGATTTTATTGGTCTTCCGGCACATCTTACAACAGGCTCAAGTATTATGCCTCATAAAAAGAATCCGGATGTTTTCGAATTAATTAGAGGGAAATGCAATAAAATTCAGGCGCTTCCATACGAAATCACTTTAATCACAAATAATCTTCCAAGCGGATATCACAGAGATTTACAGCTTTTAAAAGAAGGTTTGTTTCCTGCAATTCAAACTTTAAAATCTTGTCTGGATATTGCTATATTTTCGATTAAAGATATTACGGTTAAAGATCATATTTTAGAAGATAAAAAATACGATTATTTGTTTACAGTAGATACTTTAAACGAAATGGTGGTTGAAGGAATGCCGTTTAGAGATGCTTATAAAGCAGTTGCTGAACAATTAGAAGCGGGAACATACAAATCCCCAAAACAAACAAAACACACGCACGAAGGAAGTATTAATAACTTATGCCTTGATGCGATTAAAAATAAAATGAAAGCCGCTTTCTAAAAGCTTATTTCCAGAATAATATGAAACCGATTTGCAGCTAATACAGATCGGTTTTTTTATTTCTTCAAATATATTTTTGAAACTTAAGAAAATTCGACCTAATTCTCTAAATTTGAGAATTGATCATTTTTAAAATAAAAACATGACGCAATTTGACGAACAGGCATCTCAAGGTCTTTTTGAGAAAAACTTAATTACCGAAAATCAGTTTCAGGAAATAAAAGAATATCGAAGCCTCAATATTTTCTCGCTTAATGTCGAATTAAAACTGTTACTTTCGATTTCGGTTTTAATGTTCACATCCGGAATTGGAATTCTTATTTATGACAATATTGACAGCATTGGACATATTGCACTTCTGGCGATTTTGTTTGTTCTTATTTGTGGTTGTTTTTATTACTGTTTTAAAAATTCCAAAGGTTTTCAAAAAACAGAAACCACAACAGAAAGTCATTTTCTGGAATATATAGTTTTAACAGCAAATGTTCTCACCTGTATTTTTATAGGATATCTTCAGTTTCAATATGAAGTATTTGGAACACATTATGGTTTAGCGACTTTAGTTCCCACAATTGTCAGTTTCTTTTGTGCTTATTATTTTGATAATAAAAGTGTTCTTACGATTGCCGTTACAGGTTTGGCAGCTTACGTTGGACTTTCGGTAACGCCTCAGGATATTTTTAACAGCAATAATAACTTTTATGACAATCAAAGTTTGAGTTATTCTGCAATTATGCTTGGATTTTTATTGATTCTATGGACAGTTTATAGTTTTAGAATTAATTTAAAAACACATTTTGCGCTTGTCTATCTCACATTTGCTTTGCATATTATAAGTATTGCATCAATAAGCAATATGGTTAGTGAAGATATTATATGGCTTCTTTTCTCTTTAATTTTAGCAGGTTCATCTGTTTATTTTTATAAAATAAGCCATCAGCTCAAAGCGATTTCACTATACATTTTTATGATTGTTTACGCCTACATTGGCATTAATATTTTCATATTTAGAATTTTCGAACATATTGATTTTGGCGATATATGGGTATTATTTATAATGATATTACCAGTTTATTTTATTGGCTCGATAGTATTGTTTATAAAACTGATTAAAAACTTCAATAAAGAAATAGCCGAATGATAGTACACGATAAAAATTTACTAAATAATTTATTTTTAACTCAAGAAGCTGATTCCCTTGAAAGCGGAGGGTTTATAAGTAAAGAGCAAAAAAAAATAATTAGAAATCAATTACCATCTTTCAAAATCCAAAATAACATTTTAGTTCGTTTAGGATTTTTTCTGCTGGGATCATTTCTATATTCATCGATTTGCAGCTTTATCTCTTTAATTGCATTATCAGGCGCGGAATCTTTTTTTAAAATTTGTTGCTTTCTTTTTGCAGGTGTTGGTATTGCAGGTGCTGAATTTTTGTCGAATAGCAAATATTACAGACACGGCTTAGACGATGCTTTTATTTTAGGAATACTTTTAAATGTAGGCGGAGCAGTTTTTATACTTACAGAAGATTTTGAAACTGGATTAACTCCCGCTATTTTTGTTGCCATTGCTTCTTTTTTAACCTATAAAAGATACCTGCATCTACTTTCTATGCTTGTTTTTTGCTTGGCAGGTTCAGCAGTTTTATTTTTCGGTCTGTTTGAAATTGGAGATATTGGTAAAACAATTTTACCTTTTGTGGCAATGCTGGCTTCAGCAGGATTTTATTTTTTTACAAAACAAAAGATCAAGAATTTAAAAGAAGTTTACTATTACAACGGACTTTTATTAGCCAATAGTTTCTGTTTAATTCTGTTTTATCTTTCCTGTAATTATTTGGTTGTAAGAGAACTTTCTGCAGAACTTTTAGGAATTGATGTTCAGCCCGGACAGGATATTCCGTTTGCTTATTTCTTTTACGCATTTACGTTTATAGTTCCAGTTGTATATTTGGTTCAGGCTTTAAAAACGAAAGACAGAGTCATGCTTTGGATAAGTTTTGGAGCAATAGCTTTTACTGTTTTTACCATTCGATTTTATTATTCGGTTTTACCAATTGAAGCTGCATTGACTATTGGCGGATTAGTGATGTTTGTAATTGCTTATTTCTCCATACAAAAATTAAAAAATAAAGAATCCGGATTAACTTTTAAACCAGACAGAATCAATCATTCAACAGCAATTTTAAATGCTCAGGCTTTAATTGTTGCTTCAACTTTTGGCATGAAACCAGAAGTTAAAACGGAGTCGCCAATGGATTTTGGAGGAGGAGGATTTAGCGGCGGCGGATCTGGAGAAAGCTTTTAAATTAGGTTTGCCACAGATTATAAAGATTAAAATGATTTTCTAATCTTTGTCAAGTCGCCACGAATTACACAAATTTACACAAATCAATTCGTGAAAATTTGTGTAATTCGTGGCTAAAAAAGAATCATTTTAATCCTTTTAATCTGTGGCAAAAACTATACTTTACTTTTCAAAGCTTCAGCATCGATATCACTGTGAGAAACATTGTAAACTGCTTTTCCGTTTTTGATTAAAATTAATTGCGGCGATTCATGGTAAACCCCAAATTTACTTGCAATTTCATTAGAAATATCTCTATGTGCAATTAGATCAAGAAAATAAGCATCAACAACTTCTTCAAGATCAAACTCTCTCTCAAATTGTTTCAATGCCATACGGCTGATACTGCATCTTGTACTGTGTTTAAAAATTACAACAGGTTTTTCATTAGATATGGCTTCGATTTCCATTAATTGATGAATATCGGTCAATTCAGTCCAATTAACTTTACTTTTTGGAGCATCTGAATTCTCAGAACTTCCGAAGATTGAATTTAAAAAACTCATATTTGGCTTGTTTTATGACTTTTTGACATCTAAAACTGATTAAAATCAGATTTTTTACGTCATTTTGTCTTTGTTTTTACTGTGGAATATAATTTGAATATTAGAAAACAAAGTTAAATCTTTTGAGTTAAAAATGTACCTCAATAAGTTGTAACTTTAATGTAATCGAATATTTAAAAACAAAAATCAATCAAATCTTAAAAAATATGAACATAAATAAATTTACTATTAAATCGCAGGAAGCCATTCAATTGTCGCAGCAATTAGCGCAGCGAAATGGCCAGCAGCAAATTGAAAATGAACACATTTTCAAAGCAATTTTTGAAGTTGATGAAAACGTCGCGCCGTTTATTTTAAAGAAATTAAACGTAAATGTGCCTTTGTTTTTACAAATTTTAGACAGTACAATTCAGAGTTTTCCAAAAGTTTCAGGAGGTGACATTTTACTTTCCAGAGATGCAAACAAAGCTTTGAATGAAGCAGAAATCATTGCACAAAAAATGAACGACGAATACGTTTCGATAGAACATTTAATTTTGGCAATTTTTGATTCAAAAAGCAAAGTATCTCAAATTTTAAAAGATCAGGGAGTTACCGGAAAAGGTTTAAAAGCCGCAATCGAAGAATTACGTAAAGGTGAAAGAGTAACTTCTGCTTCTGCCGAAGAAACCTATAATTCATTAAATAAGTACGCTAAAAATTTAAATGAATTAGCGCGTACAGGAAAACTGGATCCGGTAATTGGCCGTGATGAAGAAATTCGTCGTGTATTGCAGATTTTGACCCGTAGAACAAAAAATAATCCAATGCTTATTGGTGAACCCGGAGTTGGTAAAACCGCAATTGCAGAAGGTTTAGCGCACAGAATTGTTGATGGAGACGTTCCGGAAAACCTAAAAGATAAAATCGTTTTCTCATTAGATATGGGGGCTTTGATCGCCGGAGCAAAATTTAAAGGAGAATTTGAAGAACGTTTAAAATCAGTTGTAAAAGAAGTTACCGCTGCCGAAGGAGATATCGTTTTGTTTATTGATGAAATTCATACGCTAGTAGGCGCGGGTGGAGGTGAAGGTGCAATGGATGCTGCTAATATCCTGAAACCAGCTTTGGCCCGTGGAGAGTTGAGAGCAATTGGAGCTACAACTTTAGATGAATATCAAAAATATTTTGAAAAAGATAAAGCGCTTGAAAGACGTTTCCAAAAAGTACTAATCGACGAACCGGATACGGAAAGTGCGATTTCAATTTTACGCGGAATTAAAGAGAAATACGAAACGCACCATAAAGTACAAATTAAAGATGAGGCGATTATTGCCGCTGTTGAACTTTCGCAGCGTTATATTACAAACCGTTTTTTACCGGATAAAGCGATTGACTTAATGGACGAAGCGGCTTCGAAACTTCGTATGGAAATCAATTCAAAACCGGAGGAATTAGATGTTTTGGATCGTAGAATAATGCAGTTGGAAATCGAGATAGAAGCCATTAAACGTGAGAAAGAAGAGAGCAAACTGAAAATCCTGCACATGGATTTGGCAAACCTGAAAGAAGAGCGCAACGAAATCTACGCAAGATGGAAATCTGAAAAAGATATTGTTGATGGAATTCAGGCTGTAAAATTAGAAATCGAAGATTTTAAATACGAAGCAGAACGTGCAGAACGTGATGGAGATTACGGAAAAGTAGCCGAAATTCGTTACGGAAAAATAAAAGAAGCACAAGAACGTCAGGAAGCATTGCAAAAACAATTATTGGAATTTCAATCAGGTAATTCTTTAATTAAAGAAGAAGTAACAAGAGAAGATATTGCAGAAGTTATAGCAAAATGGACTGGAATTCCGGTTATGAAAATGCTTCAGACAGAAAGAGAAAAACTATTGCATCTTGAAGATGAATTACACAAACGTGTAGTAGGTCAGGAAGAAGCAATTGAAGCTGTGAGTGATGCCGTTCGCAGAAGCCGCGCCGGTTTGCAGGATATGAAAAAACCTGTTGGAACATTCTTATTTTTAGGAACAACCGGAGTTGGTAAAACAGAGCTGGCAAAAGCATTAGCAGAATATCTTTTTGATGACGAAAATGCAATGACTCGTATTGACATGAGCGAGTATCAGGAACGTCACAGCGTGAGCCGTTTAGTTGGTGCGCCTCCGGGATATGTAGGTTATGATGAAGGTGGTCAATTGACTGAAGCTGTTCGTAGAAAACCATATTCAGTTATTTTGTTAGATGAGATCGAAAAAGCACATCCGGATACGTTCAATATTTTATTGCAGGTTTTAGATGAAGGTAGATTAACTGATAATAAAGGCCGCCTTGCTGATTTCAAAAACACGATTATCATTATGACATCTAATATGGGAAGTCATATTATTCAGGAAAAATTTGAAAACCTAAAAGGAAGCGTTGAAGCTGCCACAGAAGCTGCTAAAAATGAAGTTTTAGGATTATTAAAACAAACCGTTCGTCCTGAATTTATAAATCGTATAGATGAAATTGTAATGTTTACGCCGCTTACAGTAGATAATATTTCAAAAATTGTAAGCCTGCAATTAAAGAGCGTTACAAAAATGCTGGCATTGCAAGGAATTACAATGGATGCAACTCCAGAAGCAATCGCTTACTTGTCAGACAAAGGATATGATCCGCATTTTGGTGCAAGACCTGTAAAACGTATTGTTCAGAGAGAAGTTCTGAATCAATTGTCAAAAGAAATTCTTGCAGGAAATATAACAACAGACAGCATCATCTTACTGGATGCTTTCGACGGGAAGCTGGTTTTTAGAAATCAAACACAACCCGTACTATAATTTGTTTGGTTAATTATTTTTTTGAGGAGGAAACACCAGTCGAAAGGCTGGTGTTTTTTTATATCCGTGAATAATGAAACTTTTTTCAAAAGTCATATAAACAGAAATTCTGATTTAATTCTCAAATTTACTATAACATAAAATTTAATTATCATGAACAATATATTTAGAGGATTAATCGCCGGATATGGAGCGAAAAAATTAGGCGGCGGATGTTTTGGAACTATACTCGTATTTGTAATTATCTGGCTATTATTAGGTCAGTGCAGTTAAAAATTAAATCCATCAAATCATTAAAAACATCAGCATAAAAAGTCTTAAATTCGCACAACTAAATTTAAACAAAGACAAAATATAATGGCATCAGGTTTTTTCGTACTATTAGACGATATCGCAGCAATTATGGACGATGTTGCAGTAATGAGTAAAGTTGCAGCAAAAAAAACAGCTGGTATTCTGGGTGATGACTTGGCAGTTAATGCTGAGAAAGCTTCTGGGTTTGCTTCATCAAGGGAGCTTCCTGTATTGTGGGCAATTAGTAAAGGTTCCCTCCTTAACAAAATTATTATTTTGCCTGTCGCTTTTCTATTAAGTGCATTTTTTCCTGTTGCAATCATTGTAATTTTGGTTCTTGGAGGACTTTTCCTGGCTTATGAAGGAGCCGAAAAAATATACGAATTTATTTTCCCTCATGAACATGAGGAATCAGAAGGAATTACCGAAGAAGTTCTAACAGAAGAACAAATTTTAGAAGCCGAAAAAGGCAAAATAAAATCAGCAATCGTAACCGATTTTATCTTATCTGTCGAAATCGTAATTATAGCACTGGGAACTGTAATAGGCAAGCCTATTACACAACAAATTATCGTAACATCAATCATTGCAGTAATCGCAACTATAGGAGTTTATGGTATTGTAGCCCTAATTGTTAGAATGGATGAAGCAGGGTATAAGCTTATTAAATTTAGTAAAAGAGAAAAAAGCATATCAAAATTCATCGGGAACATTTTAGTTAAAGCACTTCCATTAGTTATTAAAAGTCTAACCGTAATTGGTACAATAGCTTTGATATTAGTTGCCGGAGGTATTTTTGTGCACTACATTCCATATTTCCATCATTTATCTGAAGAAATTAAGATTCCTTCCATTATAAAAGAATTTGTAATTGGATTGGCTTTAGGGCTTGTTGTTTTAGGATTTGTGAATGTCTTTAAAAAGATTTTTAAAAAGAAAAAACAATAGTCTAAAAATAACATCATATAATTTATGAAACACCAGTCGAAAGACCGGTGTTTTTTTTTGAAGCAGAATTATCAATTTTCAAAATACCTATTGTCCCGCTATCCACTATGTCTTTTATGGTCTCGTAAAAAAACGAGACCATAAAAGGATGTCGTTTCTATCGGGGCTAAACGAGATTTTTTTGTTTTTCATAAGAAATTATGCTTCTTTTTAAAAATATTTTTATCGGATAAGTTTCTCAATTACAAAAGTTTACTCTTTTTATTCTCCAAATTAACATTCGGCTAAAGCAACCATTTTATTTATCCCACATCTTCATATTATAACATTAAATTATTATTTTATATGAAAAGTTTTAAATTAAAATTAGTTTTAGTAGTTTTATTCTTGTCAATTGCATTTGTTTCATGTAATAATGATGACGACGAGAAAACAGTAAACGATTCAGTCTCAAAAGCAGCATTAGTTACAGGAATTAGTGGACCAGCTACAGGAAAAGTGAATGACGAATTAAGCTATGAAGTAACTTACGTTGTTGATAATGCTTGTGGAGAATTCGATAAAATTTCTGAAGTAAAAATTGGAGCCGTTAATGGATTACAAGTTATAGCGAAATATCCAACAGGAGTTTGCACGCAGCAAGTTCCAGATCCTAAAAAAACAGTTTATAAATTTAAAGCAACTGCAAAAGGAACTGTTGAAATCAAATTCAAAAAATCAGAAACAGAATTCATAACTAAGTCAGTTGTTATAGACTAATTCTGAGTTGATTACTTTAGGTGGTAAAACCATTTTGCAGACGTTTAATTTTTAAACTGATGTAAAATGGTTTTTATTTTTAAGAAATTATAAAAATTTAGCATTTTTTCAAGCAACCTTTGTACTTTAGCCTCATCTTATAACAATAAACAATTAATTAATTTTATATGAAGATTTTTAAATTACAGTCAGTTTTAGCAGTATTATTTTTATCTGTTTCTTTGGTTTCATGCAGTAGTGACGATAATAATGGTAAAGAAACAACCGAAACTACTTCTAGAGCAGCAAATGTTACGGCAATCAGCGGACCTGCGACAGGGAAAGTAAATGTCGAAATTAATTATGAAATATCTTTTATTGTAGATAATGCTTGCGGTCAATTTGATAGAATCGCTGATATATCACTGGGTAAGGACACAGGATTTCAGGTAGAAGCAAAATATCCTAATACAACTTGTCCAAACCAAACACCTACTGCTTTGCATACAACATATACTTTTTTGGCACCATCAAAAGGAACTTATGTTATCAAATTCAAAAAGTCAGAAACAGAATTCATAACTAAGTCAGTAGTTATCGATTAATTTACCTGAATTTTTGGGTTGAAAAACCATCTTGCAGCAATTTAATTTAAGTTGATGTAAGATGGTTTTTTATTTAAAGATATCTACACATTTAATTATATTATAAAATACCGCGCTTTTGCCATTCCTTTAAAATTTACTATTTTTGCACTCTAAATTTTATGTCATGTCGAAAAGAAAATATAAAATATCGGTAATTCAGTTAAACCTGAATGATGTAGCCGAAAATAATTTAAAAAAATGTATCAGCTGGGTAAGAGATGCGGCAAGTCAAGGCGCAGAAGTTATCTTACTTCCTGAATTATATAGCAGTCATTATTTCTGCCAAAGCGAAGATGTAGACAATTTTGCATTAGCAGAACCGCTTTACAGCACTTCATTTATTGCTTTTAGCGAATTGGCAAAAGAACTTGGAGTAGTAATTATTGTTCCTTTCTTCGAAAAAAGAATGGCAGGAATTTACCATAACAGCGCTTATATCATCGATACAGATGGTACAGAAGCTGGTTTATACCGTAAAATGCACATTCCAGACGATCCGCACTTTTATGAAAAATTCTATTTTACGCCAGGTGATTTAGGTTTCAAGGCAATCGAGACTAAAAAAGGAACGGTTGGAACATTAATCTGCTGGGATCAATGGTATCCGGAAGCGGCTCGTATTACAGCTTTAAAAGGTGCTGAGGTTTTATTTTATCCAACAGCAATTGGATGGCATCCAAAAGAAAAAGAACAATACGGAGAAAATCAATACGGAGCATGGATGAACGTAATGAAAGGCCACGCCGTTGCAAATGGTGTTTTCGTTGCGGCAGCAAACCGAATTGGTCTTGAAAAATATCTTGAAGGAACAGAAGGAATCCAATTTTGGGGAGCATCATTTATTGCTGGCCCGCAAGGAGAAATATTAGCGCAGGCATCTCACGATAAAGAAGAAATATTAATTGCTGAGGTTGACTTAGATTTACAGGAAAATGTTCGTCAAAACTGGCCATTCTTTAGAGATAGAAGAATTGATGCTTTTGGAGATATTACAAAAAGAGCAATCGATAAATAATTTATCTTTATATAAAATAAAAAGGCGGTTTCAATAATTTGAAACCGCCTTTTTTAATGTAATATATAATTTACTTTACCTGAAAAGTAACTCTTCTCACGATTTGACGTGCCTCTTTTGAATTTTTGTTTACTGAAGTATCTTCTCCGTTCGCAATTACATTCAATCTTGAAGCATCAATTCCCGCATTAACAGCAACTTTCTTCACAGCTTCAGCTCTTTTTCTTGACAACTCAGTATTGTAGCTTGTTTTTCCAATTTCGTCAGCGTAACCCACAATATCTGCAGATTTTCCAGGATTATTTTTTAGATATTTCACTAAGAAATCAACACCAGATAAAGAAGCGTTTGTTGGTTTAGACGAATTAAAATCGAAATAAACATTTACATATCCTCCATTAATTAATTCTTCTACAGTGCTGTTTGTTGCACCTTTACCGTTTTGTCCGTATGTTTTCTCTAAATAGCTTTCCAATTCATCCGGTACACCATTTTGATTATTGTCAATAGATTGACCTTTTGTATTTACAGCCACTCCGGCAATTGTATTTGGTTCTAAATCATATAGATCAGCGACACCATCTTTATCACTGTCAATAAGACCAGTTTCAATAGTAGTAACTCTGTCTTCTAATTTATTTAGCCTTTCATTTTCTTCAGAATACCAGTCAGCATGTTTTTCATTTTTACCTAAGTAGAAAGTCAAACCAACAGATGCATTCAATAAAATACCATCAAAAGAATCGGTTGTAGTATTTCCCATTCCGTCAAAATTCCAGTTTTGTCTTCCGTTAATAATTCCGGTAAGATCACCAGTCAAAGCAACTCGGTTACTTAATTTAATTTGTCCTGTCAAACCTGCGATTCCATGCGCCATATAATCCTGACCGCCAAAACCGGTTTCAGTACTAATTTGCGAAACTCCAAAACCTCCATGAGCCAAAATCCCAATAGTATTTGTCCATGTTTCAAAATTTAAGGCGCGTCCAACATTAATAACCCCTTGTAAACTTGCACGTACATATCGGCTTTCAAAATCAGGAGTATTGTCTTTTTCTGTAAATTGATCGTATCCAACATCTAACTTTACACCAAACTTTGGATTAAACATATATCTTACACCTAAATCACCATGAAACAAATTCAGGCTTTCAGTAGCATATCCCGGAGTCATGGCTCTTGTTGGTTTATTAACACCACCATTTAATTCGATAGACCATTTGTTATATTCTGGCTTTTCAATACTTGGTGTTGTAGACGTTGTAGTCATTTGTGCATTTGCAGCGAAGGCTAATAGTAAAAGAGATACAGATGCTAATTTCTTTTTCATAATATCAAAAAATTTAATTCGGCTTTTATTTAAACTCTTAGCAAAAGTAGGGCTGGCATTTTTGGAATGTGTTGTATCCCGTCTTACATAATTCCCATTGTTTTGTCTAAGAATCTGAAAATACATTAATTAAACTTTTGTTTTTAGCAAAAAAAAAGGGTAAAATCTAAATTTCACCCTTTTTTGAATTTTAAAATACTGGTTATTTTAAATCTGGCTGATATATTTTTATAGTTCCATCGCCTTCGCTGCTCACTACAACTAAACTTCTTTTAGTTGGACTTTTTGAAGCAGGAATAAAAAGTACACCTTCTGGAGCATCACCCGTTTTTACAGTTTGTAAATATTGAGGTGAAGCAGGATTTGTAACATCATAAGTCATAAAAGCATCAGATCTTTCAAGACCAACAAACAAAATATTCTGATTTCCCATTTTGGCAACAACTACAGCTTCTGGCTCAGAACCTTTATCATCGCTTCGTTTGTCATCGTAAGTTCCTAATTCATTCGTTTTTTTGTCAACATCATTTTTACTGTCATAAACAATTTTTCCAGTGTTTTCATTCCAGATAGAAAATGATCTTGCACCAAAACTTACCATTTCATCTAAATCTCCATCACCATCAGTATCTCCCATATCAGTAATAAGATTCAATCTTCCTAAATTAGCATCTAATTTTAAAGTAGCAGCATCAGGAAAAACCGTTGCATCAAGCTTTAAGCTTTTCATACGTTTAATATCCGTATAAGCATCATATTCTCTTGCATCACCTTCATTAGCAGTAACAAAATAAGGAACATTATTAGATGAAAAATGACTGATAGCATCCGGCATATATAATCCTTTAACTTTCCATGGGCTAAATGCAATTTTATCGTCACTATCACTTACATCAATAGCATTTTCTGCCGTATTGTAATCTTTTAATCCTAAAGGGTAAATTGCAATAATAGTTTTTGAAGTCAAATCTACTTTTGCAACACCATTGTTTTCCTGCAAAGTTACCCAAGCCGTTTTTGAATCATCAGAAATTGTAATGTATTCTGGTTCAATATCCTGAGCAAAGCTTTTAGCAAACTTAGAAATTCTGAATCCGTCTTTAGCTAATGCCGCAGCCTGACTGCTGAAAGAAGCAAAATCAAGAGTTGTAACAGTATAATTACTAGTTTCGATAATAGAAATAGTTCCGTTTGGATCTTGAGAATAATCAGTATTTGGCTCACCTTCATTAGCAGTCATAATATATTTTCCGTCAGCAGAAAATGTAATCATATCTGGCAATGCACCAACTGTAACTTGTTTTATTAAGCTGTAATCGCTTGTGTTAAAAACAACAACTTTTCCGTTTCCTTGTTTGTTTGTAGTTGATTCTAAAGCAACAGCCAGTTTCCCATCAAAAACAGAAACACTATTTGAAGCACCTTCATAAGCAGCTAAATCAATTTTGCCAATTTTAACCGGTTTTGTTGGATCAGCTAAATCAATAACATCAATTTGATTCGTTCCACTGTTATTTACAGTAAAAAGTCTTTTTGTTTTTTCGCAGTAAGCAGAGATTTCAGCGGCAGCAGCATCTCCAATTTTAATTGAACCAATTTCTTTAAAAGTGGCAGGATTTTCATTTACAACAACTTCTTGTTCTTCGTTGTTAGAGTTTTCATCGTTATTACAGCTAGTCATTAAAAATAAAGCTGCTAATAAGGATAGAGTTACTTTTTTCATTTGTTAGTGTTTTAGTTTTTGCCAAATGTAATTAGCCAATCCCGGTCGAATATTAAGCCTTCATTATTTAATCTTTAACTTAATTTTTGGAAGATATTCTTTGTGAAATAATACATGATTTTTATTCAGATGTTTTAAAATCCTAACGAATGCTTATCTTTGTACACTTTTAAAAATTAGAACTTTTTTATGGCAGCAAATAATAGAAGATTTCCAGCAGAGTGGGAAAAACAACAAGGCATTGTATTATGTTTTCCGCATAACGGTAACGACTGGCCGGGAAAATATGAAGCAGTTCAATGGGCTTTTGTAGAATTTATTAAAAAAGTAGCCACTTTTGAAACTGTTTTTTTGGTCGTAGCCGATGAAAAGCTAAAAGAAAAAGTAGCCGAAATGCTTGAAAGAGCTCGTGTTAATATTAAAAATGTTTCCTATATAATCCATAAAACAAACAGAAGCTGGATGCGTGATTCCGGGCCGATTATTGTGAAAAATGGTTCAAAAAGAGAAGCTTTAAATTTCAACTTTAACGGCTGGGCAAAATATAAAAACTATCAATTGGATAAATTTGTTCCGGGCAAAGTGGCTGATTTTATTGATGTGCCGTTAACTCAGGTTACATATAAAGGAAAACCTGTAATCGTGGAAGGCGGTGCAATTGATGTAAACGGAAAAGGAACTTTATTGACTTCTGAAGAATGTTTAATGCATCCAACAATTCAGGTTAGAAATCAAGGTTTTACCAAAGAAGATTACGAAGCTGTTTTTAAAGAATATCTAGGAGTTACCAATGTTATCTGGCTTGGAGATGGAATAGAAGGTGATGATACACACGGACACATCGACGATTTATGCCGATTCGTTAATGAAGATACAATCGTAACTATTGTTGAAACGGATAAAAACGATTCAAATTATAAACCTTTACAAGATAATTTGAAACGTTTACAAAACGCAAAACTAGAAAACGGAAAATCGCCGGTTATTGTAGCATTGCCAATGCCAAAACGTGTAGATTTTGAAGATTTAAGATTACCGGCAAGTTATGCTAATTTCTTAATTTTAAATAATTGCGTTTTAGTGCCGACATTTAATGACAGTAACGATCGTGTAGCTTTAAATATACTTTCAGAATGTTTTCCAGACAGAGAAGTAATCGGAATAAGTTGTATAGATTTCATCTGGGGATTCGGGACACTGCATTGCTTAAGCCAACAGATTCCGGCTTAATTTATTTTTGCTACGAAGGCACAAAGACACAAAGTTTTTTGAACTGCTTTGTCAGGCTGAGCGAAGTCGAAGCCTCGTAAAGTGTAGAAAAAGTTAAAAGTAATATTTGTCATTTCGACGAAGGAGAAATCTCCGCAAGTAACTCTGCAACAATTAATCTTTGTCGAGCTTCTCGTGGAGATTTCTCCTTCGTCGAAATGACAAAAATGGGGAAACTTTGCGCCTTCGCGACTTTGCGAGATTAAAAACATTCAGATAAAAAAATCATTTTAATTCTTTTAATCTGTGGCAAAAAAAGACATAAAAAAAACCTTGGCGATAACCAAGGTTTTTTATTTTCTATATATGTCTTGTCCTGAAATAGCGATACAAAAAAAAGATCGTTATGGAAAAACAAACAAGTTATGTTAAGCGAAGCCAGCGAGATAAATTTTTTAATATACTCAGGGCTAATCACTTATTGATACAGCCCAAAAGAAGCTACCATATAACAACAAACTCTCATCATCGCTTTAAAAAGC
>NZ_CAIJDE010000032.1 GCF_903819335.1 Flavobacterium panici | reverse complement strand
ATCATATTTTTATTGACAAAAAAAACGTGAAAGAATTAAATGATCATATATATCATTACGCTGATGATCATGTTTTTGCAAAAACTAAAAATCAATTAGAAGAATATATGAGTAAAGAAAAATCATAATTTTTCAGTTTAATCAATCAGTCTAATAAAAAAACCGAAGCCAATCCAGCTTCGGTTTTTCATTACTTAGAGTTAAATCTTTTTGGTAATTATTTTTCTTTAAGTAATTTTTCTAAATAAGTTATTTTATCTTTTTCTGCTTGAAGTAATCTTTCATAAAGTTGTTCATTTTTATCAATAGTTTCAAGAAGTTTATCTAATGGATTAAAAGTGCATCCAAAACTGACAACAGAAGAGCTATTTTCGGCAGTATTTCCCATAATGTTAAAAACAGCTTCTTCAGAAAAATTTCTGATTACTTCAGCGGGAACACCTAAAGCTTCTGCAATTTTTTTTAGTTTTTCATCATCAACACTTTCACTTCCTTCAATAATAGATATAGATTGCTGTGTTGTACCAATAGCAAAAGCAAGCGCTTCCTGCTTCATGTCTCTCAGTTCTCTAATACGGCTGATATTTCGACCGATATGTTTTGGTTTTATTTCTGTGCTCATAGTTCAAAGATATTTAAAATTCTGTTACCTTATTTGGTTTATGTAGAAAACAAGGTTTTTCTTGTGAGATACAAATTGTAAATCTTTTCGCGGGTAAAAATACAACTTTTCTGACTATCGTTTGATTTTCAATTTAGAATTACGTAATCTTGATATTCAAAAAAATACTTCGAACAATACCAATAAAATGCAGACTTTCAATTTCAAATTAACAACAATAGCCGAAATCAAAACCAAATATCCTTTTTTAACTGAGGATGAAAAGTTTGATCATTTTGATGAATGGGAAGACGGGGATTTTTTTCTAACGGCAGAAGAAAATGTCAATTTTGAAGAAAATTTTTATTTAGATCTTTATGAAGATAAAGAGAAAAAATGGCTGGCCAAATTGCTAAATCTTCCCGTCAAAAAAATGGACGAAATAAGAATTGAAGGCATTTTTATAAACGGAGATTTTTCTGTTAATGGTTCAATTATAAATGCCGAAGGCGATTATGGGCCGTATGTTTTTATTAATGGAAATGTAAACTGCCAAAGTCTTTTACTTGGCGGTGCCAATGTTGAAATAAAAGAAAACGTTACAGCAAAAGAAGTTGTGATGACGTATTACAATCATGGAAATTTCAATTGTTTAGGTTCGATAAATTCTCCGGTTTTTATCGTTACAGATCACAATACAGCATTTGCCGAAAGAAAAAATGATTTGTTTTATTATAATGACAGAGATGAAATTGACCCAAAAAACGAATGCGAATATGATGATGAAACCGACGAAGAAATTATCTCAAACGAACTTCGAAAATTACTCGATAATCCGTTAATTGAAACTTTTGAAGAATTGGAAAGAGATTTGGCAAGAGGTGAATTGGTTTTAAAACAAAACAATCCACCCGCTAAAACTTATCAATATTGGCATGATCGTGTTTTGGCAAATTACAGAGATCTTAAACTGGTTCCAAAAGAATTTAAAACCGAAGAACTTTGTAATCTGGCATTGAATATTACATTTCATGCTTTGCCGTTTGTCGATCAGGATTTAATAACTTCTGAACTCTGCGAAAAATTAGTAAGCAAAGATGGTTTTGCGATTCAGGTAATTCCTGATGAATTTATAACGGAAGCACTTTATTTTAAAGCAGCAGAAAACGGTACAACTTTAAGATTAATTCCAGAAGATTATTATTCGGAAGAATTGATTTTGTTAGTTTTTAAAAACGGAAAACATCAACCGGATATTAACGATGTTCCTTCTCAATTTATAACAGAAAACCTTCTTGTAGAATATGTGAAAATTGGAAAAGGATTATGGATCGATAAAGCCTGCAAAGCAACGGGAATTGATAAGTTGCAGGTTTTAAAGCAAGTAATCGATTCTGGAATAGAATATTTAGATAATATTTTTGGAAATCATTTTAGTAAAGAAACCGTTGAATATTCTTTTTCTGTTTATAAAAATCAAGAAGATTGGAAGAAGTATGTTCAAAAATACAAACAGAAATTTGAACGACTTGAGAAATGAAAGAGCTATTAATAGAAAGTAAAGGAATAAGAACCAAGGAGTATTTCATACCGCCTTTTGAGTTAAGAGAAGGGGAGTTGGTTATTTTGTATTTGTATGGAGGGGCTCATTTTCAAGGCATCAAAACGGAATTAGTGAATGTTTTTACTGGAAGAATAAAAAATGAAAATGTGATTGTCACGAAGTCGTTGACTTATGTAGATTATTTTAGAGAATCAAAATTTAGAAGTTTGTTTTTCCCACTAAGAGTTGGCAAATATTTAAAGAAAAGTGGAAATTTAGAAAGCAAATTTATCCAGAAAATTTATGAAATTCCCTGGATTAATAAAAAGACGAAAATAAACGAACTTCACTGGAATTCTAAAAGACTACTTTCATTATACACAACATTTTCTAAAACAAAACATATTGTTTTTGAATTAGCAGGACTAGGGCCTGATGATGCAAAAGAAAACTATGATATAGTTAGAAATGAAATTAGAAAAGGAGGTTCTGCGATACTTATTGATTGGGCTTCCGACATGAAAGATGATTGCGATAAATTTATAACTTTAGAATGGCTGATCGATTTTGAAGAAAATAAAACAGTGTTTAAAATCTAAATGGGTTAAATCGAATTAATTATGAAGCCAAAAATTAAAATCAGAAAAATCAAAAAACAAGATCTAGACTTCGTCTACAAAGCAATATGCGAACTCGAAAATGAAATTTTAGATTTTGAAGTTTTCAAGACGATATTCAATGAAAACATTTCAAACCCAAGAAATCTGTATCTAATTGCCGAAAACGAAACGGAAGGTTTAGGATTTATCAGTTTTCATACCCAAAATCTCCTGCATCATTGCGGATTGGTTGGTGAAATACAGGAGTTTTTTATTCATCAAAATTATCGTGGTCAAGGCGTTGGAAGATTATTAATAAATGAGATTTTAAATTTTGCAGATCAAAATAATTTAAGAAGTATCGAAGTTACCACAAACAAAAAACGAGTAGAAAATGTTGCGATTTATGAAAATCTTGGTTTTACTTTGAGCCATAATAAGTTTACTATTTATAAATAATTATTCTCAAAGATTTCAATAGCCCCCAGTTTCAACTGGGGGTAATATTGGGACAAAAGACAAGGCTTTAGCCAAAAAGGAGTATTTAGGCTAAAGCCATTTATATTAAACTTTCTTAACCTCCAGCTAAAGCTGGAGGCAATTTAATTATGTGTGACGACCTTTGTCAAAGTTTTAAACTTTGACAAAGGTTTTTTTGGCGCAAAGCTTGTCATCCTGAGCGAAGTCGAAGGACACGTTAGAAGCTCGACAAAGATGGATTATTGTTGCGGAGTTACTTGCGTGTCCTTCGACTTCGCTCAGGATGACAAAACTATGTGGATATAAAACAAAAAACCGAAGCAATAGCTTCGGTTTTTTATTGGAATTTGGGATTTCAAAAATTGAATTTTAATCCACCCATTTATAATATCTCGCTCCAATCAAAACTGGAATCTCTTTTTCAATTCGGTCTAAAACCCATTCATTTTTTGGAGTTCTTACGCTTTGTTTTTGTTCTTTTTTATGAAGACTTTCATAAGTGTTGAAATCAATTTCTACGCTTTGGGCTAAATTTTCAAAAAGCTTGACATCTGCCAAAGCCGATTTCCATTCTGGCTGAATTGTTCCTTCAAAAACTTTAGATTTTGATCCGCTTCCGTAAGCCAGGAATCCGAATTTAGTTCCCGAAACGTCTTTGTTTGTATCATAAAAATGACCCAAAGTCGATAACAATCCCATGAAAATAGAACCTGTGTAAAGATTTCCAATTAAGGAAGAAGCCAATTCTGCAGGTTGTAATTTCTCGGTTACAAAACTTCTGTAATCGTCAGATTTTGCAACTTCTTTAATTTTTGTCTGATAATCTGCAGGCGCAATATCATCAGTAATAATTTTTTCGGCGCTGTCTAAAGCATAGATTTCAGATAACATTCTGCGTCCTTGAAACGAGTATGGTAAATGCATTACGATACTGTGCCAAGTATTGTATAATGTTTCGGTAGTATTTTTTAATTTTTTAAATGAAAAGTAAGCATTTCGCGTACGATCCATATAACATTGGTTGGAATATTGTCCGTCAAAAACCGGCTGATCTTTGTGAATTTCGATTTCGGCTTCTAAATTGTCAAACCAGGAATCATTGTTGGTATTTTTTGTGATTTCTTCTTTAGAGATAGTTCTGTACGGTTTAAAGAAATCAAAAACACCTTTTGTACTTGTTGCCCAATTATCATCAAAAGCAATAATTTTTGGATTTGCCGTAATCAGCATCGCCACAGCTCCGGCACCTTGCGTATATTCCCCGCCAGAGTTTAAATCATATTTTGCAAAATCGGTTGTAACTACAATTGCTTTTTTGGCCGGATTTAATTTTACAAAATCAATACAGTTTTGCAAAGCATCAACGCCGCCAATACAGGCAAAAGTAAAATCGACAACATCACATTCTGCTAAAGAATCTTCGCCAAATTTTTGCTCCATTAAATTAATTAAATAAGAAGCAATTGGTTTCGAACTGTCGATGCCGCTTTCGGTACCAACATAAATTCGGCTTATTTCATTTAGGTTAATTTTATTATCAGTAATAAGTTTCGTTAAAGCATTTGCCCCAAAAACAACCGCATCCTGATGAACATCCGGAAAAGTCATTTTAAGTAATCCAAGACCTTTTTCTAATTTTTCTGGTTCAATATTTCTGGCAATTGCCAAAGTTTTTATGGGTAAGTGTATGTTTGCAACATCAAAAGAGATGGCATCAATTCCTGTTTTCATTCTTATTTTTTTGAGCTGCTAAAGGTAAAACTATGTTATGGAATGACAATTTTTTGCTTACATAAAATTATGTACAGCTGGTACTTTTGAAGAAAACAAATCAAAACTTTGAATAAAATATCAATATCATAATTTTTAGGAAACTCATAAGTATTGAAATTAGGCTGAAATCACTCTAAAGCAGTTTTTTATGCTTTTTTATACTAAATTATTTATTATTAAAAATTAATTTATACGTAAAAATACGTATACGTAGTCTATTTTAAAATGATTATAAATAACAACGAAATGGTTGTAGTTCTTTGGTAATTGAGTTATTTTTGTCTAATTTTTTAAAACAAACTACTTAAACACTTATGGCACAATCTGCACAGTTGAATGCTTCCATCTTAAAGAAAGTGGCTATGGCCCTTTCGGGAATATTCTTAATCACGTTTTTAGCGCTGCATGTTACCTTAAATTTTATTTCTATTTTGAGTGAAAGCGTTTTCAACGAAGTCTCTCATTTTATGGGTTACAATCCGTTGATACAATATGTAATGCAGCCAGTTTTGGCATTCGGAGTAATTTTGCACTTCGTAATGGGATTCATTCTTACTGCTCAAAACAGCGCAGCAAGACCAATTGCATATGCGAAATACAACGGAGCTGCAAATGCTTCTTGGAGTTCTAGAAATATGATTATTTCTGGATTGGTTATTTTGGCTTTCTTAGGATTGCATTTTTATGATTTCTGGTTTCCTGAACTAGGCTATAAATATATAGCAGGAACAGCTCCAGATGCTACAAGGTATTACGGAGAGTTAGTTCATAAATTTCATAGTCCGGTACGTACAGGATTGTACTGTGTGTCTTTTATCCTTTTAGGATTTCACTTATGGCACGGATTTGCATCTTCTCTACAATCAATGGGAATGCACAACAAATATTCTCGATTTTTAAGCAAAGTTGGTTTATGGTTTGCAGTTGTGGTGCCAGCCGCTTTCGTAATTATCGCATTATTTCATCATTTCAATAATTAATATCAATTATAATGGCATTAGATTCAAAAATTCCAAATGGTCCTATAGCGGACAAATGGACAAATTATAAAGATCATATTAATTTAGTAAACCCTGCTAACAAACGTAATTTAGATATTATCGTAGTTGGTACAGGTTTAGCCGGAGGTTCTGCTGCGGCTACTTTGGCTGAGTTAGGGTATAACGTAAAAGCATTTTGTTTTCAGGATTCACCTCGTCGTGCGCACTCTATTGCGGCACAAGGAGGTATTAATGCTGCAAAAAATTATAAAGGAGATGGTGACTCAGTTTACAGATTGTTCTACGATACTGTAAAAGGTGGTGACTACCGTGCACGTGAAGCAAACGTTCACCGTTTGGCTGAAGTTTCTGCAAATATTATTGACCAGTGTGTGGCTCAAGGGGTGCCATTGGCTCGTGAATATGGCGGACTTCTTGATAACCGTTCTTTTGGAGGAACTTTGGTTTCTCGTACATTTTATGCACAAGGTCAAACAGGACAACAATTATTGTTAGGAGCTTATTCTGCAATGAACCGTCAAATTGGTCGTGGAAAAATTAAAATGTATAATCGTCACGAAATGCTTGACATTGTAATCGTTGACGGAAAAGCGAGAGGTATTATCGCTCGTAACTTAATCACCGGAGAAATAGAAAGACATTCTGCTCACGCGGTAGTAATTGGTTCTGGAGGATACGGAAACGTATTTTTCCTTTCAACAAATGCTATGGGAAGTAACGCAACAGCAGCTTGGAAAATTCATAAAAAAGGAGCGTTTTTCGCAAATCCTTGTTACACACAAATTCACCCAACATGTATTCCGGTTTCAGGAGATCACCAGTCAAAACTGACTTTGATGTCTGAGTCGTTACGTAATGACGGTCGTATTTGGGTTCCTGCAAAATTAGAAGATGCTCAGGCAATTCGTGAAGGAAAGAAAAAAGCGACTGATTTATCTGAAGAAGAAAGAGATTATTTCTTAGAAAGAAGATATCCTGCGTTTGGTAACTTAGTTCCTCGTGACGTTGCGTCTCGTGCAGCTAAAGAAAGATGTGATGCTGGTTTTGGAGTTAATAAAACAGGTGAAGCAGTTTACTTGGATTTCGCGGCAGCAATTAAACGTTACGGAACTGAAGATGCTTATGTAAAAGGTTTAGATGATAAAGATGCAGCTTTAGTAACTAAATTGGGAGCTGCAATCGTGAAAAGTAAATACGGAAACTTATTCCAGATGTATTACAAAATCGTTGATGAAGATCCTTATACAACGCCAATGATGATTTACCCAGCGGTTCACTACACAATGGGTGGAACTTGGGTTGATTATAACTTAATGACTACAATTCCGGGATGTTTCTCAATTGGAGAATCTAACTTCTCTGACCACGGAGCAAACAGACTTGGAGCTTCTGCTTTAATGCAAGGTTTAGCTGATGGATATTTCGTACTTCCTTATACTATTGGAGATTATTTAGCTCCGGATATTAAAATGGGAGAAATTTCTACAGACTTACCAGAATTCGTTGAAGCTGAAAAAGCGGTTGTTGATCAAATCAATAAATTTATCAATAATAACGGAACTCATTCTGTTGATTATTTCCACAAAAAATTAGGAAAAATCATGTGGAATAAAGTAGGTATGGCTCGTAATGCTAAAGGTTTAACTGAGGCTATCGAAGAAATTGCTGCTTTACGTGAAGAGTTTTATAAAGATGTAAAAGTTCCTGGAAGCGCTTACGAATTTAATCAGGAATTAGAAAAAGCAACTCGTGTTGCCGATTTCTTAGAATTAGGAGAATTGTTCGCGAAAGATGCTTTACACCGTAATGAATCTTGTGGTGGTCACTTCCGTGAGGAGTACCAAACAGAAGAAGGAGAAGCACTTCGTGATGATGATAACTTTGCATACGTTGCAGCTTGGGAATACAAAGGAAAACCAAGTGATGCGGTATTACACAAAGAACCTCTTAATTACGAAAACATTAAATTAGTTCAAAGAAGTTATAAATAAGAATTTGGTCGAAAGCCAAAGTCTTAAAGTCAAAAGGCAAAATGTGCCAAGCGACTTTCGACTTTCGACTTTATGACTTTCAAACGAAAAAGGTATGAAACTTACATTAAAAATATGGCGTCAAAAAAACGCCCAAGATAAAGGAGGGATTGTAGAATATCCTATTGATGGAATTGAACCAGACATGTCTTTCCTTGAAATGCTTGATGTTCTTAACGAACAATTAATCAATAGAGGAGAAGAGCCTGTAGCATTTGACCACGATTGTCGTGAGGGAATCTGCGGAATGTGTTCTTTATTCATCAACGGTGAAGCACACGGACCAGACAGAGGTGTTACAACTTGCCAATTACACATGCGTATGTTTAAAGATGGTGATACGATTTTTATCGAACCATTTAGAGCAAAAGCTTTCCCGGTAATTAAAGATTTAGTTGTTGACAGAAGTTCTTTTGACAGAATTCAGCATGCAGGAGGATTTATCTCTGTAAATACTTCAGGAAATACAATTGATGCGAATACAATTCCAATTAACAAACACGATGCAGATAAATCATTTGATGCTGCAGCTTGTATTGGTTGTGGAGCTTGTGTTGCAACTTGTAAAAACTCATCTGCAATGTTATTCGTTTCTGCAAAAGTTTCTCAATATGCATTATTGCCACAAGGTAAAGTTGAGGCAGTTGACCGTGTATTAAACATGGTTCACCAAATGGATTTAGAAGGTTTTGGTAACTGTACAAATACAGGAGCTTGTGAAATCGAATGTCCAAAAGGAATTTCGCTTGAAAATATAGCACGTATGAACCGTGAGTATTTAGCAGCAAGCTTGAAAGGATAATACAACAATTTAGTATATTTAAAAAACGCATTCATTAATTTGAATGCGTTTTTTTTGTACTACATTTATTGCAGATATAATAACCAAAAACAAAATCATTTAATGAAAAGAATTTTACTTGTTATGATGCTGGTTTTCAGTATTAAAAACTATTCTCAGGTTTCGGTTTCTCCGTCTGATAGAGGAGCAAACGAAAAATTTGAAAAAGGAGAGTTAGAAAAGTTTAAGGCTACAACTACCATTTTTGTACTGCCTCAAATAAATCAAAAAGAAGATTACGAAAAAATTTTAAAAGAAGTCTGGACTGTAACTCCTTACAAATTAGTTGAGTTTAAAGATTTTAATATAACAGGTTATGCTGACGATGCCTATTCATTTGCAGAGCTTTTTGGAGATATAAGAGTAACAGGAAAAGGTACTGTTTATGTTCATACTAATTTTGGAATACAGCTTTTAGATCAGGAAAAATTTGAGAAAGGTTTTGCAAAGCTAAAATCTGATGATAAAAAGTATAGCAGAAAACTGAAAAGTCTTTTTAATGAAAATTTATCTTTTGTTGCAAGAGCCCCGCTTTCTGTTAATTCTAAATTTTTGGCAGATGCAATGGTAGCAAGATCAGATGAAAAAGCAGGTCTTCTTTATGATAGAATGTATACCGAAAAATCTTTTACAAATACTAATTTAGGAATGCTGAAAAACTATTTTCAGCAAATAAATAAACTGCTTACTAAAGGAGAAAACATCGGACTTTATGACGATTTTGTAACTCCAGAAGTTAAAAATCTAAAAGACAATACGCTGTATATTCCTGAAGCTTATAAACTGGAGTTTAGCCCTTGGAGAATATCAGAAAAAGAGAGAGACGAAAAAGATCTTAAAGAACTTTTAGAAGATTATAAATATAAGTATGAATTTATAAAAGATGAAGATTTAGAAAAGAAGATTTTAAATAATGAAGAGATTTACTATTTAAGATATGTAAGCATGAATGCAAATAAATACCTGCAGGTTGTAAATGCTAAAACAGGCGACCCGGTATATTATTTTTATGGAGCGGCAACATATAATTTAAAGGATAATGATTTTGAAAAAATCAGCAAAGCTATTAGCGGTAAATAGTTTTTTAAAATAAAAGAAGAACGCATTCATTAATTTGAATGCGTTTTTTTATTTCATTAGAAATAGTGATGTGTAATTAAAGCGTTCAAAATAAATTTGATTCCATATAACAACTGTTCTTAAAGCAGTAAAAGGAACAAATATGTTTACGATCAATATGCCTTTTTTTACCAATGATAATTATTTGTATTATCAATTACTGTTTACTTGTATTTTGTTTCTGCTGTTGTTTTTTATTGGCGGTTTTTCAGAATCATTTGTAATTGAGTATGGCTCTTATGTGTTTGCAGGAAGCATTATTATAAGCTTTTTGATTTCATTTTTCATCGATCATTACTGGCAGTTTATATTGCATTGGTTTTTGCTTTCGATAGCTCAATTTCTTTTTTGGGCCTTGCTGATTTTTATTTGCGGACATTATGGAAAACCCCATAACGGAGACGGCTGGATCATACTTTTACTTCCGGGTTATTTTTTACCCTTTTTAATATTTGTTTCTGTTTTAATAAAAGTCCTGAAAATTATTATCCGGAAATTTTAGCAGATAAAACATATTACTTTGAAGAGATTTTAAATTATTAAATCATTAGAAATAGTGATGCAGGTTTAAATAAGAGGCGATAAATTTGATCTTATTATAATAGATTAAAAAATGTACAAAAACATCCGAATAATAGTTTCTTTATTAGTCTTAATTAGTTTGTTTTCTTGCTCTCAGGAAAATAATATAGAAAAAGAAAATGTTCAAAAAGAAAGTATCAATAAAAAATGGATCGTGCAAAATTCAACAGAATTTGAATCGGTTGAGTTTGATACAAACGGAAACTATATCATCATAAAAAACGAAACCAGTAAAACTTCAAAAAAGAACGCCGAAATTATTGTTTCTGGTACTTATGAAGTTTTAGATACAGATATTTTATTGCTTTCTAATTTCGGTTCCATGAAAGTGGATGATAGTGATCCTGATAATATTACGTTTTCAATTAAATACGAAGGATCTGATACGTATACTTATCAGCTAAAAGTTACTAAAGCAGCTGAGTTTACCAGTACGCCCAAAACAGATTTGTTATGCGATAATACCTGGAAATTCACCAAAAAAGAAACTATTATAGATACGGTTAGTTTAGTAAATTTTTCTAAAGCCGGAACTTGTTTTACGAATTTTAGTATTACATCTCAAGAAAAAGGAAGTTACTTAGAATTTGGTAAATGGCAATGGCAGGATGCCAGCGAAACTAAAATAATAATCACCCAAATAAAATCTCCAGAGTGGGTTTTGGATAAAGATGAGGAAGTAGAGTTTGAAATAAGTGGTTTAAATACTGGAAAACTTGAAATGAAAGAAGTTTTTGAAGGTAAAACTTATAATATTGCTTTTGATGTTTTGAAATGAGAGAGTAAAGAGAAAAGAATAAAGACAAAACTGAACACTAAAAATAAAGAGTAATAGTTAATAAATAGTAGAAAGTAAAAACGCATTCATTTGGTTAGTGAATGCGTTTTTTATGTTTTATTCGTAATACAATTGTGATTCACTAATTTCCTGTTTTTCTTTTCCTTCCTGCTGAATAAAACAAGTTAAAGTTGTTCCTCCAATTTGGTCAAAATAACTAATATTGATTTTATGAAACCCTTTTTCAAGTTTAACAACTCCGAAAGCTTCGTTGAGCCAATGAATGCCATCGTTGTTTACAACTAATTCATTGTCTATAAAAAGCTTCGATCCGTCGTCTGAAAGGGTCGAAATTGTATAATTTGCCGTTTCCGGAATAAAGATATATCCGTCGAATTTTAAGCCGATATAACGCTCGATTTTCGATTTCCATTTTTCACTGCTTATTTTGCCTTCAAAAATGCCCGAATTAATAGGTTTTGCCAATTCTAAATCCTGAACCTGCTGAAATAATGTTCCCGTAAAATAATCGAATTTTAATCCTTTCTTGGTTGGCTTTACAGCTAAAGCTGATTTCAACTCTGGGTTTCTCACCAATATTTTACTGATAGAACTTTTCCTGCCGCTCGGGCTAATCTGAACCGTTTTTATAATTCGGAATTCTCCTTTCGGGATATTTATTGTTACAGGTTTATTATAAAGTTCTGCTGTTTCATCTGGATTGTAACCATCAATCGTATAGAAGATCTGTCCGTTTTTAATTGTTGGTTTTAAGTCCAAAATATATTTTGATGCAATTAAAGCCGTTTCTTCAGCGCCAAAAGGAATTGGAACTTTATACATTCTTTTTTGCGCTTCGAGTTTTTCTAAATGATGCGGAATTCTGTTCAAAATAAAATTGTTGTAGTTTTTATTCTGAGGTTCTGTCCAGGCAATTTCTGCTAAAGCAAAAACTCTTGGATAAATCATATAATTTAATTTCGCCGGACTTGTCAAATATTCAGACCAAAGATTCGACTGCACTCCCATAATATATTTTTGCTCCTCAATCGTTAAACTGTCTACAGGAGTTGGGTTGTACTTGTATATTTTTTCAACCGTTGTTAATCGTCCAATCGTTAAAGGTTCCTGAGGAGAATAACCCTGATTATAATCTAAATAAAGAACTTGTTCCGGATTCATGATTACAAAATGTTTTTGTCTTGCAGCGCTGATTCCGCCAGATTCGCCTCGCCATGACATCACAGCTGCATTTGGAGCCAGTCCGCCTTCAAGCATTTCGTCCCAGCCCAGAATTTGTCTTCCATGTGCGTTTAAAAATTTCTCAATTCGGGTTGTGAGGTAACTTTGTAATTCATGTTCGTTTTTTAAACCTAGATCCTTAATTCTCTTTTGGCAATTCGGACATTCTTTCCATCTTGCTTTTGGACATTCGTCTCCGCCAATATGAATGTATTTACTCGGAAATAAAGCCATAACTTCGGTTAGAACATCTTCCAAAAAAGTAAAAGTTTCCTCTTTTCCAGCACAAAAAATATCTTCAAAAACGCCCCATGATTCTACCACTTTATAATTTCGATCGGGAAAACAAGATAAATTTGGGTAAGCCGTTACCGCCGCCGTTGCGTGACCCGGCATTTCGATTTCGGGAATAATATTTACATAATGATCTTCGGCAAATTTCACAATGTCTTTAATTTCTTCCTGAGTATAAAAACCACCGTACGGATTTCCGTCAAAAAAATAAGGAAATCTTTCAAATTTATTACCCACTAAAGTCTGTGCTCTTTTGGAACCAACTTCGGTCAGTTTTGGATACTTTTTTATCTCAATTCTCCAGCCCTGATCATCGGTTAAATGCCAATGGAAATTATTTAATTTATAATACGACATTTGTGCGATAAAATCTTTTATAACATCAACCGAGAAAAAATGACGGGAAACATCGAGGTGAAGCCCGCGGTAGTCGTATCTGGGCTGGTCTTCGATGGAAACGCAAGGTAATTTTACTTCTTGATTTTTGGGTTGATTCGGTAAAAGCTGCAATAAACTCTGAACAGCATAAAATAATCCTTCTTCACTTCCGGTTACGGTTATTTTTTTGGAAGAAATATTGATTTTATAAGCCTCTTTTTTTGAAACTGCAGATGGTTTTTCGGCAATAAACAAAACTTCAATATTGCTTTTTTTATTTGACGTATTCGAGTTTACAGCCGATTCAAAAATCTGCGCAGTTTTCCATTCTTTTGCGCTGTATTTATTTTTATCAAATACAATTTTAATTTTTCCGCTTATGCGAATGCTGTCTCCGTTTGTTTTGTAAAAATTTGGAGCGGGAATAATCGAAATATTATCTGAAGTACTTTGCGCATTTCCGAAAGAGAAACAGAAAATCAAAAAGAGAAATATACTTTTTTGCATGGTTACTTTTTTGTTTTGTTAAGCAAATTTAAGGTTTGTAAAATTAGTCTGCATTTTTTTTGCAAAAGGTATTGGCCTTTAAATGTCTTTAAAATAGCGTAATTAACTTTTTAATTACGTTGTGTTATAATTTGTTTCGCAAGAATATTGCATTTATTGTTTACATTTGTCCTTACAAAAACGAATTTGCATGAATAATGATAATGAAGTGGTTAATTACACTAAAGAAGAACGTAAAAATCTTATTTTAAAAGAGATTAACTTGCATACTCGTGTAAGTTTTGAAACCCTTTCGGCTAAATTATTTGTTTCAGAAGATACTGTAAGACGTGATATAAATGAACTTGAGTCAGAATCTTTATTGATTAAAGTAAAAGGCGGCGCGATGACAAAAGCCTATCACCATTCTTCCTCTAATCAAACTTATGCGGGCGAATCCAAACAAATTATTGCGCAAAAAACTTTAGGCCTTCTTCATGACGGAATGGTTTTATTAATTGGCGGCGGAACGACAATTCGTGAGTTCATTCGTTTAATTCCTAACGATTTAAGTTTAACTATTTTTACGGTTACCGTTTTATCTGCGGTTGAACTTCTGGATAAACCCAACGTTAAAATTATCATGATTGGCGGCAGCATTTCGTCGTACAGCCAAATGTGTGTGAGCGGCGATGTTTATAATCAGCTGGCTAATATTAAAGTCGATTTATTAATATTAGGAACCAACGCTTTAGATATTGAAGGCGGTTTCTCGGATTCTGACTGGGAAACGGTTCAGGTTAAAAAAGCAATGATTCAGGCTTCAGAAAAAACAGCGATTCTTACGATTTCTGAAAAACTGGATACGGTTTTAAAAATGAAAATTGCCAACTTATCTGAAGTTGATTACGTTGTTACGGAAGTTGATCCAAGCGACGAAAAATTACAATCGTATAAGAAGGCAGTTCCAAGTTTAGTTTTTATTTAATCCCAATTCTTCATTAAAAAGTTGATCCAGTTTTGGTGAAAGATTTTATTTAAATCTTCATCAGAATAGCCGTGATTTTTAAAAATCAGAACCAATTTTTGCAAATCAGCAATAGTATTTAAATCATATGGAGATTGTTCTGTACCAAAAGCGCCATCCAAATCTGAACCTACACCAATGTGATTTGCGTTTCCGGCTAATTGACAAATGTGATCCATGTGTTTAAAAACCGTTTCTAAATCACAATTCATTTCTAATGGCATCGAAATACCTCTCTGCCAATTCGGAACTAACATCCAAGCGTCTAAAGCACCGCCAATAACAGCTCCTCTCGAAATCAAAGCTTTTATCATTTCATCGCTGTATTGACGATTATGATCAACCAGGCTTCTGCAATTGTTATGACTTGCCCAAACCGGCCCGTTATAATGATCTAAAGCCTGCCAAAAAGCATCGTCACACAAATGCGTTGCATCCAGAATAATATTTAAACGCTCCATTTCTTTCAATAAATCAAGACCATTTTGATTCATTTTTCCGGTAGCGTCTGTTCCGTTTGCGTAACGTCCGGGGCCGTAATGTGCGGGACCAATTGCTCGTAAACCGTAATTGTGTGCTTTTTCTAAATAAGAAATATCAATTATTGAATCAGCGCCTTCTAAACTTAAAATATACCCAATAGGTTTTTTATCGTTTGGAGTTCCGTCGTTCCATAAATCAAGTTGTTTTTGGAGCGATTTTTTATCAGTAATCGGGGTTATTTCTCCCGCTTCTTCCATGACTTTGTACCAAGTCAATTGCCCTTGCGTTTGTGCCCAGGCTTGTTCAGGAGAATTCCAACCCGGAATAATACTGCCGGGTTTTACAAATCTTGCAATCTGCGTTGCCACAACAATTCCGATATTGCCGCGTCGTAAATCAGGAAATGAAACTGTGGCGCGTTCGCGATCAGGTTTGTCTGTCATCCCTTTTTCTAAACTGCGCAAAGTGGGAACATCATTTCTTAAATCACGGTTCCATTCCATCGCATTCATGCTCAGGTCTAAATGGGCGTCTATTATAAACATATATTTTGACTTAAATTTTATATATTAATTTCTCTGCTTCGGGCGGCTACTTTCCATTGATCACAAATTTGATGTCCTTTATTTACAACCTGAACCGTATCATAAAGCGCGCAGGTAGGGCATACGTGATAAGGAAGTGCGTAAATAGTGTCGCCAATTTTATACTCGTTTTTTCCTTTATTTTCTAAAATCAAATGTTCTTCAGAATGTGCTGTCGGAATTAGGTTTTCATCATTTAAAATCACTAATCGTTTCTCAATTGGATTTTCTGAAGCAACAGCTTTGTAGCCAATATCAATACAAAGTGTTGAATTTGTTGGTTTTGAAATTATGGTTCCAACGATAACCAAAGCAGGTTTGAATTTTTGTTCGGGCAGATGAATTTGATAATTGGAATCCCAAAAAACAAATGTTCCCGGACTGCATTCTACGTTTTCCTGTGTGGCATAAAATGGGAAAGTATTAGAACCGCCGGCAACAATTTTTAATTCATAACCCAGTTTTTGTTCGATTGCTTCTGTTTTTTCTTTTATTTCAGAAAATGAACCTGAAGCCGTATTCATTCGTTCTTCAATACTGCCTTTTAAATGACCGTCGTAAATATGAATGCCTTCAAAATGAAGGTTTTTTAATTTAATAATTTTATCGATTAAAGCCGTCCAATCTTCTGAAATCGAAAATCCAGTTCTGTTCATTCCGGTATTTAAATCCAGATAAACATGCAGTTTTAAATCATTTTCTTTAGCAATTTCATTTAAGGCTTTCGCCGAATCCAGATTGTCTGTAATTGTCGAAAAACGGGTATTCGGATATTTTTGAATCAGCGAAATCCATCTTTCTTTTTTAATTCCAATAGGCTGATAGGCGAGAAGAACATCCGGAATTTCGTGTATTGCTCCTAGTTCAGCTTCGGCAATTGTGGCGCATTTTATTTTTTTGATGTTGTAAATTTTAAACAACTCCAGAATTTCGCCAATTTTATGGGTTTTAATATGAGGTCTTAATTTTTGTGTGTCACCATTTACTGAACCAATAAGGCGTTCAAGATTAAACCGGATACGATCTTCGTAAGCGGCTAAAAATGGCGTATCAATGTTGATATCAGATTTAATTTTCCACCAATTTTCCTGCATAATTTAGTTTCTTGTTTTTTCTACAACTTCAATTAAATTTTGAAAAGCCTGCAATGCCTGCTCATAATTTAAATTCAAAAGCATTTCTTTTGAAAATAAATTAGAACCAATTCCCACGCAGACAACTCCAGATTTAAACCACGATTTTAAATTACTTTCTTCGAGCGTTACGCCTCCGGTTGGCATTATTTTTAAACTTGGAAAAGGCGCTCTTATCGCTTTTACATATCCGGGACCACCGATTTTATCAGCCGGAAAAAGTTTTACAACCTCGGCACCTAATTTATTGGCGTGTAATATTTCATTTAAAGTAGCAGCCCCGGGAATCCAGTAAATATTATTCTTAAGGCAGTACGCTCCAATTTCTGGGTCAGTATGCGGACAAACGATGCAGTCTGCTCCTAATTGATGGTATATTGCTGCTTCATCAACAGACAAAATAGAACCAACGGCTATTTTAACATCCAGATTATTTGCTTTTTTAAAGGCTGTCATTTGGGTAAAAACTTCTTTAGCATCATTAGCGCGAGCAGCAAACTCGATAATTTTTATGCCAGCATCAGCCGCTGATTGCAATACTATTTGGGCTGTTTCAATGTTGATTTGGGTTACTAACGGAAGTACACCTTGCGTTTTTAAAATGCTGTACATATTCTTTATTTATCTATTAATTCTATTACTTGAGCCGTTTTTAATAAAATGACTTATTTCGTTGAGATTGCTTATGGCAAAATCTCCGTGAATGCTTTGTTTAATTACGCCGCAGGCTGTTGCCCATTCAATACATTCCTGTCCGGATAATTTATTGGATAATCCGTATAATAATCCTGCGTTGAAAGCATCTCCAGAACCAATTTGGTCGGTTACAACGTGTATTTTGTGTTCTGGCGTTTGGTAAAAATTACCTTCATGTAGCAATAAACCTTTGTATAAATGCGCCGGTCCGTCTGATTTTCTAAAACTCATTGCCAATGTTTTTAGAAAAGGCATTCTTGCTTTTAATAATTCGAATGTTTTTTGAAAACGATTTTCATCAGATTCTTTGCTATCGGTTTTAATTCCGAAATAAATTTCAATCGCATCTAAATCTGCAACGTTTATCGTGCTGTATTGTAATAAATCGGGCATAATTTCAGACGGATGTTTTCCGTACTGCCATAATTTGGATCTGTAATTAAAATCAGAAGAAATCGGAAGTCCTTTTTTATGCGCTGTCAAAATTGCTTCTTTACAGGCGAAACCTGCTTCATTAGAAACTCCCGGACTTATTCCTGACCAGTGAAAATGCGTAACATCTTCTAAAACTTTATTCCAGTTAATTTGATCTTTTTGAATGGTTGCGAAAGAAGAATTGCTTCGGTCGTAAATAACCTGCGATTGTCTGATTTGATTTCCGGATTCGACAAAATACAAGCCCAAACGTTCTCCGCCATAAACACATTTTGAAGTATTTACTTTGTATTTCTGAAGTTCGTTTAAAGCCAGTTGTGCCAAATCATTTTCGGGCAATCGGGTAATATAATCGGTTTGGATTCCGAGTTGGGAAAGTAAAACACAAACATTGGCTTCGGCACCGCCCACATGAATTTTTATTTCATCTGCCTGTGTAAACCGGTTTCCATTGGCAACATTCATCCGAAGTAATAATTCTCCAAATGTTGCTATTCTTGTTTGTGGGATATTTGTATTCATGTTTAATTTTTTTTAGCCACAGATTATACAGATTAAAATGATTTTTTTTGGATGGTGATTAAATCTTTGCCACGAATTACACGAATTTGCACTAATTTTTATATGCTTGAAGTAAAAAAAGTAATTCGTGAAAATTCGTGTAATTCGTGGCGAAAAAAATAATCCCTTTAATCCGTATAATCTGTGGCCTATATATTTTTACATAACCACAGACTTACGACTAAAGTATTTCCTTAACCAATTCAGATTGCTCTTTAATCTTTATCGTCTGTGGCCTATTTTTTAGAATAATTCGAAAACAGCTTCAACTTCCACAGGAATATTGTCTGGTAAAGAACCCATTCCTACGGCACTTCTTACTCCAATTCCGTTTTCCTGTCCCCAAACTTCAGCGAATAATTCACTGCAGCCGTTTATTACATACGGATGTCTTAGGAAATCGCCGTTGCAATTTACCATTCCTAAAACTTTTATCACTCTTTTTACTTTGTTCAGACTTCCAAAATTGGTTACAATTGTCGAAAGCATCGTTAAGCCAACTTGTCTTGCAGCCAGTTTTCCTTCTTCGATATCCATGTCATCGCCAATTCGGCCAATGATTAAAGATTTATCGTCGCGAACAGGACCGTGACCAGAAAGATACAAGTATTTTCCGTCGACTAAATAAGGTTTATATATACCAAGAGGTTGAGGTGCTGGCGGTAATGAAAGGCCAAGGGTTTCAAATTTTTCTTGTGGTAATAAATTCATGATATTAATGTATAATTGAGTTTAAAATAAATACGAAAGCAATTCCTAAAACAGATACTAAAGATTCCATAACCGTCCATGATTTGAACGTGTCTTTCAGGCTGATATTAAAATATTCTTTGAACATCCAAAAACCCGGATCGTTTACATGCGAGCACATTAAGCTTCCGGCTCCAACAGATAAAACTAATAGATTAGGGTCGAGACCAGTAGTTTGTAACAAAGGTAATAAAACGCTTGCAGTCATTAATCCGGCTGCGGTTGCAGAACCTACACAAACGCGAATAATCGCCGCCATTATCCAGGCCAATAAATACGGATGAATGTTTATTTGTGTTAAGGCCGCAACAATAGTTTCGTTTACGCCGCTTACAATCATAACTTCTTTTAAACTTCCGGCACCGCCTACAATTAAAACAATCAAAGCGACATCTTTTATAGCAACGGCATAATCGTCCATTATAGATGTGATGCTTCGGTTCATTCTGATTCCTAAAGTGTACGTGCAAAGAAGTAAAGAAATCAACATAATCATACTTGGTTCTCCTACTGTTTTGCAAACTTCTATCAACGTTTCATTAGTTGAAATTAAAGGTAATATTGAAGTTATGGTTAAACCAAAAACCGGAAATAAGGCCGAAAATAAACTCAGGGAAAAACTCGGAAGTTTACCATGGTTTACGACTTCTTCAACATTTAAAATTTCATGATCCGATTCGGTTTTGATGTTTTTAAGGAAATTGGAAAATAATAATCCGGCGATAAAAATAGTCGGGATTGCAATTATAATTCCGTAAACTAAAACGAGTCCAATATCAGCATTTAAAATACTGCTCAAAGCCATTGGTGACGGATGCGGGGGCAAAAAACCGTGTGCTACTGAAAGCGATGCCAGCATTGGGATTCCCAGATATACTTTTGACAGTTTGAACTGATGGGCTACTGAAAAGATTAGAGGTACTAACAAAACAAATCCAACACTATAAAATAGAGGTATCCCAACAATAAATCCGGTAATCATTAAGCCGAGTCGAACGTATTTTCTGCCCGTCCATCCCATGACTGTTTTGGCAATGACATTGGCGGCGCCTGATGAAACGGTAAGTTTACCAATACAGGTTCCGAAAACTATAATCAGCGTAATAGATCCTAACATTTCGCCCAAACCTTTTTGAACGGTTTGCGACAAAGTGCTTATTGGCAGACCTAAAAACAGACCTGCTAATAAAGCTGTTATGATAAAGGCAATAAACGGATTGATTTTAAGCCAAGCTATTTGTATGATTAAAAACGCAATGCATGCCGTAAGAATTAAAATGCTCATTTATCTTTTTGTATAATATTATTTTTATCCCTGTCTAAGGATTAAAACTCTTCAATTTGTGCCGTCAGGCACTTAATATCGGTAGAAAACAGGAATTAGAATATCTCTAGCGTGCCGTAGGTACGCAATTGTTGTTGTTTTGTTGCGTACCTACGGCACGCCAACGGATTTGAAACTAATTTTCTACCGATATTAAGTGCCTAAAGGCACATTTCAACTCTTGATTGTTATTATTTATCCCACCAGATTTTTGTTGTAAAAAGGTCTTGACCCTGACGTTTAACCGCTTCTGCTAAGTTAGTCGAATTCACTGAATATTCGCTGGTTGGATATTTGAAACGTCTTGGTATTGTGCCGTTTGTAACGTTACCCGGAAAGTTTACCGGAATTAAAACCGGATAACCTGTTCTTCTCCAGTTGGCATAAACTTCCTGCTCGTCTACAAATAAGGCAATATAAACCTGAGTATGAATTTGATTCATTTTAGCCTCAAATGATCCTGCTGCATTGTACGGATTTGCTGTTAAATAGGGTGTTGCATCCGGAATAGTGTAAGCTACTCCATAGATTCCCATGTTTAAGAAAGAAGCCTGAACTCCTTTTTCGTATAAATCTTTATCAGATGCTGAATACCATCCTCTTGCAGCGGCTTCGGCTAAATATAAATTAGTTTCGGCGTTGCTGATCAATACAAGCGGTGCATCGTATCTAAAAACCGTACTTTGGTTAGGCTCAGAATACGTTGCTTGTTCAGCAGGAGTTGGGGCAATTTTAGTTCCGTTAGGGAAACCTTTTTGAACGGCAAGCGCTGTATTTTGAGTTGTTCCCTGCCAAACACCGGCATAAACACTAATTCTGGGATCGGCAGTTGATTGTAATAAATCGATAAATGTTTTAGCTAATTTTCCGCCTTCCACATTTTTAGTACCGAAAGAACCTGCTGTAAAATCTTGTTTTCTCGAATCGAAACCAACCGGATTTCGGTTAAAATCATTTGGTCCATCAGTGTATTTCATGATTGCATTATCAGCCGTATTCAAAATTACTCCGCCGGCAATAGCTTTAGTTACCCAGGTTTGTGCCAATGCAGCATCAACTTTTGTTAATCGTAATCCTAATCGAAGCATTAACGAATAAGAGAACTTTTTCCATTTCACAACATCTCCGTCATAAATAAAATCAGATTTACCAAAACTTGGTTTTGCAGGATCTAATGCGGCTGCCGCTTCGTCTAATTCTTTCAATAAATCTTTATAAATAAATTCCTGAGAATCATATTTAGGAAGAAAAATTTGTGTGCTGTTTGCTTTTGCTGCTTCAGAATATGGAATATCTCCATATAAATCTGTAATTCTGTGATATAAATAAGCTTTCCAGATTCTCGCAATATTCAATTTGTTGCTTTCGTTTGGATTGTTTTTTACCTCATTTATTACAACTTCCGTTTCATTTAAAGCGGTTGGATAAGCCTGATTAAAATAAGCAGAATAATAAACTTCATTACTCAAATATTTATCACCAGCCCCAGATGCTTCTTTGTAAGTTGCATAATGCTGCAGCATTCCGCCGCATTCTAAAATATTAGTAGCAAAATAATTGTTGTTTAAACCATCAAGCTGTGCTTTACTGAAAACAAAATTCGGGTCTGGTTTTTCAACTGAATTAGGGTTCGTATTGATTTCTTCAAAATCATCGGTACAAGCTGTCATACTTCCTAAAAGTAAGCCTGCGATATATAAAAGTGTTATCTTTTTCATGTCTTTTAATTTAATTATTAGAAATAAAGCAAGCTTAAAATTTGACATTTAAGTTTAAACCGAAACTTCTTGTTTTTGGTACTCCAAATTGTTCTACACCCTGAGCATTTCCGGCACTAAATACAGATTCAGGATCTACGTTTGGTGTTTTCTTGTAAAGAATAAATAAGTTTCTTGCCACAAATGAAACCGAAACTCCCTGAAGTTTTGATAATCCTTTTATTTTTTCAATAGGTAAATCGTAACCCAGAATTACTTGTCTTAATTTGATGAAACTTGCATCATAAACAAATTCAGAAGAAATATTTCTTAAACCATCATAATACGTTCTTAGGTTTTCCGGAGCAATTACCATATCAACCGGATTTCCGTTAACGTCAACACCTTTAATTGGTAAACCGCTTTCACGACCTTCAAGCGTTAATTTTGTCAATCCCATACGAGTTCCGTATAAGTTTGTTCCAGAATATAAGCTTCCGCCAAATTTCCCGTCGATTAAAAAGCTCAATGAAATGTTTTTGTATTTGAATTCGTTGGTAAGTCCCGCAGCCCAAGGATGAACACCCTGACCTAATTCTTCAAGCGGTCCCTGTGCAATAGTTGCAGATCCGCCGCTTACATTATAAACCGTATTTCCGTTAGCATCTTTACGAGGTCTGTACCCTTTTATGATACTGTACGGACGTCCAACATCACTTGTAATCGTTACATATCCGTTTACAGAAGTTGCCATTGTAATCGAGTTTAACTGATCTGTAAGTGCTTCAACTTTATTTTCGTTGTATGATCCGTTGAAACTTGCATCCCAAGAGAATTTATCAGAATTGATGATTTTACCGCTTACTAAAAACTCAACCCCTCTGTTTCTCATTTTTCCTAAATTCAATAAAGCAGTATTAGCTCCGGAAGCTGTTGAAATTGTAGTTTCAACAATATCGTTTGTAGTCGCACGGTTGTACCAAGCAAAATCAAGATTTAAACGATTGTTGAAAAATCCTAAATCTGTTCCAATCTCAAATGTTGTGGATGTCAACGGACTTAAAGTCGCATTTGGAACTCTTGAACTTGTTGGCCCCTGAACCTGCTGGCCGTTATGTCCGCCCTGAATCATAGAGTACGATTGGTTCAATGCATAAGGATCTGGCGTTGCGCCTCCCACTTCTGCCCATGAACTTCTTAGTTTAGCAAACGAAACAAATTCCGGCAGTGTTATAATATCCGAAACAATTATACTTGTTCCAATAGAAGGATAAAATACCGTATTGTTTTCTTTTGAAAGAGTAGAAAACCAATCCTGACGACCTGTTACATTTAAAAATACAATGTTTTTATAATCAAAATCGGCAGCGCCGTAAACCGAGTTGGTTTTAGTTTTTCCGTAAGGATAACTATAAGCCAAGGTTGATAAATTGCTTAAAGCATAAAAATCATTTAATACAAAATTTGAACCTTCCACTCTGGTTTCGTCTCTCAACGTAGTACGAGAGTTAACTCCAACTAAAGCATTTAAAGAGAAATCATTATAGAAATTCTTTTTGGTATAATTAAGAATGGCTTCAGAATTGATGTTTGATAATTTCATTTTTGAACCCTGCGCATATCCAACCGGATTGTTTAAAGTTGTTTTTGGAATGTATCCGAAGAAATCATAATCCGTATAATCTTGTCCAACTCTACCTTGAAGGAATAACTCAGGAGTAAAATTCACCTTTACGTTCAACATCCCGATGAAACGATTTTTAGTGTCTTTGTTTTTAATTTTATTAACAACAAAATAAGGGTTTGTTGCTACAGCAACAGGATTCCATGCTTCTTCAATTCCGTTGGCATCATAACCTGGGGCAAGATTTCGAATGTCAACCGTATTACCAATCATGTAAGTCCCCCAGTTTGGATTTGCCTCCGCATCAGAAACCGTTACTCTGTTGTTGGATTTTTCTAAATTATATTGTGCTACAACATCAAATTTTAACCAGTTTGTTAAGTTCACATTACTCGCAATGTTGATGCTTTTACGGTTAAAATCAGAATTTGGAACCACACTTTGGTTATCCATATTCGAGAACGAAAGTCGGCCTGTAGCTTTTTCATTTCCTCCGGATAAAGCAAGAGAGTTAATAAATGTTGTTCCTGTTTCGTAGAAATTTTTAATGTTATTTTTTTGCGCCACATAAGGTCTTGAAACACCGTCAAACTGAACTACGTTGCTTCCGTCAATTTTAGCACCCCAAGACCAGCGTCCGGCTGCAACAGCTTCTGCCTGCGTGGTTGGTTTCTTTCCGTTTGCTCCAGAACCATATTCATATTGCCAGTCAGGAATAATCGAAGGTGTTTCGAATGTAAATGAAGAATTATATTCAACCCCAATTCCTTTTTGGGCAGAACCTCTTTTCGTTTGAATTAAAATTACACCGTTTGCCGCATTTGCACCATAAAGTGCGGCAGCCGTTCCACCTTTTAAAACCGTAATCGTTTTAATATCATCGGCATTGATAACAGAAGTTCCGTCACCACGATCGACATTTATTCTCGTTGAACCGGCACCGTTTCCAATTCCCGGTAAATTAAGCTGTGTATTGTCAATAGGTAAATCGTTAACCACATACATTGGCTGATTGTTTCCGTTTAAAGACCCGTTTCCACGAATTACAACTCTCGTTGATCCATTTGCTCCGGTTGAGGTACTGCTCACGTTTACTCCGGCAATTTTCCCGACTAATGCATTCGAAATATTAGTTTCTTTCGCTTTTGTAAATTCAGTTCCTTTTAATTCGGTAACAGCGTAAGCAACAGATTTGCTGCTTTTTTTAACTCCAAGTGCTGTAACTAAAACTTGTTCCAGAACATTTTCGGCAGGTTTTAATCGAATCGTTAAATCTGAAGTTTTAAGTAAGGCAAATGATAAAGTTTCATAACCCATGTAACTTACAATAATATGAACTTCATTTTCCGGAACCTTCAATTTGAATTTTCCGTTTTCATCAGATATTGTTGCTATTTTATTATTGCTCTCGGCATAAATAGTAGCTCCGGCAATTGGCATTCCGTCATCCTGACCTAAAATCTGGCCCGAAATTTCAACTTGATTGCTTTGTTGTTCAAAAAGATGCTTTTTTATTGCAATCTCTTTGGCGTTTGTGGAGAAGATGATTCCTCCAATAAACACTAATGAAATAAGCTTTGTTTTCATAATAGTTTGGTTTTCATGTTTTTCTTTTGGTTTTTTATTGGCAAATCAAATATATAGATTAATTTCAAACATTTGCATTTTTTTTGCAATAACTGCATTTTTTTTGCAATAAAATTTATCCAAGTATTTTTTTAATCTTAAAAACATTTGATTTTTAAAGACGTTTTGAGAAAATTTTGCAAAACGAGCTTTTTCATTAAAAAAATAATTTTGGCTGAAAATTCGTATTTTTGGAAAATGAAAATCGCACTTATTCAATCAGAATTGGTTTGGGAAGAGGCTTCTGCAAACAGAAAAAACTTTGAATCGAAAATAAGACACATCAATCAGCAGGTCAATTTGATTGTTTTGCCAGAAATGTTTTCGACAGGATTTACTATGAATCCGTCGGCAGTTGCAGAAACGATGGAAGGAGAAACAATTTTGTGGATGAAGGCTGTTGCGAAAGAAAAAAATAGTGCAGTGACAGGAAGTTTGGTTATTACCGAAAATGGCAATTATTATAACAGAATGTTTTTTGTTTTTCCGTCGGGAGAAATGCAGTATTATGACAAACGCCATTTGTTTTCATTAGCCGGCGAAGATAAATTCTATACCGCCGGAACTCAAAAAGTAATTGTTGATTATCTGGATTGGAAAATCTGCCTGCAGGTTTGTTATGACTTGCGTTTCCCGGTTTTTGTGCGAAATGTCGAAAATTACGATTTACTTTTATACGTTGCTAACTGGCCCAAAGTACGCACGAACGCCTGGGACGCTTTGCTTAAAGCACGTGCCATTGAAAACCTAAGTTATGTTGTGGGTGTAAACAGAATTGGGCTTGACGCCAATAACTACGAACATACAGGACATTCGCAGGTTGTTGACTTTTTAGGAAATTACATTTTAGAACCACAAGAAACAGAAGGTGTTTTTGTCGTTGATTTAGATAAAAATGAAATGCTGGAAACTCGAAAAAAACTCGACTTTTTAAGCGATAAAGATATTTTTGAGGTTAAAATCTAGAAAGCTTTTCGCTGCTTTTCCTCTTTTTTCCTTTTTTTCTCGTCTTCTTTTTTCTCTATTTCGGGACTGTAAGGAATGCTTAAATCCACGCTTTGATCAACGTCCCAATTACTGCGGACATCGACTTCCTGCTGATAATAAAAAACTTCTTCGGCGTATCGTTTGTCGAGAAAACTTCCGGCATCATACATTTTGTTTTTATTATCGTCGTAAATAATCCTAACCGTAAACTGAGTTGGTACTAATAAATTGAATTCAATTTTAGTATTTCCTTCAGAATATTCGCTGGCCAAAACTTCATCGCCTTTTTTGTTTGTTATTTCAACAATGATCGGGAAACGTTTTACATTTTTCAAATTCAAAACTAAATTTCCGTAATCGGCAGCTTCTTTTGTGGAGAGTTTATACGATAAAGTATCGTTTGTTTTTTCATAGAAATCAGTCAAAGCGCCCGGGAAAAATGTAAAGTTGTATTTTTCCTGAGGTTCTTTTTTGAAATCAACATACAGCTTCTGATTGAATTCATCATATTCTGTAGTAAAATCAACCGCTGTCGAATCTTTATTAACTAATTTAATTTTCGTTTTATCGAATTTCACCAAAGGCGTTTCAGTTTCTAAAGTAAATCTTTCTCTAAAATTAATTATACCGTTTTGAACCGCTTTAATGTTCATCGTGTCCTTTTTCTGGTCTTTTACCCTAAAAGTAAACCTCTTTTTATAGGTATCACGACTAACTTCTAAAGATAAAGAATCGGCTTTTAAAGGTTTATACCAAACCTGAAGCGAATCTTTTTTAGGAAACTGCGTTACAATGGTTTCAAGAACCTGGTCATTGTTTTTAAGTACAATAGTTGGTTTGTTGATCTTGAAATTTTGTTTTCCTTCATAAGGTAAAAGCAATCTGTTTCCTGATGCCTGAATTGGTTTTACCGCTTTTAACGGAAGTGTTTCCTTGAATAATTCTAAATCAAAAACAGTGTCATTTGGCACCGTAATAAAATGTTTGATAAACCCAATTTTATCATCTTTTGGGTTGTATTTATTATTGCTTGATTTGTCTTTTAAAGCAACCAAAAGATATTTTCCGGCTTTTAAATTTTCAAATTCAAAAGTTCTTAAACTGTCTAAAGTATTGGTAACGTAACGCGGAAAATCTTTGTAAATAACAGAATCTTTGTATTTATCATTTGCTTCATACAACATTACAGAAACAAAATTATCTACCTTTTTTTCATACGAATCCTTAATGCTTCCTCTAAGTTTTAGCGAATCAATATAAGGTCCAGTCGAAAAAACATATTTAAATTGGTTTATCGCATTTCCTTCATTATTATCCGTAATACTTTGTCCAAAATTAAAACTATACGTTGTGTTGGGCTGTAAAGTATCTTTAATTTTTATGTTTAAAAATTTACTAACACCAGTTGGATAAATCAACGGCTCATTTTTCATTGGAGGTGAAATAACAAGTTGTTTGTTGAGGTTTTTCAACTTTACATATTCATCAAAAACCAATGTAATTTCGTTTCCTTTAAAATCAGTACTGAAATTTTTAGGAGTACTCGAAACCAAAACAGGAGCCAATGTATCTTTTAATCCGCCAGTTATACTGCCTCTTTTGGCGCAGCTCATCATTAATAATACCAATAAAAATGAAATGTATTTGAGTTTGCTTTTAAACATAGCGGTTTTTAAATTTGATTGCACAAAATAACAATTATATTTGCTTTAATTGAAATTTTTTGGGCATTTATTAGGATTTACAGCTTTTAGATTTACTTCCTTTTTTGAATAAGAAATAAACAATAGGCTATAATTTCTTACTTTTGAGTTCAAATATAATTTCCTCCGGTTTTGATAAAAAGAATTTTCTTGGTTTTAATGGTTGTTTTGTTTTCTGCCTGCAGTAAAAATAACAAACCTGTAATTGCTTTTTATTATTGGAAAACCAATTTGAAATTTTCTCAAACAGAAAAAGAAGTTTTAAAAGAGAATGACGTTCACAAACTCTATGTTCGTTATTTTGATATCGGACTTCATCCCGAAACGCAATCTCCAATTCCTATAAGTCCAATTCATTTTCAGGAAAATACCAGTTTTGAAATTGTTCCCGTGGTTTTTATTCAGAATAAAGTAATGCTGCAAACCAATCTTGATATTGAAGATCTGGCTAAAAAGACGATTCATTTAATTGACGAAATCAATAAAAAGAATAAAATCAATTATACCGAAATTCAAATTGACTGCGACTGGACATTAAACAGTAAGGACAATTATCTTAAATTTATTGAACAGATTAAAAAGCTTTCGCAGAAAAAACTCTCAGCCACAATAAGGCTTCATCAGGTTAAATATTTCAGAAAAACGAAAATCCCGAATGTAGATCATGGCGTTTTAATGTTTTACAATATGGGAACTATCGCTCCGGATTCCTTAAATTCTATTTACAGCCAAAAAATCTCGGCAAATTATTTGAAGAGTTTAAAGAAATATCCGCTTAATCTTGATTATGCATTGCCAATATATTCGTGGGCGGTTCATATCAGAAATAATAAAGTTGTTGGACTTCGTTCGAAACTGAATTTCAGCGAACTCAAAAAGGATAAAAACTTTGTTCAGATAAATTCCATTTTTTTTAAAGCCAGACAATCAAATTATAAAAATGGTGTTTATTATGAAGAAAACGATCTCCTTAAAATAGAATCGATTTCTGCCGATGATTTAAAAGAAATGGGAGAAGACTTAAGCGAAAATTCGGCGAAAGCCCCAAAAGAAATTATATTTTACGATTTAGACGAATTCAATTTAAAAAGTTATGAAAAGAATATTTTTGAGCAAGTTATTTCTTGTTTCTAGTGTTACGATACTTTCGGTTTACGGAATACTAAATGCCTGCGGCGGCGGTGACGATTGGGATTTTTTTGGATACAACTCTAATTTCACGCCCGAAACTTTTGCAGATAAATCATATTCGCCCTTGTTTTTGGCCGGAGATATTTTTTACGGAGTTGGTTTTGACACGAAACACAATTCCCGTTTCAATGAAAACATAAAATCAGATTGGGGAACTTATCTAAAAGGTGTTGTTGATACTACGACTGTAAATTATTTTTTAATTGGAGATGATAAGCCAAGATATTATTCTGATGAAAAAAACACCATTAAAAACAAAGAAGAAATCACAGACCTTCATGTCTTCTATAAAAACAAAAAGCAAAATGCTTCCTCTGTAAAATGGGGCAAAAAAATGCCGTTGAAAGATGCAAAAGTGAAAAGCTTTGTGGAGTTTTTGTATTTGGCTCAAAAAATAGAAACGGTTTCAATTGGCGAAGATTATTGGAGTTACGATCCTGTTGTGGCCAAAACTTTTAATGATTTGCAAATGATTCAGTCGATCGAAAATGTTTACAACACAACTGCAGATTCGTTTTTGAAAAACAGATATTGGTTTCTAACGATGAAAGCTCGTTTTTACAGCAACAGCAAACAAAAAGCAATTGACTTTTTTAATAAAACCGAAAGTTCTGTTCCTAAAAATGTATTGTATTATCGTGCACTTTCATACGTTGCCGGAATTAATTATCAGCAGAAAAAATATGCAGTTTCGAATTATTTGTACGCACAGGTTTTTGATAAATGTCCGGAACTGAGAATTGTTACGGCTTATAGTTTTCATCCCAAAAATGAAGCTGACTGGACAAAATCGCTGGCAATGGCAAAAAATAATAAAGAGAAAGCGGCGCTTTGGGCGATTCACGGATTTTATAAAGATGAAAAACAAGCTATTGAAAAAATTTATGAGTTAGATCCAAAAAGTGAACACTTAAATTATCTGGCCACAAGATTGGTAAACAAACAAGAACAAGCGCTTAATAATTCATTTCAGCAAAAAGCAGAAGAAAATCAGCCGGTGAAAAACCAAACGGTTGCGGAGAATAAAACCGAAAATCAATCTAAAATAGATAAAAGTGCTTTTGATTTAATTGCCAAAATTTCGGCAGCAGATAATACGGCAAGACCTTATTTATGGGATTTGTCTTTGGGATATCTACAAACTTTAAAAGGCGATTATGCAAATGCGGATAAAAGTTTTGATAAAGCAGTAAAAACACTTCCGAAAACAGAATTGGCGGGAATGCAGCTTCGTTTATTGCGTTTTGTAAATAATTTGAATAAAATTGATAAACTGACGGATAAAAATGAGAAAACAATTCTTGCCGATTTAAACTGGCTGTATTATGAACTTCCAAAAACATATAAAGAAGGAGAGTTTCGTTATCAAAATGCTTCTTCATGGAGCAGAAGTTATTTGTCTGCACTTTATAAAGGAAAATCAGATCCGGTAATGTCGGAGATTTTTGGTGAATCACGTTACAGTTACTGGAATGACGGAAATGCATTTTATGACAATGAAAAAAATCTGCTGGATATAAAAACGTTTTTAGCAAAGCCAAATAAAACCGAAATTGAAAAAATTGGTGCTGGAATTTATAGTTTAAAATTGAAAGATATTAGCAATTTCCAAGCGGTTCAGGCAACTTTTAAAAATAAAATTCCTGAAGCGATTACTTTTATGAAGGAAACTGATTCGGTTCAGTATTATAAATTTTTAGGGAATCCGTTTAACGGAAGTATTAAAGATTGTCACGATTGCGATCATGCGGCGTATCAAAAAAGAAAATATACTTTTATTGATTTTCTAAATACCGTAAAAGAAATGCAGGATAAACTGGCTCAAAAAGAAGATGTTTATACGAATAGTTTACTGCTGGGGAATGCATTTTATAATATTTCGCATTTTGGAAACGGAAGAACTTTTTATGAAATTAGTATTGTAGGTTACGGTTCAAGTCCATATTCGTTTAGAGATTCGATGAAAAAAATGATTACGAATTGTGATGTTTCTAAAACCTATTATCAAAAAGCGCTGCAGGCTGCAACGACAAAAGAGCAAAAAGCAAAATGTGTGTATTTGATTGCTAAATGCGAACGAAACGAATATTATAATAATAAATACAATAATGTTACAAACTGGTGGAGTATTGAAGATGATAAAATTAATTTTATTGCCTGGAACGGTTTTAAAACCTTGAAAAAGGATTATTCAGACACTCAATACTATAAAGATGTAATTGCTGAATGCGGTTATTTTAATACTTACATTAATCAATAATAGAAAGTCATGGTTAATAAAATAGAACATATCGGAATCGCGGTAAAAAATATGGATGATGCAAATGTATTGTTCGAAAAAATGCTTGGCGTTCCGTCTTATAAAATGGAAGCGGTAGAAAGTGAAGGCGTTTTGACTTCGTTTTTTCAAACCGGAAATAACAAGATTGAACTTTTAGTGGCGACAAATCCCGAAAGTCCAATTGCAAAGTTTCTGGAAAAGAAAGGAGAAGGAATTCATCACATCGCTTTTGATGTTGATGATATTCATGCCGAAATTTCACGCTTAAAAAGTGAAGGTTTTGTGCTGATAAACGAAGTCCCGAAGAAAGGTGCCGACAATAAATTGGTAGTTTTCCTGCATCCGAAGAACACAAATGGCGTTTTGGTGGAGCTTTGTCAGGAAATTAAATAAAAAATATCACTTTTTGTTTTTAAATAAGGTCTTGAAAATCAATCTTGTTTTGAATACTGGGACTTTGAATTGAAATTAAATGCAAATCATGTCTTAAAATATTTGGAGTGAACGAAAAATAGTAGTAATATTGCATCCTCTAAACCGGTCCTATAGCTCAGCTGGTTAGAGCACCTGACTCATAATCAGGTGGTCCCTGGTTCGAGCCCAGGTGGGACCACTTCTTTAGAAATAGAAAGCCTTTACAGAAATGTAGAGGCTTTTTTGTTTTCTTACGACAAAGGATTTATATACATCTATTCCAATTCTTTAAAAGAGAAGCTTCTTCAAAATATCGATAATATCTGACAAAAGAATGTTTTAAAGGATATTTTTCTATCTTTGAAAATCAGATTTTTAATTCGCGTGCCCTTATATTTAGGGCTTTAGAAAAATTAATATTCATTATGGAACAAAAAATACATCAGGGAAGAAACGTAAAACGTTTCAGAGAAATGCTTAATATAAAGCAAGAGGCATTGGCTTATGATTTGGGAGAAGACTGGAATCAAAAGAAAATTTCTCTACTGGAGCAGAAAGATGTAATTGAAGAAAATCTGCTGAAACAAATTTCTGCTGTATTAAAGATTCCTGTTGAAGCCTTTCAGAATTTTGATGAGGAGCAGGCAATTAATATTATTTCAAATATTTTTCACGATGAAGCATTTATCGGTAATTCTGGTGGCACTTATAATGTTAATCCATTACAAGAAATTTTAAAGCTTCACGAAGAAAAGATTGGTCTGTATGAGAGAATGTTAAAAGAGAAAGATGAAATGATGCAAAGGCTTGAAAAGCTAATCAATAAATAATTTAAGAATAAATCTTATTCAAAAAGCCTTTACAGAAATGTAGAGGCTTTTTTGTTTTTAGCTGTGAAAAATGAAATTTTTACGCAAGAATAATTAAACTTCCATATTTCTTAAATACCTAACTTTATGTGTCAGAAACAAATTTGATCTTCAGATGGATAATTTAACTCCCGAACAACGGAGAAAAAATATGCAGGCTATAAAAAGCACGTTAACTACGCAAGAAGTCAGGCTTGCCAAAGCTTTGTGGGAATTGGGTTATCGCTATCGAAAGAATAATAAAAAAATATTCGGTAAGCCGGATTTGACTTTTGCAAAGTATAAAATCGCCATTTTTATTGACAGCGAATTTTTTCACGGTAAAGATTGGGAAACGCAGCAATTGCGAATCAAATCAAATCGTGATTATTGGATTCCGAAAATCGAACGAAATAGGAAACGTGATATTGAAGTCAACGCTTTTTTGATTTCGAAAAAATGGAAAGTAATTCGGTTTTGGAGTAAAGAAGTTCAAAAAGAATTGGATACTTGTGTGGCAAAAATTCAAGAAGAAATTGAATCTTCAAAAATAAAAACAGAAGAAAAAAAGAGTTGATTTTATACTTTTTCTTTCTTCTTTTCTTTTGCTTCGACTTTTTGGATAACCTTAAAAATTTCTTCAGCCAGTCTTTGAATAACCGGCATGCTAACCGAATTTCCTGCTTGTTTATATAAGCTTGAATTGGAAATTGGAGGCAGTTTGTAATCATCAGGAAAGCCCTGAAGTCTAAAACATTCTCTTGGAGTCAGTTTTCTAAAGCCAAAATCGGTTGTAATGATCGGGACGTTGTGTCCGCCCGTTCCCATATTGGCTGTTAGAGTAGGGCATAAGCCCGATTTGTTTTCTCTAACATATTGTCTTCTAAATTGATAGATGTGATTCTTGTTTACAACCGCTTCCTTTAGTTTATTGTACATGTACTTCTCCTCGCCATAATAAAATTTATCAGAAACTTTTTCTGTAATAATTAAATCTTTAATAGACTTCGTTAATTGTTCCTTTTCAGGGAATTTAAACTTAAAACTTTTATTATTTAAGAAGTCTTTGTCAAAAGCAATCATGAAAAGTCGCTCTCTGTTATGCGGCGTATTTCCAAAATCTTTGGTGTTTAAAATAGAACTGTCAAAAGTATAATTGCGCTTTTTGATTTCGCTTTTTATAACTTTTAATGTGTTCCCTTTATCGTGCCCTTTTAGATTTTTGACATTTTCAAGAAAAACCACTTTGGGTCTTATTTCGTCAATGAAATCCAGAATCTTAAAAAAATGATTTCCTCTTCTGTCATCAAAACCTTTTCGGTGACCGGCAAGTGAAAAAGGCTGACAGGGAAAACCGGCAGTTAAAATATCTACTTGTTCAAGCGTTTTTACATCAAGATCCATGACATCGCCTTCAATTAGATTATGTTTGAAATTGTTTCTGTAGGTAACGCAGGCTTTTTTGTCAAATTCATTGGCCCATTTCAAATTAAAACCAGCTTTTTCAAAACCTAAACATATACCGCCTACGCCTGCATACAAACTTCCAACTGTATATTTATTTTTCATTTATTAATGGCTGTTTTTGACTCAAAGAAGTCTTAAGGTCTTTTTTATGAATTTATTGAATGCAAATATATTAATTCAAAAATATTTGATTGTTCTTAGAATTTGAAAAAGAAAGAATTTAATATTTTTTCAGCGTTTTAAACTACAGTTCTTTCTGACTTATTGAAATTTAGCCAGTTTTTTAAAAAAAAATATCTGGCTGCGTTTTTTAAGAAATTTTAAAGTCTTGCTTAAAATCCCTTTTGATTTTAAAATTTGAGTTTATGTACAATAAATGTCTGAAATACAGAGTTTAATATATGTTTTGTAAGTAAGGAAAATGAAAAAGATAAATAGATTTTTAGATGTTTTTTATCTGAATTTTGTTGTTTTTAGATCTAAGTCTCTCAGTATTACGTATATTATTTTTACATCACTTTATTGATTTTAAAGTTGTTTTTTTGTAAAAATCGTATACTTTTGCCAAAGAATTTCCGTGTAGATAACATTTTTGTGATGTATCTCTATAAAAATATTTGCCCCTAGTATTATTTATTGAATTTCAGCACGTTTAACCTATGAAGATAAGGAATATATTATTAGCACTTTTTTTAATTGTATCGAGTGTGTCGGTTACTTTTGCTGACAACACGCCGCCACCGCCGCCCCAAGCAGCTAAAACATCAGGAACAGCATCAACAACTGATGATGATGATATAACGCCTCCAGGTTTGCCAATTAATGATCATATACCGTATCTAATTGCAGCAGGATTCGTTTTAGGAATGACAATTATATACCGAAACAAAATAAAAAAAGCTTCAATTTAAATCGAAGCTTTTTTTATGCAGTAATTTTTCTTGATTATTTGTTAATCGCGTAGAGTCTTGAAATGTATTTTCCAACAACATCAAACTCTAAATTTATTTTAGTACCTACTTTGAAATCTTTAAAATTGGTATTTTCAAAAGTATAAGGGATTATCGAAACGCTAAATTCGTTTGTTTTAGAATTTACAACAGTTAAACTGACTCCGTTTACAGTAATTGATCCTTTTTCAATTGTAATATTGTTTAAAGTTTGATTGTATTCAAAAGTATAATTCCAGCTTCCGTTTGCTTCTTCAATTTTGGTACAAGTTCCCGTTTGGTCTACGTGGCCCTGAACAATATGTCCGTCAAGACGGTCGCCAAGCTTCATTCCTCTTTCTAGATTTACAATGTCATTAGCTTTCCAGTCGCCAATATTGGTTTTTAAAATCGTTTCTTCAATAGCAGTAACTGTATAGTGTGAATCTTTTATAGCAACAACCGTAAGGCATATTCCGTTATGCGAAACGCTCTGGTCAATTTTTAATTCGTTAGTGATCGAAGACTCAACAGTAACATGCAGATTGTTTTTGTCTTTTTGTATTTCGTGGATTCTTCCAAGGGTTTCAATAATTCCTGTAAACATTGTAGTTTTATTTTACTAAATTTGCACATCAAAATTAGTAATAAATAAGCTGAGCTCATGAATAAAAAAGCAGAAAATATAATTGTTGGAATTTCAGTTGGAGATTTAAACGGTATTGGAAGCGAAGTTATACTAAAAACATTCGAAGATTCCCGAATGTTAGAATTGTGTACACCTGTTATTTTTGCAAATGCTAAAATCCTTTCTTTCGTTAAAAAAAGTTTTACTTCGACCGTGCAGTTTCATGGTGTTGATAAATTGGAACAGGTAATTCCGGGAAAAGTAAATGTATTGAATCTTTGGAGAGAAGGAGTAGATATTAATTTAGGTACTAATAATGAAAAAATTGGTGAGTATGCAATAAAATCTTTTGTAGCAGCTACTAAAGCTTTAAAAGAAGGTTTGATTGATGTTTTAGTTACAGCACCAATTAATAAATATAATATCCAGTCAGAAGATTTTAAATTTCCGGGACATACCGATTATCTGGATCAGGAATTAGAAGGAAATGCACTGATGATGATGGTTCAGGATAATTTAAGAGTTGGTTTGTTGACAGACCACGTTCCGTTAAATGAAGTTTCATCTCATTTGACTGAAGAATTAATTACCAGAAAAATCGAAACCGTCAGAAAATCCCTTATTCAGGATTTTAGTATAGTAAAGCCAAAAATCGCAGTTTTAGGGTTAAATCCTCATAGCGGTGACGGCGGTGTTATTGGAAAAGAAGAAGATTTGATCTTAAAACCCGTTTTGAAGAAAATATTTGACAGCGGTACTATGGTTTTTGGTCCATTTTCTGCCGATGGATTTTTTGGAAGCGGCCAATATGAAAAATATGATGCTATTGTAGCAACGTATCACGATCAGGGATTGATTCCTTTTAAGACGCTTTCATTTGGAAAAGGAGTTAATTATACTGCCGGACTAAATAAGGTTAGAACATCGCCAGATCATGGCACAGCATACGATATTGCTGGAAAAGACATGGCCGATTTTAATTCGTTTAAAGAAGCAGTTTATCTTGCGCTTGATATTTTTCGCTCGCGTAATCAGTATGAGGAGATTAGCGAAAAACCTCTTAAAATAAAAGAAAAACAGTTATAAACAAAAAAAGGTGAATAAGATTATTAGATTTATAATAATTTTATATCTTTGCACCCCAATTCAGATATGTAGTTTTGTATTTGAATTAAACAAATTGATGTTGAAATGAGCAAATCAAAAGAATTTTTAATTCCTTTTATAGGGTTAAAGCTGGGAAAACACCATTTTGAGTATCAAATAAATAACACGTTCTTTAAGGACTTTGACTATGAAGAGTTTCAAAGTTCAGATATTAAAGTGAATTTGGTTTTCGATAAGAAAAGCAACATGTTAGAGTTAGAATTCAAACACAAAGGGACAGTAAATGTGCCTTGTGATTTAACCGGCGAAGATTTTGATTTACCTATTAAAGGGAAAATGAAGTTAATTGTTCGTTTTGGAGATGAGTTCAATAATGATAATGAAGAATTGTTGATTTTGCCACATGGAGAACATGAATTAGATGTGTCACAATACATTTATGAAATGATTGCACTTTCGGTGCCCCAAAAAAGAATTCATCCTGGCGTTAAAGACGGTACATTACAAACCGAAGCTTTAACAAAATTGAATGAATTAAGCGTAAAAGAACAGAAGGAAGAGAGTAATAAAGAAGAAGATATTGACCCGCGTTGGGAAAAATTAAAGAAACTATTAACGGATAAATAATATAGTAAAATGGCACATCCTAAGAGAAAAACCTCGAAAACAAGAAGAGATAAGAGAAGAACACATTATAAAGCTACTGTAGCTCAAATCGCTACATGTCCTATTACAGGTGAGGCACATTTATACCACAGAGCTTACTGGCATGAAGGTAAAATGTACTACAGAGGGCAAGTTGTTATCGATAAATCTGAAGCGGTTGCTTAATACGTTTTTGTAAATTATACTGGAACTCTCACATAGTGAGAGTTTTTTTTGTTGGTTATAATTTTCGTTTTTTAAGAAAATACAGGCAAATTCGCTTCGTTTTTTTTTGTAATTTTCAAGTCTTTTAAAAATTTTTCAAATAATAATATTTGAAAGGAAATAATAGAATATAATGAATACAATCACAGCCGCAATTACCGCTGTTGGAGGCTACGTTCCAGACTTTGTGCTTTCTAACAAAGTATTGGAAACAATGGTAGATACCAATGACGAATGGATTACCACTCGTACAGGAATTAAAGAAAGAAGAATTCTTAAAGATGCTGATAAAGGAACGTCGTACCTTGCCATACAAGCAGCAAAGGATTTAATAGCAAAAGCTAATATTGATCCTTTAGAAATTGATATGGTTATAATGGCAACTGCAACACCAGATATGATGGTGGCTTCTACAGGAGTTTATGTTGCAACACACATTGGAGCTACAAACGCATTCGCATACGATTTGCAGGCAGCTTGTTCAAGTTTCTTATACGGAATGTCTACTGCTGCGGCTTATGTACAATCTGGAAGATATAAAAAAGTATTATTAATTGGTGCCGATAAAATGTCATCAATTGTAGATTATACAGACAGGGCAACTTGTATTATTTTTGGTGATGGAGCTGGAGCAGTATTGTTTGAACCAAATTATGAAGGTTTAGGTTTACAGGATGAATATTTAAGAAGTGATGGTGTAGGACGCGATTTTCTTAAAATTCCTGCCGGAGGTTCTTTGATTCCGCCAAGCGAAGAAACTGTAAAAAACAGACAGCACAATATTATGCAAGACGGAAAAACAGTTTTCAAATTTGCTGTTACTAATATGGCCGATGCAAGCGAATTGATTCTGAAAAGAAATAATTTAACAAATCAGGATGTTGACTGGTTAGTGCCGCATCAGGCTAATAAGCGTATTATTGATGCTACAGCCGGAAGATTAGAGTTAGAAGATTCTAAAGTATTAGTTAATATCGAAAGATATGGAAATACTACTTCTGGAACTTTACCATTAGTATTAGCTGACTTTGAAGATAAGCTTAAAAAAGGAGATAATGTTATTTTTGCTGCATTTGGTGGTGGATTCACATGGGGATCTATTTACTTAAAATGGGCTTACGATAAAAAATAAATTAAAACTAAAAACGAATCATTATGGATTTAAAAGAAATTCAAAACCTAATCAAATTTGTAGCAAATTCGGGAGTTGCAGAAGTTAAGTTAGAAATGGATGATGTAAAAATCACTATTAGAACAACTTTAGAAGGAAATGTTACTGAGACTACTTATGTACAGCAATTACCAGCTCAGGCTGCATTGCCGCAAGCTACACCGCAAGTTACAGCTCCAATAGTTGTAAATACTGCTGCTGAAACTCAGGCGCCTGCTGCTGCAGATTCTAAATATGTTACTATAAAATCTCCAATCATTGGAACATTCTATAGAAAACCATCTCCAGATAAACCAGTTTTCACAGAAGTAGGAAGCACTATCGCAAAAGGTGATGTTCTTTGTGTAATTGAAGCAATGAAATTATTCAACGAAATCGAATCAGAAGTTTCAGGTAAAATTGTAAAAATTCTTGTTGACGATATGTCACCAGTTGAATTTGATCAACCTTTATTCTTAGTAGATCCATCATAAATAAATTTAGATTTTAGATTTTAGATTTTAGAAGGATTCGAAAGAAAATTTTGTTAACCATCTAAAATTATCTAATTATCAAATTGTCTAATTATCTAATTAAAATAAGATGTTTAAAAAAATATTAATTGCGAATAGAGGAGAAATTGCACTTCGTGTAATTCGTACATGTAAAGAAATGGGAATCAAAACTGTAGCAGTTTACTCTACAGCCGATGCAGAAAGTCTACATGTTAAATTTGCTGACGAAGCGGTTTGTATTGGACCTCCTCCAAGTAACTTATCGTATTTAAAAATGTCAAATATTATTGCTGCTGCAGAAATTACAAATGCAGACGCAATACACCCAGGATACGGTTTCCTTTCTGAGAATGCTAAATTCTCAAAAATTTGTCAAGAGCACGGAATCAAATTTATTGGTGCGGCTCCTGAAATGATCGACAGAATGGGAGATAAAGCTTCTGCAAAAGCTACAATGAAAGCTGCAGGAGTTCCTTGTGTGCCAGGTTCAGACGGATTGTTAGAATCTTTTGAACATGCACAAAAAACAGCAGCTGAAATTGGTTACCCAGTTATGATGAAAGCTACTGCTGGTGGTGGTGGAAAAGGAATGCGTGCAATCTGGAAAGAAGATGAGCTTTTAAAAGCTTGGGAAAGCGCACGTCAGGAAGCTGCTGCCGCTTTTGGAAATGACGGAATGTACATGGAGAAACTTATTGAAGAACCACGTCATATCGAAATTCAGGTTGTTGGAGATTCTTACGGAAAAGCGTGTCACCTTTCTGAAAGAGATTGCTCTGTACAGCGTCGCCACCAAAAACTTACTGAAGAAACACCTTCGCCTTTCATGACAGATGACTTGCGTACAAGAATGGGAGAAGCTGCTGTAAAAGCTGCTGAATTCATTAAATACGAAGGAGCTGGAACTGTAGAATTTCTTGTAGACAAACACAGAAACTTCTATTTCATGGAAATGAATACTCGTATTCAGGTTGAGCACCCAATTACTGAACAAGTAATTGATTACGATTTAATTCGTGAGCAAATTATGGTTGCTGCCGGAATTCCTATTTCAGGAAAAAATTACTTACCAGAATTACACGCTATCGAATGTCGTATTAATGCTGAAGATCCTTATAACGATTTTCGTCCTTCACCGGGAAAAATTACTACGCTTCATATGCCAGGAGGACACGGAGTTCGTTTAGATACTCACGTTTACTCAGGATATAGCATTCCGCCAAATTATGATTCAATGATTGCTAAGTTAATTACAACAGCGCAGTCTCGTGAAGAAGCAATCAGCAAAATGCGCAGAGCTCTTGACGAATTTGTAATTGAAGGTGTGAAAACTACAATCCCTTTCCACAGACAATTAATGGATGATCCAAAATATATTGCAGGAGATTATACAACTGCCTTTATGGATACTTTCAAAATGAAACCCATTGAGGAATAATAAATAAAAAAGCTGTCGAAAAATCGACAGCTTTTTTATAATCAAATTTCAACCCGACAGTTTTTTAAACCTGTCGGGTTTGTTTTTTATATCCATACATTAAACCGGATTAAAATCCGCCAAATAATACTTCAAGCCGAAGGCTCATTAAAACTTCCGAAGGAACAAATTATTTTGTAGAGCTGAACTTCAGTCCAGTTTAAGCAAAAGGATGTTATTTGTTATTGCATAAGAATATTTGATTGGTAGAAAAAAAAATATTAATGTATTTGCATTGTGTTTTTCAAAATGAATAGCCCGGAATAATTTAAAGCCCTCAATCGATGGCCTTTTATTTTTAGAAATTTCATCTATTAAACCGGACTGAAGTCCGGCTCTACAATATAGTTCGAGCCGAAGGCTCTTTCAAAAGTTCCGAAGGAACAAATTATATTGTAGAGCTGGACTTCAGTCCAGCTTAAACAAAAAGATAAATAGCGAAGTATACACAAAAAGTGTATACTTTTTACACACTTCTGCCTTAAAGTATACACTTTTACACTATTTGAATTTTTGGCACATTTTAAGCAATTCCTTTATTTATAGACTTTAAGCAGGTTTTAAGGTTGCTATTTGGTTTTCGGCACAATAGTTTCTTTATCTAAAGTGTAAACAAACTATTAACTATTTAAAATATACACATTATGAAAAATTTATTCTTATCAGCCGCGATCGTTTTAGGAGGTTTAACATCATTTGCTTCAACTTCTCCAATAACGAATTCTATTGTAAAAGTTGTTTCAGTTGCAGACGACTATGTTGAAATTAAATTAGAAGAATTACCAGCTCCAATTACTGAAGCTTTGAAAAAAGCTTATCCTGACGCAGTAATTACTAAAGCTTACAAAAATGAAAAGTCAGAATATAAATTGGATGTAACAGTGGGCGACAAAGTAGGAAATCTTTTTGCTAATGCTGACGGAACCTGGATTAAAAAATAATCCCGTGTACCGTGAAAATCCAAATTAAAAATACTAAGATTAAATTACGAATATTAAAAAATAATTATCATGAAAAATTTATTTTTATCAGCCGCAATCGTTTTGGGAGGTTTAACATCATTTGCTTCAACTTCGCCAATTACAAATACTATCGTAGAAGCAGTATCATTTCAAGATGATTATACTGAAGTGAAATTAACAGAAGTACCGGCAGCGGTAACAGATGCTCTTAAAAAAGCATATCCGGACGCAGTTCTAAATAAAGCATACAAAAACAGTGCTTCTCAATACAAATTAGAAGTAACAGTTGGAGACAAAGTAGGTTCTCTTTATGCTAATGCCGATGGATCTTGGGTAAAAAAATAAAAAACTAACCCTAAAAAAACTATTATTATGAAAAAGCTAATATTATCGGCAGCAATCCTGTTAGGAGGGCTGTCAATGCAAGCAGGAAATACTGTTTTAACCACCACGACAGTAAATACAATAAACTACCAAGATGATTATAAAGAAGTCGACGCTGTACCAGCTGCGATTAAAAAATCACTTGATGAAGCTTATCCAGGTGTAAAATTGGACAAAGCTTATGTGAATTCGAAAAAAGAATATAAAATTGAGGTTACAGTAAGAGGCGAAAAATCAATCGTTTATACTGATGCCGCAGGAACTATTCTTAAAAAATAATAACTCTAAATCTTAAAGCATTATGAAAAAGTTAATCTTATCAGCAGCGATTATTTTAGGAGGTTTGTCTCTTCAGGCAGCAGCTCCATTACAATCAAATTCAGTAGTTAAATCGGTAAACGTTCAGGATGAATATACTGAAGTTGCTCCAGATGCCGTACCGGCAGCTGTAAAATCTACAATTGAAAAATCGTTTGTAGGTTCTAAACTGGAAAAAGCATGGAAAAATGCTAAAGACGAGTACAAACTTGAAATTTCAAAAGAAGGTAAGAAATATACTTTTTTTACTGATGCTTCAGGAAATATCATTAAAAAATAATTAAACACAGAGCAATATGAAAAAGTTAGCCATCTCAGCAGCTATTCTTTTAGGATGCTTATCAATTCCTGCAATAGCAGAGATAACTCCAAATAAAGTAAAAACGACGGTTTCTGTACAAACAGAATATACTGAAATTAGCACAGATGTTGTTCCGGCAGCTGTAAAGACTGCTCTGCAAACCGCTTATCCAAATGCAAAACTGGAAAAAGCGTATGTTAATGATAAAAAAGAATACAAATTAGAAATATCGGTTGGTGACCAAAAGGCTACTGTGTATTCAGATGTCAATGGCAACTGGTTGAAGATATAATTAGGTGAAATTAGATTTATGTTTTTGGTGAAAAAGAGATTGCATTGTGCAATCTCTTTTTTTTTCGCATAATTTTAAGAAATTATAACTTTAATAGTATTATTTTAGCAAAAAAGTCCCTCCAGTCACATGTCAAAGATATTAGTAATAGAAGATGATATTTCATTTTGTAAATTATTAGAGAAATTTCTAGTAAAAAACCAATACGAAGTAAGCGTCGCGTTTTCTGCATCAGAAGCCAGATCGGCAATCAAAAATGAATCTTTCGATTTGATTTTGACAGATCTTCGCTTGCCTGATTCTGACGGAATTGTACTAATGTCAGAAATCAAGAATTCACATCCTGAAATTCCGGTGATTTTAATGACGGGATATTCTGATGTAAATACGGCTGTAAAAGCAATTAAAAACGGCGCGGCCGATTATATTTCGAAACCTTTCAATCCAGATGAGGTTTTATTGGTTATTACAAATGCATTGAAAACTTCAGAAACTGAAGAAGAAAATGAAGCTCCGGTTAAACAAAAAAAATCGGTAAAGAAATCAGTTTCTGCCGAAAATGAATTTGTACGCGGAATTTCTGTCGCTTCAAAAAAACTTTTAGACCATATTCAATTGGTAAGTCCAACAGATATGTCGGTTTTAATCATCGGCGAAAGCGGAACGGGAAAAGAAATTATTGCGAAAAGTATCCATCAGCAAAGTAATAGAAAAAACAACAATTTTATTGCAGTCGACTGCGGAGCCATTCCGAAAGAACTGGCAGCAAGCGAATTTTTCGGACATTTAAAAGGATCTTTCACCGGAGCAATCAGCGACAAAATGGGATATTTTGAAGCAGCAAACGGCGGAACTCTTTTTCTGGACGAAATAGGAAACCTTTCATACGAAAACCAAATTCAGTTATTGCGTGCACTTCAGGAAAGAAAAATTAAACCTGTTGGAAGTAATAAAGAAATAAACGTCGATATCCGCATTATTACCGCTACAAACGAAGATTTACGTGAGGCAGTAAAAAACGGCGATTTTAGAGAAGATTTATACCATAGAATCAACGAATTCTCTATTCAGTCTCCATCTTTAAAAGATCGCGACGAAGATTTAATGGTTTTTGCTGATTATTTCCTTGAAAAAGCCAATCAGCAATTGAATAAAGACATTATTGGATTTTCTCCGGAAGTAGTTTCTATTTTTCAAAATTACAACTGGCCGGGAAATTTACGTGAACTACAAAACTGCGTAAAACGTGCCACACTTTTAACACAAGGAGATTTTATTGAAAGCGATGTTTTGCCAATTGAATTTTTCCAATCTCAAAAACAAGCAGGTTTTAGTGGCAGCTTTTCTTTATCAGATAATGAAAAAGAAGCCATTATCCAAGCTTTGAACAGAACACAGAATAATAAATCGGAAGCGGCGAAACTGCTTAAAATTACCAGAAAAACGCTTTACAATAAATTAAAGCACTACAATATCGATTAAACGATTTCTTGTTCTAAAACGGCAAAAAGCTTGTTTGTTTTTGCTTTAAGCGCTTCAAAAATATCTTTAGAATCTGCAATTTCAAGATTATTTTGTTCCAGTGTTTTTAATAGAATGCTAACATCTCGCGATTCTATTTGTCTAAACATAGGCGCAATTCGATGCGCTATCGAATTTATTTCAGGAACATTTTTTTCATGAATCGCATTTTCCAGCAAATCTAAATTTTCATTACTGCTTATTATAAAAGCTTTTAATACATCGTTTAAAGCATTTTGATCATTCCCTAAAAACTCTTTCAAAGTATCTAAAGTATACAATTGGGAAGAAACTGTTTCCTCAACTTCATTTATTGCTGCTTTTGGCAATGTATCATGATCCAGAATATGCTGAATTGTTTCCAGTAATATTTTTGGCGAATATGGTTTATTTACAACTGTGGTAAAACCGGCTTCATCATAAACGGCAGCGTCTAAATCTGTTCTTCCGGTTAAGGCAATTACAGGCTGATTTTTATAAATATCTTTTTCAGAATTTCGAAGACTTTTCAAAAACATAAATCCGTCCATTTCCGGCATTTGAATATCGGTAATCACAAAATCAAAATTAGTATTCTGGATCGCTTCTAATGCTTTTACAGCATTGCTAAAAGATAAAACCTGATGCCCTTCTTGTCTTAAAACGCCGCTCGTTAAATTCAGCAGATTAATATCATCGTCAATTACTACGAAAGTCTGTTTTGTCGTATTTCGTGCAATGTTTCTTTTTATTTCTTCAACCGTAATTTCGCTTTGATCCAGAATTAAAGGAATTTTTATTTCAAACGTACTTCCTTTACCAAAAGTGCTTTCGAGACTTATTCTTCCGCCCATAAACGAAATTATCTTTTGGCAGATAGAAAGACCTAAACCAGTTCCGCCATATTTCTTTTCGATATTTTCATTTGCCTGAGCAAACTCTTCAAAAACTAATTTTTGATTTCCTTTTTCAATTCCAATTCCGGTATCTTCAATTGTAATAATAAAAAAGTTTTCATTTTCGCTCACATACGAACTGATTTTAATATGACCTTCTTCTGTAAATTTATAAGCGTTCCCAATAATATTGGTTAGAATTTGTTTCAGTCGAAACGGATCTCCAACAACTCTTGTGTGCAGTTTATCATCTACATTAATAATCAAATCAATGTTTTTTTCTTTGTAAACCGTTTGAATATTTCGAGCCGTATCTTCAATAAGTTCAGGAAGATAAAACGGAACTTTTTCAATCGTAATTTTTCCTGCTTCGATTCTGGAGAAATCCAATAAATCCTGAACTAACTGTGTAATATATTCAGATGAATTTTTGATGTTTTTAATAAAATAAGATTGTTTGGTATTAACATCAGAATTTCCTAAAAGTTCAGAATAACCTACAATCGTACTTAAAGGAGTTTTTAAATCGTGGCTTACCGTCGAGATTAACTGTTCGCGGCTTTTTAATAAATTCTTAGTTTTAAAATTCGCAATTTCAAGCTGTTTTTTATACAACTGAGATTTCGAATAATCACTCACAATTAAAACAGAAAAAAACAAAGTCAAAATTAAACCCGCAATAGCCGAAGCCGTTACAATCTCGTTGACTTTTTTAAGTGATTTTTCTTTTAAAGAATTGTTTTTTATCGAATTGATGATAATTTCCCTTTCGATAATTCGAAGTACTTTTCTAAGCTGTTCAGAAATGGCAATTTCGTTTTTCAGCAATTTGTTTTCCTCAAAATTCAGTGTTTCTTTTTTCTTTTCGGCTTTTTCTTTTACGTTGCTAAGCAGTTTTTTAGAATTGGCCAAAATAGAATCCGAAGCCTTTTTACTCAACGTGTTCGTGCTGTCATCCGGAATATTCTGATTCAAATAATCTACATATTTCTGCAGTACATTTCGCTGGTAACTTCCCAATTCATTTGGGTTTTTAGTAAAATCCTGAAGTTCCAGTTTTCGAAGATTAAACTCCATTTTGGTAATTTCGTCAATAGCATTATTGACCGAAACTTCGTCTTCGGCTTTATTTTTGATCGTTTTTAATTGTCGGATATTTTCTGTTTTTTCAGATAATAAATACGTCACACTATCCAATAAAACTTTCTGATATTCTGTAGTAACAATTTGTTTTAAAGTATCAATTCTCGCTTTTAAAGAATCGGTTTCGACAAGATAACTTTTAAAATCTGTTTCAGAATTGGTTTGAATTGTTTTTCTGGCTAAACTTTCGGTCTTATAAACATTCGAAAACAACTTACTTACGCGGAGAATTTTAGTTTTTTCCTGAGCAATTTTATCTTCGAGTTTATTATAAACCACGTTTTCAGAATACAGAAACCATCCCACAGTAACCACCAAAGCAAGTAATGCAACATAGCTGAATAAAACCTTAAGTGCTGTATAACTTTTTTTGCTTTCCATAGTGTTTATTTGGCGTTTACGAAGTTTACTAAAATTACAATTCCCCGCAATTTATTTAAAATTTCCATTTAAGAAAAGTAAATGCAAATCAAATATTTACATAATTCAAAGGTTTTAAAAATAAAATAACCGCAGATTATATAAATAATACTGCGGTTAAGTTTATTTTAATTTTATGATTTAAAGCGTTTCGCTCAGCCATTTAAAAAATTCGCCTTGCCAAACCTGAGCATTTTGTGGTTTTAAAACCCAGTGATTTTCATCTGGAAAATACACAAAACGGCTTTTGATTCCTCTTAACTGCGCTGCCTGGAAAGCTTCTTGTCCTTGCCCAATTGGTACACGGAAATCTTTTCCTCCCTGGAAAATCAAAATTGGTTTATTCCAGTTTTGAACTAAAGTTGCCGGATTAAAAGTAGTATAAGCTTTTTGAGCCACAGCATTATCTTTTTCCCAATATGCTCCGCCAAAATCCCAGTTGTTAAAGAAAACTTCCTCAGTAGTTCCTAACATTGAAACTGTATTGAAAACACCATCGTGAGCGATAAAAGTTTTAAAACGGTTTTTATGAATTCCTGCTAAATAAAATACAGAATATCCTCCGTAACTTGCTCCAACACATCCTAAACGGCTTTTGTCAACATAGCTTTCTTTAGCAACATCATCAATTGCAGAAAGGTAATCGTCCATAACTTGTCCGCCCCAGTCTTTACTAATTTGCTCGTTCCATTCAACACCATGCCCCGGCATACCGCGACGGTTTGGCGCCACAACTACATAACCTTTTGCCGCCATTAAAGAGAAATTCCAACGGAAAGAATACGATTGTGTCAACGCACTTTGAGGTCCGCCTTGACAGAACAATAAAGTTGGGTATTTTTTAGAAGCATCAAAGTTTGGAGGTAAAATAACCCAAACTAACATTTTTTTACCATCAGTTGTTGTAACGTAACGTTTTTCTGTTTTGCTTAATGCTAAAGTTTTGTACGTTTCAGTATTGATATTTGAAAGTTGTTTCCAAGTGTTTTTCTTCAAATTAAAAGAAAAAATCTCACCAGCATGATTCATATCCGTTCTCGTAACGATGATATCATCTCCAGAAAAACCAACTAAATCATTTACGTCAAAATCACCATTTGTTAACTGACGAACCTGAATCGCGATTTTAGTTAAACCCGGAAAATTAACAGAGAAAAGTTGTTTTGTTCCGTCAATTGGCGCAACAAAAAATACCGTTTTTCCGTCTTTACTCCAGATAAAATTATCTACAGTTCCGTCCCAATTTGCCGTTAAGTTCGTCTTGATTCCTTTAAACTCAACAATAATATCGTTTTTGTCCGACTCGTAACCATCACGTTTCATTTGCAACCAAGATAAATTTCCTGTTGGAGAAAATTGCGGTGCTGTATCATAACCTAAATTATCTTCGGTTTTATTGGTTGTTTTTTGAGTTTCTAAATTGTACTCATAAATATTCGTGTTTGTAGAAACTGCATAAGCCGTTCCTGCTTTTTTCTTGCACACATAAAAAATACTTTTGCTGTCTGGCGACCAGATATAATCTTCGTCACCGCCAAAAGGTTTTTGCGGAGAATCAAAAGTTTCACCTTTCAGGATGTCGATTCCTTTTGCACCGTCTTTGTTTTCTTTATAAAAAACGTGATTAAATTTTCCTTCGTTCCAGGTATCCCAATGACGATAATCTAAACCATCATAAATTTGAGCATCTGATTTATCTAACTTCGGATAAAAATCTTTACCTAAAACATTGTCGATTTTTACTTCTTCATTATAAACTAAATATTTTCCGTCTGGCGAAACATTTTTATCTGCTAAAACGTCTTTCGTGTCTTTAATTTCAACTGCATTTCCTCCGTTTACAGGAATAGTATAAAATTTAGAATGCGATTTGTTTTCTTCTACAGAAGGCGTTGAAACCTTAAAAACTACATTTTTTGCATCTTTAGAAATTCCAAGCGGAGTAACTCGGCCTAATTTCCATAACAATTCCGGAGACATAACATTCTGCCCGATAGCGTTTAAACTCATCATTATTAAGGTTGTTAATAATACTTTTTTCATAATAAAAATTCTATTTTTTTGTGCGCTAAAAATACAACATTTAAATCCCAATCAGTTAAATTTCAAATTCCAATTTATTGTTAAAATTCCAATTATGAAATTCCAAATTCCAAAAACGTTGCCTTAAATTTTTATTCGCCACGAATTCACGAATTATTTTTTGATAATCTTTGAAAATAAAAATAAGCACTATTAAAAAATCAATAACAAAGATTGGAATTTGGAATTTAAAAAATTTGTAATTTAACCCAAGATTGGAATTTGGAATTTAAATATTGGAATTTAATAAAGATATGGAACTAAGTTATTGGGAACTAAAAAACTGGTTCACAGATATTGATTATACAATTGTGGGCAGCGGCATTGTTGGCCTGCATACTGCTTTACGCTTACGCGAAAGATTTCCTGCTGCGAAAATTTTGGTTCTTGAGAGAGGAATGCTTCCGCAGGGCGCGAGTACAAAAAATGCTGGTTTTGCCTGTTTCGGAAGTCTTTCGGAAATTTTAGATGATTTAAAAACGCATTCAGAAGAAGATGTTGTCGCGCTTATCGAAAAACGCTGGAAAGGTTTGCAATTACTCCGAAAAAGATTAGGAGATCAGGCAATTGATTTTAAACCTCACGGCGGATATGAATTGTTTTTGAAAGAAGATGAATTTGGATTTAGTGAATGTATTTCGAAACTGCCTTTTATAAACGAAATTTTAAAACCACTTTTTAAGGCCGATGTTTTTTCTAAAGAAACAGACCGTTTCGGATTTGGGAATATTCATGATTATTTAATTTTTAATCCGTTTGAAGCGCAAATTGATACCGGAAATATGATGCAGGAATTATTGAAGCAAGCGGTTTCGGCAGATATTTTAATCCTGAATCAGCAAACCGTAACTTCTTATGCTGATGCTGGAAATCATGTTGAAGTGGTACTTAACGATTTTAGTTTTAAAACCAATAAATTACTTTTTGCCACAAATGGTTTTGCAAATACTTTGACAAATGGAGCGGTGAAACCCGCGCGTGCTCAAGTTTTAATTACAGAACCTATTAAAAATCTGGATATAAAAGGTACTTTTCACTTGGATCGCGGTTATTATTATTTCAGAAATATTGGCGACCGAATTTTATTTGGCGGAGGCCGAAATTTAGATTTTGAAACGGAAACGACGACCGAATTTGGTCAAACAGAAATTGTTCAAAATAAATTGGAAGAGTTGCTGAAAAATGTAATTTTACCAAATCAGGATTTCCAGATCGCGCACCGTTGGAGCGGCATTATGGGAATTGGAAATAGTAAAAGTCCTGTTGTTTCTCAATTGTCTGAAAACGTGTTTTGTGGAGTACGTTTAGGCGGAATGGGAGTAGCGATAGGCAGTTTAGTAGGAACAGAATTAGCAGATTTAATATAATGGCAGCAGCGAAGAAACCAGCACCAAAAAAAACAACAACCGCAAGTAAACCAAAACCAAAAACGTCTGGAAAAAAATCAAACCGTTCTTTTGGAGAAAAGGTAAAATGGTTTTTGATTAAAACTATGTTATGGTTTTTCGGAATTTCGATAGGATCGGTTATCTTTTTTAAATACGTCCCCGTGCCTTTTACACCTTTAATGCTTATTCGTGCCATCGAAAATAAAATGGACGGAAAAGAAGTTTATTTTGATCACGATTGGGAACCAATTGATAAAATCTCGATGAATTTGCAAAAAGCCGTAATCGCCAGCGAAGACGGAACTTTTTTAACGCACAACGGTTTTGATTTTAAAGCATTGCAAAAAGCCTATAAAAGCAACGAACGTGGACGCCGAATTCGAGGTGGAAGTACGATTTCGCAGCAAACGGCAAAAAATGTCTTTTTATGGCAGGGAAAAAGTTATTTCCGTAAAGGTCTTGAAGCTTATTTTACTGTTTTAATTGAAATTATTTGGGGTAAAGAACGTATTATGGAAGTTTACCTAAATAGTATCGAAATGGGCGACGGTGTTTACGGCGCGTATGCAGCGACAGAACATTGGTATCGTAGAGATGCTTCGAGTTTAACGCCAATGCAGGCTGCGGGAATTGCGGCAATCTTACCAAATCCGAGAAAATTTAAAGCTACAGGTTCGTCAAGTTATATTAACAGAAGAAAAGAAAGAATTGTTCGCGAGATGCGTTACGTAGGGAAAATCAATTATAGCGGGGATGGGAAATAAAAAAGCATTTTTTGCTTTTCTGATTTTGACTTCAACGTTAACTTTTGGACAAGGAAAAACTAAAGAAATAGGTTTTATAACCGACAATGATTTATACACTTCGTCTAAAAACGATATGTATTATACCAATGGTTTGGAGATTTTTTATCGTTTTTTATCCAAGAATGAAAACGAGAAAATCAATAAAAAAATAACCGAATTCAGAGTTGGGCAATATATTTATAATCCGAGGTTTATTAATAAAGAAGCCGTTGAGGTAAACGATCGCCCTTTTACAGGTTATCTTTTTGCAGAAGCCGGACGAAGCTTTTTCTATCAAAGTGAATCGGTTTTAAAAACTGATTTCCAATTGGGATATATGGGACCGAATGCTTTGGGAGAAGAAACGCAGGAAGGTTTTCATAAACTTATTGGATATAAAACAGTTTACGGCTGGGACAATCAGCTGCATAATGCTTTGGCGGTTCAGGCGCATGTTATGTATTCGAAGAAATTATTTCCATCGAAACATAACGATTTTATAGATCTTCATTTTCAGTCTGAAGCAAATTTGGGAACTATTTTTACAGGAGTTTCAACAGGATTTTTGACTAGAATTGGTTTTAAAAGACTAACTCCAATTTACGATTCAAATCTTCATGATGCTTCGGTAAATGCGAATGCGCAGCCGAATATCCGAGAATTTTATTTCTACGCCATGCCAAGCGTTAATTACCAGTTTTATGATGCTACAATCGAAGGAAGTATGTTTAACGATACAAGTCCTATAACTTTCGATTTGGTTCCGCTTCGTTTTAATGCCGAGTTTGGTTTGAAATACAGACACAATAACTTCAATATGTCGTATTCTTTTATTTACCGCGGAAGAGAATTAGAAGGCGATGTTAATGATACGAATACTGGGTACTTTTTTGGGTCGATTAGAATGGGGTTTTTGTTGAGATGAGATTCTACTAAAAAGGAAAAGTTTTTTATGGTATAAGTTAAGTTTAGATTTAATTGCATCTTTTTTGAAGGAAAATATTTATATATTTACCGATAAAATATAAAAGTTTGCGAATGAAAATACTTATTGATACAAATATATTTCTAGATTTTTATCGTTCTAATAGTGCATCGATACATATTTTTAGCACTCTAATTGAAAATATAGATAAATTTATTTTAACGGATCAAATAATACAAGAATTTGAAAGAAGTAGAGAAGGCGTTATAAAAAGCGTACAGGAAAGATTTCAAATAGAATCTAAATTAGATAATTTTTCAAGTTCATATCTTCAGAACTTGCCCGAATTTAAAAAGTTAGTTGAGATTCAAAAACAATATAATTCACAGCAAAAGATTGTAAGTTCAAGTATTTCAGAAATTTTAAAAAACTCAGCAAAAGATCCTATTGCAAATTATTTTAAGGAATTTGTAAATGAATCCTTAAAAGAGGATAAGGTCTATTTCACTACTGATGAAATCATAAGTAAGGCAGTCAAAAGAAAAAACATTGGAAATCCTCCAACTTCAAGCAAGTTTTCATTGGGAGACGAAATTAACTGGGAAATAATTTTAGCAAATATCCATGAAGATATTATATTGGTTGGACGAGATAACACTTATATAAATAATCTCACTTTTTTGCAAAAAGATTTTCATAAACAAACAGGATATAATGTTGTAGATTTGACAGAAAGAATATCTGTAGCTTTAGAAAAGGCGGGTATTGAAATTACTGAAGCATTAATTAAGGAGGAAGATAAAGTAATTGAAGATTTAAAACATTATGATGAGTTTTGGAAATTTAAAGCTCAAGTAGAATAATTATCTTTGAAGTCGAAATCTTTACTAAATATAAACTAGTTACATACAATGGGTAAATTTGTTATTACAAAACGAACAAATGGTGAATTCCAATTTAATCTTAAAGCTGGAAATGGTCAAACGATCCTAACAAGCGAAGGTTATACTACTAAGGCTGCTTGTTTGAATGGTGTAGAATCTGTTAAAACAAATTCGCAAGATGATAATAGATTTGATAGAAGAGAATCTTCAAATGGGCGACCTTATTTTAATTTGAGAGCGTCAAATGGTCAAATTATTGGATCAAGCGAAATGTATGAAAGTGTTTCAGCTAGAGAGAATGGTATTGAATCCGTAAAAAAAAATGCTCTAGATTCAATAATTGATGATCAGGAATAATTGAACGAAATTTAATAATATAAAAAAAGCCATTCCTGAAAAGGAATGGCTTTTTTATATTATTAAAAATAAAGAGAACTATTTCCCCTTAAATAATTTTTCTAAATATTCAACCTTATCTTTCTCAGCCTGAACCAAACGTTCATAAAGTTCCACAACTTTATCAAGCGGATTGAAATTGCATTGATGATTTTGACCAAAAGCTCCTTGACTATTACTGAAATCAGTATCATGGAAAGTATTGAAATAAGTGATCATATTTTCATCAGAAAAACTCTTTATCGCTTCTGCAGATACACCAAGTGCTTTTGCAATTTCGACAAGTTTTTCTTCGTCAATCGTTTCGCTGTTTTCAATTGTAGATATTGATTGCTGGCTCATGCCTAAAGCTTGTGCCAAAGCTTCTTGCTTCATATCGCGAAGTTCACGAATACGACTTATTTTTCGCCCGATATGATTTGGTTTTGTTGCTGTGCTCATAATTCAAAGGTATTTAAAAAACATTTACAAAATCGATTTTCAGTAAAAAACAGACTTGTTTTGGTAAAATACGATTTAGAGTTTGAAAGAAGTAAAAATACAACTTTTCATACAATTTTATTGTTTTAATATTTTGGATTATTTCGCCAGATAATCATAATCTGCTTTTGAAAGTTTGGTAGGAACGCGGAAAAAGAATTCTACATAATTTCCATATTCTTCCAAATTAAGATTTTCTTTATTGAAATAATTGGTAAGTTCTTCCAGACTGTGTTTGCTCCAATCAGTTTCCTTTTGAGCGTGTTTACCTCTGTCTTCGGTAGCATAAACCTGCGGAAAAGAAAATTCTTTTTTTACCGTTAAGGATTTTGCCGAAATACCAGCTTGCTCAAGATTAATCCAGGTATGAATATTTACATCGCCATTTACCTGAAATTCAAACGGTTTTCCGCCTAAACCTTTTCCGGTTGTAAATAAAACTTCGTCGACTGTTACATTTCCCATTACCTGCGAAAAAGTATTGGGTCTACTTGTATAATTTATGTCGAGGTTTTTAGTGTGAAGATTTCCGGTAATCAAAACTTCTTTTATTGATGCTGTTTTGCAGCTGACATTGCCTAAGATAACCGGAATAGAAAAAAGCGGAATATTTTCTTTTTCCTCTATAAATTTATAATAAACGCCCCAGCCCACATCATCATTCGGATTTAGCGCTTCTGTTGCAATATCACCTTCGTGAACACAGATAAATTGTTCGTCAAATTTATTTTTGTCTTTTGCTTTTTCGTATAGTTTCTCTAATTGATTTCCGGCAGGAAGAACAGCTTTGAGTTCTTTGTAAGTATATAATTTTAAATTGTCCTTATTAATCATCAATATAAAAGCTTTAAAAATTAATCCAAATTATCCAAATCCATTTCTTTCGCCATCTGATCCCATTTTTTGTTGAGAAAGTCTTTTGTCTGTTCTATAAACTTCGGATCTACATCTTTTAAAGTCTGCGCTTTCGGACTCAATATCGCTTTTCCATTTTCAAAATAAATATAAACATGAACAGCGTCATCTCCCCAAAAGAAAGGAAAAACAATCGCTTGGTTTTCTGTACCTTCAATCACGTATTTCTCCAAGCTTATGATAAAGGCAAACATTGGTATCATTTCTGTAAAATTCTGACTGAAAAACATCATTCCCCAATGCCATTCTTCGGTAGTTTCATCGTAATCTGAAAAAGCCATTGCTTCGGGATAATCAATCCAGCCGTCAATAACTTCTTCATTAATATCGTCGTTATAAGTACGCAGTAATTCTGGAGTCAATTCCATTTTTGAATACATTTTGCGGCTGTTCCACCAATCGATCCAGTTTTCATTTAATTCGGGTTCTTCAAGCGGGCTGTTTAAAAACTTTTCAAACTGTGGTTTTGAGATTTTTACTTTACAATATAAAGAGCTTAATTCAGACATGATTTAGATTTTGGTTTTTTACTATTTTGATTAGAAAATTAAGAATAATGGTTTAATCCCATCGACTTAAATTTCCTTCGGCACGTTCAAAAAGTTCTTCCAGAACATCTTCTAAAGTTCTTTCCGGAATTCCAGAAACGAGCAATTCAAGTAATTGATTTGCGGTATCGTCAATACTATCCTGATGGCAATATATATTGGTGAAGTTTCCGTTTTTGTCGAAAATTATATATTCGCCACTTTCATTAATATCTTCTTCTGACATTATCCAGCCAATACACGGAAAAGCTTCGTTTATTTTTTGAGTTTGTTCTTCGGTAAGAAATTCATATTCCTGAAATTCAGGTCTGTCATTTCCCCAAAAAGCAATAATCATATCGATAATTCCTGTAGAATTATTTGCAAGATCTGATCTTTCCTGAATTTGTTCCAAAAGATTTTCTGGAGAAAAAATGCTGAATATTTCATCAGATTCAATTCCGCCAACTGTTTTATAAAACGCAATTAATTCTTCTGGTAAAGGCTGCGAAAAATAAGTGCTTAAGTTTTGTATTTCTTCGTCTGAAGCTGGAGACGATTCTTTTATTTCATCATATTCAAGTTCACAGGCAGCTATGCGGTTTTTAATTTCTTTCATTGTATATATTATAATTTTTGTAGTTGGAATTTGGAATTTGGAATTTGGAATTTGGAATTTGGAATTTGGAATTTTTAGTTTTTAATGACGATTATCGCACTGCAGATAAATTTCTTCGTTTGATTTATCAATAATTGAAATTCCCAGACATCCAAATGATTCATACAAAAAGCCGAAAACAACTTGCGGTTTATCTTTAAAAAGTTTTCCTGTCCATTGGTTGGCATCGGGACCATCTTCATAATTAAGCGGAGCAGGAGAGGTGCCTTCGCTTTGGCTGTAAAGTTTTTCGATAATAATATCTTGAGTTTTAGAATCGGCAACTAAAAGACGTCTGGCATAAATTATTTTATGACTATCGAGATAATCTTGTAGAAAATAATTATAACTATCTGTTTTAAATAAATAGGTATTGCCTGATACTGTGTTTTTTAATAAAGTACGGTCTTCATTTTTCAATGTTTTAGACGGACAGTCTTTTTTTGCAATTTTTTTCCAGGCAATTGGCTTTAAACGTTCTTTTGAAAATGGATTTTCTTTGCCAACATACACTATAGCGTCTCTATAATATTCGCTGAAACCGTTCAAATATTTTTTATTGATTTCGAAGCCAATCATATAATCATAGTTGTGATAAGGCCAATCTTCACCAGAAGAATATCCGTTTAATAACGCAGCTGTTTTTAGATTTTTTACAGCAAAAGAAGCCAGTTTGTTTTTAGCATAATCTAATACGAAAACAGAATCATTTTCGGAGATATTGGTTTTAGATAAAAATCTTTTTCTGTAAATTTTATCAAACGTAAAATATTCAGCATTGTCTTTTCCAATTTTTTCAAGATTAGGCAAAGCAAGCGTATCTTTTTCGTCGCCAATTGGGTATATGTCCGAAAGCGAAACAAAAGCAATATCACTGCTGTCTTTTGGCATAATTGTAAATAAATTGATACTTTCTTTTCTGGGAGCTGATTCTTCTTGGATTGTGTCATTTTCTATCGCTGCAGTTTTGTCAACTGCAGGTATTTCTTTGTCTTCAATGGTTTTTTTATTGTTACAAGAAAAAAATAAGAATGCTGTCGCGGCGAGTAATGTTGGTATTTTAATATTCATAAACGTGGTATTTAAATGTGCTTTTTAGGTTTGTAATTGATCGTGATTAACGATTATAAATGTAAAAAAAGTTTTCACAAAACAAAAAGCTTTCTAATTTCACTTCAGGGGAAAAGATGTTTTTCTCTGGCTTCAAAGTGTAAAATAAAGTTCAAAAAATAATGCTTAACATTTTGATAATATGGAGTGTAGTTTAAATTTTTACTTTTAATTAAAATTTATGATTATGGAAATTAATTGGATTGTAATAGGAGTTGTAGCCGTTTTGATTATCATTTTGGTTGTATTAACAATTAGAAAAAATCAAAAGGAAAAAAAGAAACTTACTGATTTGCTGAATAATGATTTCAAAAAAGAAGAGGAAGTAGATATTAATACTGAGGATTCGGCAAATGAAAAATAAATTATAGAGAGATATAGATGCAGTTTGTCATTTCGACGAAAGGAGAAATCGCACTAGAAACTCTACAAAGATTGGCGATTACTTTGCGGAAATACGAGTGCGATTTCTCCTTTCGTCGAAATGACAAGATTGTGCTGAAAATGCTGGGGGTTTACATTAGAACTCTGAGGATTAAAATAAAAAACCTTGTAAAATTAAATTTACAAGGTTTTATTTTTCGTGGAGAATACCGGATTCGAACCGGTCACCCCTTGCCTGCCAGGCAAGTACTCTAGCCAAATGAGCTAATCCCCCAAAGCGTTAACAAATAAAGTCAAATATTTCTCAAAAAACAAATTTTAGAACCTATCAGATAAATATTTTTCAAAAGCGTAACTTTACGTTTAAAAATATTTTTATGAGTTCAGAAAATACAAAAGGATCTTTAGAGACTTCTTTTCAAGATACAATTGCCACAGTGCAGTTTGGGCATCCTGCAAGTAATTCTTTTCCACGTGAATTATTAAATCAACTGACAACAGAAATCAACGAATTGAGCCGAAATGAGAATGTTTCGGTTATCATTTTAAAAAGTCAGGGAACAAAAGCTTTTTGTTCCGGAGCTTCATTTGATGAACTTTTACAAGTTGAAAATGAAGAACAAGGGGCAGAATTTTTTTCTGGTTTTGCACATTTGCTAAATGCAATGCGTAATTGCAATAAATTAATTATTGGCCGCGTTCAGGGAAAAGCAGTTGGTGGAGGCGTGGGAATTATTGCGGCTTGTGATTATACTTTTGCAACATTGTTAAGTGATGTGAAATTATCTGAACTCGCTATCGGAATTGGACCTTTTGTAATTGAACCAGCTGTTTCTCGTAAAATAGGAAAAACTGCAATGGCCGAAATGACATTGGCTGCCGAGCAATGGAAAACAGCTGAATGGGCTTTTCAAAAAGGGTTATATTCTGTTTTATGCGATGCTTCTAATCTGGATAACGATGTTCAGAATTTTGCTAAAAAATTAAGTTCATACAATCCCGAAGCGCTTCAGGAAATGAAAAAGATTATTTGGGTAGGTACAGAACAATGGGAATCATTACTAATCGAAAGAGCTTCAATTACAGGAAAACTAGTTTTGTCTGATTTTAGCAGAAATGCCTTGAGACAATTTAAAAAATAAGTTTGCTTAATAATTTAAACAGATAGAAACATAGTTTTTTGGCTTTTGTATAAAGGCGTTTCACTTGCATTTATGCACATAGCTATGCGTGAAAAACTGGTTTTTTTATTATTCTTTTATCAAGTATAGAAATCTATGTTTCTATGTGTTAAATAAATTCTTTGAATATGTATATTATTTCATTACTGCAAAAAGTCGATGTTGCAGAGAAAATTAAAAACGCTCCAGACAGCGGTTATCAAATTGGAGTTTTGATAGGATCTTTTATTCCGTTCCTGTTTTTGATAGGAATTGCTTACTGGATGTATATCAGAGCCAAAAAAAGAGACAAAAACGGTTATTAATTTGTAAATTTGCAACCTTAAATTAAAAATCGATGAGTAATATCAGAATTACAAAACAATTTAGTTTCGAAACCGGACATGCATTGTACGGTTACGACGGAAAATGCAAGAACGTTCACGGGCACAGTTATAAATTGTCGGTAACCGTTATTGGTTCGCCAATTACTGACAGGTCTAATGTGAAATTCGGAATGGTGATTGACTTTTCTGATCTAAAGAAAATTGTAAAAGAAGAAATCGTCGATCAGTTCGATCATGCAACTGTTTTTAACCAAACAACGCCGCATGTCGAATTAGCAAATGAATTAAAAAACCGTGGACATCATGTAATTTTGGTTGATTATCAGCCAACAAGTGAAAACATGGTGGTAGATTTTGCAGAAAGAATTATCGCAAGACTTCCGTCTGGAATTTCTCTTTTCTCCCTTAAACTTCAGGAAACAGAATCTTCATTTGCAGAATGGTACGCATCTGATAATTTGTAAATATTCAATTTTTTAAATTCCAAATTCCAAACTCTTCGACTTCGCTCAGAGAGACAAAAGTCTAAAAATCTAAGAAGTCTAATTATCTAATAATCTAAATGAAAAAAGTATATTTTGCTTCAGATCAACATTTTGGTGCGCCAACTCCCGAGTTGAGCCTGCCGCGTGAGCAAAAATTTGTGGCTTGGCTTGATAAAGTTAAAGAAGATGCCGAAGCGATTTTTTTATTAGGTGATTTATTTGATTTTTGGTTCGAATACAAAACTGTTGTTCCAAAAGGTTTTGTTCGTGTTTTAGGAAAACTGGCTGAAATTCGCGACAGCGGCATTCCGATTTATTTTTTCGTTGGAAATCACGATTTATGGATGAATGATTATTTTCAAACCGAATTAAATATCCCGGTTTACCACGACAATAAAGAATTTACTTTTAACGGAAAAACCTTTTTAATTGGTCACGGCGACGGAAAAGGTCCTGGCGATAAAGGTTATAAACGAATGAAAAAGGTATTTACAAATCCGTTTTCAAAATGGTTATTTCGCTGGCTTCATCCAGATGTTGGTGTAAGTTTAGCACAATATTTATCAGTAAAAAACAAACTAATTTCCGGTGACGAAGACGTAAAATTTTTAGGTGAAGAAAACGAATGGCTGGTTTTATACGCCAAACGTAAATTAGAAACCAAACATTACAATTACTTTATTTTCGGACATCGTCATTTACCAATGATAATTCCGGTAGGCGAGGATTCAAACTACGTAAATCTGGGTGACTGGATTGGATATTTTACTTATGGAGTTTTTGACGGCGAAACTTTTGAACTTCAAAAATTCGAATCGTAATTACTTTTTTTCCATTGGATAAATACCAATTTTATGTGTTCTCAGAATATATTCTGAAAGTTGTTTACTGTTTGAAAGCTGAAATTTAATTGCTCCTGATGTTTTTTTCGGCATATGACATTCTACACAATTATCGGCCATTAATTTCTCAGGCATTATTTTTAGTGTTTTTTCATTGTGTTTTAAACCTTGATGACAAGTCATACAAATTTTAGAATACGATGCCATATTCTTAGAAGCATTTTCATGCGGATTATGACATGTAATACAATCCATTTTTTCGCTGTTTATAAAACACTTGCTTTGCGCCATCAAACGAAACTGATTTCCATGAACATCAAAATTGGCTGTATCGTTAATACTTCTGGTTTCACGATAAAACTCAGATAAATTATCTCCCGGTTTAAATTCAAAACGTGATTTCATTTTCATTCCGTCATTTCCAGCGTGGCAAAGCGCACAGGCATCCAGTTTTTGCTGTCTGTTTAAAGTTTTAAAACTGGTAATGCTGTTTGCAACTTTTACATTTGGATTTTTTAAATGAAAATCAACGTGTTTTTTTGCCGGACCATGGCAGCGCTCACAATCAATTCCGTAAATAATGGTTTTTTTATCGATAATATCTTCAACATCCATCGATAGAAAATTTTTCTCCTCAGAATTTTGATTGACGCTTCTGCTGCTGGCATTTGATGCATGGCACGAATAACAATCTTTAACTACCATTCGGTCAAAATAAGGTTTATCAGCAGGAAATCCCGGACTTGTTGCCCAATTATGTATAGAATTGTAATAAGAAACAGGTAATTCGTATGTATTATTATTACGCCAGTAAACAGAAGTCTGCGCGTGTTTTACTCCAAAAACAATATCAAATGGATGCGCTTCGACTTCTTTTCCGTTTTTATATAAAACCTGATAAAGACTATCGTTACGTTTTTCCATGACTAATTTGGTGTTTTTGTCATAAATAAAAGTATGATCGCCTTTGTCAAAATCGCCTAAAACATTTTCTGAAATTGCGGGAGCAGTTGCTTTAAAGTGAGAACTCTGCAATGCCATGTTATATTGAACCTGATGACATTGAATACAGCTTTCAGAACCGGCATAGTCAGTTCCGCGCGGATCAATATATTCATCAGATTTGTTGCTGCAGTTAGTAAAGAAAACTGATAAAACAACAAGGGTAAAAAGAATGCCAATTTTTTTCATTGTTGTAAATATACTTTATTTTGAATACAATCAAAATATATTTGAATAATGAAAAAATGGTGTTAAAATATTTAGAATGTTTCTAGTTTAAGCCAACTCCGTAAACATATTCATCTAATTCAATTTTAAATAAAGAACCTTCAACTAAATCTTTAATTGATTTCAGTTCCGTCATCGAAACAGCAAGATCTATTGAATTGCAAGGCGTTTTCAATAAAAATTTATGGCAGGAATATTTCATTTCGCAAGCTTCGCAACAAGTATTTTCCATCATACTGTCTTCGATTAAATCACAAAACTGGTTCAATTCTGATAGACTGAAATAAAAGCCTGTTTCTTTAAAAACCAATTGCACCTTGTCCAAAATGGTTTGATTATTTTGTTTCCAGTAAAAGGCTATTCCAAAATTGTTATGATATATCTTCTCTATTTCTCTCATCGTAAATCCTTTTATTTCAACAAATATAAATATTATTTATATTAATTCTAAATAAAAAAATCAAAAAAATGAAAAAATATTAAACCATATAAGTTATATAAGTTCATTTAATAAATATTAAACATAAAACTTAAATTACCTTATATCACTTATATGGTTTAAAAAACTATTTAAGCCATTTATTTATTTTGGAAAGAAATTCAACTTGTTGATCAACAAAAAGATAATGGGAACAATTATCCAGAAATGCGAAGTGATCTTTGCCAGCCAGGTTTTTTATCGAAGTAATTTGTGCCGAAGAGAAAATACCGTCTTGTTTTCCGTAAATAGCGAAAATTGGAATTCTTTTGGCTTTAATTTTCTTTAAAAAAGGCCTGCTGTCGATGTTATTTTGCTTTTCGTTTTGATAAAAAAGCAAAGGTGCATTTTTGTTCCGAATGTTGGTTTTAAAAAATTCTCCAGCTTCATAATCAGCATATAATTTTTTTGATGCCTTGGTGGGTTTTGGCATTTTAAAATAATTTTCATCACTTGCCAAGTCAAAACAATGTTTTCTATATCCGGCAGAATTTTTATCTAGTTTTTCTATGTAAGCTATTTTATTTAGTGTTTTAGAATCGCCGTCATGAATTTTCTTTATAGAATTTAAAATATGGTCGTAAGTTTCCTGCTGAGAAAATAATGCTCCGGCCAAAACCAAAGCGCTTACATTCTGCGGATATTTATTGGTATAAAGTGTAGCAACTAAACCGCCAAAACTATGGCTAAGTAAAACCGCTTTCTTTAAATGGTATTTTTTATAGATTGAATTTAAATCCTGAAAAGCTTCTTCATAAGTAAACTTCGCATCAGGATCTGCAGATCTTCCTTCACCTCTTCGATCGTATGCAATAACATAAAAACCTTGATCAGCCAGATTTTGAGCTGTTGTTCCTTCAAATAAAGTTGCATTGCCACTTGGGCCTCCATGAATAAAAATAAGCGGTTTATTCTTTTCGTTTCCGTATGTTTTGATATAAAGATTTTGACCGCTTGCGAAAAAAGATATTACAAAAAGAAAAGTAAAGAGTATTTGTTTCATTTTTGAATTCGAATCAATTTGAATTTTTATTTCAATAAAGTATATATAGTAGTGTCTTTTGCAAAATAGTGATGATCTTTTTCGTCATAATACTTTAAAATGAGATCCATTTTTAAAGTGTCAGTTTTAATTTTAATATCTTCTTTTCTAAAATATAGATTCCTTTCAAATTGAAATTCAGATAATTTCTTTTCAAATAAATAATATTTTTCTTGAGTTACTTTATAAGTACAACATTCTTCCAATCCTCGAAACTCCTTTTTAATTTGAATTTTTTCATTTTCAAATCTTATATCATTTTGGGTGCAAAAGCAAAAAATAAAAATTGATGCTAAAGTAGTTCCCAAAGTTTTATTGATCAACCAGCTGAAAAAAATGAAAACTGGAGAGAAGATATAAATTGAAAAGTATAAAGCCCTTTTTTTAAATGGCTTCACATAATAAAAGAACAAGATGCAAGCTGAAACATAAAGTAGAATTTTAAGAACTAAACGGATATTGGCAATTAAGCTAATTTCGAAAACAACATTAATTATTAAATTAATTAAAAGTATAATTAATGTTGCAAGATGTATTCTTAAAATTATATTTTTAATTTTCGCCATTACTCCTGATTATGATGATCATCCATATCTTTTTTAAGATCTAAATTTCTAAAAGTAGGAGATATAAAACCAAAACCTAAAACCGTCAAAAGTGTGATGCTTCCTCCAAAAATAACCGATGTAACCGTTCCCATCAATTTAGCAGTTGCACCACTTTCAAAAGCACCTAATTCATTAGAAGATCCAACAAAAATTGAATTTACGGCACCAACACGTCCGCGCATGTGATCCGGAGTTTTAAGCTGTAAAATGGTCTGACGAATTACTACAGAAATTCCGTCGGCAAGTCCGCTTAAAAATAAAGCAAAAACCGAAAGCCAGAGCGACGTAGAAAGACCAAATAAGATGATTGATAATCCGAAAACAAATATGGCGACTAAAAGTTTCTTTCCTGCATTTTTGTATAAAGGCACATAAGCAGAAACGAGCATTGTAATAAAAGATCCAACTGCAGGCGCGGCTCTTAATATACCAAATCCTTCAGGACCGACTTTTAAAATATCCTGCGCAAAAACGGGTAATAAAGCAACTGCACCTCCAAAAAGTACAGCGATCATATCAAGCGATAAAGCACCTAAAACAATTTGATTTTTAAATACAAAAGTTAAACCTTCTGTAAGACTGTCTTTTATTGATTCTCCAATCTTCGGATTGATGATTGGTTTTGTACTGATTTGTGATAAAGCTGCTAATGAAAGAAGAGAAAATCCGAAAACAAGGCACATTGACCAGTGAACCCCAATCCAGTTAATTGAAAATCCAGCCAGCGCCGGGCCCATCACGGCTCCAATCTGCCAAACAGAACTACTCCAGGTAGCAGCATTTGGATATGCTTTTTTAGGAATAATAAGTGATAATAGAGAGAAAATAGTTGGCCCAAGAAAAGCTCTAACTAATCCGCCCAAAAAGACTAAAGTATAAATGGAATATAAAATAACAGTTGGAGACCAATCGCCAACTACTTTTGGCCAGGTCAGTAAAAACAGTCCAAAACTAATTACCGAAAATCCAAAAATACATTTTACGAGTAATCCTTTCTTTTCTTTTTGGTCTACAATATGTCCCGCAAACAATGCCATCGAAACAGCAGGAATAACTTCCATTAAACCAATAATTCCCAGCGAAAGTGGGTTTTTAGTTAAACTGTAAACTTCCCATTCAATCACGATAAACTGCATCGCCCAGGCAAAAACCATGCAGAAACGAAGTAATAAAAACACATTGAATTCTCTGTAGCGAAGTGCCTGATACGGATCTGGCTTGTTTGATTTAGTTGTCATTTGTTCTAATGTCTTTCAGCATAAGCTGTGTTGAAATAGTTCCGTTCCATTCATTTTCGGCAATTGTATAAGCCAATTGAAACAGATTTTGATTTTGTGCTATATTGAGTTTTTTTCCGAGTCCGAAGCCAATGGCAGCAATTCCGTCGGAATTAGATTGTTTAACGAAAAGTCTTAAATGCTCTTCTTCTGCGCCCAACGTTTTAGCGTAACCCGTATCTTTTATATCCGAAGTCATAAAAACCGGCGTCATATTCTGCGGACCAAATGGCTCAAATTGTTTTAAAATCCGAATCAGTTTTGGTGTAATATCGGAGAAATTTATTTCAGCATCAATTTCGATTTCCGGAGTTCGCATTTCCGGTAAAATAGTTTCCTGTACACATTTCTCAAAAGCTTCTTTAAAAAGCTGATAATTTTCGGCTTTTAAAGTCATTCCGGCGGCATACATATGACCTCCAAATTGTTCCAAATGTTGGGAACACGCATCGAGTGCATTATAAACATCAAACCCTTTTACAGATCGGGCAGAGGCGGCATATTTATCTCCGCTTTTAGTAAAAACCAAAGTCGGGCGATAATAAGTTTCAATTAATCTTGAAGCCACAATCCCGATAACGCCTTTGTGCCAGTCTTCCTGAAAAACAACAGTAGAAAAACGTTCTTCTTCTTTATTTTCCAGAATTTGCTGAAACGCTTCTTTCGTGATTTTTTTATCTAAATCTTTTCGGTCTGCGTTGTATTGTTCAATTTCTGAGGCGAATTGCTGCGCTTGCTCAAAATCAAATTCGGTTAATAATTCAACCGCATGATTTCCATGTTTGATTCTTCCGGCAGCATTAATTCGGGGAGAAATAATAAAAACAACATCGGTAATATCTAAAACTTTCTTTTTTACCTGATGAACCAGAGCTTTAATTCCAGGTCTTGGTTCGCTATTAATTACTTTCAAACCGAAATAAGCGAGAACACGATTTTCTCCCGTTATGGGAACAATATCTGCAGCAATTGCCGTGGCAACTAAATCCAGATAGGGAACCAAATCTTCGATAGTTTCATTTCGGTTTTGTCCTAAAGCCTGAATCAATTTAAAACCAACACCGCAGCCGCATAATTCGTCGTAAGGATAGGAACAGTCTTCTCTTTTTGGATCTAAAATGGCAACAGCATCTGGAAGAAATTCCCCAGGTCTGTGGTGATCACAAATAATAAAGTCGATGTTTTTTGCTTTCGCGTAAGCGATATGATCAATTGATTTTATTCCGCAGTCGAGTGCGATAATTAAAGAAATTCCGTTATCGTCTGCATAGTCAATTCCTTTATACGAAATACCATAACCTTCATCATAGCGATCTGGAATGTAAGTGGCAATATGGGAATAATGTGATTTTAAATAGGAGGAAACTAAAGAAACAGCTGTTGTCCCGTCAACATCATAATCGCCAAAAACCAAAATGTTTTCCTGATTTTCAATGGCGCTTTCGATTCTTGCAACAGCTTTGTCCATATCTTTCATTAAATATGGATCGTGAAGATGTTCTAATGACGGGCGAAAGAAATTCTTGGCATCTTCAAATGTATCAATGCCACGCTGAATCAAAAGTGTTGCTACAAAATCTTCTACATTTAGGGCTTGCGCCAAATGTTTGATTTTATCTTCAGAAGGTTTTGGTTTTATGGTCCAACGCATTTTTTAATTGTAGATTTTAGACTTCAGATTTTAGATTCTCAAAACTAGCGTTTATTAAAACTATTAAATCTTCAGGATTTTTATTTTGACTTTTGAAATTGTAAAATTCATTGTTCATTGATATGTCTAACGCTTTTCCATTGCTAATTTTAATTATATATGGAAATCCTTTTCGTTTAGAAACGTTTAGTAACATATGTGAAAGATATTCCCGGTTATCTTCATTTCTAATTCGTTTACCTTCAAGAAAAATCGGTTCAATGTCATTAGTGAGATTTGGAATAATATTTTTTTCGATATAATGATGATTGTTTTTGCGATTGTTGTAACAAAAGAATTTTTTTCCTTCGATCGATATTAAATAATTGCTATATCTTTTTTTGGATCCTTTTTTTTGAAAAAATTCAAATATCAAATAAACCAGAATTACAGGAAAGAATAATATACACAAAGGAATGCCAATTATAAGCAGAAATATTATAATTGGGATTTCTTTTAATCTTTCCTTCATTTTAAAAAGGTATTAGTATTTATTTCAGTTCCAAGGCATTTCCTTCAAACTTAATTCCGTCCCAGCCCAAGTTGATGAAATTTCTAATGTTTTGGTGATTGGTTCCGTTTGGATCTCCTAAAACTTCTTCAAAATAGAAAGCTCCAAAACAAGCTAAAGTTTCTTCTTTGTTTAAGTTCTGCAATTTTGCAAAAGAAAATAATTTACAAGAACCTGAATTTTCTCCGGCAGCATTATGCTGTGTTCCATTTTGAAAAGCAGTTGGTGTAAAGTTGTAATTTTCTTCGATTACTGCAATAGTTTCAGGAAATGTTATTTGGGTTGGAGTTTGTTTTACTTTTTCTAAAAATGCTTGTATGCTCATGATTATAATTTGATTTTTTTGCGACAGATTAAAAGGATTAAAAAAAGATTTTTTTTGCCACGAATTACACGAATTACACGAATTACACGAATTTCCACTAATTTAATTCGTGCTAATTGGTGTAATTCGTGGCAAGCTTAAATATAATCTGTGTTAATCTGTGAAATCTGTGGCCAATATTGTTTTTTATTCTTCTTCGTCTTTAGAAAATTTACTTTTCTTAGCTTCTTTTGTTATTGTTTTTCCGGCAACGACCACGACAATTTCGCCACGCGGAGCTGTTTTTTCGAAATGTGCGAGAACTTCTTTTGCGGTTCCGCGTACATTTTCTTCGTGTAATTTTGATAATTCTCTTGACACGCAGACTTGTCTGTCTTCTCCAAAATATTGAATAAATTCACTTAAAGTTTTGACTAATTTATGCGGAGAAACATATAAAATCATCGTTCGGGTCTCTTCGGCTAAAGCCAAAAATCGAGTCTGACGTCCTTTTTTATCAGGCAGAAAACCTTCAAAAATAAATTTATCATTTGGGAGTCCGCTGTTTACAAGTGCTGGAACAAAAGCGGTTGCGCCAGGTAAACATTCTACTTCAATTTTATTTTCGACACAAGCGCGAGTTAACAAAAATCCAGGATCTGAAATTGCCGGAGTTCCTGCGTCAGAAATTAAAGCGATGGTTTCGCCAGCTTTCAAACGTGCAATTAAATTTTCGGTTGTTTTGTGTTCGTTGTGCATATGATGGCTGTGCATGTGCGTACCAATTTCAAAATGCTTTAGCAGTTTTCCGCTTGTTCTGGTGTCCTCAGCCAAAATCAAATCGACTTCTTTCAAAACCCGAATGGCTCTAAAAGTCATGTCTTCAAGATTGCCAATTGGCGTTGGAACGATATATAATTTTGACATATTTTTTATATTATAACACGAATTTCACGAATTAACACAGATTATAAGTGCTTTTAAAAATTTCACAAAGAAAAAATTCGTGTTAATTCGTGAAATCTGTGTTTTATTTTTTAAGCAAATTTTTTCTCAATAATTCCAAGGAAACGTTCTGCATAATCGTCTTTTCCTTCCCAATTGTTATAATCCGGTTTTACCATGTTTTCGATAAAATCCTTTGCTTCTGCATAAGAATCAAAAGTTAATAATTGGTTTAAAACGCGACTGTAATCTTCTGTACTGTTTCCGAAGAGATTTTTTGTAAAAGCGATTCTATCATTCAAATCAATATGGAAACCTTTTGCTAATTTTTCGTTTAAAGAAACTGACTTTGGTTCTTTTGGGGTTTCTAAAACTGGGATTTCAAAATTCTTTTTCTCTTTTAAATCATTGTTTGAAGAAGAAACAGGTTCGAAACTATCCACTTTTACAAATTGTGCATCGGCATAATTGATCCCGAAATCCTCAAATGCAATTGGAATAGGAGTTCCTTTTGATTCTGTTTTAGGTTCTTCTTTAGTTTCCTCTTTTATTTCTTCTGTGTCTAACTCAAAAGCAGGTTTGAAATCCGGAATTGGTTTTAAATTATTTACAGTCGTAAACGAAAGTTCTTCAAGATTGTTTTTTGAATCTTCTGCCTTTTCAACTTCTTCTACAACTTCTGGCTGAGGAATTTCTGCAGCAATTGGCTCTTCTATTTTTTCTTCAACAGGTATTTCAACGGTTTCCTGAACAGGTTCAGAAATTGTCTCTTCAGGAATTTCTGCTGTTATTTCTTCGATAATCGCAGGTTCAGGAGTTTCTTCTTCTTTAATTTCTTCAACAACTGGAACTTCAGCAGTTTCTTCAGCTTTAACTTCTTCAACAATAGCCGGAGCAGCAATAGTTTCTGTCTGAATTTCTTCTTTTTCAAAAATAGTTTCAATTTCAGAACTGATTTCGCTGTGGCTGATTGTTGGTTTTACCTCGTCAAAATTTTCATCGACAAATTTTAAAATCGCTAATTTCTCGTATAATTTCTGAGTTTCAAGATATAATTGATTGATATCGGATTTATTTTTAAGTTTTAAAATTCGATGTGCAATGCTGATTAAATCGGCTTCCAATTTTTTTTTCATAACTGTTGAAATTATAGTGAATAAGGTATTTTAGTGTATTTGATGCTTGAATGTCTTTATTCTTAAGGAAAACGGACAGATATTTTAAAGATATTTTTTATTTCTGTTAATAAGCGTCTGCCAATCCCTGATTTGATAAAAATTTTCTACTTTTGAAAAAATGTAAAACAGCACATTTTTACGTCGATTTATTACCAGTACAAAGTAATAAAAACTATTCATTTTTAAAGGCAGAAAAATACAAAATGTTTCTCGAAAATACAGTAAATCACAAAGAACAATTTGGTTGGATTGAAGTTATTTGTGGATCAATGTTTTCGGGTAAAACCGAGGAATTAATCCGCAGATTAAAACGCGCCCAGTTTGCCAAACAAAGAGTCGAAATTTTTAAACCCGCAATTGATACCCGATATCATGACGAATTGGTGGTATCTCACGATGCCAACGAAATTCGTTCTACACCAGTTCCGGCTGCAGCTAATATTGCTATTTTAGCTCAAGGCTGTGACGTGATTGGTATTGACGAAGCTCAGTTTTTTGATGATGAAATTGTTACAGTTTGTAATGATCTTGCTAATCAGGGAATTCGTGTGATAGTTGCAGGTCTTGATATGGATTTTAAAGGAAACCCTTTTGGACCAATGCCGGCACTTATGGCTACTGCCGAATATGTAACGAAAGTTCACGCTGTTTGCACCAGAACCGGAAATCTTGCGAATTACAGTTTCCGTAAAACGGATAATGATAAATTGGTAATGCTTGGTGAAACTGAAGAATATGAGCCGCTAAGCCGTGCTGCCTATTTTAAAGCCATGAAAAAAAACCAGGAAAAATAAATCTAAATTCTATTTAACTTTAATAACCAATACAAGAAAAGCAAAGTATGAGAAAACAGAATATCTTACTATTAGTTGTGATTGGAATTGCGGTGGCTTTAGCTGTTTATTTTCAATTTTTTCTTTCTGAAAAAGCAGATGAGGTAAGCACTGAAATAACAGAATTAGTTGAAAAATATAATAAAAGTTGTCCGCTAAAAATTCAGGAAGGCATTCGTTTAGATAGTGTTAGTTTACATGAAGAAAGAGTTGTTCAATACAATTTGACATTGCTAAATGTAGAAAAAGACGTCGCTGAGGTTAATGTTATACAAGACGAAATTGAGAAAAGTCTTTTAAGTACAGCAAAAGCAAATCCGGGACTTCAGGTTTTTAGAGATAATGATTATACTTTGATTTATAGTTATAGTGATAAAAAGAAAAGATTTTTGTTTACGGTGAAGATATTACCGGATCAATATAAATAATTTGAACTTTTACAAATTGGTAAACCCGACAGGTTTTTAAAACCTGTCGGGTTTGTTGTTTTTTAGAAGTCATTCCATTCCATACATTCCATAGGAATGTTTCATCGGTAGAAAAATATTGGATTTGTGAGGTATACGTTCCGTAGAAACGTTTGATTAATATAACAGACATCGTTTTAATATAAAAAACCAAGTGTCCCGAAGGGACACAATGCCAAACGCTATTTTTTTTTCTACCAACCAGATATTCCTACGGAATAACAAATAATCTCAATTAATGTAAACTGGACTGAAATCCAGCTCTACAAAATAATTCGTTCCTTCGGAACTAAGAAAGAGCCAGAGGCTCGATACATATTGTAGGGCTGGACTTCAGTCCAGTTTAAGATGTAATGATGTGTAAAAGCACAACCCGATTTTTTAAAAACCTATCGGATTTGTTGTTTTTAAAAGGAAATATTCATTCCGTAGGAATGTTTCATTGGTAGAAAAATATTTGTTTTGCGAGTTATACGTTCCATAGGAACGTTTGATTAATGGATGATGAATAATCTCAATTGATGTAAACTGGACTGAAGTCCAGCTCTACAAAATAATTCGTTCCTTCGGAACTTTGAAAGAGCCAGAGGCTCGATATATATTGTAGCCGGATTTTAATCCGGTTTGACGTGCGATGATTATGTGGAAATAATAAACCCGATAGATTTAAAATCTATCGGGTTTATTATTTTAAATGAACTTATATTTCTTATATGGTTTAAAAAAGAAAAACCTAAATCTTCTTTCTCATTCTCGCAACCGGAATATCAAGTTGTTCACGATATTTTGCAATAGTTCTTCTCGCAATTGGATAACCTTTTTCTTTTAAGATTTCGGCCAATTGATCGTCCGGAAGCGGTTTCTTTTTGTCTTCTTCTTCAATTGTATTCTTAAGAATCTTTTTGATTTCTAAAGTCGAAACATCTTCACCCTGATCATTTTTCATCGCTTCAGAGAAAAATTCTTTAATCAGCTTTGTTCCATATGGCGTTTCCACATATTTACTGTTAGCAACACGCGAAATCGTCGAAATATCCAAACCAACCATATCCGCAATATCTTTTAAGATCATTGGTTTTAGTTTGGTTTCGTCGCCGTCCAGGAAAAATTCTTCCTGATAATGCATAATCGCATTCATCGTTACAAAAAGTGTTTCCTGACGTTGTCTAATCGCATCGATAAACCATTTAGCCGAATCCAGTTTTTGTTTGATAAACTGAACCGCATCTTTCTGTGCCGTCGATTTATCACGAGAATCTTTATACGTCTGCATCATTTCCTGATAATCTTTAGAAACGTGCAGGGAAGGAGCATTTCGCCCGTTTAGAGTTAGTTCCAATTCGCCATCCACAATTCTGATAGCGAAATCCGGAACCACATTTTCAGTTACTTTATTATTTCCAGTAAAAGATCCTCCCGGTTTTGGATTTAATCTTTCAATTTCGTGAATTGCTTTTTTAAGCTGTTCGTTCGAAACGCTGTATTTCTGTAATAATTTGTCGTAATGTTTCTTTGTAAAAGCATCAAACTGATTTTCAATAATATCGATTGCCAAGTCAACATATTCAGTTGGCGTTTTATGCTTTAATTGTAACAATAAACATTCCTGTAAATCACGCGCTCCAACTCCCGAAGGTTCAAGTTCATGAATGACATGCAGCATTTTTTCGACCATTGCTTCATCAGTATAAATTCCCTGAGTAAAAGCCATATCGTCTACAATATCCGGAACACTTCTGCGGATATAACCCATATCATCAATACTTCCAACAAGAAACTCCGCGATTTCGCGTTCTTCATCGTTTAAAATAAAAGTATTCAGCTGATTGATTAAATCCTGATGAAAACTAATTGGCGAAGCAAAAGGCGTTTCGCGTTCTTCATCATCACTATAATTGTTAACCTGAGTTTTGTAATCTGGAGTATCGTCGTCGCTTAAGTATTCGTCAATATTGATATCATCTGCTTCGATTCTGTCCGATTCTGCATCATCATAATCGTCGTAGTCTTCATTTGCGAATTCATCCGCTTCGTATTCTTCTTCTTTTCCTGCTTCAAGAGCCGGATTTTCGTTCATTTCTTCTAATAAACGCTGTTCAAAAGCTTGCGTAGGCAATTGAATTAACTTCATCAGCTGAATTTGCTGTGGAGATAATTTTTGGGATAATTTTAAATTTAAAAATTGCTTTAGCATTTGTTTTTGTTAAAAGTTTCAAGTTTCAAGTTTCAAGTTTCCAACTTAATGGATAAACTTAAAACCTGAAACTTGAAAACAAATTTTATAATTTTAGTTCAAGTTCCAACAACCTGAAACTTGAAACCTGAAACTTTTCAACTTTTTAAAACTCCGCACTTCCAGGAGTTCTAGGGAAAGGAATTACGTCTCTAATGTTTGTCATTCCTGTTACAAACAATACCAAACGCTCAAATCCTAAACCGAAACCTGCGTGAGTTGCAGAACCAAATCTTCTGGTGTCTAAATACCAGTATAATTCTTCTTCGTCGATTTCCAGAGCTTTCATTTTTTCAACCAAAACATCATAACGCTCTTCTCTTTCAGAACCTCCAACAATTTCTCCAATTCCAGGGAAAAGGATATCCATTGCACGAACTGTTTCTCTTCCTGCTTCTGTGTTATCGTTCAAACGCATGTAAAACGCTTTAATGTTTGCTGGGTAATCGTATAAAATTACCGGACATTTAAAGTGTTTTTCAACTAAATAACGTTCGTGTTCAGATTGTAAATCAGCTCCCCATTCTTCAATGATATATTGGAACTTTTTCTTTTTATTTGGAGTTGAATCTCTTAAGATATCAATTGCTTCTGTATAAGAAACACGTTTGAAGTTGTTTTCTAAAACAAAGTTCAATTTCTCTAACAAAGCCATTTCGCTTCTTTCCGCTTGTGGTTTTGATTTTTCTTCTTCAAGAAGTCTTCCTTCTAAGAATTTCAAATCATCTTTACAATTGTCTAAAGCATATTTAATTACATACTGAATAAAATCTTCAGCCAGATCCATGTTGTCATCAAGATCGTTGAAAGCAACTTCCGGCTCGATCATCCAAAACTCAGCCAAGTGACGAGAAGTGTTTGAATTCTCTGCTCTAAAAGTTGGTCCAAAAGTATAAATCTGACCCAAAGCCATAGCAAAAGTTTCACCTTCTAACTGTCCAGAAACCGTTAAGTTCGTATGTTTTCCAAAGAAATCTTTTTTGAAATCAATGTTTCCTTCTTCATTTTTTGGAAGATTGTCAAGTGGCAATGAAGTTACCTGAAACATTTCTCCAGCACCTTCAGCATCAGCTCCGGTAATAATTGGCGTATTTACGTAAACAAAACCTTTGTCTTGAAAATATTTGTGAACTGCATAAGACAATACCGAACGAACACGCATAATCGCTCCAAAAGCATTTGTACGTACACGTAAATGTGCATTTGTACGTAAAAATTCTAAAGTATGTTTTTTAGGCTGCATTGGGAATTTTTCAGGATCAGAATCTCCAAGGATTTCTAATTTTGTAACCTGAATTTCGTATTTCTGACCCGCACCTTTACTTTCAACCAAAGTTCCAAATACAGAAACCGCAGCTCCGGTCGTGATTCTTTTTAAAGTCTCTTCCGGTGTATTTTCAAAATCAACAACACATTGAATATTATTAATGGTAGAACCGTCATTAAGCGCGATGAACTGATTATTTCTAAAAGTTCTCACCCATCCTTTTGCATTCACTTCCTGTAGCGTCGTCGTACTGTTTAATAAGTCTTTAACCTTTGTGTGTTTCATTTTAATTTTAGATTTTTAGATTTCTGATTTTAGCTTAAAATAAAATCAGTGTTTTTTATATCGAATTGCAAATATAAACGATAATAATTAATTTTTGAAGCTGTTTCCTGCTATCCGCTATATCTTTTTCTTGCTAAAGGAGCAAGAAAAAGGATGCCGCTTCTATCAGGGCTAGGGCACTCAGTTGCATGAGAACCATTTTAGATGCAGTTGTCATTCCGAGGAACGAGGAATCGCATTAGTAATTCCGCAAAGCAAGTCACCAATCATTGTCGAGTTTCGAGTGAGATTTCTCCTTCGTCGAAATGACAAACTTTTCGGAGACTATATTTGATTCCATAAGTAATATATAAAATCGTCTTCAAAAAATACTGCAAACAAAATTGCTATTAATAATGAAATAGCAAATGCATTACGGGTTTGATTTTCTACCAAAAGATTGGATTTTTGTAAAATGAATTTTATTATAATTCCTCCAATCATTGTGTAAATAAAAATAGACAAACAAAGAAATAGAATGTGAATAAACGATACAAATCGCGCTAATCCATATTGTCCTTCAGCTAAACAATTGCTACTATATAAATAAAGTAATGCAATTGCCATAATTCTTTTCTTTACCATCTTAATTCGTGTCAATTCGTGAATCCCGATAGCTATCGGGAGTGGCAAAAAAACTATTTCTCCAAATTCTCCAATTCCTCTTTCTTAGTTTTTTTCTTCTCAAAAGTCAAAACCAGCGAAGGCAATACAACTAAGTTCGCAAACATTGCAAAAGCCAGTGTACAAGAAATTAATCCTCCAAGCGCAATAGTTCCGCTAAAGCTTGATAATGTAAAAGTCGCAAAACCTAAAATCAAAACAACCGATGTATAGAAAGTACTAATTCCAGTTTCTCTTAAAGCACTGAAAACCGATTTCTTAACTTTTCCGCCGCTTTGAAGCAAGTCATGTCTGTATTTCGCCATAAACTGAATCGCATTATCAACCGAAATTCCGAAGGCGATACTAAATACCAAAATGGTTGAAGGTTTTAATGGAATTCCAAAATAACCCATTAATCCAGACGTAATACAAAGTGGTAAAACATTTGTAATTACAGAAGCCATTACCATTTTGAAAGAACGGAATAAATACAAAATCAGGATTGCAATCGTTAAAATCGCGAAGATTAATGACTCAATTAAGTTTTCTACCAAATATGTAGTTCCTTTTTGGAAAACTAATGCTTTTCCGGTAACGGTAACTTCATAACGATCTTTTGGGAAAATTTCATCGATTTTGCTGTGAAGTTTTTTCTCCACTTTAGCCATTTCGTCCGTTCCAATATCTTTCATAAAAGTTGTGATTCGGGCATATTGTCCAGTTGAATCAACATAAGCTTTCATTAAATTTTCTTTGCTGTTTTTGGTTGCGTTTTTAGCGTAACTCAAAATAAAAGTCTGCTCCTGCGAAGTTGGTAATTGGTAATATTCCGGATTTCCGTTGTAGAAAGCCTGTTTAGAATATTTAACCAAATTCACAATGGAAACAGGTTTTGCCAATTCTGGAATTTCAGCAATTGTATTTTGCAGTTCATCCATTTTACGAATCGTTGAAGCCTTCATAACACCTTTTTTCTTTTTGGTGTCAATCATGATTTCAAGCGGCATAACTCCGTTAAACTCTTTTTCGTAAAATAAAATATCTTTAAAGAAAGAAGCACTTTTTGGCATTTCACCAATCAAACTTCCTGAAACTTTCATTTGTGAAACTCCAATTACGCTGAAAACCAAAAGCAAACCGTAAACAATATAAACGTATCTGCGTTTTGTTTTAACTACATCTTCAACCACATTTAATAAAGTCGAAATGTAAGTTTTAGTCAAGTGATATAAATGCTTTTCTTTTGGCAATGGCATAAAACTATATACAATTGGCACAATAAAAAGTGTCAATAAATAAACAGAAATTACGTTGATTGAAGTTACCAGACCAAATTCAAAAAGCAGATCATTTCCAGTAATCATAAACGTAGCAAAACCAATCGCAGTCGTTAAATTCGTCATTAAAGTAGAAACTCCAATTTTTGAAATCACACGCTGCAGCGCCTTTGCCTGATTATTATGTAATTTAATTTCCTGCTGATATTTATTGATTAGGAAAATACAGTTTGTAATTCCGATAACGATAATCAGCGGTGGAATAATTGCTGTTAAAATCGTGATTTTATAACCAAACAAACCAAGTGTTCCAAACGACCAGATTACTCCGACAATTAATATACAAATCGAAATAAAAGTCGCTCTGAATGAACGGAAAAAGAAAAAGAAAATCAACGAAACAGTCAATAAAGCCGCACCAATAAAAAGACCAATTTCGCCTTTCATATCAGCCGCATTGATCGTTCTGATGTATGGCATTCCCGAAACTTTAAGATCGATTCCGGTTGTTTTTTCGAATTTATCGATTTTCGGAACCAGGTTTTCAAGAATAAAAGTTTTTCTTTCAGCAGTATTTACTAGTTTTTTATTGATATAAATTGCAGAACGAACACTTCCGCTTTCTTTATTGAATAATAATCCTTCATAAAAAGGTAAATTATGGAATAAATCGTACTGAACGCTTTTTAAATAAGCTGGATCTAAAACTTTGCTTTGATCGATAAATGGCGTTAAAACAAATTTTTCGTTAACGGTATCTTTCTCTAGTTTTTTTAAATCGTTTAGTGAAACAACTAAATCAACTTCTTTAGATTTTTTTAAACCCGTCATTAACTCATTCCAGGCAGCATAATTTTTTGGAGTAAAAAAGTTTTTATCCTGAAAACCAATTACAACCAGGTTTCCTTCTTCGCCAAACTTGTCTAAGAATTTTTGATATTCTTTATTTGCGATATGATCTTTTGGAAGCAGGTTTGCTTCAGTATAAGTCATAGCAAGGTTTTTCCATTGGTAACCAAGGAAAATAGTTAAAGCAGAAAGGATGACCAGAATTGTGATTCTGTTTTTAAGTATGATTCGGGCTAATTTCTCCCAGAACCCAACTTTAATAGCGTTTTTCATAAAATCTTTAAAAATGGTTGCAAATGTAGTGAAAACTGCTCAAAATCATAAACAATCGATTGTATTTTACTTAATGTTAACACAAATCAACACCTTAAAAATTTGTGATAAATTTCTTTCTTTTCACTGTTTAGTCGTTAGCTTTTCTCATATTTGCAGTTAATTTAAAAATGAAAAGAAAATGAACTGGATTTTATTGATTATTGCCGGACTATTTGAAGTGGGATTTGCATCGTGTCTAGGAAAAGCAAAAGAAACAACAGGAATTACATCAACTTATTGGATGGCTGGATTTTTTGTATGTCTTTCAATCAGTATGATTTTATTGTATAAAGCAACGCAAACTTTACCAATTGGAACCGCTTATGCCGTTTGGACAGGAATTGGAGCAGTTGGAACTGTTTTAGTCGGGATTTTTATTTTTAAAGAACCGGCAGCTTTCTGGAGAATATTTTTCCTTACCACATTAATTGCTTCTATTATTGGGTTGAAATTCGTTTCAAGTCACTAAAAATATATGCCACAGATTTCACAGATTTAAAGGATTTTTTCATCAAAATAATTATTTTTAATCTGTGAGAATCTGTGTAATCTGTGGCAAAAAAAACTTTAATTATCCTTAAACAATGCAGGAAAACAATACCACAACTTTTATATTTCTAGCGATTCTTTTATTGTTGATTGTCATAATTTGTTTTATGATATATCAATTAACGCAGGCAAAAAAAGCAAAAGATAATGCCGAGAAAAGTTTTTATGCGCTCGAAGCAAAAGTAAACGACTTGCAGTTAGAGAATTTAGAGTCAAAACTAAATCCGCATTTGTTTAAGAATATTTTGAATTCGATTCAGTCGCATGCATATCAAACTTATTTTGCTCTGGATAAACTGGCCAATGTGCTGGATTATATTTTATACGAAAGCAAAAAGAAATTCGTAACCGCAAAAGAAGAAATAAATTTCGCATTGAATTTAATCGAAATCAATAAAATCAAAATCAGTCCGCTTTTTGAACTGAAGATCAAAACCAATATCAACGAAGATGATAAATTGTACGATCAGCCTTTGCTGGCGCCTTTGATTTCGATTGATTTAATTGAAAATGCCTTTAAACATGCTGATCTTCAAAGTGCCGATGCTTTTATTTCGGTAGTTTTTGAATTTCGTGATAATGCTTTTTCTATGACCGTTTCAAATAAGATTTCAGATAAAAAAGTATTGAAAAAAGAGCGAAGCGGTTTTGGTCACGCCACTTTAGAACATCGTCTGCGCATTATTTACAAGAATAATTTTAAACTTGATAAATTTGTAGAGAACGATGTTTATATTGCCCACCTAAAAATAGATTTACTTGAATACAAAACTGAAATGCTTGCTTCTGGACGATGAGATTCCTGGATTAACGTACTTAAAAATGCTTTGCGAACAAATTCCTGAACTGGAAATCATAAAGACATTCAATAATCCGCAGAAACTTTTGTCTGATATTCCCGAACTCGAATTTGATTTGCTAATTTCAGATATTGAAATGCCTGGAATGGACGGACTTCATCTGGCTGAAATGGTTGGTAATAAATTAGTGATTTTTTGTACCGCCTATAAAGAATATGCCGCTGATGCTTTTAATATCGATGCGGTAGATTACATCACAAAACCGGTAAAACTGGAACGTTTGCAAAAAGCAGTTTCAAAAGCTTTAGAACGTTTTGAAAAGCCGGATGCGGCCAAAAAATTCATTCAGTTAAATACCGATAAAGGAAAAACACTGCTTTATTTTAATCAGGTTCAATACATCAAAACTGCTGTAAGTGACAGTCGCGATAAAACGGTTTTACTTGCCGACGGAAGTTTTTTAAATTTGAAAAACGTAAAATTCGATACACTTTTAAAAGAATTACCTGAAACCGATTTCTGCCGAATTAACAAAAAAGAAATCATTGCCGTAAAAGCGATAAAATTCTTCAACCACAACGAAATTGTACTGCATCACATTGAAGAAAACAATAAAAATACTACTTTAATTTTAAGCGATACTTACCGATCTGATTTTTTGAAAAAGGTAAAATTATAAGCTCTTCGACTTCGCTCAGAGTGACAGCACAGAACGTTTAAGAATAAAGTTTTAGCTATTATTTGAATTTGAAATTTCAGGATTTGGAATTTTATTTTACTGTCAGGCTGAGCGAAGTCGAAGCCCTTTTTAGTTCCATAGGCTTTTGACTTTGCTCAAGATGACAATGCTTTTTCGATGTTGCTTTTAACTTATTACAAAGTTTTTCCGACTTGTTACATACATTGAAAATTAGGTGTAAATTTACTTTTCCACTTGAAGCCCACTTCTGATATTTGCGGCAATAATTAAAAGAACGAGTTATGAATAACATTAAGAACTCCTTATTCTATGTAACCATTATTGGAGGTTTTACCGCTCTGATATATTGGGTAATTTCAAAAGGCGCTGCACTAGAAGTAGGCCGTAATATCATCAAGAAAAAAATCGAAAGTAATCATTGGAATGATTTTCTTCATTCAATGGTTGAAAACTTACAGCATCCATTAGCTATTTTACTGGCACAGATCGTGACTATTATTTTAGTGGCACGTTTGTTTGGGTGGTTTTTTAGAAAAATTGGACAGCCGTCTGTAATTGGTGAAATGATCGCCGGAATTGTTCTTGGACCGTCTTTAGTAGGGATGTATTTTCCGGAATTCTCTGCCGCTTTATTTCCAAAAGAATCTTTAGGAAACTTACAATTTTTAAGTCAGATTGGTTTAATTCTTTTCATGTTCGTTATCGGAATGGAACTGGATTTGAAAGTACTAAAAAACAAAGCACACGATGCCGTTGTTATTAGTCACGCCAGTATTGTAATTCCGTTTGCATTAGGATTAAGCTTAGCATATTATATATATCATACTTTTGCGCCGGTTGGTGTGGAGTTTGCTTCTTTCGGATTGTTTATGGGAATTGCGATGAGTATTACTGCATTTCCGGTTTTGGCCAGAATTGTGCAGGAAAGAGGTATGCAGAAAACCAAACTCGGAACCATTGCCATAACGTGTGCCGCTGCAGACGATATCACAGCTTGGTGTATCCTGGCTGTTGTAATTGCTATTGTAAAAGCAGGTTCTTTCACAAGCGCATTGTATGTGATTGGTTTAGCAATTTTGTATGTAATTATAATGTTGAAAATCGTTCGTCCGTTCCTAAAACGTGTTGGAGATTTAAATTCAACAAGAGAAAGTTTAAACAAACCAGTTGTTGCGATTTTCTTCATTACACTTTTAATTTCTGCATACGCTGCTGAATTAATCGGAATTCATGCTTTATTCGGAGCTTTTTTAGCGGGAGCAATTATGCCGGAAAATAATAAATTCAGAAATATATTTATTGAGAAAGTAGAAGATGTTGCGATAATTGTATTACTGCCATTATTCTTCGTATTTACAGGTTTGCGTACACAAATAGGTTTGCTTAATGATCCCGAATTATGGAAAATTACCGGATTAATTATAGCGGTTGCCGTAGCCGGAAAATTCTTTGGAAGCGCATTAGCAGCAAAATTTGTGGGTCAAAACTGGAAAGATAGTCTGGCTATTGGAGCCTTGATGAACACGAGAGGTTTAATGGAACTGGTTGTTTTAAATATTGGATATGATCTTGGTGTTTTATCTACAGAGATTTTTACCATTATGGTTATTATGGCATTGGTAACTACTTTTATGACAGGTCCGGCCTTAGACTTCATCGGGTTTATTTTTAAAGATAAAATTACCGCTATTCCGCAGGAAATTGGAAACAAAAGCAAATACAAAATACTGCTTTCATTTGGAACTCCTGAAAGAGGAAAAAAACTGTTGCAAATTGCCAATAGTTTAGTTAAAAAACAGCAGGATAATTCAATCGTAACGGCGATGCATTTGTCTTTAAGTACAGAAATACATTCATTTGATATAAAAGAACACGAACGTAAAATGTTAGTTCCGGTTATTGACGAATCTCATAAGCTGAATCAAAATATGGTCAGTCTGTTTAAAGTTTCTAATGATATTGATACCGATATCATTGACGCAGCGAACCAAGGAGAATATGATTTACTATTGGTTGGTTTAGGACAGTCTATTTTTGATGGAACTTTACTTGGAAAAATTCTTGGTTTTACAACCCGAATTGTAAATCCGGATCGTTTAATTGACAAGTTTACCGGAAAAGAAGGTTTGTTTGAAAATAATCCTTTTGACGAAAGAACACGTCACATTCTTGCAAAAACCAAAATGCCGGTTGGTATTTTTATTGATAAAGATCTTGAAGAAGTGAATCAGGTTTTCATGCCGATTTTTAGCCGTGAAGATGCTTTTTTAATTGATTTTGCTAAGAAATTAATCAATAATAATGGTTCGCAAATTACAGTTCTGGATGCCAGCGGAGAAGTAAAAAACACACGCGACATTCAGGAAACGATTCGTTCTATCGAACAAATTGCACCAAATCATATTATGATTATGCACGACAGAACAATCAAAAAAGATTTTCTGGATAGTCAGAACTTAATGATTATAAGTTTAGACAGCTGGAAAAAGTTGATTGAATCTCAAAGCACATGGTTGAATAATACGCCTTCGGTTTTGATTTTGAAGCCATAGGTAGTTTTAAAATTTCAATATTTAAATTCCAAATTCCAATTTTTAAGATTGGGGTTTGGGATTTTTTTATGGTATTAATTGTCTGCAGACCTTTGTCAAAGTTTTAAACTTTAACAAAGGTTAATCGTAAAGTTTATTATAGAAATCGAAATGACAAACTTTGTGTATAATTAAACTTTGTGGAGTTACGAGACGATCCTTCGACTTCGCTCAGGAAGACAAAATAGGAGAACTGCTTTGTGCTCTCATCAAAACATGTTTTCTTAATAAACTTTGCAAACTTTGCGAAAAAAAACTTTGTGACCTTTGCGGTTAAACTCGGTCTAATTGGAATTTGGAATTTTAAGATTTGGAATTTAAAATTTATAATCCCAAATCAAGAACATAAGAAATCTTAACCGCAATATTATCGTCAAATTCAGGTAATTGATTTGGACCATAACGATAGAATCCGCCGAGACCAAAACCTTTGTAGATTTTATTTAATTCAATTCCCGATTCGAAGAAACCTTTATCTAATGTTTTATAAGTTGGGCCAACATGCTGTTCTGGTTTTTCCATATTTCCCCACGCCATTCTGGTAACTAAAACTAGTGAAGGACGTACTTTTTTCATGATTTTAATTCTATCAAAACCATGTTTGATTTGGAAAAACACATATTGGCTGGAGAAAAATTCATTAAAAAACATAGTTTCAAAACTGTTTCTTCCGGCAAAAGTTATACGCTGGATAATAGTTTCCTTAGTAAGGTTATTCGGCATTGTATTATATAAATGTGTAATCGGAACATCGCCTATTGCATGACCACCTTGCAAAAGCAGACTTGTTTTTTGACCGTTTAGATATTTCTTTTCGTACTCCGTTTTGAAATCTATTTTCCCGAAACTAAAATCATTATCTAAAACATTTGGCAGCGATTGTGTATACTGAAAAGTAAATCTAGGGAATCTTTTGTCTGATTCAGTTCTACCGGTTGGAGTCTGCATAAAGTCGCTGAAAGGCGCCCAAACAATAGAAACCATTGCGGTTGTCATAATAAAACTTGAATACAACTGACCGTTGTAATTAAAAAGATAATCGAACTTAGGCTCAACATACGTTCTGGATAGTTCCAGAACAGCTTCTGTCTTCGGGATAATTTTCGTTTGCACATTTGCTTTCCAACTAGTGTATTTGTAGAAAGTACTAATGTTAATTGGTCTAGGGTCATAAATTTTAAATACACGTTTGTCAACAGCAAAAACGGTACTCGCAATTTCCCGAACATCATCTGTATATGATCCGTTTAACCAAGTGTTCGTATTTTGGTCTAATAAAACACCAGCTCCTAAATTGTATTTAACAACACCGTCTTTTGTACCGTATGCCGTATAGCCTTCAATTCTAAAATCTTTAGAAAATTTATCATTTGTAATGCCTCCAAGACCTAAACGAAAACCTTCGTAATTATTGTAACTAATAATTTTCTTTAAATCTAAATCAACAGGGCCAATTGGAATATAGCCATTAATGATTTTTCGACCTAATCCTAAACGTTTTTCAATTCTTTTATTAACGGATAAACTATCTAATAATTGATACGTTTTCTGGCTTTTTTGGTCTAAAGCTTCTTTACGGTACTGATTCCAGAATTCTTCCGGTTTTTTGCTTGCATCGTCTTTAATTTCAATATAAAGAGATGGGTTTTTTATTGGAGTTTCGGTATTGTAATGAATATCAAAATTATTACTTTCAGAAAGTAAATAGGTGAAATCTGAAGCGGCTTTTTTTCTAGGTTCAAAATCTTCGGCAACATCTCCGTCAAACTGAATCGTTCCGCCTAAAATTTTAATATCATCGTCATTTTTACCTTTTACGATTTTAAAAGTCGTATTACTTTGAAACCATACTTTTTCATTTGGCACGTAATCAAATTCGTGAATACCGCTAATATCTAAAACGCCTTTTATGCGCATTACAGCTTTTGCAATAGCGAAATTTTGCGAGTCGATATACAAAACACCTTCCAAACCTGAAGTTCTTCTTTTGTGCTTATTTTTAAAGTAAATCATAAAGGTTTCACGTCCTTTTATGTTTACGGTATCCAGTAATTTGTAATTGTAGGTTCCAAGAGCTGTGTTCGAAATAGGATTTTCGTATTTAGTTTCGAAAAGCTCATATTTGTTATCGTAAATCGAAATAGACTGTAAATTGAAAGCGATAACTTCATAAATAGGATTTTTAAAACCGGCTATTTTGGTTCCCAGAACCGTTTCTTTAAGTTTATTATTTCCGAATTGATATTGTGAAACTTTTTCGGTTTGAAATAAATGCTGTTTGCTTATTATTTCTTTGAATTTATAATCAGAGGAATCGATGTTGATTTTCTTTTTATTAAAGTCTTTATAAACGGCAGAAGAATCTATTCTCCCGTCAATTGAATCCGGATTGGCAGTAACAATAAGTTTATTATAGGTTTTATACTCAAAACTGCTTAATTTTTTCTGCGGATTATTATTGTTTTTATTGGCAATAACTTTTTTGATAATCGTTAAAGCCGGATTTTCATTAGAAACAATAACTTCTTTTAAATCATCTGTTTTTTGAGATAATGAAACAGAATAAAACTTTTTGTTTTCTACTATAGCAATAGTTTTAGTTTGAAAACCAATATAGGAAACAATAAAATTTTCGGATTGTGTAAAAGTTTTAAAAGTAAATTTCCCGTCAACATCCGTAATCGTGTTGCTATTATCAGAAGTTTTAATAGTAGCAAAGGGAAGTGGCTTGTTGTTTGAATCTGTTACAATTCCGCTTATTTGAAATTGCGCCTGAATACTAAGCGTGAAAAATAAAGTCAAAAAACAAAATAGCCTCATAGAGAATTATATAGATTCAAAAACGGAAAGAATTCAATTTTGGTATGCAAAAATAAGAATAAAAAAATCCGTCTGATAATTTTACCAGACGGATTTTTGAATTTCAGTATCAAATACTTAAACCTTCATGATTTCAGCTTCTTTTGCAGCTAATAATTCATCAATTTTTTTAATATAAGTGTTTGTTAAGTTTTGAACTTCTTCTTCTGCAGATTTACAGATATCTTCTGAAGTTCCTTCTTTTTCTAATTTTTTAATGTCAGTATTTGCGTCTTTACGAGAGTTACGAATACCAATTTTTGCATCTTCAGCTTCAGATTTAGCTTGTTTAGCCAGATCACGACGACGCTCTTCTGTTAAAGGCGGAACGCTGATAATGATAACGTCTCCGTTATTCATTGGGTTAAAGCCAATATTAGCAATTAAAATAGCTTTTTCAATGGCTTGTAACATGTTTTTTTCGAAAGGCTGCAAAGTAATTGTTCTTGCATCAGGAACACTGATTTTTGACACTTGAGAAAGTGGTGTTGCAGATCCGTAATAATCAACAAAAACACCTCCAAGCATAGCCGGAGAAGCTTTTCCTGCACGAATGTTTAGAAATTCTTTCTCTAAGTGTGCAATAGAACCGTTCATAGATTCTTCAGTACTTTCTAATATAAAATCGATTTCTTCAGTCATTTTTTTTAGTTTTCAGTTTTTCAGTCTCAGTTTTCAGTTTAAGCCGTTGCGACTGTAAACTGTTACTGGGACTTATATATTTACTACAGTTCCGATGTTTTCTCCTTCGCAGATTTTTAAAAGGTTTCCAATTTTGTTCATGTCAAAAACAACAATTGGCAATTTGTTTTCCTGGCTTAAAGTAAAAGCCGTTGTATCCATTACATTTAGTCCTTTTTTAAGAACATCATCAAACGAGATAAAATCAAATTTTACAGCCGAAGCATTTTTTTCAGGATCAGAATCATAAACACCATCAACGCGGGTTCCTTTTAAGATCACATCAGCATTGATTTCGATTCCTCTTAAAACCGCTGCAGTATCAGTTGTAAAATATGGATTTCCTGTTCCGGCACCAAAAATAACAATTCTTCCTTTTTCTAAGTGACGATCTGCTCTTCTTTTGATATATGGTTCTGCAATAGATTCCATTTTTAAAGCAGTCTGCAAACGCGTTTTCATTCCCTTGTCTTCAAGTGCACCCTGCAAAGCCATTCCGTTAATAACAGTAGCAAGCATTCCCATATAATCACCTTGTACTCGGTCCATTCCTGCGCTGGCACCGGCAACGCCTCTAAAAATATTTCCTCCTCCAATAACGATTGCAATTTCTACTCCCTTTGCATGGATCTGTTTAATTTCATCTGCATATTCGGCTAATCTTTTTGGGTCAATTCCGTATTGTAAATCACCCATTAAGGCCTCACCGCTAAGTTTTAGAAGAATTCTTTTATATTTCATGTGTGTGTCGCGTTAATTTGTGCAAATATAGACATATTCTGATTTTTAAAAATAATGTTTACAAAATAATTTTAGAATCGTTGTGTTGACTAAAATTTATAAATTTGCAAGAAAAAACTTAAATCAAGTAGAGATGTTAATATCAGGATTTGATAATAGAGATGTTGAGGAATATATAAAAAATATTCAAAATCAGTATGGCTTTGAATTTCCTATAGAATACAAAACTTTTTTATTGAAATATAATGGTGGAAAAACTCCAGAAACAAGATTTAGAATAAATAATATTTCATCTGATCTTAAGGGATTTTATGGAGTAGCAAAAGCAGATCAATTTTATAATTATAGTTTTCATTCCAATAGATTTATTGACTGCTTAAAGGATGGTTTTGTTCCAATTGGTAATAATACTTTTGGCGATTTTATTTTAATTGGGATAGGAGAAAATAATAGCGGTAAAATATTTTTTTATTATCATGATAGACCCAAGTTATATATTGAATTAACTCAAAATTTCATCCAATTTACGGAAAAGTGTAAATGCTATAAAATTGGGAAGATAAGATCAATAGAAGAAAGAATTGAAGATATGAAAGCGCTCGGGAAAGAAAGTAAAATTACTCCTGAAAAACTTAAGGGGTGGCAGGATGAAATTGATTCCTATGTAAACTTAAAACAAACTGATTTGATTATTTAAAAGTTTTAGAATTAAAATTAAATTTTGTTTAATGTGTGACAATTGTCATTTCTCCCGTCTTCCTAAATTTCGTATTTTTATTGTATCCTAAAAATGAAACAATATGAAAAGCGTTGTAGCCAAAGCATTATTCAATAGTCATTCTTATGTTGAATACAGAAAACTTGTAACCGATTTATTATCTGAAGGAAAATCGACAGGAAATCAACAATCAGAAAGTTTGACCAATTATTCTAAATTGAATGAAGCGAGAATGAATAGGCTGGAGAAAACCATAAAAATCTCTGAAGATGTCATTTCAAAACTCCAGCATCTGGATAATCATTATATCTGGCTTGTAATTTCTGAGGGCTGGTGCGGAGATGCAGCACAGATTCTTCCCATTTTAGATAAAATGGCGCATGCATCTAATAAAAAAATTGATCTTCGAATTGTACTTCGTGATGAAAACGACGAATTGATGAATCAGTATTTAACAAACGGCGGAAGAGCAATCCCAAAAGTTATTGTGATTTGTAAAGAAGCCGGAATTGTTCGCACAGATTGGGGGCCAAGACCAAAAGGCGCAGCCGAATTAATGGCTAACCATAAAAGAGACGTTGGCCCAATTGATGAAAAAATTAAAACCGATTTACAATTATGGTATCTCGCAGATAAGGGAATTTCTGTGCAGGAAGAGCTGGTCGAAATCATGGAAAAGATCAAATATAACCGACTTTAATTGTTGATTACTTTTGTAATACTTGTCTGAAACCCTTTAGTGGTAAAGTGTTGATAGTAAATGTTATAATGTTTTTAAAAAATGTAAGAAAATAGTTTTTTTATTAGAAAATTTTGTATCTTGCTATAACCAATCCCACTTCTATTATATATTTTTTGATTTACTCTTTTTATTGGTGTCTATTTTCTACTAACAATTAAAAATGCACTATTATGAAAAAGTTATTCGAAAGGTTTTATGATTTTTTCTCCAGATATTTATTCGGAGGACAAAGAAATGTTCCTCACTATTGATTAAGCAATAAGTATGGAGTAACATTATTTTAGGAGTAGGCACATTACAATATTTATATGTAATGTGCTTCTTGTTTTTTATGAAGTAAGACTTTCTTCAAACAACGTAATATCAATCGCATTTTTTACGTCATAGTCACCAATCTTTGTTCGGCGTAAAACAGTTAAATGCGAACCGGAATTCATTGCTTTTCCAAAATCGTAAGCCAGAGAGCGAATATACGTTCCTTTACTGCAAACTACTCTAAAATCAATTTCAGGCAATTCTATTCTTGTAATTTCAAATTCATGAATCGTAGTTTTTCTGCTTTCAATTTCTATAGATTCTCCGGCACGCGCATGTTCATATAAGCGAACTCCATCTTTTTTAATAGCCGAAAAAATGGGCGGTTTCTGGTCGATTTCGCCTAAAAATTGTTTCACCGTTTCGTGAATTAAAGCTTCATCAATATGTTCCGTTGGGAAAGTCTGATCGATTTCGGTTTCTAAATCATACGATGGAGTAGTGGCTCCAATATAAAATGTTCCCGTATATTCTTTTGCCTGACCCTGAAGTTCAGAAATTCTTTTGGTAAATTTTCCGGTGCAAATTAATAAAAGACCGGATGCTAACGGATCTAAAGTTCCGGCATGTCCAATTTTGAACTTTTTTGGAAGTCCGACTTTATTAATTAAAAGGTATTTTAATTTATTGACCGCTTGAAACGAACTCCATTTTAAAGGTTTGTCTATCAATAAAACCTGTCCGTTTAAATATTCTTCGGGTGTCATTATATAATGGTAAGCGGGTGAATGAAAAAGTGAATCAGCAATAAGATGATTCCGGCAAGAATTCGGTAATAACCAAAAACTTTAAAACCATTTTTAGTCAAAAATCCAATAAAGGTTTTAATAGCCAAAAGAGCCACGATAAAAGCAACTATATTTCCAATAATTAAAATATTGATCTGATCATGAGATAAGTCGAAACCTGCTTTGTAATAATCATAACATTTTTTTGCAGTTGCACCTAACATTGTTGGAACGGCAAGAAAAAACGAGAATTCGGCAGCCGTTGTTCTTGATAATTTTTGAGACATTCCGCCCACAATACTGGCGCCGCTTCGTGAAACTCCGGGAATCATCGCAATACATTGAAATAATCCAATTTTAAGAGCTTGTAAATAGGTGATTTCTTGTGAAGTTTCAGCAGTATTTGGGTTGTTGAACCATTCGTCAACTTTCAATAAAATTAATCCTCCAATTAAAAGAGAAACTGCAACTGTAACCGGATTTTCTAATAAACCATCAATAAAGTCACTTAGCAATAATCCTAAAACTACGGCCGGAATAAAAGCAACTAAAAGTTTAAAGTAAAAATCAAGCGTTTGAAAGAAACGTTTAAAGTATAAAACAACAACCGAAAGTATAGCGCCAAGCTGAATAACAATCGTGAAAAGTTTAGTGAAATCTTCGTGTGCGATTCCAAAAAAAGAAGAGGCAATAATCATGTGTCCAGTTGAAGAAACAGGTAAAAATTCTGTGATTCCCTCAATAATGGCAAGAACGATAGCTTGTAATGTGTTCATTAGAAATTTTAGATTTTAGATTTTAGATTTCAGATTCTTCCTTTCGCTGCGCTCAAAGTTTTAATTGAAATCTATAAACCTGATTTATTTAGATTTTTTGAAAATAGAATAAATCGTGATTCCAAAACCAATTAAAACAGTGGTTGGAGCTAAACGAATACGTCTAAAACTAAAAACATCCTCATTAAAAACATTCGGATTATCACTTCCACCGCCAGACATTAAAATAAATCCTAATGCAATAACGCCAATACCAACTAATAAAATTTTGTAATTGATACCGTCAAAAAGGAATTCCTGTTTTTGCTGTTGTTCTTCTTTAATATTGTTGTTCTTCATTTTTTATATTTTGTTGCCCTGAATAATCAAGGACATTTTTATTTATTTGTCAGCCTGAGCGAAGTCGAAGGCTTTTTCAAATCTAAAATCTGCAATCTAAAATCTAAAATTAATAAAGATCGTCAGTTCTTAAATTAAGGAAACGCTGTGTTGCAAAGTGTGTGCTTACCCAGGTAATTAAAACCCCTAATCCGAAAACGGCCAATAAAACCAATCCAATTAAAGCTTTATCTTCTAAAATTCCTAAACCAGGGAAATTAGTTTCTACATAGAATAAAAGTCCAATTAAGGCAATAATTGCCAATAAAGCACCAAGCATTCCTAATTTTACACTGCGTGTTACAAAAGGTTTACGTATAAACGATTTTGTAGCACCAACCATTTGCATGGTTTTAATAATAAAACGGTTGGAATGGATTGATAAACGAAGGGAACTATTGATTAATAAAACAGCAATTACAGTAAGGAAACCGCTGATAATCAAAATCCACATACTTACTTTTTTAATATTGTCGTTTACCAGATTTACTAATTGTTTGTCGTAAACAATGTCTTCAATCATGGTGTTTTGACGTAATGCACTTTCGATTTTAGAAATACTGTCCCTTTCAACATAATCAGCTTTTAAGTGAATGTCGTATGAATTCAATAATGGATTTTCGCCCAAAAATGTCAGGAAGTCTTCTCCAATAATATCAGTATGTTCTTTTGCTGCTTTTTCTTTGGTTACATAAACATAAGAAAGCGCAAAAGGAGCTCTTTTTAATTCTGAATCAAATGCCTTGATAATACTGTCATTCGCTTCGTTTTTAAAGAAAACCGTCATGGCGATTTTTTCTTTAAAATCATCTGCTAGTTTTTTAGAATTGATAATGAATAATCCCAGTACTCCCAAAAGGAATAAAACCAAGAATACACTTAATACAACCGAAAAATAAGAGGAAATTAACCTGCGTTTTTGAAATTTATCAAAATTAGAACTCATAGATACTTAAATTATGTGGTAAAAATAATAAAGAATTTCTTTATTTAAAGTTAATAACAAACTTTTATACTATAAATGTACGATTTGATATTGAATAAAAGTTTTTATTTAACCGCAAAGTGCGCAAGGTTTTCGCAAGGTTCGCAAAGTTAAAAGAGAATAGCCACAGATTAAAGCATTAAAATGATTTCAAAATCTGTGTGAATCCTTTTAATCTGTGGCTAAAAAATAGTAACGCAAAGTTCACAAAGTTATTTTAAAGGTATTGTTTTATAAAAATACAAAGTTCGCAAAGCTTTGTGTTGATAAGCTTTGTGAATAGTCACAGATTAAAAGGATTCACACAGATTAAAAAAATCCTTTTAATCTGTGGCAAAAAAAAAGCAAAGTTCGCTAAGCTTTATGAACACAAAGCTTAGCGAACTTTGCGGTTAAATATTAAATTTTGCTGGTTTCCCAAACTAAAGATAAATAATACAATCCGCCAATTGACGGCCCGCCAAGAATTGAAGTATAAGGTTTATTTAAAATATTTGTTCCGCCTAATTTTGTAGTAAGACCGGTTTTTTTGAAATTATAATTGATTTGTGCATCCATTGACCAATAAGCAGGAACAGTCCCGCTGACTAAAAAAGAAACATAATCAAAATTGTTTTGATAACGCGCTGTAGCACTTGTACTAAGATTTTTCCAGACGTTTTGGGCCAGTAAAGTTCCGTTGACATTAAATTCCGGCGTGTTGACACCATCTTCTAAACTATCTTTATCGTCAGTTCGGTCGAGTTTTGGGTTTTATTAATCTCGCAAAGACGCAAAGGCGCAAAGTTTTTTTTCTTTTTTAAGATTAAAAATTATTCTCTTTGCGACTTAGCGTCTTTGCGAGATTAAAAATAAACTCTGCGAATTGATTTCTTTAAATTAAAATTTCAGATTTTGAGTTTCCTTTTCAGCAAAATCTTTGATGCGTTTTTCGAGTTCGTAAAAAATGGTTATCGCTCTTTCTCCGGCTTCTGTCAATCTTGCGCCGCCGCCGCCTTTTCCGCCCAATAGTTTTTCAACAAGCGGACTTTCGGCACGCTGATTCATTTCTTCAACTAATTGCCAGGCTTGTCGATACGCCATTTTCATTTCTTTCGCAGCATTTGTAATTGAACCTGTTTTTCGAATATTTTCTAAAAGCCAGATTTTACCAATGCCAAGAAAGGCGCCTTCAGTTTCTTCAATCCAAACCCGAACTTCAATAGAATATTTTTTGCCGTTACTCATTCTGAATTTTAATTATTGACTTTGTAAAAATAATTGTTTTGATGTAAAAATATTCTTCTAAAACACTAATTTTTGAATGAGTAAAATATTTTGTCTACGTAATTTAAATACAAACATAAGTATTTTTACTTAATTTAAAATAAGTATTTTGTTATTTTATTTGTTTGTCAATGAAATAGCTTTGGTACAATGCGCAATAAATGTAAATTTGCGCCTAATAATTAATTTAGTGAAAAGCCTTAGAACCTTAGTAACTTAGAATCTTAGTCACTTAGAAATGAAGTACAATCCAAACGAAATTGACGCCAAATGGCAAAAATATTGGGCAGAAAATCAAACTTTTGCAGCAAAAAATAACTCTGAAAAACCTAAACATTATGTTCTCGATATGTTTCCTTATCCATCTGGAGCAGGATTACACGTTGGGCACCCACTGGGTTACATAGCTTCAGATGTGTATTCTCGTTTCAAAAGACACCAGGGCTTCAATGTTTTGCACCCAATGGGTTACGACAGTTTCGGATTGCCGGCAGAACAATATGCAATCCAGACAGGACAGCGTCCTGAAGATACAACACGCGTAAATATTGACGGTGGTGTAGATAAAGAAGGAAAGCAGATTGCCGGATACAGAAAACAATTAGATAAAATAGGATTCTCTTTTGACTGGAGCCGTGAAGTACGAACTTCAAATCCTGATTATTACAAACATACACAATGGATTTTTATCCAATTGTTCAATTCTTGGTACTGCAGAAAACAAGGACAGGCGTTTGAAATTTCAGAGCTTGTAAAAGTTTTTGAAGAAAGCGGAAATGCATTGGTTGAAGCAGTTTGCGACGATAATGTTGCGATTTTTACTTCGGAAGAATGGAATTCTTATTCTGAAGATCAAAAAGAAAAAATCCTTTTGCAATACAGAATGACGTATTTGGCAGAAACAGAAGTAAACTGGTGTCCTGGTTTAGGAACTGTTTTGGCAAACGACGAAATTGTAAACGGAGTTTCTGAGCGTGGAGGTTTTCCTGTTATAAGAAAAAAAATGACACAATGGAGTATGCGAATTTCTGCTTATGCAGAACGTTTGCTTCAAGGTTTAAACGATATTGACTGGAGCGAGTCTATCAAAGAATCTCAAAGAAACTGGATCGGGAAATCGGTTGGTGCTTTGGTAACTTTTAATGTGAAAAATCACGATGAAGTAATCGAAGTTTTCACCACTCGTCCTGATACTATTTTTGGAGTTACTTTTATGACTTTGGCACCCGAACATGATTTGGTTGCTAAAATTACAACTCCAGAGCAAAAAGCTGCAGTTGAAGCGTATATCGAAAAAACAGCAAAACGTTCTGAGCGTGAGCGTATGGCCGATGTAAAAACAATTTCGGGAGTATTTACAGGAGCTTATGCAGAACATCCTTTTACAAAAGAAGCCATTCCGGTTTGGATTGGTGATTATGTTTTGGCTGGTTACGGAACAGGTGCTGTTATGGCGGTTCCTTGCGGAGACGAAAGAGATTATGCTTTTGCAAATTTCTTTAAAGGTCAAAACGGAATGCAGGAAATCAAAAATATCTTCGCTAATGTTGATATTTCTGAAGGTGCTTACGGATCAAAAGACAATGTTGAAATCGCAGCTTCGGATTTCTTAAACGGATTAAATTATAAAGACGCAACAGCAAAAGCGATTTATAAACTTGAAGAAATTGGGCAGGGAACAGGAAAAACAAATTACCGTTTGCGTGATGCAGTTTTCTCTCGTCAGCGTTATTGGGGTGAACCGTTCCCAGTTTATTATGTAAACGGATTACCTAAAATGATTGATACGCAGCATTTGCCAATTATTTTACCGGAAGTTGAGAAATATTTACCAACAGAAGACGGTTTGCCTCCATTAGGAAATGCAGCAGTTTGGGCTTGGGATACAAAACAAAATAAAGTTGTCGATACTGATTTAGTTGACAATGTTTTAGTTTTTCCTCTTGAATTAAACACTATGCCGGGTTGGGCGGGAAGTTCATGGTACTGGATGCGTTATATGGATGCACACAACGAAAATGAATTTGCAAGTAAAGAAGCTCTAGCTTACTGGGAAAGTGTTGATTTATACATTGGAGGAAGTGAACACGCAACTGGACATTTATTGTATTCTCGTTTCTGGAATAAATTCTTAAAAGACAAAGGTTTCGCTCCAACCGAAGAACCATTCAAAAAACTGATTAATCAGGGAATGATTTTGGGGACTAGTGCTTTTGTTTACAGATTAGAAGGAACAAATACTTTTGTTTCTAAAAATAAAATCGGAGATCAAAAAGTACAGCCAATTCATGCTGATGTTTCAATGGTAAATTCTTCTGATGAATTAGATGTTGAAAAATTTAAAGCTTGGAGAGAAGATTATGCTGATGCAGAATTTATTTTAGACGAAAACGGAAAATACATTGTTGGTCGTGAAGTCGAAAAAATGTCGAAATCAAAATACAATGTGGTAACGCCAGATGATATTTGTGCGGAATATGGTGCTGATACATTACGTTTATACGAAATGTTCTTAGGTCCGTTAGAGCAGGCAAAACCTTGGAATACTGCTGGAATTTCGGGAGTTTTTGGTTTCTTGAAAAAACTATGGAGATTGTATTTTGATGATAACGGTTTAATCGTAAACAACGACGAACCAACAAAAGACAACTTGAAATCATTGCATAAAACCATCAAAAAAGTAGCAGAAGATATCGAGAATTTCTCTTTCAATACTTCGGTTTCTCAATTTATGATTTGTGTAAACGAATTGTCTTCTCAAAATTGTCATTCAAGAGCAATTTTAGAACCATTAGCAATTTTGGTTTCGCCTTATGCACCGCATATCGCAGAAGAATTGTGGTCGCAGTTAGGACATACAACTTCAATTTCTGAAGTGTCGTTCCCAATTTTTGATGCAAAACATTTAGTTGAAACGAATAAAGAATATCCAGTTTCTTTTAACGGAAAAATGCGTTTCACAATCGAATTGCCTTTGGATTTAACCAAAGAACAAATTGAAGAAATCGTAATGAAAGACGAAAGAACACAAAAACAATTAGACGGAAGAACTCCGAATAAAGTGATCATTGTTCCTGGAAAAATCATCAACCTTGTAGGTTAATTTTAAAATTGCTTCGCCTATTCGCTATCGCTCGAGTCCAATATAAAAATCCCAAATTCCAATTTTACGATTGGAGTTTGGGATTTTTTTTACATCTTGTTTTGTCAGTCTGAGCGAAGTCGAAGACCACGCACGTAACTCTATAAAGATTGTCAATTTATTTGCGGAGCTTCTTGCGCGGTCTTCGACTTCGCTCAGACTGACAATGCGTAAAGTTTGTCATCCTTAGTTTCTCAGTATGACACGATTGTGGAAAAAGCTTTGTGACCTTCTCCGATAACTATCGGAATTACAAACAAAAAAACTTCCAAACTTTGCGAAAAACCTTAGCGCACTTTGCGCTACAAAACCCGCACAAACATTGGAATTTGGAATTTTTTTATTGAAATTTTCATTTTCGTTGTAACATTTTAATAGTTCACGTATCAAAAGCATGGATCCGATTAAATTAACAATTTAAAACTATTAAAAATGAAAAAGTATATCATCTTAATTATCGCATTCTTATTCTCTGCATTATGTCTAAATGTTTTTGCACAAACAAAATCATATCCTTTTGAAGTTCTTAAAACCGGAAAAGGAAAACAATCGATTATATTTATTCCCGGATTTGCTTCTTCTGGCGAAGTTTGGAACGAAACCAAAACTGCATTCGAAAAAGATTTTACCTGTTATACACTTACAATGGCCGGATTTGCCGGAGCAGAACCGCAGCCAAATCCTTCATTCGAAAATTGGAAAACAGGAATAGCCAATTACATCAAAGAAAATAAAATACAAAAACCAATTATAATCGGTCATAGTATGGGCGGCGGACTGGCGCTTGCCATCGCTGCAGATTATCCGGAATTAATTGGTAAGATTGTCGTTGTTGATGCCTTGCCTTGTTTGGCCGCTTTAACCGATCCTTCTTTTAAATCAAAAGAAAATAACGATTGTTCAGCAACAGTAAATCAAATGACGGCAATGACTGAAACGCAGTTTTATGATATGCAGAAACAAACCATGCCGAGACTTTTGCAGGATACTTCAAAACTAGAAACGGTTATCGGTTGGAGTGTAAAATCAGATAGAAAAACCTTTGCTCAAATGTATTGCGATTTCTTTAATACTGATTTGAGAGATAAGATTTCGACGATAAAATGTCCGTCGCTAATTTTATTAGAATCTTATTTTATAAATTTAAAACCGGCAATCGAAGGGCAGTATAAAAACTTAAAAACAGCTAATTTTCAATATGCTAATAAAGGTTTACATTTCATAATGTACGATGATACAGAATGGTATTTGACACAATTAAACACTTTTTTAAAATCTTAAAATGGAATTCGAAGAAATCTACAAAACATATTGGGATAGAATTTTCAGGCTTTGCATGGGATTTGTGAATGATTATGATGCCGCACAGGATTTAGCTCAGGAAACCTTTATAATTGTCTGGCAAAAGCTGGAAACCTTTAGAAACGAATCTTCTATTGGAACCTGGATATTTAGAATTGCGTCTAATAATTGTCTTCGGCAGATAGAAAAGCAAAAACGCTTTCCAAAATCAGAACTGCCAATTCATCTTTCAGAAGAAAAACAAACTTCATTAGAACCTCAAATTCAGTTTTTATATAAATGTATTGCTGAACTGCCCGAAACGGAACGTATCATTATCTCATTAGAATTAGAAGATGTCAGGCAGGCAGAAATCGCTAAAATTATTGGACTTTCTGAAGCCAATGTGCGAGTGAAAATTCACAGAATAAAAGAAAAACTGACTCAAAAATTTAAAGAAAATGGACAACGATAACAATATAGATTTTAAAGATTTATGGAAAAAACAATCCGTAAGTCAGCCTGATATGCAGGATTTGCTGGCGCGGGTAAATAAATTTAAAAGGGCAGGCTTAAGAAGTTTGTGGATTACTAATATGCTGCTTTTTGCAACAACTGCGTTTATTGTTTTTGTCTGGATTTATTATCAGCCGCAATTTATTTCGACTAAAATAGGAATCATCGTGACGATTCTGGCAATGATGATTTATTTATTTGTTTACAATAAATTATTAAGCACCTATAAAAGCATTGAAACAACACAAACCAATCAGGAATACCTTCAAAATTTAATTCTGATTAAAAAGAAACAACAATTTTTACAAACCACAATGATGCGTTTTTATTTTGCAACGCTTACGTTTGGAATCTGTTTATACATGTATGAATACGCCAGCAGAATGACTTTTTTAGGAGCAAGTCTGGCTTATGGACTAACATTATTATGGATGGCGGTTAATTGGTTTTTTATTCTTCCAAAACAAATCAAAAAACAGCAGTTTAAAATAAACAGCCTGATTGAGAAATTTGAAGAAATAAATAAGCAATTGTTATAGAGATAGATTGTAGCGACGCACAGCAGTGCGTCTTTTTTATTTAGATATGGTTTTTTGTCTGAAAAAATGCCAAAATGACATTTTGTTAAAATGGTTCATAATTTGCAGTTTGTTTTGTAAATTTAAATTCAATCAAAAAAGATAAAGATATGGGAGGTGAATATTTAATACTTGCCGGAGCGATAATGTTGTTTAGCTGGATGGTAAGTTCAAAACTTAAAAGTAAATTTGAATTGTATTCTAAACTGCAATTACGAAACGGAATGAGCGGCGCAGAAATAGCTGAAAAAATGCTTGCTGATAATGGAATTAGAGATGTTCGTGTTATTTCGACTCCGGGTCAGTTAACAGATCATTACAATCCGTCAGATAAAACAGTAAACTTAAGTGAAGCAGTTTATAATCATCGAAATGCAGCCGCTGCGGCAGTTGCGGCTCACGAATGCGGACATGCTGTTCAGCATGCTATTGGTTATGAATGGTTAACGATGCGTTCTAAATTAGTGCCAATTGTAAACGTAGCCTCAAGCTATATGCAGTGGGTTTTATTAGCCGGAATTTTAATGATCAGAACTTTTCCGCAATTGTTATTAGTGGGGATTATAATTTTTGCTGTAACAACATTGTTTTCGATTATTACACTACCGGTAGAATATGATGCGAGTAACAGAGCGTTAGCATGGCTTGAAAATAAACACATGTTAACACAAGAAGAACAAGCTGGTGCAAAAGATGCCTTAAAATGGGCTGCAAGAACGTATGTTGTTGCCGCACTTGGATCGATTGCAACTTTATTGTACTATATCTCAATTTATTCCGGAAGCAGAAGGAATTAATAATTTTAAATTTCAATATAAAAATTCCAAATTCCAAATTTGGTGTAAAAAAGACAAAACCCGACAGATTAAAACCTGTCGGGTTTTGTTTTTGCATATCTATATAAATTAAACTGGACTGAAGTCCAGCCCTACAACATAATATGTTCCTTCGGAACGACTAAAGAGCCTTGGCTCGATCCATATTGTAGAGCTGGACTTCAGTCCAGTTTAGAATAATAAATCAAAAAATTGTCACATTCTCTAATTTTACAATTGAATCTGTCTGTCAATTTGCTGATCAAGCGAGATAAACGTTTCCGTTCTTGAAACACCTTCAATGGCCTGAATTTTAGTATTTAAAAGCTGCATTAAATGTTCGTTATCACGACAGATAATTTTAATTAAAACCGACCAGTTTCCGGTTGTATAATGACATTCCAAAACTTCGGGTATTTTTTTTAAATCTTTTACAGCTTCTGAGTTTCGGGAAGCTTTATCAAGATAAACTCCCACGAACGCCATAGTATTGTAACCTAAAACTTTTGGATTTACAGTAAACTTCGATCCTGAAATAACACCGGACTGTTCCAGTTTTTTTAAACGCTGATGAATCGCAGCTCCCGAAATGCCAATTTTATTAGCAATTTGTAAAATAGGTTTTCGGGCATCGTCCATAAGATATCGAAGGATTTCTTTGTCGATACCGTCAATTTCGATTAAAAGGGAGTTGATTTTCATAACTTATAATTTGAAACTATTTATTGTGATTTGGGTTTAGAATAGAAATCAAATGTAGTTAAAAGGAAGGAAAAATAAAATTCCAATTTTTAAATTCCAAATTCCAAATGGGGATTAAAAAATCAAATTCAAAACATAGCCGGTGGTTTCAACCACGGGAAACGAAAGGAGATAAAGAATTGATTAAAAACAAAAATTCCAAATACCAACATAAAAATTGGAATTTGGAATTTTAAAAATTTGAATATTTTAAAAAAGGATTATTTTCCTTTGTTTGCTTCTGCAATATATTTTTCTAAAGCCATTGTCATAGAAGGCGTTTCAGGAGTTGGAGCAAGAATATCAATTCTTAAACCATGATCTAAAGCTTCTTTTTGAGTTGTGCTTCCAAATACAGCGATTCTGGTGTTGTTTTGTTGAAAATCCGGGAAGTTTTTAAATAAAGATTTAATTCCTGTTGGACTAAAAAACGCTAAAACATCATAATAAACATCAGCAAGATCAGACAAGTCGCTCATTACAGTTCTGTAAAAAATAGCTTGAGCCCAGTCTACTTTCAGGCCGTTTAATGTTATAGGAGCATCAGCATTTAACTGGTCAGATGCAGGAAGCAAAAACTTCTCGTCTTTGTACTTTTTGATAAGAGGAGATAAATCTGCAAAATCTTTTGCCCCAACGTAAATTTTACGTTTTCTGTACACAACATACTTTTGAAGATAAAACGCTACTGCTTCAGATTGACAAAAATATTTCAATCCTTCAGGAACTTTGTAACGCATTTCATCAGCCACTCTAAAAAAATGATCTACAGCATTTCGACTTGTTAAAATGATCGCAGTGTAATGATTAAGATCGATTTTTTGTAATCGGATCTCTTTTGCGCTAACCCCTTCCACATGAATAAATGGTCTGAAATCAATTTTTATTTTGTGTTTTTGTTGGAGCTCAAAGTAAGGAGAATTCTCCACTTTAGGTTCAGGCTGTGACACCAAAATTGTTTTCACTTTCATATTATAAACATTTTCTAAGCACTCCCTTTTGTTATCCAATAATAAAGAAAATAATAAGGCGCTATTTCAAGAGCGCAAAGATATAAAATAAAATAAAATAACTTACCGATTATTACGTTTTGATATGTTTTAATTGAAATAAAATAAGAGTATAGACTGATACACAGTGAAATGCCTATCGTTACTAGCGGTACAATCGTTGAAATATTATCATAATAAAACAAAATTGCATTGATTGGAAGGATTAAAACGCCAATATAAGTTCTGTAAGTAACTTTTTGCAAATTAAAAAGCTCCACAAAGTCGTCAATGTTGAATGCTGCAGCTACAATTTTCTCAATTAAATATTTAGCCAGAATAAAATAAAGCAGGAAAGTTGCAATCTGAATAAACAAAATATAATCCGTTTTTGAGGCTTTATCATAAATGTTCATCGTTAGCAAAATAAAAAAGGCAAACGAAATAACCTGCACAAAAAATAAACCAACCGTAAAGATGCTTTTCATGTGGCTGTTATCCCGATAAATTTTTGCATACTTATCTGAAAAAATAAGCTTACTAAATTCTGAAAAACGAGTTTCATAAGCAGATTTTGTCATGGCGACAACAGCAAACGTCAGGACAAACAAAGCTGTTGCCCAGTCTTTGTTTTCAATAATTCGTGGATGAAGGTGTTCAATCATAGCGTGACAAAATTAGTAATTTTTTGTATCAATAGTTTTATTATGTATTTATTATGAACCAAATGCTATAAAAAGTTTACTTTTGCGGTGAAATTACCGAGAAAAAAATGAGTGATAGTATTGTCATAATCCCTACTTATAACGAAATTGAAAACATAGAAAGTATAGTGAGAGCTGTACTTTCGCAGCATAAATCTTTTCACCTGCTAATAATCGACGATAATTCGCCGGACCATACCGCCGATAAAGTTATTGCATTGCAGGAAGAATATCCGGGAAGATTATTTCTTGAAAAAAGAGCTAAAAAAGCCGGTTTAGGAACCGCTTATGTTCATGGTTTTAAATGGTCATTAGAACATAAATATGATTTTATTTTTGAAATGGATGCCGATTTTTCACATAACCCAAATGACCTTGAAAAATTATACGATGCCTGCCACTTCGGAGGTGCGGATTTAGCCATTGGATCGCGTTATGTTACAGGTGTAAATGTGGTAAACTGGCCTTTAAGCCGTGTTTTAATGTCCTATTTTGCATCAATTTATGTGAAATTTATAACCGGAATGAAAATTCACGATGCAACTGCCGGTTTTGTTTGTTATAAAAGAGAAGTTTTAGAGAAAATTAATCTAAACAAAATAAAGTTTGTTGGATATGCGTTTCAAATCGAAATGAAGTACAGAACTTATTGTGCTAAATTTGAAATAAAAGAAGTGCCTATTATTTTTACAGACAGAACAAAAGGAGTTTCAAAAATGAGTAACGCTATTATTAAGGAAGCAATTCTGGGTGTGATTTCTCTTCGCTTAAAAAAATTAGTCAATACATTATAAGATAGAACATGAACAGGATTTTAATAAAAAATGCCAAAATTGTAAACGAAGGATCTATTTTTGACGGAGATGTTTTGATCGAAAATGACTTAATCGTTGAGGTTGCAGACAGTATCAGTCTAAAAACATCAGACTGTATTGTAATTGATGCCGAAGGAAGTTATTTAATGCCGGGTGCAATTGATGATCAGGTTCATTTTAGAGAGCCGGGATTAACGCATAAAGGTGATATCGAATCAGAATCGAGAGCTGCGATTGCAGGAGGAATTACTTCTTTTATCGAACAGCCAAATACGGTTCCCAATGCGGTTACTCAGGAAATATTAGAAGATAAATACCAAATTGCTGCCGAGAAATCATTTGCGAATTATTCGTTTATGATGGGCGCAACAAATGATAATCTGGAAGAAGTTTTAAAAACAAATCCAAAAAATGTTGCCGGAATCAAGATTTTCTTAGGTTCTTCAACAGGAAATATGCTGGTTGACAAGGAAGAAACTCTGGAAAAAATCTTTTCAAGTACACCAATGTTAATTGCGGTGCATTGCGAAGATGAAACTACAATTCAGAACAATTTAGCAGAATTCAAAGAAAAATACGGTGAAGATATTCCGGTAACGGCGCACAATTTAATTAGAAGTGCAGAGGCTTGTTATCTTTCGTCTTCAAAAGCGGTGGCTTTGGCGAAAAAAACGGGAGCAAGACTTCATATTTTTCACCTTTCTACGGCAAAAGAAATGGAATTGTTTACTAACAAAATTCCATTAGAAGATAAAAAAATTACAGCTGAGGTTTGTGTACATCATCTTTGGTTTACCGATGAAGATTACAAAACAAAAGGGAATTTCATCAAATGGAACCCTGCTGTAAAAACTGAACATGACAGAGCCGAACTTTGGAAAGCTTTAAATGACGGCCGAATTGATGTTATTGCGACAGATCACGCACCGCATACTAAAGAAGAAAAATTACAATCGTACTTAAAAGCACCTTCTGGAGGTCCGCTTGTACAGCACGCTGTTGTGGCAATGTTCGAATCACATCACCAGGGAAAAATCAGTGTGGAGAAAATCGTGGAGAAAATGTGCCACAATCCTGCTAAAATTTTCAAAATCGAAAAAAGAGGTTTTGTTAAAGAAGGTTATTTTGCCGATTTAGTAATTGTAAATCCAAGTTTGCCATGGAGTGTAAAACCAGAAAATATCCTTGCAAAATGTGGATGGTCGCCTTTTGAAAATTATACTTTTAAATCTAGAATTACGCATACTTTTGTAAACGGGGAATTAGTTTACAATAACTTTAAAGTAAAAGATATCCGCGCCGGAAAACGATTATTGTTTGATAGATAAAAAGCTGAAATGAAGAATTGTTTAGTAATACTATTGGTTTTGTTTCTTTCTGTAAGTTGTAAAAAGGACGTTGTAAAACAACCTGCAAAACTTATTGAGAAAGATAAGATGATTGATATTATGTATGATTTGTCTCTTCTGGAAGCAATGAAATACCAACATCAGGAATTGTTAGATTCTACAGAAACAAGCCCAACGAAATTCATTTTAAAAAAATATAAAGTGGACAGTCTTCAGTTTGCTCAAAATAATATGTATTATGCCGCAGATTATGAGAACTACAAAGATATGTTTGATGAAGTAGGCAAACGATTAAAAGTAGCCGAGAGAGCTGCAGATTCTCTTGTTACTATCGAAAATAAAAAAGCAGCGAAAGAAGCTAAAAAGAAACTTAAGGAAACTTCAAAAACTCCGAAGGATTCAATCAAAAAAAGTTCAAAACAACAAATAAACCTCGATTCGATAAGACGACAAATGAAAAAACCACCTAGAAGATAAGGTTTATAGTTTCGAAATGTCTTTTATGTATTGATGTACATCTAAAAAAACCGTTCCAAGAGCGGTTTTTATTTTTTCATTAGAATACAGATTTTTAGAATAAGATGCTTTTGCAGTCGCTTTTGTAATAGTTCTTTTTTGAAAAAATAAAGGCGAAAATATTCCGTCGACAATCCAAAGCAAATTCATTAAAAAAGGTTTTGCATGAAGATGCGGTTTTTTGACTTTTAAAACATCGGCAATGGTGTCCAGAATATCCTTAAAAACAACATTGTCTGTAATCAAAGTAAAACGCTCGTTTTTAATATCACTTTTCATTAACTGATGCATTGTTTTTACAACATCATCAATCGAAATAAAACCAGTACTTCCGAGTGTGTAAAAAGGAAGTCCGTTTGCGACTTTTACATACAATTCTGCACTTCCCTGCTGTTTACTTTTTGTTTTCGGAATTGGACCTAAAATAACGCCCGGATTTACGATAATTACATCTAAACCTTCCTGATGCGCACGCCAGACTTCCATTTCTGCACCATATTTAGAAATAGCGTAATCGCTGTGTGGTTTTTCCGGATTCCAGTCGGTTTCTTCGGTAATATAAGTTTCATGCGGGGCTAAATCGCCAAGAGCGGCAATAGAACTCACAAAACAGAATTTCTTTATTCCTCTGGCAAGAGAAAAATTAACCATATTGGCTGTTCCTTCAATATTGGTTTTTCGAAGTATTTCTTCATCTGTGGGATCAAAAGAAATAAAGGCAGCGCAATGGTAAACGTAATCAATATCATTAAAAGCAATTTCCAGAGAAGGAACATCTAAAATATCGGCTTCAAGCCATTCTATTTTTTCAAATAAATCATCTTTTTGATACAATTCAAAAACCGATTTTGTTTTTTGAATATTGCTTTCGGTTCGGTAAATAGCCCGAACATTTTCTCCATTTTCAATTAAATGAAGCAATAAATGTGAGCCCACTAAACCTGTTCCGCCAGTTACTAATACCATTTTGTAAAGATAAGTTTTTTGGTTTTTGCCACAAAGGCACAAAGGCGCAAAGTTTTTTTGTTTTTTAATAATATTGGCGCCTTTGTGCCTTAGTGGCATAAGTTTTTGATATTGCCATTGCCATTGATTATATTTGCGCAAAATATTTTAAAAATGAAGAATCTAGTTGAAGAATTAAAGTGGCGCGGTTTATACCATGATAGCATGCCAGGAACGGAAGAACAATTGCTAAAAGAGGTAACGGCGGCATATATTGGTTTTGATCCAACGGCAGATTCGCTGCATATTGGCAGTATGGTTCAGATTATTTTATTGGTTCATTTAAAGAATTTTGGTCATCAGCCAATTGCCCTTGTGGGCGGCGCGACCGGAATGATTGGTGATCCTTCTGGAAAATCTGACGAAAGAAATTTGTTGAACGAAGAAACTTTGGCTAAAAACGTGGCTGGAATTAAAAGTGTTCTGTCTCGTTTCTTAGACTTTAATTCAAAAGAAGCAAACGCTCCAATTATGGTTAATAACTATGACTGGATGAAAGAATTCTCGTTTATTGATTTTGCCCGTGAAGTTGGAAAACGTATTACGGTAAATTATATGATGGCGAAGGATTCTGTTAAAAAGAGAATTAACGGAGAAGGTGAAGGAATGTCTTTCACAGAGTTTACTTATCAATTAATTCAGGGATACGATTTTTATCATTTATATAAAAACAATAACTGCCTTTTGCAAATGGGAGGTTCTGACCAATGGGGAAATATTACCACGGGTACAGAATTAGTACGCAGAATGGGCGGAGAAAGTGCAAAAGCTTTTGCATTGACAACGCCATTAATCACAAAAGCTGACGGATCTAAATTTGGTAAATCTGAAGGTGGAAATGTTTGGTTAGATGCTGATAAAACTTCTGTTTACAAATTTTACCAATTTTGGGTAAATGCTACAGATGTTGATGCAGAGAAATATATTAAAATCTTTACTTTCTTAGATAAAGAAACTATTGATGGTTTAATTGCTGAACATCAGGCAGCGCCGCATTTAAGAATTTTACAAAAGAAACTAGCTGAAGAAATCACGATTTTTGTTCACAGTAAAGAAGAATTAGAAAAAGCAATTCAGGCTTCGAATATTTTATTTGGAAATTCTACTGCCGAAGATTTGAAACAGTTAGATGAAGCGACTTTCTTAGAAGTTTTTGACGGAGTTCCTCAAGCTGAAATCGCAAAAGCAGATTTAGAAAATGGATTGGATATTATCTCAGTTTTAAATGAAAAAACAGGTTTCTTTAAATCAAACGGAGAGGCGAGAAGAGCTTTAACAGCGAATTCTATTTCTGTAAACAGAGAAAAAATTAAAGAAGATTTTGTTTTGAGTACAAATGATTTGATTAACAATCAGTTTGTATTGTTGCAAAGTGGAAAGAAAAATTATTTCGTAATTAGAGTGATTTAAGTGTTTAATTGGTTAATTGTTTAATCGATTTCTGAAAGTTAGAACATATTATATAGATCCCAATAGTTTGAAAGAGCAGTTGGGATTTTTATTTTATATTATATCCAACTGATATTTTTAGTATGTTTATCACTTAAAAATAAACTTATGATAGGAATTATATTTATTTATTGGATTTGGAAATCGTTTAGCGACTTAGCTACTGAATATAATAAGAACAAATGGACTTATGCGCTTATTGGGTTAGCGTCTTATTACGGAACTACTCTTGTAGCAGGTTTTATATATGGAGCTTGTGTCTTTTTTATTAATGGTGTGGATGGTGTAAATGACGAAAATTATAATAGTATCGGATGGAATCTGCTTTTCGTTCTTTTGGGAGGACTAGCATGTTATGGCGTTTACAGTTTATTAAAAAGCAAAGGCGAGAAAGAAAGAGAATTGTCTAGAAAAGAAGGAATAGATAGTATTGGCGTAACGGAAGAAAATTAGTTTTTTTAACTGTTTAGTCGTTGATTCGGTTAACCGATATTAAAGAACCATTAAGTTACAACCGCGAATATCAGAATTATCAAAACGTCCCAATACTTCAAAAGAGTTGTTGGGATTTTTTTTGCCTAAATCCTGCGTTGCAATAAAAGAACAGGAATTGATATTAGCTAAGTCAATTACGTTTATTCCTCCGGTTTTTCCGTCGTTTACGTAAGTGAGAGCATCTTCGGGATCACGAACTAAAATGTGCATCCATGACGGACATTCAAAAACACCTTCACCCAAAGAATAGGCTTGTGCTAAAAGTTCTGTCATTCCGTATTCTGAATGAATAGAAGAAACACCAAAACCTTTACAAAGTATTTCGTGAAGTTCTTCGCGAATCATTTCCTTGCGTTTTCCTTTCATTCCTCCGGTTTCCATAATAATGGTATTTTGAAGATTGAATTGATGTTTTTCAATCAAATCTAATAAGGCATATGTAACACCAATTAAAATCACATTTTGACCCGCTTGGTCTAATTCAGTCAGCTTTTTAATTAAGTCGTCGTGATTGTGTAAATAAAAGCCGCTTTCGGGCTGATTGGATAGCTTTATCAAGTCTTCGACCATATAAATAAGCGAAGATCCCTCACGCTCTAAATAAGACGGTAAAAGGGCTAAAACAACATAATCTTCGATATTGCCGTAAAATTGAGAAAATCCTTTGCGGTAACTTTCCTCATATAGGGAAACATCGGTCACTAAATGTCGGCTGGTAATCATTCCAGTTGTACCGCTGCTGGTAAAAGTTACCTGAGCAGGGTTTTCATTAGAAACCACATCGTGGCTTTTGAAAAACTGAATAGGTAAAAAAGGAATTTGCTGTAATGATTTTACCTGCTGAACATCTGTCTTTAAAAAATCACAAAAATCGCGATATACGGCATTGTTAGCGTATTGAAAGCGAAACACTTTTAATGCTGTTTTTTCAAATTGTTTATGGCTTGAAATCGTAAATATATCGCTGGCTGTAATCAAAACTTTTTTTGTGCAAAGATATTTATTTTTTGGTGTTCAGTGTTCAGTTTTTTGGTGTTCAGTCTAATTTCACATTTATAAGCTTTTACAGAAACTGAATACTAAAAACTGAACACTGCAAACTATAAAAAAAGCTCCCAAAAAGGAGCTTTTTTTATATTATCGGATAATTAATTTTCGGGTTGAGGAGGAGTTTTGTTCGCTTATTTTTATGATATAAACGCCTGGAACTAAATCTGCAACGCTAAGTTCTCTGGAAGCTAAATGCGTCTGCAGTACTTTTTTTCCTAATATATCAAAAACGATTATTTCTTTCTCCAGATCATTTTTAGAAGAAATATATACTCTTCCGCTGGTAACAGGATTAGGGTACAAGCTTAGTCCCTCAATACCCGTAGCGTCTTGAGTTTTTGGTAATTGCTTACTGTCTTGTGCCGAGACACTTACAGTAAAGAAAAAAGCCAATAAGAATGTAATATAAAAGTAGTTTTTTGCCATCGCATTTATTTGTGTAAGTAAATATACAAAAAAAATTACAAAAACTACGCCAAAAAAAAACATCCTAATAATTTAGGATGTTTTTAACAATTTTATGCGGTATGTCTTATTTGATCAAGTTTGTTCCGTCAACTGTAGCCCAGTTTCCTGTAGTCAATGAAGCTCCAGTAGCTGTAGTACTTGTTGTAAAAGTTCCAGCTGGGAAAGAAACTGTAAATGTATCAACACCAGCAACAGGAATTACGTTTGTAGTATTGCTAATTTTAACATTTAAAACTTTGATTTTTCCAGTGTTTACCTGGTGTGTATTTGTTGCAGCATCTAAGATACTTACTACGCTACCTTTGTAAGTTGTAGTTCCAGTTGTAAAGTTTCCGTAACCATCAACAATAATGTTGCTGTATTCTCCGTTACCTTCTCTTTTGAATTGGAAAGCATCAACTTGGTTATCTCCAACTTCAGGAACGTTTCCAGCTTCTCTTTTTAAAGTAATGTTAGTAACTTTTGGTCCGAAAGCATTGTCATTTGCAGAAGCTTCGATTTCCATTCCGTAGTTTCCTTTTCCTGTTTGGTAAGCATACCAGTTTGTATTAGCAGTACCTTGCCATCCATCTTGCCAGTCGAATGCATCATCATAGTTTCCGAAAGAAATAGCGTTTGTCATACTTACAGTTCCTCCGAAGAATTCGAATCCGTCATCAGCACCTTTGTAAGCTACTAAGTGATCTAAAGTTGTTCCTGATCCTACTGAATAAAAAGTAAAAGCATTGTTTTCTTTTTGACCATCAGCTAATTTAGATCCAGCATATTCAACTCTTACATAGTTTAATGAACCACCATTGTGAGTTGCATTAGTTCCTCCGTAAGAAATATTGTTTCCGTCTTCTGAAGTTGAAGAAGTTCCTCCACCAGCAACTTTTGCAGGAGCATCACCGTACATGATGATTCCTCCCCAAGAACCTGGAAGTTTAGATTTTTCTGTAAATACAACTGGTTTGTCAGCAGTTCCGTTGATGATTAATTTTCCACCGTTTAAAACAACTAAAGCATTATCTCCAGTAGCTTTGTCTATAGTGATTGTAGATCCTGCATCAAAAGTTACAGTTACACCAGAATTAATTTTTACAATTCCTTTTAAAGTGTAGTTACCGTAAGCAAAAGTTTTGTTAGCAGATATTGGACCTGTAATTTCTCCAGTTGCAGGCGGAGTAACAGGAGTAGGATCGTCACTACTAGAGCAAGAATTTAAAAATAAACTTGTAGCAAGGGCTAAAGCAAAAAATTTAGTTTTCATAATTTGTGTGTTGTATTATTTCGTTTTTATAATGCCAAAATTAATTGGTTAATCTCTTTAAGGCGTTACCTGAACATTACATTACGGTTACCAAAAATTAATTAAAATGTGAAGAGAATGTTAAGCAGGATTTTTGATTTGTCTTTTAAAATAAAAAGGCTCCAGATATCTGGAGCCTTTTATTTGCGATATGTTGTGTATTAAAACGTGTATCCTAATTTTACAGAAAAACCAACACCTCTTTTATAACTGTTAGCCAATAAAGATGGTTCGTCAACTTTTACAGTTCCGTTGTTTCCAAATTCTAATTTTCTTACTGGATTTAATAAGTTATCAGCTGTGAATTTTACATCAAAGTGTTCTGAAATTTTACTTCCCCAAACAAAGTCCAATTGTGATACAGGTAATTCATAAGTATTGTCCTGACCGTTTGTACCTACTGCGTAAATTCTTTTTCCGAATACACCATAAACAAGTGACATTGTGTTTGTCCAGTCTTTAGCTAAATTGAATTCATACTTCAAATCAGAATTAATTAACCAGTCTGATGCACCTTGTAAAGATCTTGTCTGGTGTGTTTCGATTGAATTTTTAACCGTAACCAAACCGTCTTCGTCCTGAGATTCGTAAGTTTTTGCAACATTTACTTTTGTAGACATAACAGAAGCGTTTAATCCAAAAGAGAAATGCTGTAAGCTTTCACTTATTCTGTTTAACCCTAATAAAAATTCAACTTCAGCTCCAAATAATGTTGCGTTATCTGAATTTAAAAATGTAGTTACAGTTCCAGATGTTGCATTAGCAATAAACGTTCTTTCGATAGGATTGTCGATATATTTTCCGAATACTCCAAAAGTCAACATTTCTTTAGCAGTTGGGAAAACTTCGTACTTTAAATCAACATTATAGTTATCACTATTTTTCAATAAAGAGTTTCCTTGAGTCGAAGTATTATCTGCATTGATGTATGATATTGGGAAAGATTCCATTACAACCGGTTTTGTATAAGTTTTACTTGCTGCAAAACGAATGTTTGATGTATCGTTTAAAAGATACTTCAGGTTTAACGATGGTAAAACATAAAGGTTGTTGTATTTTTTTAATTTGAAAGGATCATCAAAAGAACCTAAAGTTCTGTAGTATGTTTCTTTAATAGTACTTTCAACTCTTACACCTCCATTAAGTTCAAATTTCTCTGCAAATTTCAAGAATAAGTTTGCGTATCCGGCATTTGCACTTTCATTCAATTTTACTTTGTAAGTAGTGTTTGAACTTTCGTTAAAGAAAACGGCATTGCTGTTAATGTCATTTGTAATTTTTGTATCAATATTATTTATATCTGTTGATGTAAAAGTTCCGCCATTACTAGCAACAAATCGATAAGAAGATTCCATTTTAGAAACATTTCCGTTATAACCAACTGTCAATTTGTTTTGTTTTCCATCTTTTCCAAATTTCAAGTTGTATTCTAATAATCCAGAAACAAATACATTTCCATCTACATCTAAATACTGACGTAAGAAGTTGTTACCACCATAAGAAGTGTTAATTTGATTTTCACTTTCCTGAGTTCCTGAGAAAAACTTTCTATCAGGTTGTCCGTATTTTGTATTTGCATAAGATACACCACCTTTTAAAGTTTGGTTTTTATCTTCTGTCAAACTATATTCTCCTAATAATTGAGCATTTAAATAATCTGTTTTATCCAATTGGTTAGTACGGATAAAGTTGTTTTTAACTCCATTGTTGCTTAAAACACCGTATTGGTCTAAAATTGAGTTTAATGTTGTTTTTAAATACAAAGTATTAAAAGCTAACTTAAATCTTTCAGTGGTGTAATTTACTCCAACTAATGCAGATGTACTAGTTTTTAAACGGTATTCAGTATTAACAAAATCATTATTGTATTTATCACCAAGAGTTTGAAGTGTTCTGCTTACACCTTCTCTAACAGCATAACTATTGTCGAAATTAAGAGACAATAAGTATGAAATGTTACGATCATTGCTTAAGTCAAATTTTTCTGCATGAAGAAAATTGAAACTAGAGTTTAATGGGCTTTTTGTTTTACTTACATTAAAACCTTTATCATTGCTTACAGAGTTTAATGCCTGATCTTGTGTAAAAGTTGTTCTACCGGCAGTTTCTCCTAAAAAGCTTGGCAGCTCTCTGTCTTTTCCGTTAAACCCAAAAAATCCTGCAGCAGAATCTGCATCAGCAGAAAGCAAGAAATCTTTAAAACTGTTTCCAGTAGTATATCCTGCACCAATATTTATTTTGGTAATGTTTTTAGAAACCTTTGAAGTTTGAATGTTAAAAGTTCCACCAGCAAAATCTCCATAAATATTTGGGTTAAATGTTTTGTATACATCAATAACACCTACAATGTTTGTTGGAAACAAATCAAGAGGAACAATTTTTGAGAAAGGGCTGTTTGACGGAACAGCAAGATCATTGATCAATAAGTTGTTGTAACGATCTTCCAGACCACGAACAAATATACCTCTTGATCCTACTTTTGTAATTCCTGTTACTTTTGTTAAACCTTCTTCAACGTCACTAACACCTTTTCTGGACATTTCCTGTGCACCAATACTTTGTTTGATAACAACAGCATTTTTTTGGTCTAATAAAAGAGCAGTTTCTTTTTCTTTGTTTGCTGTAGATTTTACAACAACATCTTTAAGAGTAAAACTTCCAGAAGAAAGTATTTGATTTATAACTACAGTTTCACCTGCTTTTACAGTAACCGGAGCTTCTTTAGTTTCATATCCTACAAAACTAAAAATGATAGTATAGTTTCCAGGATTTACATTCAACGAATATTTTCCGTCAATGTCAGTATTAACGCTAATATTTGTACCTTTAATTAAAACATTAGCAAAAGGTAACGCTGCATTGTTCGATTCTTTGTCAGTCAGAACTCCAGAAATCGTACCTTTGTTTTGCGCGATCGAAATCGTACAGATAAATAATGCAATAAATAGAAATCTTAAATTGAATTTCATTTGTGTGTTGTGTTTAATTTATTTTTGTGCAAAGAAAGAACCGCCCTGTAAAGTTCATGTTACGGACTTGTTATGTTTTTGTGTTGTTAAGATTATGAAATTGTTATGAGATTAAATTACGGTTAACACCAATTTTTAACCGTTCATTTGTTAGTATATTTACGCTGTGAAATAAAAAACATCGAATAAATAATTAAGAATATTTGATGTAAAAATCTCAATTTTTGCTATTTATGAAAAAAACACAAACTAAGATTTTATTAGTTGACGACGAACCGGACATTTTAGAAATCGTTGGCTATAACCTCGCTCAGGAAGGCTACCAGATTGTTACTGCTTCTAATGGAAAAGATGCTATAGCAAAGGCTCAGAAAGAATTGCCGGAATTAATTATCATGGACGTGATGATGGCAGAAATGGACGGGATGGAAGCTTGTGAGCACATCAGAAAAATTCCTGAGTTAAATAATGTTATCATAACATTCCTTACGGCAAGAAGCGAAGATTATTCGCAAGTAGCTGGTTTTGACGCAGGTGCTGACGACTATATTACAAAGCCAATCAAACCAAAATTATTAGTGTCTAAAGTAAAGGCTTTGTTAAGAAGGTTAAAAGAACAAGAAGTCGTTACAGATACTATAAATGTTGGCGGAATCGAGATTAACCGCGAAGAATATAAAATCATAAAAGGCAATGTCGAAATTGCTTTACCAAGAAAAGAATTCGAATTATTTTATTTATTAGCTTCAAAACCAGGGAAAGTTTTCAAAAGAGATGAAATCCTTGATAAAGTTTGGGGAAATGAAGTTGTAGTAGGAGGAAGAACAATCGATGTTCACATCAGAAAACTGCGTGAAAAAATAGGAGAAGACCTTTTTAAAACCATAAAAGGTGTTGGGTATAAATTTGAAGTTTAAAAATTCTATATAAATTTGAACCATATAAGTTATATAAGTTCATTTAAATTATAGTGTACATACTTTTGTATTAAAATTATCTTTGTCAAAGTTCTGAACTTTGGCAAAGATTTACTTTTTTACATTGTTTTGTAATCCAAACAAATAAGCTTATTTTTAAATGAACTTATATAACTTATGGTGAAAAGAATAAGCTCTTAATGGTTTTATATTTTAAATATATCAATGAAAATCAATTTTAAAAAAACATACAAATTTGCTATAAAATCGGCATTGTATATCAGTCTTTTCTCGACAGGATTTGTACTGATTTTGATGTCGTTATTGTATAAAAATCAGTTAAAACACCAAATTGCATTTGGAATTATTTTCATAATATCCATTTATATATTCTCCTTTTTGGTTTTACAATATCGTGTAGAACGATTTATTTATCGAAGAGTAAAGAAAATTTACGATGAGGTTTCGTTATTAGAATCCACAACACTAATCAACCAGCCTATAACGACCGATATGGAAACACTTTCGCGGGAAGTGAAAAAGTTTGCAACCGATAAAAAACTCGAAATCGAAATGCTCGAAATTCGTGAACAATACCGCAGGGAATTTCTGGGTAATGTTTCGCACGAATTAAAAACACCTTTATTTACCGTTCAGGGTTATGTTTCGACTTTACTTGACGGCGCAATGGACGACAAACACATTCGAAAAAAATATTTAAAACGTGCCGAGAAAGGAGTAGAACGTCTTATATATATAGTTGAAGATTTAGATATGATTACCAAACTGGAGTCTGGTGATTTAGATTTAAATATGACTGATTTTGATATCGTTGAACTGATTCAGAATGTTTTTGATTTATTGGAAATGAAAGCCGATAAAAAGAAAATAAAATTGGCTTTTGAAAGCAAAAATGTACAGTCGGTAATTATTCGCGGCGATCAGGACAGGATCCAACAGGTTTTAGAAAACCTGATTGTCAACTCCATTAAATATGGAAAAGAAGGCGGTTTGACCGAAGTGGGAGTTGTAAACCTAACCAAGAAAAAAGTGTTAATTCGTATAAGTGATAATGGAGAAGGAGTTGAAAAACAAAACATTCCTAGACTTTTTGAACGTTTTTACCGAGTTGACAAAAGCGGAACCCGTTCTGAAGGGGGTTCTGGTTTAGGTTTAGCCATTGTAAAGCACATTATTGAAGCACATAAAGAGAAAGTTTATGTAGAAAGTGAGTTCGGAATTGGTTCAGAATTCTCTTTTACGCTTGAAAAAGCATTTAAAATACAAAAAGCCGACGTTAAAAAATTGTAAGTTCATTTTTGCTGAAAGCCCTAAAACAAGGGTTTTAACAATAAATAAACATACGATTTTAGTCGATAACATTAAATTTTTATTATAGTAACATCTGGTTAATGATTTCTTAACATAGGTGATCCATCTTTGCATCCTGAAATTAAGGGAATTAAAGAACTAATGATAAAAAGAAAAATATTAGCCGTTTTAATGCTGATTACTTGTGCTGCAAATGCACAGGAAATAAACAAACAGGAAGTAAAAAATGAAGTACTTCGTATTTTAGATTCCATCAACAAAGCAAAACTTCCGGAAACTAAATCCGGAGGAGGAGTTGAAGAACACTGGTATGACAGAATCTCTTTAAGAGGTTATGCTCAAATTAGATACAACGGACTTTTTTCTACAAATGATAAAGTTTCCTGCGAGCAATGTGATAAATCCTGGGGAACAACTTCAACTGCTCCGGATGCAAAAGCAAACAACGGACTTTTCATTCGCCGTGCCCGTTTAGTGTTTTCTGGACAGGTTCATCCAAATGTATTTTTCTATTTTCAACCCGATTTTGCCAGTTCGCCTGTAACTGGAATTCAGAATTTCGTGCAAATCCGAGATCTTTATTTTGATCTTTCTTTTGATAAGAAAAAAGAATACCGCGTTCGTGTTGGGCAGAGTAAAATTCCATACGGATTTGAAAACATGCAGTCAAGTTCACAGCGTTTAACTTTGGATCGTGCCGATGCCATAAACAGTTCAATAGCAAATGAACGTGATTTAGGAATGTTCTTTTACTGGGCTCCAGCCGAAATTAGAGAGCGTTTTGCCATGTTAGTAAAAGACGGATATAAAGGTTCTGGAGATTTTGGAGTATTTGCGTTTGGAGTTTATAATGGACAAATTGCTAATAAAATAGACGGAAACAGAGATTTAAATGTAGTAGCCAGAGTAACGTATCCATTCGTAATTGGAAATCAGATTATCGAACCGGGAATTCAGGCTTACACAGGAAAATGGGCATTTACAGGAGAAATTTCTAATGGAGTAACTGTTGACGATCCGCAGTATGTGAAAGACCAAAGACTTGGAGCAACGTTTGTTTTATATCCAAAACCATTCGGAATCCAGACAGAATATAATATAGGAAGAGGCCCGCGTTATAATACGTTAACCAATCACGTTGATGAAACTGATTTAAACGGAGGTTATGTTTTATTAAACTATAAATGGGACATCAAAAAACAGCATATTTATCCTTTCGCCAAATTTCAATATTATGACGGAGGAAAAAAATACGAAAAAGATGCCAGAAGTTATGTCGTAAGAGATTACGAATTTGGTGTTGAATGGCAGCCAATTAAAGCTTTTGAACTAACAGCAGAATACGTAATCGCCGACAGAACTTTTGAAGACAGTGCGCTTCCAATAAACAGACAACAAGGAAATGTATTGCGATTACAAGCGCAGTTCAACTTCTAAAAAATAAAAATAAAATCCGTGTTAATCAGCGACTTTGCGAAAGCAAATCAGTTTAATCAGTGTCTAATTTTCGACGCAGATTATACAGATTCACTATCGTGAAAACGCAGATTGACACGGATTTTTTTATTTTTTATAAATGATCTTCAAAAACACTAAATAATAAGTCCCAGTCTATTTCATTTTTAAATTGAGACAAACCTTGAAACGACTTTACCTTTGATAAATCTTCAATCGTAAAGTCGTCTTGCATTGCATACGGTACAAGATTTTCTTCCTGAAGTTTTACCGCCAGATATTCCTGTTCATATTGTCCCGGCGTAGGAATAAAAAAAGCTTTCATTCCTAATTTAGCCAAATCCATAACAGTGGTGTAACCAGAACGGCAAAGCACAAATTCACTTTCGTTAAAAGTCTGCTCTAACTGTTTTGAATTCATGAAATTATAATAGGTAACATTTCCAGCTTCCCATTTTTCCTGGGTTTTCTCCACAATTCCCTGTACAAAAACAACCTTACCATTAAATTTTGCAGCTTCTTTTTGCAGTTTCTCATCCAGAAAAGTACGCTGAGGTTCAGGTCCTGATAAAATAATCATCAAGTCATAAATCTTGGGCGTTTCCTTTTTCTTCATTCTGCTCAAAGGACCAATATATCGTAGGTTTAGTTCATCTGTTTTAAGATGTCCCAAGTCTCCCGTAAGATTCACTTTATCATTAGAATCTGGAACCCAGCATTCGGTATATTTTTTTATAAAATGCTGATGGCATTTACTCGTAAACCAAGTCGTATTTCCCGTCATGACATTCAATTGATGCGTCATAAAAACAGAAGGCACTTTTTTGCTGAAAACACCCAGTCGATTATCAGAAATAATTCCGTCAATACCATGTTTTTTAATCCAGCCGTTCACCATTTTCTTTTCATCTAAAATGGCCGTAATCATTTTCGGAAGATTTTTAATCAGCTTCCATTTAAAGTTTTTACCATTCTTAGCATATTCAATATGATAAGAAGGCAGCTCCAGAGTTTGAATGTATGGAAATTCCTTTCGTAATAAAGCCAGCGCAACACCGTCAGAAGCAATAATCGGAATAAAATTATTTTCTTGAAGCGCCTTAATTATAGGAATACATCTCGTTGCATGCCCAAGTCCCCAATTTAATGGAGCAACTAATATAGTTTTGTTAGCAGAATAATCAATGCTCATAGTTTTTAACGCTTTTAAAAAACGAAGATAGATAAATATGTTTTTTATGTTATTTCGCACACATTACTAAATTATTAACTCTACAGGTATCCTCAGGCTTTATTTTTCGTTAAAAAGAAGAAGAAAATACACCAATACAAAAAACAAAGTTACTTGTATGTTAAGATGCTAAGGTACTGAGATACTAAGGTTCTAAGTTTTTCTCAGCAAATAAAAAAGCCGAACGTAAGTTCGGCTTTAAAGTCTCATATCTTAGAAACTTAGCAACTCAGCATCTTAGTATCTTTCCTTAATCCTGAATATAAGTTTTGTTTCCGTTTTTATTAATATAGTATTTTCCGCCTTTTGGACCAGTATATACTTTTTTACCATTGTATTCTCCAGTAACCTTGTCTGGTGTTTTTGGAGCTTTTTCGTTGGTTTCTTTTACAGTTTTTGTAGCTGATTTTTTAGCAGCAGCGGCATCTTTCTTAGCCGTTTTACTTGCTGCGTCAGCATCGGCTTTTGCTTTTTTAGCATCAGTTTTTGCACCTTCAGCTTTATCAGAAGCTTTTTTTGCTTTAGCTGCTTCCGTTTTTGCACTTGCAGCTTCCTTTTTAGCTTTTGCTGCTTCCTTGTCTGCCGCTGATTTAGTTTTGGCTGCCGCATCTTTTTCCGCTTTCGCAGATGCGTCACTAGCTTTTGATGCTTCTTTTTTAGCTTTAGCAGATTCTTTTTTAGCATCGGCTTTTGCTTTATCAGCATCAGATTTTGCTTTTTTAGCTTTGGCTTCTGTTTTCGCCTTAGTGTCTTTAGTGTCCTGGGCGTAGAAATTAGTAGATAAAACTACTAAAAAACAAAGTAATAATAATTTTTTCATCTTGGTTATATTTTATAAATTCACATAAAATTAAGCAATTAATTCTTATGTTTTTGTTAAACATCAAAAATATGCACGAAGCTGAACATTTCCTGTATGTATCGTATTTCCAGTCTCACTTTTACGCCCCTGATAGTTTAAATTAACATCTAAAAAGGAAGTAATATTTTTCTGCAAAAGCAATTTCCAGACTAAATTCTGCCCCGCCTGTAATCCTTCAAGCATTTGAAAACCAACTGATGAAAACTCATTTCCCGTAAACTTATTTTCATAAAAAGAAAACTCGCCATTTACCGTTACCTTCTTTTCACCCGCAAAAGAAAACGAAGTTCCAAGTCGGTTTTGGACTAAACTTTCTTGATTTCCAATTTTGTTTTCCTTGTTTTGAAACTCATAAAAGAAATCCAGGCTCGTATTTTTAGAAAACAAATAACTGATTTTTGGCGCGACCTGATAGCCTTTTAAATCATAATTCTTTTCGACAAAATCCTCCGAAATCAAATCTGTTTTTATCGTTTTGGTAAACAAATTAAACAGCCAGCTTTTTTGGTATAAATGTGTATATTGCAATTGATGCGAATTATTTTTGACATTTTGGGAACCAATAGAAAGTAAATTTTTACCATTATTAATAAGGTAAGAATACGTAACAGAATGTTTTTGCTTGCCGCGATTGTAAAACAAACTATTTCTGAAACTGGAGTTTAAACCCAGAATATTTTCCTCAGAAGAATAAAACGGATTCAGCTCTAAACGATCGCCGTTGCTTCGCACTTTGCGATCCATAATAAACGAAGTCTGATTATAGAAATAAGAAAGCAATTTCTTCCAGCCCTTTTCATTCTGCCATTGCAGCGGATTCAGAATAACCGATTGTGAAAATTTATTCTGATTCGTTTTAATATAAATCTGATTCGGAAGAAAGATTCGAATATATTTCGCCTGATCCGGAAAAGCAGCAATTTCAAACTCTTCCAATTCCTGAATTCCGTTTCCGTTATAATCGTTCCAGGTATAAACACCTTGTCCCGTTGGAACTTCAACATAGGTAAATTCCTGTTGCGCAATAGTTCCCGAACTCGTTTCATAAGCCGTTCCTATCTGCATAAACTGATTAAAAAATCGGTCGTTATACAAAATTCTCGAATTTAACGAAGGCTCATTTTTTCTGCTCGAATCCGTAAAATCAAGATTTCGGTAACTCGCATAAACCGCTAAATCAGTCGTTTTATTCTGGATTAATTTTGACTTTAAAAAATACGTCTGCGAATTGTTTACATGCTGTAAAAGCCCATTTTGCAAACTATCATTTCTGCGCTGTAAATAGCCCAGTTCAACAAAAACCTTCGTACTGTCTCCGCGTCCAACAAAAACGCCATATTCTGAAAACCTTTGGCTTAAAGCCGAAAACTGATTGGTAACCTTATCTTTTTCCTGATTATCTTCAATTTGTAAACTTCCGCCAACCCAGTTTTTTCCAAAATGATATTTTGCCCGGGTTTGGTTTCTAATAAATTTCGAAGTCGAAGCTGTTGCATCAGAATTTAAAAAACTGCCCTGATTTTGAATCGTCCATTTCTTCAATTTAAACAAAGCCGTTGTCGTATGACGCGCTCCCGAATAACTTTCGGTAAAATCTAGTTTCTCAAATTGATACGTAAACAAACCAATATTGGAAGTTTCTTTCTTCGCAAATAAATCAAAATTAACGCCCGTAACCAATAAACTCTGATTGCCTAAAAGTGTCGAATTCAAATTCCAGTCGCGGTTAAACTCAATATTATACAAACGCTCAACTGATCTAAAATCTTTCTGCACAAATTGATAATTCGCAAAACCGTCCAGAGTCCAGTCTCTGGTAAAAAGACGTTTTTTAATATTCGTTTTAAAAGCAATTCCTTCATTGTCTGAATCGTCAATTCCTGAGAATAAATTTTTATCATTATTACTCATGGCGATTTCAAAGTCAACAAGCGTTTTTTCGTCAGGATTGTATTTCCCTAAAAAAGTCGCAACCTGAATTTTCATAGGCGCAACCAGCTGAACGATAGGTTCATAATTTCCCTGCGGAATACCGCCAACAGGCGAAACATATTCGTAAATTCTTTCCACAGAATTCGTGTTCTGAATACTATAATTTCCCAGATTATTACCAACAAGACTAAACTTTACATTGTACAAAACATCGGCAGAATTGTTGGAATATTCATAAACTTCAATCCCGTTTACAATTGTTTTTTTATATAATATTTTATTGTCGGCATATTTATCTTCATAAGCAGAAGGAGCCGTCATTTTAGTTGGGTCATCTCCAGCCTGACCCAAAATCTGAACTTGTTCTGTAGAAAGATTTTGCTGTAAAGGCTGATTTTTTAGGTCGTTTTCAGAATACAAATAACCGCCAAAACTCCAGCTTTTATTTTCAGTTGTGCCTCCGGCGTAGGTAACTAATCGGTTATAATTTCGTTCAGAATATTGATACTCCACATTAATCCTCATTTCTGAAGTAATAGGAAAAAGCGAAGTAAAAACAATTTCGCCCGCATTGTAATCAATAACATAATCGTTGTTTTCGCCGCGTTTGAGCAAAACACCGTTTACATAAACACGCTCAGAACCAGAAATGACCAAAACATACAATTCGCCATTTTGACCTTTTAATTTATAAGGACCCTGATTTCCTTCCTGACCCGTAAACGTACTTTTGGCATATTGCCCTTTTACAAACGAAACCGAAGCAAAAACATTAGTTTTACTTTTTTCTGTATCAAAATCAAAACTGGCAGAAAGTCCCTGAACTTTTTTATTGAAACTTAAAAATTGCGTTTTCCGATTCTCCAGAAAAACATCTCCCGCGCGAATGTTCCAGTCATCTGTAAAAAGTTCCATAAAAATATTATCAAACTGATCGAGTTTTTGAGAATAACCGCCATCTTGAAGCGGAATATTATTATCCTGAAGCGAAGCCCGAAGACTCACTTTATCTGAGATTTTCCCCGTAATCTGCAAATCCAGATTAGAATTTAAAACCGTACTTTGATTATTTCCAATCGTAACGCCGCGGGTAATACTTCCGGAAGTATTTAAACCATCAAAAGGCGTCACTTTTTTAGCATTGGCATTATCAATTTTATATAACTTTTCAGTTCCAACATCATTGCTTACAACCTGACTGTCTTTGTAAAGCCCGTATTCTTTAGTTAGAAAATCAGGATAATTAAGATAGTTGACAATTAAAGTATCAGAAACCGAAGTGAATTTTTCGTTTAAAAGAAGCGTTCCTTTTTGAAAATCAATTTTGTAAAAACTCGAATCAATAGGTTGATTTTTACTATTTAAAATTTCAAAAAAACTGGAATTTATGCTGAAATTCTCAAGACGAATTGTGTCTTTTACCGCAATTACTTTTTTTGTTTTGTACAGTGATTCCGTATCCTGCGCCATAAGCCCGGAATACCAAAAAAGCACCGCAAAAAACAGTAATTTTTTCAACATAAACATTTTAACTCTAAAAATTCAAAAGTAGTATATATAATCAAGAAATTACGAGGCTTTTATTTATTGGGAAACCAGCTGATTTTGAACTCAATCGCTTATTTTATACATGATATTTAATTATAATTTGAAGCAGAATTCTCATCACACATCAATCTTTTTTTTAGCTTTGTTCAGTATAAAACGAATTTAAAACATGGATACCGGCAAAGAACTTTTATTCTTTTTTAGTGCTTTGGGAGCTTTCAACGGAGTAATCCTGGGAATTTATTTTTTCTTTTTTACCAAGAAAAAATACCTGACCAATTATTTCCTTGGCGCACTTTTGTTTGCTTTAAGCATCAGGATTGGCAAGTCTGTATTTGTTTATTTTCATCCCGAATTGCCCAAAATGTATTTGCAGTTTGGGTTAACGGCCTGTTTTTTTATTGGCCCTTGTTTGTATTATTTTCTAAAATCGGCAGTGGAAGAAATCAATGTAATGCCAAAATCATGGAAATTTATTCTGTTGTTTTGGGGAACAATAATTGTTGCAGCCGGAATTTTATATCCGTATGAATATTATCCAGAACTTTGGAGAGGGTATTTTATAAAAATCATTTACTTTCAATGGTTTGTTTATATCATTTTTTCAGCCTTTACAATTAGAAGTATTATAAAGAAAATCACGAATACAAAAGAAAAAAAGACACCATCAGAAATGTGGTTCGGAATGCTTTTTCTGGGAAATTTTTTATTATTTCTTTTTTACTTTTTAGCCATTATGGGCGCTTCGGGAGCAACCTATATAAGCGGAGCTGTTGTTTTTTCTTTTATTTTATATCTGATAATTTCCATTCTTTTATACCGAAAAAGAACCGATGATTTGTTTTTACTGAATGTCCAGAAAATTTCGGGTAAAAAAATAGATTCGGCGGAAGCCATAATTATTTCCGAAAAACTGGAAAATATAATGAACGATAAAAGTTTGTATAAAAACCCGAATTTAAATTTGCAGGATTTATCCAAAGAAATTAATATTTCGAGCCATCAATTATCGCAGTTTTTAAATAACAATCTCGGAAAGAATTTTACCAGTTTTGTAAACGAATTCAGAATAAATGAAGCTTGCAGAATAATCACTTCAAGCGATAAACTGACTTTAGAATCTGTGGGTTACGATGTAGGTTTTAACTCGAAATCTACATTCTTCGCCGCTTTTAAAAAACATACTGGAACAACGCCGCTTAATTATCAGCTTCAGGCATTACAAACTTAAATATGAGTTTAGGTAAAGAAATATTATTCTTTTTTGGTGCTTTAGGCGCTTTCAACGGATTTATTCTAAGTCTGTATTTTTTGTTTTTTACCAGAAAAAAATACCTTTCTAATCTGTTTCTTGGCGCACTTTTATTTGCATTAAGTACCAGAATCGCCGTTACCGTTTTTGTATATTTCAATAACAATCTTCACAAAACCTATTTGCAAATTGGTCTTTCGGCTGGTTTATTAATTGGGCCGCTTTTATATCTTACTTTAAAATCAGGAATTCAAAATACAATTCCGGTAAAATGGAAATCGCATTTAGCCATTTGGATTCTCGCTGTTTTGATAATTGGTTTTGTATTTCCATACCAAAATTATCCCGTTTTATGGAATGATTATTTTGTGGCTTTTATTTTCCTTCAATGGTTCACTTATATTTTTATTTCAGGTTTTGAAATCAGATTATTATTGGAGAAAATAATTCAGAATTACCAAAATACACTTCCATCAGAAAGATGGTTTGGAACTATTTTCTTCGGAATTGCTTTAGTGTTTATATCCTATTTTTTAGGATTTATCAGAGTTCCTTTTGTTTCCTGCATAACAGGTGCACTCGCTTTTACTTTTATTTTATACCTGATAATTTTGGTTCTTTTACACCGAACAAAAACTGATGATTTGTTCCTGCTCAATATTCAAAAAGACAAAAAACTGAACGAAGAAGAAGCTTTGATTTTGTCTCAAAAACTGGAAAAAGTAATGAACGAAAAAGCATTATACAGAAACCCGAATTTGAGTTTAAAAGATTTATCTCAGGAAATAAATATCCCAAGTCATCAATTGTCGCAGTTTTTAAACAATAATTTAGGAAAGAATTTTACCAGTTTCGTAAATGAATTCAGAATCAATAATGCCTGCGAAATTATAACATCAAATGATAAACTAACTTTAGAATCCGTTGGTTATGATGTGGGTTTTAATTCTAAATCTACATTCTTCGCCGCATTTAAAAAACATACCGGAACCACACCTTTAAATTACCAAATTCAGGCTTTACAGCCGTAAAACAAAGTATTGATTTATAAATCCGTACTCCTGATTTCGCTTTCTAAAACCTTATTCACAGATTTTCAGATGACTTTTGTTTCAAATAAAGTCAAACCGCTAATCTTTAAAGTTTATGAAATTTCTTATTGTTGTTGTTATTTCTATTTATTGCCTGATTTTTTCATCAATCGAAGTAAAAGCACAAGCCGTAAAAAATAATCGGGATAAATCCTATGTTGAAGAGGATAAACTAATTGAAAAAACAACATTATCAGGCTCTGCTTCGGATTCTATACCCAAGGATCAAGATCATAATCAGTTAAATGAAGTTGTGGTAAAAAGCAATCCGTCATTATTAAAATATGGTGCAAACGGAACAATCGATGTCAATGTTAAGGGAACAGTTCTGGCAACAAGCAGTTCTGTAAACGAATTATTGAGCCGCGTTCCCAATGTTGTGGTTGCCGAAGGACAAATCAGCGTTCTTGGAAAAGGCGAAGCGATTATTTACCTAAATGGAATCCTGATTAATTACGAACGTTTTGCTGCAATTCCGGTTTCTCAGATTGCTAAAATTGAAGTGATTTCAAATCCATCTTCAAAATACGATGCCGAAGGAAAAGCAGTTGTCAATATTATTACCAAACAAAATATCGAAAGTGGCATAATGGGTTCAGCAAGTCAGCATGTTACTGTTTCGAAATTTGCAGGAACAAGTACAAACACACTTCTTGATTTTAATTATTCAAAAGGAAAAATCTCCTTTATAACCAATTATGGTTTGCAATTAGGCAAAGGCCGAGAATTGTTATACACCACACGAACACGCCCCAATCCCGACGAATATATGAAATCAGTTTTAACAACAGATTGGCGAAGGCAATTTAATAATTATTCCAATTTTGGATTTGGATTGCAGTATACTTTCTCTGAAAAAAGTTATATTTCATTAGCTTACAGCGGAAATATTGAAGATTTGGGCGGCGAGGTCGAAAGCAGAAATTCAATTACGAATAATACCGGAAATAGTTTTTATGCTACAGATATTGCAAAAAATGATGTTTTGCTGAATCAGTTTGTAAACCTGAATTATAATTTGATTACAGATCCAAAAGGTTCATCGTTGTTTATAGGAACGCAATATTCCAATTACAATGGAACGGTAAGAGATTTTATCGAAGAAAACAGTTTGGTTGATGAAAATAACATCCAAAAATATCTAAAAAATAATGTGGGAAGTACCATAAATATTGTCGCTGCTCAAGCTGATTATTCGAAGAAAATAAAAGAAAATACCAAACTCGAAATGGGAGCAAAATACAGTTACGCCACCATAAAATCAGGAACAGATTTTTTAATCGCTAATGCTGACGATATGAATTTTGAACTGGATGATGAACTTTCGAGTGATTTTAAATACAATGAAAAAATTGCCGCGGCCTATTTTACTTTTGGAAGTACATGGGGCGAAAAAGTCAATTTTTCGGTAGGAGCCAGAGCCGAAAGAACTAATTATGATTTGTATACAAATGCAAACGGAATTCAGAAATTTGGAAAGAGTTACGGTAACTTTTTCCCAAACCTGCTTTTGAATTTTGATTTTTCTGAAGATTGGAAAGGTCATTTCTCTTATGTTTCCAGAATTACACGACCAAGATATCAGGCTTTGAATCCGTATGTTATTTATCAGGATCCGTTTACTACAATTGAAGGAAACCCTAATTTGCTTCCGGAAAAAGTGCACGCTTTTGAAATTGGAACTATGTACAAAAAGTTTGATTTTAAAATGGGTTATACTTATAAAATTGATCCTATTTCTGGCGCTGCTTTGCGAGGCGATACGCCAAACAGTTATATTTTGCGATCATTAAATTTAGAAAAAGAACACACCTTTTTTACTTCACTTTCCAGATCTTTCAATGTTAAATGGTGGAATTCTACTAATACCGTAAGTATGAATTTAACGAAAGCAATAGACGATTTTTATGAATATGCTACGGGTCCGGTTAAACCGCAAATCTATTTGTATTCAAATAATACCTTTACAATTCCTGATCTTTTTAAAGTGCAATTATTAGCCTGGTATTTAGGCAATAAAAGTTACGGATTACGAAGTGACAATTCCCGTTCAACAGTAACGTTAGGAATCGAAAGAAATTTTTTTAAAGATGCCTTAAAACTAAATTTTACGGCAAATGATATCTTTCATAAGTTTATGGTTTCGGGCGATTATGAAGTGGGGCAAACCCAAATTTATTATCACCGAACGTATACCACAAATTACTTTAAACTGATTGCGACATATAGTTTCGGGAATTCAAAAAAGACAAATTATAAGAAAACTGAAATTGAGCAGTCTGAGAATAATAGGGCGAGGTAAATGGCACGCAGATGACACAGGTAAAACGGATTTACACAGATTTATTTTTATGCATACCTATTGTCATCCTGAGCGAAGTCGAAGGAATGTAAGAAGCTCGACAATCTAGAGTTGATGCTTTGTCTGACTTTGATTGTTAGAGAATAATGGGACTAGGTAATTACTTGATAAATCTTGATACTATAATCAAAACAAGTATTACTATCACCGCAAAGAAAACCGAGTTTGGATTGCCAAAATTAATTGTCCAGCCCATTTGCTTTATTCTTTTTGGCGGAAAGATTCTTTTGTCTTGCGGATTATAATAGAAGATTCCCCAAATCCAGTTTTTAGGATCGTTGTGCCAATTGTCTTTTTCTTCTTCGGAAGGTTCGTTAAAACTCATATTTTAATTCATTTGATAAAGAATCTGTAAAAATAAGAAAAATCTTAAGACAAAAAAGGCTTCACAATTAAGTGAAGCCTTTTCAAAAAATATCTGAATTTTAATAATTACCTTTTTATAAAGCCTTAGTTTAATTCTTTAGTAACAATCTGCATGGTTTCGCGGCTTACTTGTTTCAATAAAACCTCTTTGTTTTCTTCAACCGTTTGTGCAGCATTTTCTGTAAAGTGACGAATCGTATAAAGTGTTACATTCTCGCTGTAATCTACTTTGAATTTTTTCGAAAGAATCGCATTCAATTCATTAAAGTTTCCGAATTTATCTTCCACACAAACAGAAAAACTAATTGCAGAGTTCTGAATCAGGTTTACTTTGATTTTGAATTCGTGGAATAATCCAAAAATTTCACTAATGTTTTCCTCCATAATGAAAGAGAAATCAATAGACGAAAGCGAAATCAAAAGCTGTTCTCTCTTTACAATAAAACAAGGATATTGCGGCTCCAAATCAACGCCTTTAGAAACACAAGTTCCTTTTAATAATGGGTTGATAAATGATTTTACGTATAACGGAATTTCTTTTTTCTGTAAAGGCTGTAATGTTTTTGGGTGAATAACCGTTGCTCCATAAAACGCTAATTCGATCGCTTCACGATATGAAATCTGGTTTAATAAACTAGCATTTTCAAAATAACGCGGGTCGGCATTCATAACTCCCGGAACGTCTTTCCAGATCGTTACACTTTCGGCATTTAAACAGTAAGCAAAAATTCCCGCAGTATAATCAGAACCTTCACGGCCTAAAGTAGTAGTGAAATTATTTTCATCGGCACCTAAAAATCCTTGTGTAATATTTAGTTGTTTTCTTGGTACATTTTTGCTGATGTTTTGCTGAGTCGTTTCCCAGTCAACTTCTGCATCTCTATAGTTTGCATTTGTTTTAATGAAATTACGAACATCAAGCCATTGCGTCTGGATTCCTCTGAAATTCATATAATGACTTAAAATATTAGTAGAAATCAATTCTCCAAAACTTACAACCTGATCGTAAACAAAATTGTAATTTGGCGATTTATTATGTGCCAGGAAATACTCTAATTCTAAAAACTGCTCGTTAACTGCAGCAAATACAGCATGTTTTTCATCATCAAATAAATCTAATAATATTTGATTGTGGTATTTTTTTATTTCTTGTACAGATGAATTCAACTCTGCCGATTTCTCAAAATAATTCTTGATAACAACCTCAAGAGCATTTGTGGTTTTCCCCATTGCCGAAACGACCAAAATCACATCTTCATAACCCACTTGTTGTAAAACGTCGTATACGTTTTTAATTCCTTCCGCATCCTTTACCGATGCTCCACCAAATTTAAATACTCTCATTTTTAATTTTAGATTTTTAATTTTAGATTTCAGATTGAATGAAATCTGGTATTCTTTTATATTTTTTTGCCACAGATTATAAGGATTAAAATGATTTTACAATCTGTGTCGGTTTGCCACGAATTTCACGAATTAGCACGAATTAAATTAGTGGGAATTTGTGAAATTCGTGGCAAAATAAATTTTTATAATTTTTCTAAGAACGAATTAATTCCCGTTTCATCCATTTGAACAACCTGCCAGCCATCAAGAATTTTCGCTCCGGAATTCTTGTAAAAATTAACAGCCGGAGTATTCCAGTCTAAAACATTCCATTCCACTCTTCTAACATTATCTCTTTTTCCCTGTTTCATTATTTCGGCATAAAGTGCAGATCCTAAACCAGTGCCGCGCATTTTTTCCTTTACAATTAAATCCTCAAGGTGTATTGTTTTTCCTTTCCAGGTCGAGTAGCGGTAATAGAACAATGCAATTCCTACTATTTCTTTTCCTGTTTCGGTTTCGTTTGAATCAATCTCAGCTACAAAAACCTGAAAAAGTGGTTTTTCTCCAAATCCGTCACGTACTAAATCTTCCTCTGTAATGACTACAGCATCAGGTTCTTTTTCGAATATTGCCAGCTCCTGAATTAACCCCAAAACCGATTTCATGTCCTCAGGATTTCCTTTTCTAATATTCATAATTTATTTATTTGCGCTTCATAAAATTGCTTTGTATTTTAAAACTATTCAAAGCACACTTTCTTTAGAAGCAATTCATTTATTCTTATTATTAACTGCATATTAGCCAAAAAAAAATGTATTTACTGCATTCTTTTTGTCTTTAATTAGCAAATATACAATTGTAGCAAACTAACGAAATAATTTTTAAATCATTCTCACAAAATAAACGATATTTGTGACTTAAAATTAAAACTACAACGATATAGTAATGGAAGAACGCAATAAAACACTGGGAGAGTTTATTATTGAGAACCAAAAAGCATTTCAGTATTCGTCGGGAGAGCTTTCCCGGATTATCAACTCAATTCGTTTGGCAGCCAAGGTTGTCAATCATAAAGTAAACCAAGCTGGACTGGTGGATATTATTGGCGCCGCAGGCGAGCAGAATATTCAGGGAGAAGACCAGCAAAAATTAGATGTCTATGCAAACGAAGTATTTATCCAGACGTTAATAAACCGTGAGATTGTCTGTGGTATTGCTTCTGAAGAAAACGACGATTTTATTACAGTTCAGGGGAGCGACAACTGTCATAATAATAAGTACGTGATCTTAATGGATCCGCTTGACGGATCTTCAAACATTGATGTAAATGTTTCTGTAGGAACTATTTTTTCTGTTTTTAGAAGAATAACTCCAATAGGAACTCCGGTAACAATCGAAGATTTTTTACAGCCGGGAATTAATCAGGTTGCTGCAGGTTATGTAATTTACGGAACTTCGACAATGCTGGTTTATACAACTGGTTATGGTGTAAACGGATTTACATTAAACCCTGCAATTGGTACATTTTACCTTTCGCATCCTAATATGAAGTTTCCAAAAGACGGAAGTATCTATTCGGTAAACGAAGGAAATTATATTCATTTTCCGCAGGGAGTAAAAAACTACATCAAATATTGTCAACGCGAAGAAGAAGATAGACCTTATACGTCAAGATATATAGGAAGTTTAGTGGCCGATTTTCACAGAAATATGATTAAAGGCGGAATTTATCTTTATCCAACAAGTTCAAAAGCACCAAAAGGGAAATTACGTTTATTATATGAATGTAACCCAATGGCATTTCTGGCAGAACAAGCCGGAGGAAAAGCTACGGACGGTTTTGGAAGAATTATGGAAATTCAGCCAACAGAACTGCACCAAAGAGTTCCATTTTTCTGCGGAAGCTATAATATGGTAGAAAAAGCAGAGGAGTTTATGGCGACTGCTGAGTAAGTATTCAGTGTTCAGTTTTTTAGTGATCAGTCACAGTTTTCGGTCACAGTTAAACCCGACAGGTTTTTAAACCTGTCGGATTTATAATTTTTCACATTCTAACGTGTCAAACCGGGTTAGAGTCCGCCCCTAAAATATGAATCGAGCCCAAGGCTCATCTAAAGTTCCGAAGGAACGAATTATATTGTAGGGCTGGACTTCAGTCCAGTTGAATGAATAGATATTTCGAAATTAAGCAAAACCAAATTTGCATTACAGGTTTGCTAAAAAAACAAAACCCGACAGGTTTTTAAATCTGTCGGGTTTAAATTTTTTCGCATTCTCACAATGTCAAACCGGACTAAAGTCCGGCCCTACAATATAATTCGTTCCTTCGGAACTTTAAAAAGAGCCTTTGGCTCGAGCCATATTGTGGGGCTGGACTTCAGTCCAGTTGCGTGAAGATATTTCGAAATTAAGCAAAACCAAATTTGCATTATAGGTTTGCTAAAAAACAAAACCCGACAGATTTTTCAAAATCTGTCGGGTTTATAATTTGATATAAGCATGAAGTTTCAGCACAAAATGTAAAATGTGACTGAAAACTGCAAACTAAATATTATTTGTTCATATTCTCCATTTCGAAAAGGAAAGTATCTAAATCAACTTTTTTGTCAATTAAAGACAAAGCTTTTCTAATAATATAATTTACGTTTCCTGGAGTAAATCCTAAAGCTAATCCCATACGGGTTAACATTACTTCCTGCTGATCTCCTAAATGGTGATCAACATGAATCATCCTTCCCAAATCATACAAACGCTCTAATCGCTGCGAGTACAAGTACGGCGGATTTATTGGATATTTCAAAGGATTTTTAAGAATCTCAGTATATTCTTCTTCTGAAATCTCTAATCTTGAAGCTAATTTGTCCAAAAAGTCTTTTTCTTCTGGACTTACTTTTCCGTCAGCAAACGCTACACGCACAATTGCAGAGAAATGACCTCTGTTTCTTTGTTTGAATTCGTTATCAAATAATTCTGAAAATGGCATAATTAAAATAAGTTTTTATTGAGCAAAGATAAATCTTATTTTAATTTAACGATTTTAAATTTCTCATAAATTTAACTTATTTTTACTTATTGTTTTAAGAATCCGCATCGTAAATTCTTCAAAATAAATCGTAAGTTTACAACCCCTAATCATTTAATAGTATTACCCGTATGTCGCAATTTTGGATTTATTTTCAAATAGGATTAAAGCATGTATTAGATATCAACGCTTACGATCACGTTCTTTTTTTAATCGCATTAACTGTTCCATATTCATTTAAAGACTGGAAACGTATATTGCTTTTGGTTTCCGTTTTTACAATTGGACACACCTTAGCTTTAATACTTTCTGTTTTCGGAATAATTGCCATAAAAGTAAATATCGTTGAATTTTTAATCCCGATTACGATTTTAATCACGGCGTTGTACCATCTTTTTACTGCAGGAAAAGCAACTAAAAATGACGGCGTAAATGTGGTATTTTTTGTGACTTTGTTCTTTGGAATTATACACGGACTTGGATTCTCAAACTATTTTAAAACAATTTTAGGAGGATCGGCAAGTTCAAAATTATTGCCTTTAGGAGAATTTGCTTTAGGAATTGAAGCCGCGCAGCTGGTAGTTGTATTTGTAGTTTTGGTAATATCCTATATTGTACAAACAGTATTTCGTTTTTCAAAACGCGATTGGGCACTGGTAATGTCAGCTTTTATTATTGGAGTTGTAATTCCGATGATTATTGAAAGTCCAATTTGGAACAGATAAAATAAATGGAAGTAAAAAAATTAAATAAATACGATAAAGCTTATTTGCGAATCGCTAAAGAATGGAGTTTATTATCCTATTGTAAGCGTAAACAAGTTGGAGCCATTATCGTAAAAGACAGAATGATCATTTCTGACGGCTACAACGGAACGCCATCGGGATTTGAAAATTGCTGCGAAGATGAAGAAGGATTAACACGCTGGGATGTTTTACACGCCGAGGCAAATGCAATCCTAAAAGTAGCAAGATCAACGCAGTCTTGTGAAGGCGCAACCTTATATATTACACTTTCGCCTTGCAAAGAATGCAGTAAATTAATACACCAATCCGGGATAAAAAGAGTGGTGTATCAGGATGGATACCGCGATGATTCGGGAATTCAGTTTTTAATAAAAGCAGGCATCGAAGTCGAACATATTCCTGTTTTAGAAGAATAATGAAATTTAATCCAAAATATCTGCCAATGATTATCGGGGCGACACTTGCCATCGGAATCGTAATCGGAAGTTTAACAAACTCTTCCGCAGATGATCAGCTTTTGGCTAAAAATTACTCCAAAACCAAGCTGAATAAACTCATTGATTTTATCAATACTGAATATGTTGACAGCGTCAACACAGATTCGATTGTAAACCTTACAGTCGATAATATACTCTCAAAATTAGATCCGCATTCTGTTTATATTCCGCCAAGCGAACAAGCCGAAGTTGCCGAAAGCATGAAAGGTGATTTCGTGGGAATCGGAATCAATTTCTATATGTACAAAGATTCTGTAGCGATTATAAAACCAGTCGAAAACGGGCCTTCTGCGAAAGCAGGATTAAAATCGGGCGATAGGATTTTATATGCAGGAAAAACCAAATTGTATGGCAGAAGATTACCGTCTGACAGTTTATTTTCTAAATTAAAAGGAATCAAAGGCTCTGAAATTGAATTGACTGTTTTTAGAAAATCAGAGCAAAAGAAACTGAAATTTAAAATTAAAAGAGATGTTATTCCGATAAAAAGTGTCGATGCTTCTTTATTAATTGGAAATAATACGGGTTACATCAAAATCAATCGTTTTGCCGAAACCACTTTTAATGAATTCAAAACCGGTTTAACGCGTTTAAAACAAAAAGGAATTCAGTCGCTTGTAATAGATCTTCGCGATAATGGCGGCGGTTATATGGAAGAAGCGATTGCAATTGCCGATGAATTTTTAAAAGACAAACAGCTAATCGTTTTTACCAAAAATAAAAACGGAACAACCGAAAAAACATACGCCACTAAAGCCGGAAGTTTTGAAACCGGAAAAGTATATGTTTTAATTAATGAAAACAGTGCTTCTGCAAGTGAAATTCTGGCCGGAGCAATTCAGGACAGCGACCGCGGAACAATTGTTGGACGTCGTTCTTTCGGAAAAGGTTTAGTACAACGCGAAATGGATTTTAACGACGGATCTGCCGTTCGTTTAACCGTTGCGAGATATTATACGCCAACCGGAAGATCCATTCAAAAACCTTATAAAAAAGGAAATGAAGAATACTTTAAAGAATCTGAATCAAGAATAAATTCTGGCGAATTGTATGCAAAAGACAGCATAAAAGTGGCCGATTCTTTAAAATTTAAAACACCAAAAGGTAAAATCGTTTACGGCGGCGGCGGAATCGTTCCGGATGTTTTTGTTCCGATGGAAGCAGAGCACGGAAACGAAAATGTGGCTTATTTGCTTCAAACAGGAATCGTTGGCCATTTTGTTTTTGAAGAATTAGATAAAAACCGAAATGCTTTTGCAGGACTTAAGTTCAATGAGTTTTTGGAAAAAATGAAAAGCTCTGATGCTTATTTCAAAAAGTTTAAAAACTATATTTTACTAACTGGTTTAGATCTTAAATTAGACAAAACCAAAGCATTGGTAAACCGATATATTACGGCTGAATTTGCCCGCCAGTTATATGGTGAAATGTATTATTATGATGTTATTTTAAAAGATGATGCCATGATTAAAACAATTTTGAATCCGAAGAAATAATCCTTAAAATTCTAATTTGATGGAAAAAGATCTAATTGTAAATGCCGAAATTGAACTTTTAACCGCAATTAAAAACGCTGATGTTTCTGTTTTAGAACGAATTCTTCACGACGATTTGCTTTTTAATTTACCAACTGGAGAAACCATCACAAAAGAATTTGATTTAAATTCCTATCGTTCGGGGAAAATGAAAGTTGATTCTCTCGAAGCTTCAGACCAAATTATAAATATTATAGGTGATGCTGCTGTAGTTGCTGTTTCTGTTTCATTAAAAGGAACTTACGACAATAATCCCATTAATGGCGTTTTGAAATACATAAGAGTCTGGAAACAATTTGATGGTAATTTAAAAGTTATTGCCGGAAGCTGCGTTCAGCTGGCATAAATTTTGAAAGGAAACTTAATAGTAACATAAAACAAAACTTAGCGAACATCGCATAAATATTAGCGTACTTCGTTGTTAAAATCTCAAACATGAAAAATCTAAAAAGAATAAGTTTCCTTGTCGTTTTAATGACTTTTGTAATCTCTTGTACAACTATGAAAAATGATAAAAATAGTGCAGTTTCAGGAAAAGTAGAATCAATAGAATCTGGAAAAGATGGTTACACGGCAAAAATTAATACTGACACAAAAGAAGTATATTTTGCAACAATCAGCATTGTAAATGTTGGCGGTCCGCAAAATTACAAACAATTAAAAATTGGAGATGTAGTGTCATTAAAAGGAGAAATCTGGAAAACAGACGACGAAAACCATATCAAAGTAACACAGATCGTTTCGGTAAAGTAGCCTAACATAAAATATTTTTTTAAACCATATAAGTTATATAAGTTCATTTAATTCTATACGCAAAGTATAATATGAACTTATATAACTTATATGGTTTAATGATTTTATATAATCTTATCGAATGCTGTCGTGCGAGTGAGTCTGTGTTCCGTTATTCCATAAAGTTAGAATATCTGTTGCAACAGCAGCGCCGCTTCCTGCAGCAATCGCCAGTTGGCTTCTCCATCCGGCTAAAGTTCCAATAACATAAATGCCGTCAGCAACTTTATGATCTTCGTTTTTAAGCTGAATACGTTGTTTTTCCGGAAGTGCCTTTTTATGCGGTTCAATATATTGTGTCAAACCTTCGATATCAAATGTATTGGCAGAACCAATTCCCACAACGATACTTCTTGTTTGATAAGAGTTTTTGTTAGTAATAACCGTAAATGAAGGAAAAGAACCTTCTACTTTAATTACTTTTTCATTTGCAATCTGTTCGATATGCGGATAAGATGCTGCTAAATCCTGCGTACTTTCTTCCAGTAATTCAGAACCTAATTTACCTGGCGTAATGCCATAAGCATTGTAGAAAATAGCTTCTTGTAAAGAAGAGTTTTTCTGATGTGTAAAAATTCCGATTTTTTTGTCGGTAGCAAAAGCTTTGTTTTTAGCAGATCCCAAAACTAAGGCACAAGACATGCCTGATACACCCCCGCCGATAATTAAAACGTCAAACATATATTATCGACCGTTTGTTTTTTCTTCAATTCTTTTTGAAATTCTAAAAATCAAAAGAATCAACACGGCGCAAAATGAAGCTGCGATTCCAATAAAAGCTACCATACTGTCTCCTTGAAAAGGATTTGTAAAGTCTAATAGCGTAATATTAAACACAATTAAAGCTAATGCTAAAAGCACTAAGATTGAAGTGAAGATTTTCATATTGGTTGTTTTGTTTGTATAAAAATATCAAAGTAAAACTCTAATAAAAAATGCCTTAAAGTTGTATTTTATAAATTTAATGGGGGTAAAAGTATAAAAATAAATCTTAGACAAACAAACCTTTAACATTAGCAGCGAATAATTTAACAGCAATTGCTAAAAGTATCACTCCAAATGTCTTGCGGACCACGCCAAGTCCGTTTTCTCCTAGTAAATTTTCGATTTTTTTAGAAGATTTCAAAACAACATAAACCAATATAATATTAAGTAAAATGGCAATGATTATATTAATAGTATGAAACTGAGATCGAAGAGAAAGTAAAGTAGTCATAGTTCCCGCTCCGGCGATTAATGGAAATGCCAATGGCACAATAGAGGCAGAGCCCGGCTCTTCGTCACGATAAATACGGATTCCTAAAATCATTTCTAAAGCCAGGAAAAACAATACAAAAGAACCGGCAACAGCAAATGAATGAACATCAATACCAATAAGGTTTAATAATCCTTCTCCAACAAAAAGAAAAACAATCATAATCATTCCCGCAACAATCGAAGCTTTCTCAGATTCAATGTGTCCAACCTTTGCTCTTAAGTTCACGATAATTGGAATTGAACCTACAATATCAATTACGGCAAAAAGTACCATGCTTACTGTAATGATTTCTTTGAAGTCTATATCTAACATATCGCTTTGATTTTAAGGGTTTAAAAAACTGCTGCAAAAGTAGTTAATAAAGTTAGGTGTTTTTTCGGTACAATTCACTTTTGTTATAAAAACATGGTTTTGTGGTTAAAAAAGTGATATTTGTAACAATTATTGTTTTTGCCGCAGAGTATCGCAAAGTTTCCTCGCAAAGATTCACAAAGCTAAAATTGCGAAAAGAGTAAAAACTGAATTATTCTTTGCGAATCTTTGTGAAAGCCTTTGTGAATCTTTGCGGTAAATTTTTTATCCGTTTTCTTTAACTATCTTTGCATTTTATAAATTAGCATATTTTATTATCATGTTTCAGTTAGGGAAAACTATTGTTTCAGAGGATATTCTGGAAAAAGAATTTGTGTGCAACTTGTCAGCTTGTAAAGGGGCTTGTTGTGTTGATGGAGATGCGGGCGCGCCTTTGAATGAAGCAGAAACGAAAATCTTAGAAGAAATTTATCCAAAAGTAAAACCTTTTTTAAGAAAAGAAGGAATTGCTGCAATCGAAGCACAGGGAACCTGGGTTAAAGGAACCGACGGTGATCTTGAAACGCCGCTTATCGATAATAAAGATTGTGCTTATGTTATTTTTGATGGAAAAACTGCCCTTTGCGGAATCGAGCAAGCTTATAATGAAGGAATCGTAGATTGGAAAAAACCGGTTTCCTGCCATTTATATCCAATTCGTGTAAAAGACTTCACAGAATTTGCAGCGGTTAACTATGACAAATGGGATATTTGCGATGATGCCTGCTCTTTAGGAAAAGAATTAGAAGTTCCCGTATATAAATTTGTGAAAGAAGCCCTGATTCGTCGTTTTGGTGAAGACTGGTATTTGGAACTTGAAAAGGTAGCTCAGGAACTTAAAAATTCTTAAAGATTAAAGTGTAAAAAATACCTTTTTGAGAAGGCTTATTTTGACTCAAAAAAATAAAGTTTTACCTCAAAAAAAACTTTTTAAAACAATTTAAAATTTCTTGCTTTTTATATTAAAAAGTCTATATTCTACGGGGCTTCAAGGTGTAATTGGTGTATTTAATGTGTTCATTTACAGTAATTTAATTATTGTATGAAAAACGTTTCAAATTTAGGCCGTTGTTAAAAACTACATCAAATTGTGAATAAGTTTGGCTTTCATTTTTGGCGTGAAATGACAATCTTTGTAGTCTACTGAATTAGTAAAGTTTCAGTATAAAAATTTAACAAAATTTGTCATGTCACAAGTAGAGCCAATCTTACAAGAAAATAAAAATCGTTTCGTTATTTTTCCTATCAAACATCATGATATTTGGGAATGGTATAAAAAAATGGAGGCTAGTTTCTGGACTGCTGAAGAAATCGATTTGCACCAGGACTTGACAGATTGGAACAATAAACTTAATGATGACGAAAGATATTTCATTAAACACATTTTAGCATTCTTTGCTGCTTCTGACGGAATCGTAAATGAAAACCTTGCTGAGAACTTTGTAAATGAAGTTCAATATGCTGAGGCAAAATTTTTCTACGGTTTTCAAATCATGATGGAGAATATTCATAGTGAGACCTATTCACTATTAATAGATACTTATGTAAAAGATGAAGCAGAAAAAGCAGAATTGTTTAATGCTTTAGAAGTTTTCCCTGCAATTGCTAAAAAAGCAGAATGGGCTTTAAAATGGATCGAGTCTGATTCATTTGCAGAAAGACTTATTGCTTTTGCTGCTGTTGAAGGAATCTTTTTCTCAGGCGCATTCTGTTCAATTTATTGGTTGAAAAAACGTGGTTTAATGCCAGGTTTAACTTTTTCTAATGAGTTGATTTCTCGTGACGAAGGCGTACATTGTGATTTTGCAGTTCACTTGCATAATCACCATTTGGTAAACAAAGTACCAAAAGACAGAATCAAAGAAATTATTGTTGATGCACTGGATATCGAAAGACAGTTTGTAACAGAATCTCTTCCGGTAAGTTTAATTGGAATGAATGCAGGCTTAATGACACAGTACCTGGAGTTCGTCGCAGATAGACTTTTGGTTGAATTAGGTTGCGAGCGTGTATACGGATCAGCAAATCCATTCGATTTCATGGACATGATTTCTCTTCAGGGAAAAACTAATTTCTTTGAAAAACGTGTTGCCGAGTATCAAAAATCTGGAGTTATGAACACAGACAGCGATGCTCAAAAAATTTCATTTGACGCAGATTTTTAGAACAACAGCATTTTTTTAATTCGGGATAATTTTATCTAAGGCCTGAATTAATTTTTACAGAACATTTTAGGTTAAATCTCTATCACCCAAATCGGAGATTTAATAGCAATTTTAACGGCTTTTCGGTTTGATATTCAAATTGGGAAAGGACAACTATTGAGAATCCTGTAATTCTCGAAAAATAATTTAAAAACACGCAATGTTTAAGGACTGGAATTCGTTTTCTAGTTACTTTCATTTATTCAATAACTTTAAAAAGTAAGCTTATGTATGTAGTAAAAAGAGATGGACACAGAGAGCCTGTAATGTTTGACAAGATTACAGAAAGAATCAAAAAATTGTGTTACGGCCTGAATGAGCTTGTAGATCCGGTTAAGGTAGCAATGAGAGTTATCGAAGGATTGTATGATGGAGTTTCTACTTCTGAATTGGATAATCTTGCGGCAGAAACTGCGGCATCTATGACGATTGCTCATCCAGATTATGCGCAATTAGCAGCTCGTGTGGCGATTTCAAATTTACACTCTAATACAAAAAAATCTTTCTCAGAAACGATGAAAGATATGTATCACTACGTAAATCCAAGAAATGGTCAGGATGCGCCATTAATTGCTGATGACGTATTTAAAGTGATTCAGGAAAATGCTGCTTTTTTAGATTCTCATATCATTTATACAAGAGATTTTAATTACGATTATTTTGGTTTCAAAACCTTAGAGCGTTCTTATCTTCTAAAAATAAACGGAAAAATCGTAGAGCGTCCGCAGCACATGTTGATGCGTGTTTCTGTTGGTATTCACTTAGATGATTTAAAATCAGTAATTGAAACTTACGATTTAATGTCTAAAAAGTTCTTCACGCACGCAACTCCAACGTTGTTTAATGCCGGAACTCCAAAACCTCAAATGTCTTCTTGCTTCCTTTTGGCAATGCAGGATGATAGTATTGATGGTATTTATGATACACTAAAACAAACAGCAAAAATTTCGCAATCGGCGGGAGGAATAGGACTTTCTATTCATAACGTTCGTGCAACCGGATCTTATATTCGTGGTACAAACGGAACTTCAAACGGAATTGTTCCAATGTTGAGAGTATTTAACGATACAGCTCGTTACGTAGATCAAGGTGGTGGAAAACGTAAAGGAAGTTTTGCGATTTATATCGAAACCTGGCATGCTGATATTTTTGATTTCTTAGATTTAAAGAAAAATACAGGAAAAGAAGAAATGCGTGCAAGAGATTTATTCTTCGCCATGTGGACTTCAGATTTATTCATGAAACGTGTTCAGGAAGATTCAACTTGGACTTTAATGTGTCCTAACGAATGTCCGGGATTATATGATGTTTACGGAGATGAATTCGAAGCATTATATACAGATTATGAATTTAGAGGAAAAGGAAGAAAAACAATCCGCGCTCGTGAATTATGGGAGAAAATCCTTGAATCACAAATCGAAACCGGAACACCATATATGTTGTACAAAGATGCAGCAAACCGTAAATCGAACCACAAGAATTTAGGAACAATTCGTTCTTCTAACTTGTGTACAGAGATTATGGAGTTTACTTCTAAAGATGAAATTGCAGTTTGTAACTTGGCTTCAATCTCTTTACCAATGTTTATTGAAAACGGAAAATTCGATCACGAAGCGCTTTACAATGTTACAAAACGTGTAACTCGTAACCTGAACAAAGTAATCGACAGAAACTATTACCCAGTAAAAGAAGCAGAAAATTCAAACATGCGTCACCGTCCGGTTGGTTTAGGTGTGCAAGGTTTAGCTGATGCATTCATTATGTTGCGTATGCCGTTTACAAGCGATGAAGCTAAAAAATTAAACCAAGAGATTTTTGAAACATTATATTTTGCTGCTGTAACCGCTTCTATGGAAATGGCAAAAGAAGAAGGACCATATTCTACATTTGAAGGTTCTCCAATGTCAAAAGGAGAATTCCAATACAATATGTGGGGAATGAAAGATGAAGAATTATCTGGTCGTTGGGACTGGGCTTCATTAAGAAAAGAAGTGGTAGAACACGGAGTTCGTAACTCATTGCTAGTGGCGCCAATGCCAACAGCTTCGACTTCACAAATTCTAGGAAACAACGAAGCTTTTGAACCATATACATCAAACATTTACACACGTCGTGTATTGTCTGGAGAATTTATCGTTGTAAACAAACATTTACTTCATGATTTGGTAGACAGAGGTTTGTGGAACGAAACGTTGAAACAAGAAATTATGCGTAATAACGGATCTGTTCAAAATATTGATGTGATTCCGCAAGACTTAAAAGAACTATACAAAACAGTATGGGAAATGTCGATGAAAGATATTATCGATATGTCTCGTCAAAGAGGATATTTCATTGACCAGTCTCAATCGCTAAACCTGTTCATGCAGGATGCCAACTATTCTAAACTAACGTCAATGCACTTTTACGCTTGGCAGTCAGGTTTAAAAACAGGAATGTATTACCTAAGAACAAAAGCAGCTGTAGATGCGATTAAATTCACATTAAACAACGATAAAAAAGAAGAAACAGCTCCATCATTAGTTGCAGAAACTGAAGCAATCAGCGTTGAGGATTATAAAGCAATGCTTTTAAAAGCACAAGCTGCAGATCCTGAAGATTGCGAAATGTGTGGATCTTAGTAATTTTAGATTGTAGATCTGAGATTTTTAATTATATGAAAAGCAGTTATTGTAATGATAACTGCTTTTTTAATATAAAAATTTTATGGCAAAAGTAATAATGGAAAGTTGGAGATACGGATTACAGGTGGTATCTCTCACTAAATTGCAATATGAAAAGCTTGGTTTGTCTTTACTTGAATCTAAAACAAATGCTGATATGCTTTTAGAAGATCAGATAATAATTTTAGAAATTGAAGATGAAAATGTGGCTAGGGAATTTCTTGAAGAGGCGGATAGATTTGGTGTAAATTGTAGACTTTTAAGTTAATTAATTTGATTAAATTTGTAACATTATAATACTAGAAATACTGATAATATGCAAATCAAAAATCTATCTAAGTATAGTAATGCTGAAAAAATTGTTTTAGCAGAGCAGTTGTGGGACAGTGTTTCTAAAGAAGATTTGGAAATTTCTGATGACGTAAAAAGGGAATTAGATATTCGTATACAAAATTTAGAAGAAGGAAAAACAGAATTATATTCTTGGGATGAGGTTAAAGCTCATTTAAAATCTTTGCGATAAGTGTATAAACTTCATTTTGTAAAAGAAGCTTTATTTGATATCGAAGATATTGTTCTTTGGTATGAAGAGCAAAGAATTGGGCTTTCTTATGATTTTGAACTTTGTTTAGAAGCAGGAATTGATTCTATTTCAAGAAATCCTGATTTATTTCAAAAGAAGTATAAAAATATAAGAATGCATTTTATTTCAAGATTCCCTTATGGAATTCATTATCTAGTAGAAAAAGATCAAATATTTGTAATTGGTATTTTTCACACTTCTCGTTCTCCTAAAAATTGGTCTAAAAGGTTAGGGCTGTAAAAAATTTCAGAACTTAGCATCTTAGCCCCATAGAAAATCCCATTGTAAATATCTCATTTTAAGCCCATATTTTTATATTATCATACAAATCAGCTTAAATTTGTTAAGAAATCCCTTTTTGTTTCATAAAATGCAATATTTTTTTTGGTGCAGTAAAAATAATTTATACATTCGCAGAGAATTTACAAAATAACACAAACAAAATGGCAACTAACCGTTTTTATTTTAGCAACAGTTTTTATTTCTTCTTTAGTAGAAGTCAGGATTGTGCTATGGTTATTTGAGAAATATTTCTAAGACAAATAAAACTAATATACAATCCTGATGCAAATCAGGATTTTTTTTTGAATATATGACAACGAAAATTGCAATACAAGGTATTAAAGGATCTTTTCATCATCAGGTTGTGAAGGAGTATTTCTCTGAAAATGTGGATATTGATGAATGTTTGTCTTTTGAAGAATTGATCGACAGCCTTATTGCCGGAAAATCAGATCAGGCGGTTATGGCAATCGAAAATTCAATTGCAGGTCCAATTATTCCGAATTATGCTTTGATCGACAAGAATAATTTGCACATTATTGGAGAGCATTATTTAAACATTCAGCAGAATTTAATGGCTTTAAAAGGTCAGAAAATTGAAGATATAAAAGAAGTTCATTCACATCCGATGGCGCTTTTGCAGTGTATGGATTTCCTGAAACAATATCCAAATATTAAATTGATCGAGGATAAAGATACAGCCGAAACAGCTAGAAGAATTCAGGAAAAACAGTTAAGAGGAATTGCTGCAATTGCAAGTGTAACAGCTTCTGAAATGTACGATCTGGATATTATTGCATCATCAATTCAAACGATAAAAAACAATATGACACGTTTCGTAATCATTAAAAAGCAAAATTCATTTTTGCCTGAAAGCGAAATCAACAGAGCATCAATCAAATTTGAATTAGATCATAAAAGAGGAAGCTTGGCAGCAGTTTTAAATGTAATGAGTGACTGCAAACTGAATTTGACAAAAATCCAGTCGCTTCCAAAAATTGAAACACCTTGGAAATATTCATTCTTCGTAGACGTGACATTTGAGAAATATGAAGATTTTGCAAAAGCCAAAACGTTATTAAATATTATGGCAGAATATTTTAAAGTTCTGGGAGAATATAAAAATACAAGGCCTTAAAAAGGAAATACCAATTTTTTTAAATTCCAAATTCCAAAGGGTTGAAATAATAAATTGTCAGGCTGAGCGAAGTCGAAGCCCACAAAGTTAGAAAGTTAAAAAAGAGCCTAAAGCATACAGCTTAAAGCCTAAAGCAATAAAAAAAATGATTACAACAGCAAAAAGATTAGATACAGTTGAAGAATACTACTTCTCCTCAAAATTGAGAGAAGTTCGTCAACTTATGTCTGAAGGAAAATCGATCATCAATATGGGAATCGGAAGCCCTGATTTGAGTCCGTCAAAAGCAGTAATTGAAGCAGTCGCTGCGGCAATTCAAGACGAAAACGGACATGGTTATCAAAGCTATCAGGGATTACCGGAAATGAGGCAGGCGATGGCAGATTTTTATAAAGATCAGTTTGGTGTTGAGTTGAATCCAAATAATGAGATTTTACCTCTTATGGGTTCAAAAGAAGGAATTATGCACATTTCGTTAGCCTTTTTAAATGAAGGTGATCACGTTTTAATTCCAAATCCGGGTTATCCAACTTATACTTCGGTAACTAATTTAGTACAGGCAGTTCCGGTTTATTATGATTTGAAAGAAGAAAATGGATGGGAACCGGATTTTGAAGCTTTAGAAAAATTAGATCTTTCGAAAGTAAAAATTATGTGGCTGGGATATCCGCACATGCCAACAGGAGCGAGAGGAAGTTTAGTGTTATTTGAAAAATTGGTTGCTTTTGCTAAAAAACACAATATATTATTGATCAACGACAATCCGTATAGTTTTGTTTTGAATGATAACCCAATGAGTTTATTGCAGGTTGAAGGTGCAAAAGATGTGGCTTTAGAATTAAATTCATTAAGCAAAACCTTCAATATGGCCGGCTGGAGAGTAGGAATGGTTTTAGGAAATCCTGAAATTATCGATGCAGTCCTCAAAGTAAAAAGCAACATGGACAGCGGAATGTTCTACGGAATTCAGAAAGGTGCAATCGCCGCTTTAAAATGTGATAAATCATGGTTCGAAGATCAAAACAAAATTTACAGACGCCGAAGAGAATTAACAGAAAAACTGGCAGAAAAATTAGGCTGTAAAGTGTATAAAGAAGGAGTTGGGCTTTTTGTCTGGGCAAAATTGCCGGAAGGAATAGAATCAGCAGAAAAGTTCATTGACGAAATATTATACGAGAAACATATTTTCATTACACCGGGAACAATCTTCGGAAGCAATGGTGAAGGATATATCAGATTCTCATTGTGTGTAAAAGAGGAAAAAGTACAAGAAGCGATAGATCGATTTTGAAAATTTTAGATATCAGATTTTAGATTTTAGATTGTCAGGCTGAGCGAAGTCGAAGCCCACGTTCCAATTGGAAAGCCCTTCGACTTCGCTCAGGGTGACAAATAAAAAATCAAGATTTGGAAATTAAAGAAATAGTATGAAAGTATACGTAATAGGAATAGGATTAATAGGCGGTTCGATGGTGCTGGACATCAAAGACCAACATCCTGATTCGACAATTTTTGGAATCGACAGCAACGAAAAACACTTGCAGGAAGCCATTGATCTAGGAGTTATCGACGAAGCAGGAAGTTTTGAAGATTTGGCAGAAGCCGATTTTGTAATCGTTTCAGTTCCGGTTGATGTCGCACTGACGGTTTTGCCTAAAGTTCTGGATTCGGTTGGAGATAAAACAATTGTTTTTGAGGTAGGTTCGACTAAAAAGCCAATTTGCGAAGCAGTAGCAAGTCATCCGAAAAGAAGAAATTTTATTGCTACGCATCCGATAGCGGGAACGGAGTTTTCAGGACCTTCGGCGGCGATAAAAGGTTTGTTTAAAGGAAAAACAAACATTATTTGCGAAGTGGAAAAAACCACTTTTAAATTGCAGGAAAAAGCATTAAAGCTTTTCAGCGAAATAGGAATGAGGATTCGATATATGGACCCAACTTCGCACGACAAACACATTGCTTACGTTTCGCATTTGTCACACATTAGTTCGTTTATGCTGGGTAAAACGGTTATGAATAAGGAAAAAGACGAACAGGATATTTTTGACATGGCGGGAAGTGGATTTGAAAGCACCGTTCGTTTAGCAAAAAGTTCTCCCGCAATGTGGACACCAATTTTTAAGCAGAACAAAGAACACGTTTTGGAAACATTGGAAGAATATATTTCAAATCTCAGTCGGTTTAGGGATTTGTTGAAAGATGAAAATTACAACGCCATTTTTGAAGAAATGGAAAGCACAAATAAAATAAAAGAGATATTAAACGGATTAACAATTAAAAAGTAAACTATAAATTAAGATGGAAAATAAAAAAGAAATGAGAAAGTGGTTAGAAGATTTCAATTTAAATCACCCACTTGTGATAGCTGGACCATGTAGTGCAGAAACAGAAGATCAAGTATTGAAAATTGCTCACGAATTAAAAGATTCAAAAGTTAGTGTATTCAGAGCAGGAATCTGGAAACCAAGAACGCGTCCGGGAGGATTTGAAGGTGTTGGAGAAATTGGATTAAAATGGTTACAAAAAGCAAAAGCTGAAACTGGTTTATTAATGGGAACTGAAGTTGCAACTGCGGCTCACTGTAAACTGGCTTTAGAGCATGATATCGACGTATTATGGGTTGGTGCCCGTACAACTGCAAATCCATTCGCAGTTCAGGAAATTGCTGATACTTTAAAAGGAACTGATAAAATCGTTTTGGTTAAAAACCCTGTAAACCCGGATTTAGCTTTATGGTTAGGTGGTGTTGAGCGTTTACACATGGCTGGAATCGAGAAATTAGGAGTTATTCACAGAGGTTTCTCTACTTACGAAAAAACAAAATACAGAAACATTCCAGAATGGCAGATCGCTATCGAATTACAAAATAAATTCCCTGATTTACCATTAATCATCGATCCATCTCATATTACCGGAGATCGTAAAATGATTTTTGAAGTAACGCAAGAAGCTTTAGATTTGAACTACGATGGTATGATTATCGAAACGCACTTCGATCCGGACAACGCTTGGTCTGATGCTTCGCAACAAGTTACTCCAGATGCTTTGAAACAAATCATCAAAGATTTGACGATCAGAAAAACGGATGATACTACAGATGAGTACAGCCAAAAAATGACTAAACTAAGAGCTAACATCGACGTTCTTGATGCTAACTTATTAGAATTGTTAGGAAAACGTATGAAAGTAGCTGACGAAATTGGTCAGGTGAAAAAAGATGCAAACGTTGCAATTCTTCAAAACAACCGTTGGAACGAAATCTTAGGAAAAATGATTTTAGAAGGTGAGAAAAAAGGTCTTACTGAGGAGTTTGTTTTGAGAATGTTCAAAGCAATTCACCAGGAAAGTATTGGTCACCAAGAGAAGATTTTCAACGCATAATTTTTTCTAAAACCATATAAGTTATATAAGTGTTATAAGTTTTATTTGATTTTTGTAAATCCAATTATTAGATTTTCTTATATCACTTATATGGTTAAATTTTATAATCTCCATTGTCGTAAGGCTTTGGAGATTTTTTTTGGAAATAAGTATTATCCTCCCAACCTTTGGATGTTTTTTATTCTCTATATCAATATACAACCTTAACTTTCACGTTATGAAATCTAAAACCACTGTTTTTATGCCAGCAATGTTTCAAGTTAACTTCAAATTGTTATTTTGTTTTGTACTGTTTTTAGGAACAAAAACTTTTGCACAAAGCCCTGAACTAAATGTTAAAGGTGATGATCCTGAAAAAGTGAGAATGAACAAACTTTTAGTCAATGTAAAAGTTGTTGGGAATATTGCTTACACCACTGCCGAAATGCATTTTTTTAATTCTGGAACTCGACAGATGGAAGCAGAACTTATTTTTCCGCTGCCGGAAAATGTTTCGGTTTCAAGATATGCCATTGATATCAATGGAAAAATGAGAGAAGCTGTTCCGGTTAATAAAAATAAAGGGAAACAGGTTTTTGAAGCTATTGAACATCGTCGTGTTGATCCGGGATTGTTGGAGAAAGTAGATGGAAATAATTTCAGAACCAGAATTCATCCTTTAATGCCAAACGGAGAACGAACTGTAATAATTGGTTATGAAGAAGAACTTTCGGCTTTTGATAAAGATAATCTGGCATATCAATTGGTAAGTCGTTTTCCGAAAAAATTAGATCAGTTTGAAATTAATGTTTCCGTTTTAGGAACTTCAACAGCACCAACAGTTACTGAAAATTCAGGAAACGAAATTGTCTTTTCAAAATGGAATCAAGCTTTTCAGGCTTCTGTTAAAAAAGAAAATTACCAGCCTGCAGAAAAAATAGTGCTAAAAATTCCGATACAGCAAAGTATTCCGAGTGTTTTGATGCAGGATGTTGGCGGACAACATTACTTTTACGGAAATACTTTTATCGAAGGAAATAAAACAGTTAAAAAAATACCAGCTTCAATTGGATTAATTTGGGATAACTCTTTGAGCTGTCAGAATAGAGATTTAAAGAAAGAATTGAATTTGCTGAATGCTTATTTTCAGAAAATAAAAAACACAAAAGTTACGCTGTACTTTTTGAATTATAGTTTTGATAAACAACAAGAATATATTGTTTCTAACGGAAATTGGGATGCTTTAAAAACCGTTTTAGAGAAAACAAAATACGATGGAGGGACTCGTTTTTCGCAACTCAACTTTACGGGTCAGGACGAATATTTGTTTTTTACTGATGGATTATCTTCTTTGAGCGAAAATCTTCTGCCAAAAACTAAAAAAACAATTTATACCATTACTTCTTCAGTATCTGCCGATTTTGCTTTTCTGAATTATTCAGCAATGCAAACGGGTGGTAATTTTATCAATTTAAATCAGATCAATACTGAAATCGCTTTGGATAAATTGACAAATACAAATTTGAAATTTTTAGGAATAAAAGAGAATTTAACCGTGACTGATTTGTTTCCGATAGAAGGAACTTCTGTTTTAGGAAATTTTAGTTTTTCGGGAATTTCTTTAAATCCAAAAAATGAGATTACGTTATTATTCGGATATAATAATGAAGCTGTTTTAGAAAGAAAAATTACGCTTGATGGTGCTATCCAAAACACAAATGATGTAAATATTGAAAAACTTTGGGCACAGAAAAAAATAGCCAATCTTGATTTTGAATATGCTAAAAATGCTGATGAAATTGAACTTTTGGGAAAGAAATACGGCATCATTACTAAAAATACTTCGTTGATTGTTTTAGAAGATATTCGCGATTATATTTCGTATGATATTATTCCGCCAACGGAATTACGTGCTGAATTTGACAGAATCAAAAAACAGGAATACGATACTAATTTGGCTCAGCAAAAAAGTAATTGGGACAATATAGAAAGTTATTTTAACGGATTAGATAGTTGGTGGAAAAAGAATATAAAATATAAAGGACAGAAAATTGCATCTAAGTATAAACACAAAGGACAAGTTCAAGTTCCGCCGCCACCCCCACCGCCAGGAGCAAGAGGCAGAGATGGGGATATAACAATTGGAACTGAAACTATAAAAGGAGATCCGGATGCTGTTTTGACAATAGACGAACCGGTTGGGGCAGGGTCAGCAGCAGAAATGGTTATTGAGGAAGACAATAATGTAATTCAGACATCTCCCGCATCGTCTGCGCCAAAAGCTAATCAGGTAAAATTTGTTGCGCCTACAGTTACTGAAATAAAAGATAAAAAAGTTGGAAGTGAAGTAATACAAAGAGAGACAAATGCTGCTAAATTAGAAGAAACAGTTGTAGTAGGATATGGAACACAAAAAAAATCTGATGTTGTTGGTGCTATTTCAGAAGACATCTCAAAAAATAAATATATTCCACAAGATTCAAATCTAGATCAGGGATATTTAGCCGGAGATTCAAAAAAGCCTTTAATTATAGTTGATGGTCAGTTTTATGAGGGTGAATTCACCGATTTAAAGTCAGATGATATCGATACCATAGATGTTTTGAAAGATGCTTCGAGAATTGCTGCTTATGGCAGCAGAGGGGCAAATGGAGTTATTATAATAACAACGAAAAAGCAGTCTTCAAATAGTGGAGTTGTCCAAACAAAAAGTTGGAATCCAGATCGATTGTATTTAAAAGCTTTAGCAAAAGCTCCAAAAGAAAAACAATACGATTTGTATTTTGAATTAAGAAAAGCACAGGAAAGAAATCCGAGTTTTTATTTTGATGTGGCGCATTTCTTCTACAATCAGGGAGATGTTAAAAAAGCATTATTGATTATCAGTAATATTGCCGATTTAGGTTTAGAAAATCATCAGCTTTATAAAACACTAACTTATACTTTACGCCAATGGAAAGATTACAATGATGCAGTTTTTACCGCAAAACAAGTTGCAAAATGGAGAGAACATGAACCGCAAAGTCTTAGAGATTATGCTTTAACACTAGAAGATGCAGGAAAATATCAAGAAGCTTTTGATCAATTAATTAAAGCTTTGGAAGTAAATTATTACGGAGAAATGGACGGGCAGTATGAAGGTGTTGAAGATATTATTTTAATGGATATTAATCGATTGATGGCAGAGCATTCAGGTTTGAAAACAGGAAAACTTGATAAAAAATATACAACAAAAAAGCCAGTTGATATTCGAATTATTATGAACTGGAACCAAATGGATGTCGATTTAGACTTGCATGTTATTGAACCAACAAATGAAGAATGTTACTACAGCCATACTTCAACACAAATTGGAGGAAGATTTTCTAAAGATTTTACAGAAGGTTATGGCCCGGAACAATATATAATTCGAAATGCTGTAAAAGGTAAATATCAAATTAAAACCAATTATTTTGGAGAAACAGAATTAACTGAAAATGGCCCAGCTACAATTATGGTTGAAATTTATACAACTAAGGCTGGAAAAATATCCAGAACTTTAAAAACGATTCAGTTAGGAAAAGTAAAAGAAAATGAAGTTTTAGCTGAAATAATATGGTAAGATTCATAAATTCAAATTAGAGATTTCAAATTTAAAAGGCGAAGTTGCGTTGTTCAATTCTAAAAACGTAATTTTGCCTTTTATTTTTTAGTTGGAAGAGCAATCTAAAATCTAAAGTCGAGCAATCTAAAATTAAAGAATGACAGGAATCGTATATAAATCTACAGGAAGCTGGTACACCGTAAAATCTGAAAAAGGCGATTTTATTGAGTGCCGTATGAAAGGGAAATTCAGAATGAAAGGTATTAAAAGCACCAACCCAATTGCTGTAGGCGATATTGTCGATTATGAATTAGAAGAAACTTCGGATGCCTTAACGGGAACAATTCATAAAATTCACGAAAGAAAAAATTATATCGTTCGTAAATCGGTTAACTTATCCAAACAGATTCATATTATTGCTTCAAATATTGATCAGGTTTTTTTACTGATTACTATTGATAATCCACCAACTACAACAAGTTTTATTGACCGTTTTCTAGTAACTGCAGAAGCATACGGAATTGAAGCTGTTTTGATTTTCAACAAAATCGATACGCTCAACGAACAGACTTTAGACGATCAGCTTTACTTACAGCATATTTATACCGAAATTGGATATAAATGCCTCCGAATTTCATCAACAGAAAATAAAGGAGTTGATAAACTTAAAGAAATGATGGTTGGAAAAGTAAGTATGTTTTCCGGACATTCGGGAGTTGGAAAATCGACTTTGGTAAATGCAATGGAACCAAGTCTGCATTTAAAAACTACTGTAATTTCAGAACAAAGCAAACAAGGACAGCATACAACTACTTTTGCCGAAATGTATGATTTGTCTTTTGATGCGAGAATCATCGATACACCTGGAATTAAAGGTTTCGGAATCGTTGATATGGAACCATCAGAAATCAGCGGTTATTTTCCGGAATTTTTCAAACTGAAAGACCAATGCAAGTTTAACAATTGTCTCCATAAAGAAGAACCGCATTGTGCCATAAAAGCAGCTCTAGAAAAAGATGAAATTGCATGGTCACGTTACAATAGCTACCTTAAAATTCTTGAAGGCGATGAAGAACATTACCGTACTGATATTTATGGTGATGATCGTGCAGCGAGTGATGAAACGAGAAAGTAATTGAAATTCCAATTTTTTCAAATTCCAAATTCTAAAAAAAAATAACGTATTGAAATGTCGAGATGCACTGCAGTGCATCTAACGCTAGAATTGAAAATCTATTTAATCCGTGTAATCTGTGGTCAATAAACTATGCCGCATTAGATCAAAATAAAATGAAAATTGTTCTTCAAAGAGTTTCCGAAGCATCCGTAACCGTTGATGGTCAAAAAACAGCAGATATACAAAAAGGATTATTAGTTTTAGTTGGAATTGAAGATGCCGATACTCAGGAAGACATTGACTGGCTTGCCGGAAAAATAATAAAAATGAGAATTTTTGGCGACGAAAATGATGTCATGAACTGCTCGGTTCAGGATATTGACGGAGAAATTATTGTTGTTAGTCAATTTACACTTCACGCTTCCACAAAAAAAGGAAACCGTCCATCTTATATAAAAGCTTCAAAACCGGAGTTTGCAATTCCTATGTATGAGAACTTTGTAAAAGCTTTAGAAAAAGAATTTGACAAAAAGATACAAACCGGAATTTTTGGTGCCGATATGAAAGTCAGTTTGTTAAATGATGGTCCTGTAACGATCTTAATCGACAGCAAAAACAGAGAGTAAAAATAAACTCAACAAATGTTAAGAATTTCTAAAAATAATATATATTTGACGAAATTACTCACTAATGAAATCTACCTGTTTTAGGCTTTTTTTTATCTTATTTTCCCTTATTTCTTCTGCCCAGAAGACTAATTATTCTACAGTTACAATTGCAGATAGTCTTAAACAAAATGCTAATGCTGTTGTTCGATTAGATCAAATGGATATTGTTATTGCTTCACAAAGAAGTATGAATATCAAAACTCAAAGAGTGGTTTCTGTTTTAAATGAAAAAGGTTTAAATGATATTGATGCCTATGCACATTATGATAAAACGACTTCAATAAAAAGTATTGAAGCTATAGTTTATGATGCATTAGGAAATGAAATAAAAAAAATCAGGAAAAAAGAGTTTAGAGATCAAAGTGCAGTTAGCGGCAGTACGTTGTTTTCAGATAATCGTGTACTTTATTTAGATTATACTCCCATCTCATATCCTTTTACAGTTGTTTATACCTGTGAAACGGAAACTTCAAATACAGCTTTTATACCGCAATGGTATTTCCTGGGTGCTTATAATCTAAGCATAGAGAAATGTGTTTTGAATGTTACTTTTCCTAAAGAATTGGGATTTAAAAAGAAAGAATTCCGATTTGATGGTTTCAATATTAAAAAAACGACGGATACAGATACTAATTTAAGTTATACAGCAACAAATATTGTGGCTCAGAAACAAGAAGATTTAAGTCCTTCTTACGGAGAGCTTTTTCCAAAAGTTATGATGGGATTAGAAAATTTTCACTTGGAAGGAGTTGACGGAAAAGCGACTACATGGGAAGCATTTGGAAAATGGTACGGAGAGAAAATCTTAAATGGAACCACTGTTTTACCCGAAGAAACAAAAGTAAAAATAAAAGCACTTGTAGGAGACGAAAAAGATCCTGTCAAGAAAGCTAAAATTATTTATGATTATGTTCAAAAAAAATCCAGATACGTAAATATTGCAGTTGGTATTGGCGGGTGGAAACCTATGTTTGCCAGCGACGTAGATCGTTTAGGATATGGAGATTGTAAAGCATTATCAAATTATACAAAAGCACTTCTTGAGGTTGTGGATGTTCCATCTTATAATACCATTTTATACGGAGATCGTTATAAGTTAGATATTCAGTCAGATTTTGTTTCGATGCAGGGCAATCATATGATTCTTGCTGTTCCAAACGGTAATAATTATATCTGGTTAGAATGTACAAGTCAGGATGATCCTTTTGGATATCAGGGCATTTTTACAGATGATCGTGATGTTTTGGTAGTAAAGCCTGAAGGAGGAGAAATTGTTCGTACTAAAATTTACGATGATAAAGGAAATACTCAGGAAGAAAAGGGAACTTATACAATTGATGAAAACGGAAATTTTTCTGGGGTTTTAAAAATTGCATCGCAAGGAAGTCAATATGCTTCAAAGTCAAGAGTTGAAACTATGCAGCCAAATGAAAAAGAAGAACATTATAAAGAGTATTGGGATAATATCAATAATTTAAAATTGGGCAAAATAACTTTTACAAACGATAAGGAAAATGTTCGTTTTACTGAAGATGCCCAGATTAACGCATCAAACTACGGAACAATTACTGGTACTAAAATGATGTTTGTGGTTGATGCTTTTAATCAATATACAGGAAGTATAAAACGAATCAGAAACCGTAAAAATCCATTTCAAATTCAGCGTGGATATTTAGATACAGATGAAATCGAAATCAATCTTCCAGCAGGTTTTTCAATAGAATTTCTGCCTTCAAACTTTGAATTAAAAGGCAAATTTGGAGAATACAAAACCGAAATTATCAAAAAAGACAACAATAAACTGATTTACAAACGCTCTATGTTTGTAAATAAAGGAAAATATTCAAATAAAGAATATGATGAATACCGTCTTTTTATAGAGCAGGTATCAAGAAATGACAATGCAAAAATCATCTTAAACAAAAACTAACCAAAATCAAAAAAATACAAATGAATGCCATTAAAATCTTTTGTCTGGCAATTGTCTCGCTGTTTATTTCAGAAGCAAATGCACAAGAATTTAAATTAGGAAAAGTTTCTATTGCAGAGCTGGAACAAAAAATACACCCAAAAGATTCATCTGCCGCAGCTGCTATATTGTTTAAAAGAGGAAAAGCCAGAATTGAATATGATCAAACGGATGGTTTTGTAACAATTACTGATGTTGAGACACGTATAAAAATATATAAAAAAGAAGGCTATGATTGGGCAAACCATGAAGTCTTATATATTTATAATAGTGAGTTTAGAGAAAAAGTTATATTCAGTGATGCCGTAACCTATAATTTAGTTGGAGGCAAAGCCGAAGCTACCAAACTAAAAAGCGATGGTATATTTGATGAAGTTGTGAGTAAATACAGAAGTCGAAAAAAAATAACGATGCCAAATGTTAAAGAAGGCTCGGTTATAGAATTTAAATATACTATTAAAAGCCCTAGTGACGGTATGATTCGTGATTGGGATTTTCAAACAAGCATTCCGGTAAATTACTCTGAATTTGCTACATACATACCTGAATATTATGTTTTCAGTCCAAGACAAAAAGGATATATCTTTCCTAAAATGACTGTCGAAAAAAATAATAAAGCAATTATTATAAATTCGAAAGAAAGATATAATTCAGGAGGATTTGGCGGCGGAGCTGTTAGAACAGAATTTACTCAGGATAAAATAGACTATTTAGAAACTAAAACAACATATGTAGCTGAGGATTTTCCGGCAATGAAAGAGGAAGCTTTTGTGAACAATATTGATAATTATACTTCTTCTATTTCGCATGAATTATCAATGACAAAATTTCCTAACAGATCAATGAAACCCTATTCTACAGATTGGAACTCTGTAGTGAAAACGATTTATGATTATGAGGATTTTGGGCCTGAATTAAACAAAACAGGATACTTTGAAGAGGATTTGAAAAAACTGCTGACAGGTTTAAACACTCCAGAGGAAAAAATATGGGCTGTTTTTGACCATGTCAAGTCTAGTGTAAAATGGAACAATTATACAGGGTACAGCTGTGATAATGGTGTTCGAAAAGCGTATAAAGAAAAAACAGGAAATATTGCCGATATTAATTTGATGCTTACTGCAATGTTGCGCTATTCTGGTTTAACTGCAAATCCGGTATTGGTTAGTACACGTTCAAACGGGATCGCTTTATTTCCGAACAGAACAGCATTTAATTATGTAATTGCGGCGGTAGAAACTCCAAACGGTTATATTTTATTAGATGCATCTGAGAAGCTTTCAACTCCAAATATTTTACCATTAAGAGTTCTAAATTGGTCAGGAAGATTAATACGAAAAGATGGAACATCTGAAGAAATAAATTTAATGCCTGAAAAAACATCTAATGATAATGTTTTTATGACATATACCATTGATGCTGATGGAAAAGTTACAGGAAAAGCAAGAAGACAATCTACAGACTATAATGCAATGATTACAAGAGATAACATTAGCAGTCTGAAAGAAGAAGAATATCTTGAAAAACTGGAAAACAGAAACAATAAAATCGAAATTAGCGAATACGTTAAAACAAATGAAAAAGATATTTTACTGCCTATAACAGAGACCTATTCTTTTACAGGAACAAATTTATGTGAACTTATTGGAGGTAAAATTTATGTAAGCCCAATGTTGTTTTTTACAAAAGATAAAAACCCATTTACGCAAGAAGTTAGAGAATATCCAGTAGATTTTAGCTATCCTTTTGTTGATAAATTCAACATTACAATTAAAATTCCGGAAGGTTTTGTAGTTGAAACATTACCAGCTCCGGCAGCTATATCTATGGAAGATAATTTAGGTACTTTTAAGTTTAATATTGCTGCAAGTTCAAATGTACTTCAATTATCAATTTTGCATCAAATAAACGAGGCGATTGTATCACCTGAAAAGTATGAAATGCTAAAAGAATATTACAAAGCAATGGTAGCAAAAGAGACAGAAAAAATAGTTTTAAAAAGAATCTAAGTATGAAATTTTCAAGTTCAGTATTTATCTTGTTTTTTCTTTTTATTGTAAAGGTACAATCCCAAAACTACGAGTTAGGAAAAGTAAGTATTGCTGAACTTGAAGAAAAAGTACATCCTCTCGATTCAGGAGCGGTTGCAGCAATTTTATTTTGTAAAGGAGTTTCTAAAATTGACAACAGTGATTCACATACAACTATCCAGATACGAATAAAAATTTACAAAAAAGAAGGATATGATTGGGCTAATGCGCAATTCGCATTTCCGACTGGGAAATCAAACACAATTAGTCTAACAGATGTTTTTACATACAATTTGGCTGACGGAAAGATTATAAAATCTAAATTAAAACCGGAAAGTGAATTCATAGACAAAAACAATAAAAATTATTGGTTGAAAAAAATCACTTTTCCAGATGTAAAAGAAGGATCTGTTATCGAATATAAAATTAAAAGCTATGGAGGAGGTATTCGAGATTGGGATTTTCAAAAAAGTATTCCGGTTAATTATTCAGAATTTAAAACAATAATTCCTGACGCATTTATTTTTAAAAGAAATATTACAGGCTTTTTTATTCCAAAAGTGACTACTCAAATAGCAAGTAATACTTATACTTATTTAGCAAAGGAAACGACCTATTGTCTTCAAAATCTGCCAGCCATGAAAGAGGAAGACTACGTTAACAATGTAAAAAATTACTGCGCTTCTATTTCCCACGAACTAGAAACCATTTCTATTCCGGGAAGTTTTTTTAAATCGTTTTCTACAGATTGGCCAACGGTTGCAAAAACAATTTATGAATATGAAGATTTTGGTCCGGAATTAAATAAAACAGGTTATTTTGAAGAAGATATTAAATTGCTTTTAGAAGGGAAAACAAAACCCGAAGATAAAATGGCAACGATTCTTAATTATGTAAAATCTAATATAAAATGGAATAATTATTTAGGATATGGGTGTGAGAAAGGGGTAAGAAAGGCTTATAAAGAGAAATCAGGAAATTGTGCGGACATTAATTTAATGCTCACCGCAATGCTTCGTTACTCAGGTTTAGAAGCAAATCCTGTTTTAATAAGTACCAGATCTAATGGAATTAATTTTTTTCCTAGTACCCAAGGCTTTAATTATGTAATAGCTGGAATAGAAACTCCAACAGGAATTGCTTTGTTAGATGCAACAGATGAATTTTCAACTGTAAATGTTCTGCCTTTAAGAGATTTAAACTGGGTGGGGAGATTAATTCGTAAAGATGGAACTTCAGAAACAGTAGATCTAATGCCTAAGAAAAACTCCAACGACCTTGTTTCTATGATTTTTGATGTTAAAGAAGATGGAAAAATAGAAGGAAAAGCAAGAAGACAATACTCAGATTATAATGCATTCAATTTTAGAACAAAAACAGCTAAAGAGAATGAAGAAACTTATATTGAGAAAATTGAAAATGAAAACGGCAAAATTGAAGTAAGTAATTACAAAAGAATAAATCAAAATGAAATTTCAGAACCAGTTTCAGAATCATTTTCTTTTACAGGATCAAATCTTTCTGAAATAATTGGAGATAAAATATATATAAACCCTATGCTTTTTTTCTTAAATGAAAAAAATCCTTTTAGACAAGAAAAAAGAGAATATCCAGTCGATTTTGGATTTCCTTTTGCAAAACGATACGCTATCATAATTAAAATTCCGGCTAATTTTACAGTCGAAAATTTGCCAAAATCATTAAACTTAGTTATGGAAGATGATTTGGGAGTTTTTAAATTTGATGTTGCAGTTGCAGGGAATACATTGCAGTTGTCAATTGTGCATCAAATCAACGAGGCTATTTTTCCGGTAGGAAAATATGAAATGCTCAAAGAATATTATAAAACTATGATTGCAAAGGAAAGTGAAAAAATAGTATTAAAAAGGATATAATATGAGGTTGCCAAAATTTTTAATTGCTATAATTTTCTTTGTTTTTATCGTAAAAGCCAATTCTCAAAACTATCAATTAGGTAAAGTAACAATTGCCGAACTTAAGGAAAAAGTGCATCTAATTGACAGCAGCGCTTCAGCGGCCATATTATTTAAAAAAGGAAGAACGTATTTTAGTTACAATAAAGATGCAGGGTTTACGGCCAACCACGTTTGTGAAGTAAAAATTAAAATTTACAAAAAAGAAGGATTAAAATGGGCAGATCAAAAAGTCCGGTTTTATATAGGTTATGAAAACTTAAACGAAGACCGACTAGAATTTTCAGATGCAATTACCTATAATCTCGAAAATGGCGCCGTAGTAAAAACCAAGCTGGAAAATCAAGGAGCATTTAAGAAAAAAATCAATAATTACTGGAAAGAAAAAGCCATTACGCTGCCCAATGTAAAAGTGGGTTCAATTATCGAATATAAATATATTTTAAAATCTGAGAATATTGTAAAATTCCCTGACTTTGATATTCAATACGATATTCCGGTTAACTATTTTTATTATAAAACAGAAATACCGGAATTCTACATTTATAAGCCAATTTTAATAGGAGGGATTCCGCTGGAAAACGATTCTAAGTTTTCTACAGGAAGCCAGTCATTTGAAAACGAACACAATCAAACCAATTCATTTTCATATCGACAAATCGAAGCTTATTATTCAGGAAAAAATGTCCCGGCTTTGTATGAAGAACCATATGTAAATAACATAGAAAATTACAAAGGAACAATTAAGCACGAGCTGGAAAGAGTAAGAATGCCGGAACAACCCGTAAAAGATTATACGATGACTTGGGAAGGTGTGGCAAAAACAATTTTTAAAGATAACAGTTTTGGGAAAGAACTTAATGAAATGAGTTTTTTAGTCGAAGATGTAAAGCGATTAATTGGAAATGTAGAATCTCAAAATGAAAGACTGAATCTGGTTTTTACCTATGTTCAAAACAAAATGAACTGGAATGAAAACTACGGTTATTATACAGATAAAGGAATTAAAAAAGCATATACAGACCAAACAGGAAATGTAGCCGAAATTAATTTCATTTTGATCAATATGCTTCGACTGGCAGGAATAGAAGCAAGTCCGGTTTTAGTAAGTACAATCGAAAACGGACTTCCTGTATATCCTACCAGAACCGGATTTAATTATGTCATTGCCGCGGCAGAAATTGAGGGGAAACAATTTCTACTTGACGCGACACACAAATATACTTCTCCAAACATTTTACCTTTAAATGTTTTGAACTGGAAAGGAAGACTTATAAAAAATGATGGGACTTCATTAGAGATCGATTTAGAACCTTCAAATCCTTCTAAAGAAAGTTTTAATTTGATGGCAAAAATTGCTCAGGATGGAAAGATGAGTGGACAGGTCAGAATTCTTCGAACAGATTATGATGCCTATCATTTTAGAGTAGAAAATGGCGCTAAAACCCAAGATAATTATCTTGAAAAATTTGAAGCAGAATTAGGAAATTTAAGTATTTCAAATTATAAAATTGAGAACCAAAAATCAAATATCAAAGATCCTGTTTTAGAAACTTTTTCTTTCACATCAGGCAGTCAGTCGGATATAATAGGAGGAAAAATTTTCGTAAGTCCGTTATTGTTTTTTACAAGAACAAAAAACCCATTTAATCAGGAACAAAGAGTTATGCCGGTTTATTTTGGATATAAAAATCAGCAAAAATATAATGTGAATATCGAAATTCCAGAAGGCTTTCAAGTAGAATCCCTGCCACAGCCTATTAGAATTGCTACAGAAGATAAAAATATAATCTACTTGCTGAATTTTTCTGCCGAAGGAAATAAAATTCAAATAACCTGCGCAAAAGAAATTAACAGCAGTATTTTTGCAGCAGAGCAATATACGGGTTTGAAAAATATTTTTCAAAAAGTTGTTGCCAGTCAAAATGAAAAAATTGTCCTAAAAAAAATGTAATCATGGATTTGAAAAATGCACAACTAGATGTTGATACCTGGATAAAAGAACACGGAGTTCGTTACTTTAACGAATTAACCAATATGGCCCAGCTTACAGAAGAAGTAGGTGAAGTTGCCAGAATCATTGCCCGTCGTTACGGAGAACAATCTGAAAAAGAAAGCGATAAAAATAAAGATTTAGGCGAAGAATTGGCAGATGTTGTATTTGTAGTTTTATGCCTGGCCAATCAAACCGGAATCGATTTACAAGCCGCTTTTGATAAAAAAATGGACTTGAAATCAGTTAGAGATAAAGATCGTCACAAAAACAACGATAAATTGAAATAATTGTGAAATATCAATGTTGAATTTTGAATTATGAATGAGGAGTGGTAAATTGCAGGCTCGAATTAAATTACACATAATTCGCAACTCATAATTAAAATCATGAATTTAAAATTAAGTACGAATTCACAATTCACCATTGATAATTCACAATTAAATATCACAGGTTCTAAAAGCGAAACCAATCGTTTATTATTACTAAAAGCTTTATTCCCAAATATTACTTTAGCCAATACTTCAAACTCAGACGACAGCGAAGTCATGCAGAAAGCATTAATTGGTAATGATGAAATTGTAGATATTCACCACGCCGGAACTGCAATGCGTTTTTTAACCGCATATTTTGCCGTAAACGAAGGCAGAGAAGTTGTAATGACAGGTTCAAGCAGAATGCAGGAACGTCCAATCAAAATTTTGGTTGAAACATTAGGTCAGTTAGGAGTTGAGATTAGTTATGAAAAAGAAGTTGGTTATCCGCCAATTCGAATTAAAGGAAAAAAAGTTACTGCTTCAAAAGTTAGTTTAGCAGCAAATGTGAGCAGTCAGTATATTTCGGCACTTTTATTAGTCGCTTCAAAACTAGAAAATGGTTTAGAACTGACATTAGAAGGAGAAATTACTTCAGTTCCATATATCAAAATGACTTTGGCTTTGTTGAATGATTTAGATATAAAAACAAGTTTTGAAGGAAATATAATTAAAGTTTATCCTAAAGAATCTGTCGAATCAAAGGAAATGGTTGTAGAATCTGACTGGAGTTCAGCTTCGTATTTCTTTAGTTTGGTGGCTTTGGCCGATGCTGCAAAAATCACTTTAAGCAGTTATAAAGAAAACAGCCTTCAGGGAGATTCTGAATTAGTTTCTCTTTATGAAAAAATGGGCGTGAAAACCACTTTCCAAAACAACAAAATGACTTTGGAAAAAGTGGCAGGATTTAATTATCAGGATGTAAATTTCGAATTAAACAACACGCCGGATATTGCGCAGACAATCGTAGTAACATGTTTAGGTTTGGGAATTGGATGTCATTTAACAGGTCTTCATACTTTAAAAATTAAAGAAACAGACAGGTTAGAAGCTTTAAAAATTGAACTTACAAAACTAGGAGCAAATATTTCTGTAACCAATGACAGTTTGACTTTAGAGCGTTCAGGAAATATTAATCACGATATTCATATTGCAACATACAACGATCACCGTATGGCAATGGCATTTGCACCGCTTGCGATAAAAGTGCCAATTATTATAGACGATGCAGAAGTAGTTTCAAAATCATACCCGGATTTCTGGAATGACTTAAAAGCCTTAAACTTCCAAATCTCAGAATTGTAAAGTTTTGAACCATATAAGTTATATAAGTTCATTTCAATAAAGAGCTAAATAAAACGTAATTTTATAAGCCTCTGGTTTCAACCAGAGGCTTTTTTGTTAAAGGAATCCAAATGAAATGAACTTATATAACTTATATGGTTAAAAAAAACATTTTAAATGGTTACTAAAACCGCACTAAATCAAGGACTTTTGAAAATAAACGTCAAAACACTTGACAACGCCTATCTCACAATCGTATATTTGCAGGCGATTTAAAATTTTAGATAAAAAAGTCTAAGATTGATATTTTAAAATCTAACTTCAAATATGAAATTATCACACTTCAATTTCAATTTACCGAAAGAACTTTTAGCTGAATTCCCGGCAGAAAATAGAGATGAATCTCGTTTAATGGTAATTGACCGTCAAAAACAAACAATAGAACATAAAATGTTTAAAGATGTTATCAACTATTTTGATGACGGAGACGTTTTAATTCTTAACAATACAAAAGTTTTCCCTGCACGTTTGTACGGAAACAAAGAAAAAACCGGAGCGAGAATTGAGGTTTTCTTATTAAGAGAATTAAATTCAGAGCAGCGTTTATGGGACGTTTTAGTAGATCCTGCTAGAAAAATCCGTATCGGAAACAAACTTTATTTTGGTGACGACGATTCGTTAGTTGCTGAGGTAATCGACAATACAACATCTCGTGGTAGAACATTACGTTTCTTATACGATGGTTCTTATGAAGAATTCAGAAACAAATTGACAGAACTTGGAGAAACTCCAATTCCTAAATACATCAACAGAGAAGTTACTGCTGAAGATGCTGAAAGATATCAAACTATCTACGCAAAAGAAGAAGGAGCTGTAGCGGCGCCAACTGCTGGTTTACACTTTTCAAAACACCTTTTGAAAAAATTAGAAATCAAAGGAGTAAATTTTGCTGAGGTAACTTTACACGTAGGTTTAGGAACTTTCAATCCAGTTGAGGTTGAAGATTTATCTAAACACAAAATGGATTCAGAAGAATTGATCATTAATCAACAAGCTTGTGATATCGTAAACGAAGCAAAAGCAAAGAAAAAACGTATTTGTGCAGTAGGAACAACTTCTATGCGTGCAATCGAAAGTTCTGTTTCTTCTGCTAATACTTTAAATCCTTACGAAGGATGGACAAATAAATTTATTTTCCCTCCTCACGATTTCAGTATTGCAAACTGTATGATCACAAATTTCCACACACCAAAATCAACATTATTAATGATGATTTCTGCTTTCTGTGGACATGATTTAATGAAAAAAGCATACGACGAAGCAATCAAAGAAGGATACAAATTCTATTCTTACGGAGACGCGATGTTAATTCTATAATTAGAATTGATCTTATAAAGAAACCCGACAAGTTTTTAAAACCTGTCGGGTTTTTGTTTTTTAATAGTTTCAAGTTTCAGGTTTCAAGTTTCAAGTTTGGCGCTCGCCGCAAGATTTAACCGCAAAGTTCGCAAAGCTTTGTGTTCTTTTGCATTTGGCAAACAAACTGAGCAAAAAAATCCTTGCGAACTTTGCGTTAAATAACACCAAGCATATCAACTTGAAACCTTAAACTTAAAACAAAACAAACAAAATTTGTTATTTTAGCCGACAAAACAAAAACACAATGACTTTTCAAAATACACGCGAATTTGCACGAGAGCTAGATTCGAAAGACACACTAAATCACTATCAGGAACAATTCATTTTTCCTAAAGTTAATGACAAACGAGTTATATATTTCACCGGAAATTCATTAGGATTACAGCCAAAACGAACCAAAGCTTATATTGACGAAATAATGAATGACTGGGCAGAACTTGCTGTAGAAGGTCATTTTTATGCAGAGAAACCTTGGTGGGATTATCAGGAAAGATTTGCAGAACCGTTGAGTAAAATTGTTGGAGCACTTCCGTCAGAAGTAACCGTAATGAATACTTTGACGGTGAATCTTCATTTGTTGATGGTTTCTTTTTATCAGCCAAAAGGCAAACGTTATAAAATTATCTGCGAAGAAAAAGCATTTCCATCAGATCAATATATGTTTCAGAGTCAAGTTCATTTTCACGGATACAAACCAGAAGATGCCATTGTAGAAATTAAACGTCGTGAAGGAGAACATAATATTCGCTTAGAAGATGTTTTAGCAAAAATCGAAGAAGTTGGCGATGAGTTAGCTTTAGTTTTAATTGGAGGAGTAAATTATTATACTGGGCAAGTTTTCGATATTAAAACCATTACCACAGCCGGACAAAAAGCCGGAGCAAAAGTGGGCTGGGATTTAGCGCACGCTGCTGGAAATATCAAATTAGAACTTCACGATTGGAATGTAGATTTTGCTGCTTGGTGCAGTTATAAATATATGAACTCAGGACCAGGAAATGCTTCGGGAGTTTTTGTACACGAAAGACATCATAACGATCCAGATTTACCGCGATTTGCTGGCTGGTGGGGACACAACAAAGAACGCCGTTTTAAAATGGAACCTAACTTTGATCCCGTTCACGGAGCAGGCGGATGGCAGATTAGTAATCTTCCGGTTTTATCCTTAGCGCCGTATTTAGCATCTGTAGAAATGTTTGCTGAGGTTGGAATGGATGCCTTAATTGCAAAACGTGATAACATAACATCCTATTTAGAATTTATTCTGCACGAAATTGATAAAGAAGTTGCAGGTAATTTTGAAATTATTACACCTTCAAACCCAATCGAAAGAGCTTCACAATTATCTGTTTTCCTTCACGGAGAAGGAAGAAGTTTATTTGATTATTTAATGAAAAACGGAGTAATTACAGACTGGCGTGAACCAAACGTAATTCGTCTGGCACCAGTTCCTTTATATTGTTCTTATGAAGATATGTATGACTTTGGACAAATCTTGAAAAAAGGAATTTTAGGAAAATAAGAATTAATTAATCTCGCAAAGTCGCAGAGGCACAAAGTTTTTTTGCCACAGATTTGAAAGGATTAAAAAGATTTTTTTCAATTGCCTCCAGCTTTAGCTGGAGGTATTAAAGATAAAATTTAAAAAGGCTTTAGCCAAACGTATAGTTTGGCTAAAGCCTTTTTGTTTGAACCAATTTTTCATCCGGCTGAAGCTGGACGCTATTGAACTTAGAAAGATTAATCCGCTTAATCTGCAAAATATAAGGTAAAAATTTCCAACGTATTTTGAAATCTTTTTAATCCTTTCAAATCTGTGGCAAAAAAACTTTGTGCCTCTGCGACTTTGCGAGATTAAAACATCAAGAATCTATAAATATTCTGCGAGAAACAATAAAATCTTCTAATCTTATAACGTTTCTCAAAAATCATGTAATAGTTGACACGTGATATATTCCGTATTTTGTAATGTATAATTTTAAAAACTACAATCATGAAAGGCTTATATATATTATTAGCGGCAATACTTATCACTTCTTGTCAAAATCAAAGTAAAGAAGATTTAAACAAAGCCAAACAAGCCAGTATTGATTCAATGAAAGTTGAGATTAACAAACAGCGTGTTATCGATTCAATGAAGACAGAAATGGCTAAGATAAAAGAGGAGCAGAAAGCTGAATCTCAAAAAGTTGTTGTAGTACATCAACAAGCTGAAAACGGAAATACTACAACTACCACTACTACCAAAAAGAAAGGATGGAGTGCAACTGCTAAAGGTGCCGTTATTGGTGCAGGAGTTGGTGCTGCAACCGGAGCAATTGTGAGTAAGAAAAAAGGTGAAGGTGCCATTATTGGTGGTTTAGCCGGAGCTGCATTGGGTACTGGAACAGGAGCTGTTATTGACAGCAAAAACAAGAAGAAAGAATAGATTTTAATTTCTATATATTAAAAACGCCGATTTAGAAATTCTAAATCGGCGTTTTGTTTTATGCTAATTCAGGTTTCGGAATCTGGATCGCATTTAATTCTGATTTATAAAAATCGAATTGATTTTTGATTTTTTCTTCCTCAGTTTTAAAATAAAAAGTAGATGAAAACAGATTCTGATAATATTCAATTCCTTGTAAAATATTCGTTTTAAAAGAATTCCATTTTTTTAGCTGCATTGCGGTTGCCTCTCCGGAAATAGTTTCAATTTCATTTCGAAAATAATCCACATACATCTTTAATTCCTTCACAAATAAATTCGGGCGGTCTGTTCTTAAAATAGATTTTCCCTGATAAATGTGCTGTACCATTTCTTTTAAAGAAACTTCCTGATCAAAATAAGCCAAATTTGGTCCCGGACAAATTACAACGCCTTGCGCCTGACCTTTTACTTTAATATCATTTTCAAGATAAGAAGCGTTTGCCAAACCTACACATAAACATGATTTTTCGGTTATTTTGATTTTACTTTTTTCAAAAGCATCGGCAGATAAAGTATCTTTTATACTTTCTAATTCTCCCAGTTTAATATCCTGATATTTTTTAGATGCCGTGCAAATTCCATGCGGATCATATTCTTTACTTAACGCTAAGAATTTCTTCGGGCAGGAACTTCCGGCTTTATTTTCGTGAATTCTTTTTTGTTTTAAAAATTCATTTGTTGTTCCTTTTAAAGTATTAAACGGAACTCCTAAAGGTGAAATGTTACTTAAATAAAAATCATCTTCTTTTGCATTCATCAATAAATTTCTTGTTTCCTGATCTACAGAAGTAGCTTCAGGAACTAATAAAAATGGAGAGCCCCAGCCAATAGAATCTACTTGATATTCGTCTAATAAAAATTCATGTTCTTCTGCAGTTCCAACACCGCCCTGAACGGTAATTTTTAGTTCTAAAGGTTTTTCGGGAAAAGCCTCATTTTTTAGCTGTAAAGCTTTAATCATTAAATCGTGGGCTGATTGTATCAGTTGTTCTTTTTTCTGCTTGAATTCTTCCAAAATAGTACCTAATAAGAGTCCATCAGTTGCAAAGGCATGACCACCGCAGTTTAATCCGGATTCAATTCGGTATTCAGAAACCCAAAGGCCTTTTTTAGCCAGGAAATTTCCCTGAATCATTGCCGATCTAAAATCGCTAACTTTTAAGATAATTTTCTTTTTAAGCTGGTTATTTTCATTTGGAAAAAAATCTTTGAAATTTTCAAAGTAACCAAACAATCTCGGATTCATTCCGGCAGAAAGTACAACAGACGATTCCAGATTACTATTTGCAAAACCTCTTAAAGCAGCATGAGCGTCATTAAACTCAATTGGAAGTTGTTCGTTTTTAACGAAATTATCTTTGTCCAGTTTCGTCATAATGTTAACGTCGATTTCTCCCGGAAAAAGATTCGTTTCGATATAATTCTGAATATTTTCTTTAAAAGCAATTCCGTCATCCAATAAATTCTGAAATCCTTTTTTAATATCAGAAGTATTAGGAAGCATTGACATGAAATTTTCAAGGGAAGTTTTGCTTTCGGCTAATTCAGTTTTAAAATTCTCGAATTTTTCTTTTACAATTTTATCAACTAAATTTAGGTAAGAGGTAATTCTTTCTGCACGATAATCATGAAATTTCTGCGTGATTTCTTCATACGGAATATTGAATTTAGTGCTGTAAAAGTTACGCATCTTCTCAATCAAATCATCATCAGCAAGAGCAATAACAGACGAAATTCCATATTGCGCCACGCGAATTGGGCTGTCAATTGTATATGCAAGACCCATCACCGGAATATGAAAAGTGTGTAAAGGTATTTTTGCCATTTGTTTTCAGATTAAAATAAAGACAAATATTGAAAAAAGGATTTTTTTAAAAGCTGATAATTGTCAGGTTTGTGGGTTAGCTGCCACGAATTACACGAATTTCGACTAATTTTTATTCGCAGGATTTTAAAAATTAATTCGTGAAAATTCGTGTAATTCGTGGCGAAAAAACAACACTAATCCATTAACTTTTTAAAACGGATAATCATTACGGATATTGATTGTGTTCCTGCGGTTGAAACCGCAGGCTATGTTTTCTTTGCGTATATTTTTTCAATATAGCCCGTGGTTTCAACCACGGGGAACGTATTGTAAGAATGCGTTATGGAATTCTTTACGGAAATATATTGTTTTCCTGCGGTTGAAACCGCAGGCTATATTGATGTATATGCATTTATATCAAAATCTTCTTCAAAGACTCAGCAATACTTCTCCATAAAAAGTTATAAAATGATTTTTCCTGAATTCTTTCAATTTCAACATCGGCGGTTTTAGCTTTGTCTTTTGAATCGTTTTTGACAAGCAAATTAACAATTGCCGATTTAAGTTTGGCTTCTTTTTCAGGATGTTTCTTTTTGTATAATTTTACTTTTAAATCGTCATAATCTAAAGAAGCATTTCCTTTTGAAATATTATCATTTCCGTAGAAATTAAATCGGTATTTATTAAAAACTCCAGTGAAAGACGCATTCATATAAGGTTTGCTGAATTGCCCCATCGATCTCACATCAAAATTCGAAATCACGCCCTGAATGTGAAAACCGTCATTTTTATCCAGAACATTAAAACTCCAATCGACATTAAGAGGTGAAGTTTTCATAAAAATACATTTCACTTTGATTTTGACATCGTTGGTTTTTTTCAAACCAAAACCACTTCGTAGGTTTGTTGCCTGAAGGTTGAATTTGTCGAAATTTAAAACTCCGGGACCTTTAGAAAAGTCAATTTCTTCTTCGTAAACTAATTTTGATTTGAGAACCTGCAAAGTATCAATTTGAAGCGGGAATTTTATATTTCGCAATAAATGATTGTACAGATATTTTTTGCTTAAATCATCTTTTGGCATTTTTCCGCGATAAATATTCGCATCAAAATGATTGATTACAAGTGAATTTGCTTTGAAGAAAAAACGATCGTTTTTAAAACCCCAATCCATTTTTGAAACTTGAGCCGAGTCGAATTTCAAAGTGTAAATGTCTTTTTCTTTATCTAAACGCTTAATAAAATCGGGGCGTTTAAATTGCGGAAGATTAGAGAAATTGTTGATTTTTAAAAAATTTTTCTCGGTACTTATTTTTCCAATATTAATATGATAAAATGCACTTGGTCTGTAAAATAAACTATCAATAACTAAGGCATAACTATTATACTGCAGCGGAATTTTTTCTTTTAAAGTGGCATCTGTAAGCAGAATTCCTTCTAATTTCAGAATGATTTTTTTGATGCTGAAAATAGGTTTTTGAGAATCTAAAGAAACAACATCGACAGTTCCGTCATTTAAGTAAATATTCGAAACAGCAATAATTTTACGGAAAGGTTCAAAGATTTCGCTTTTTATGCTTTTACTGTTATTCAACAATTTTTCACCTTTTTTATATAAAATGACTCTAGGTTTATTGATGATAATACTTTCGGCCTGAATAATATCGCGAAAAGCCAAATCCCAAATATTAAAATGTTTTATTGTAATAGATTCAATTTTAGAGAAAAGCCCATTTTTGCTGTCTTTCGGCTGATTCTTCGGACTCACTAATAATGTCTCTGCATAGATATTTCGGGAAAATAGAGAAACTTCAATTTTTTCGTAATTGATGTTATAAACGGTTTTGTTTTTCTCGTGAATAATAATCGGAAGCTGTTTTTTAATCCAGTAATTCAGGCCAATATTTGCCAAAATCACAAGCAGGAAAAGGGAAATTACACCGATTACTATTTTTTTATATATAGACATTTATAAGATTGATTTTAAATACATAAATTTAGGCTTTAAAAAAGGATGATTATTACATTATTCTTCATTTTGGTTACATCATTTTACAAACATCACGGTTTATACTTTTGCAAAATATGAGAAGATTTAAAAAATTTCTGCTGCTTTTAGTACTGCTTATTGTTGTACTTGGAATAGGTTTATGTGCTTATATTTTTCATTTAAAACCCAAGTATGAAGGAGAATTAGAATTAAAGAATCTCGAGAAAGAAACAACGGTATATTTTGATGAATATGGTGTTCCTCACATTTATGCCGATTCTGAAAAAGATGCCATGACGGCGCTTGGGTATGTTCATGCTCAGGAAAGATTATGGCAGATGGAATTGCTTCGCAGAATTGCTCCGGGAAAATTATCGGAAATCTTCGGATCTGTGGCGCTTAAAAATGATAAGTTTTTTGCCGGAATTGGTATCGAAGAGGCTTCGGCGAAAGCCATTGCCAAATTAGATAAAAACAGCGAAAGTTATAAATTGACGCAAGCGTATCTGGACGGAATTAATCAATATTTAGAAGAAGGAACAACGCCAATTGAATTTACATTGGTTGGAGTAAAAAAAGAAAAATTCACCATAAAAGACGTTTATAATATCTTCGGGTATATGTCTTTTAGTTTTGCAATGGCTCAAAAAACAGATCCTTTATTGACTGATATTAAAAATAAATATGGAGTCGAATATTTGAAAGATTTAGGGATTGAAGGCGAATTCAATAATACCCAAATTAAAAGTTCAAAAGAAAATATCGAAGATTATACCGCTGTTTCAAAATCGATTACGGCTTTGTTAGATAAATCGCCAATTCCCCCATTTATAGGAAGTAACAGCTGGGTGGCGGGACCGCACAAAACGAAAAGCGGAAAAGTAATTTTTGCCAATGATCCGCATATTGGCTTTTCACAGCCGGCAACTTGGTACGAAGCACATATTGTAACTCCCAAACATGAATTATATGGCTGTTATCTGGCAGGAACTCCGTTTCCGTTATTGGCGCACAATCGCGATTATGCCTATGGTTTAACAATGTTTGAAAATGATGACATCGATTTTTATCAGGAAAAAAATAAAGACGGTGATTCTAATCAATATCAAACACCAACAGGTTTTGCGAATTACGAAATCAGAAAAAAAACAATTAAAGTAAAAGATACTTCGGATGTTGTGTTGACGATTAAGTCAAGCCGACACGGACCAATTATGAATGATTTGCTGGAACGATTGGATCGTAAAAATCCAATTGCAATGTTGTGGACTTACACGCATCAGCCCATTCAAATTCTGGATGCTGCTTATGGTCTTTCACATGCTAAAAACAAAGACGATTTTAAAAAAGCCGCGAGCTTAATTGCTGCGCCGGGATTGAATGTGATGTACGGCGATGCCAAAGGAAATGTAGGTTGGTGGGCGACAGGGAAATTATATAAACATAACAAAGGGGTAAATACACATTTAATTTTAGACGGTTCAAGTGGGAAAGATGATATTGTAGAATATTTAGATTTTTCTAAAAACCCATCGGCTGAAAATCCGAAATGGGGGTATGTATATTCTGCCAATAATCAGCCGGAACCAATTGATGGTTATTTATATCCGGGATATTATCTGCCCGAAGATCGTGCGAAAAGAATTTCTGGTTTAATGGATGCAAAATCAGATTGGGATAAAGAAGCGATCAGTAAAATGATTTACGATAATACATCGGAAGTTGCAGTTGGAACGGTTCAAAACCTAATTTCGAATATTGATCTTACTTCTATTTCGGCATCAGAAAAAGAAGCCATAAAAGTTTTAAAATCCTGGAAAGGAACTACAAACCTGGAAGATGTTGCGCCAACGATTTACAATAAATGGGTTTATCTTTATTTGAAAAATACTTTTGAAGACGAAATGGGCGAAGACAATTTCAATATGTTTTTAGGAATTTCTGTTGGAAAACAAGTTATTGCGAATCAGGTTAAAAATGAAAACTCGGTTTGGTGGGATAATATCAAAACCAAAAATGTAAAAGAAACCAGAAAAGACATCGTTTCAAAATCGTTTCATGAAGCGATTTCAGATCTTCAAAAACAATTAGGAACCACAATTACTGATTGGAAATGGGGAGAAGTTCACACCGTTGAACACGAACATCCGCTAGGAAAAGTTGCTGCACTTCGCGGTTTATTTAATGTTGGGCCTTTTGCTTCTCCGGGATCAAATGAAGTAATTAATAATTTATTCTTTGGACTAAATAATGAAGGAAAGTATTATGTAAAAGGCGGTCCTTCAACCAGAAGAATTGTAGATTTCTCAGATATTGAAAACAGCTGGAGTATTCTGCCAACGGGACAATCAGGAAATCCGTTCAGCAAACATTACAGCGATCAGGCAGAAATGTACAACGCCGGAAAGTTCAGAAAAATGAAATTAAATAAAGAGGAAATTATAAAAACGTCGACTAAACTGGTTTTGAAACCTAAAGGGTAGTTTGTTTTTGTTTCAAGTTTCAAGTTTCAGGTTTCAAGTTTTGTGTTGCGAAATCTTTGTCAAAGTTTAAAACTTTGACAAAGATGTTGAGACTTTAAGAAAACTCAGAATCTTAGTGTCTTAGAAACTTAGCCACTTTTTTACTTCGAAATATACTTCCCTTTCACAATATCATTAGCAAAAATATTCAGGTTATTAGTAAGGACTTTACTTGTCGTCATAATATTTTGGGTTTGATAGGCAGTGTCTTTCTCGTATGCTTTTAGCAAAGTTTCCAGTTCAACTTCATCATAAACAACAAAAAGATTGTAGATCGCATCTCTAAAGTTTTTGTAATTAATGCTTTCCGTAATTTCCATTGCTTTTTGTTCGTTCCAGCCTTCTTTTGCAGAAGCTTCGTTTATTTTAGAAAGACAATAATCAATTACATAATTTTTGTAATGAGCCGCTTCGACGATTTTATCAATTATGATTTTATTTTGCTGTGAGGGCATTTTTGCAGATGGAGAATTTGTCTGCGAAATACAAATAGTTGGGATTAAAAGGCATAACAATAAAGCCAGAAAAGCGTGCTTTTTTAGATTTTTCATAGGTTATTTTAGTTGTTTTGGGTACGGCTAAAATAATATTTTTTATGATAAATCATAAAGTTTGAATGTTACAAGTTATAACAAAAAGAACTCCGATAAAAAAGATTTTGAATCGATTTTACCGGAGTTGATTTAAGAGATTTTCTAAAAATTATTTTGATTTATTTTTTGAAAGTTCTTCTACTACTTTTTTTCCATTTTCATTTGAAGGATCAAGTTCAACAGATTTTGAATAATTGGCTAAAGCCAGTTTTTTATCTCCATCGGCTAAATAAGCTTCGCCCAAACTATCATAAACATTTCCAGATTTTGGAAAAGCTTCTACATTAATTTTAAAAATTTCTATGGCTTCTTTCTTTTTTCCAGTTTGCAATAATTGGTAGCCAACATTATTCATGTCACCTTCCTTAATACCATAAGTTGAATCGTTTTTCAATTTCTTATAAGTATCTACGCCAGCGGTTGTTCCTTTGGTTTTAAAAACTTCTAAAAGTTCAAGAGCCATTGATCTTTTTGCCTGATTGTATGGCTGGTTGTATAGAATATTACGAATGGCTTCATTCATTTCGCCTAAAACTGTTCCGCCGGTATTGTTCAATAAAAGAACTAAATTTTTATCAGCAGGCACGCGGGAAATGATTGTGTTAAATCCGTTAATTCCTCCGCCGTGCTCTATAATTTTATATTGTTTACCACCAATTTTCTCTTCAGATAAAAACCATCCGTATCCGTAACCTTCATTTCCAGACGAGATGTAAGATTTAAATAAAGATTCCATTGATTTTTCTGAAAGTATTTTATTGCCATAAAGCGCCTGATCCCAAAGATATAAATCTTCTACAGTTGAGTATAAAGATCCTGCAGCATACGGAATACTCATGTCAATAAAAGAAGCGTTAACATAGTTTTTGCCTTGTTTTTCGTAACCGGCAGCTCTGTTTTTAAGTATAACTTCGCTATGGTCAAAACCTGTATTTACCAGATTTAAAGGTGTAAGGATAGTTTCTTGTAAATACTGCTCGTATGTTTTTCCTGTAATTTTTTCGATAATATAACCCAATAAAAAGTAACCTGAGTTACTATAACTAAATTTTTCGCCTGGCTTAAAATCCAGAGGCAGTTTATTAAACGTTTTTACAAACTCTTCAGGAGTACTTGGGTTACGGCTTTTTTCTCTAAGGAAGTTTGGTGCAGAAGTATAATTTGGAATTCCGGATGTATGCGTTAACAAATGATGAATCGTGATTTTATCACCGTTTTCTTTTGGATAATCCGGTAAATAAGTTGTGATTGGAACATCAAGTTTTACTTTTCCTTCTTCAGCCAGTTTTACAATTAAAAACGCCGTAAATTGTTTGCTGATAGAACCTAACCTAAATTTAGTATCAGGTTGATTTGGAATATTCCATTCCATATTAGCTTGGCCAAAACCTTTTTTAAAGATTACTTTTCCATTTTCTGCCACTAACGCAGATCCGTTAAATTGTCCGTATTCAGTGTATTTAGCTAAAAGATCTTCGATTTGTTTTGCTTTATCCTGCGCAAAAGTAGTTATTGTAAAAAACGATAGTATTGCGCAGAGTGCGATGAGTTTGATTGATTTTTTCATAATCCTGGTTATGGGTTTAGTTAATGAATGATGCGTTTTGATTGATAATTGAAACTTCTAACAATTAGATATTCAATAAAAATGAAATCGAAAGTACGATTTTTTTTACTTGAATAAATTCGGATGCTTAAAATGTTAGACGATTGAATTACAATTTGGTTTCAACATTCATCGATTTTTTTCATTCATTTACTAAAAAAGAATTTGAGTATTAACTAGGGGTTAGTTTTTATAAGGTCTATGCTCGTAACTCACAATTCGTTTCAATTTCCAATCTTTACCATTTCTTTCCCAAATATGAACAAATTTTCCGGTTCCTTTTGGAACGCCATCAACATAAAAAGTGTGTTCTCCTAATTGTACAGCTCCAAAATCGCCTAATTTATCAATTGTACAGGAATTTAATTTTCTGGTTAATTTTTCCGGGCTCTCACATTTTGAAATCAACGATTTGATTTCATTTGCCTGAGATATATTCAATCCAGAGCGGTCATCGTAAAACTCAACATCTTCTGAAATTATTTTTTTGAATAGAGCAGCATCGCATTGATTGAATGCAACATCAAAAAGTAAACTGTCCATTTTAATAATTTCAGTTTTTAAAAGATCCATTTTTAAAATCTCTGAATTGGTTTGCGCAATAGCTTCTCTTCTTAAAAATAACATAAAGAGAACTAATATATTGATCATTTTTGGCATAGCTGTAGTTTTATAATATTGATTTTCGGGAGAATTATTTCGTTTCAATATCGATTAGTTTTTGCCCGTTTTCTCCAAGATAATGCAAGAGTAAATCTTTGTATACTTTATAACCGTCATCAACATTGGTAAAAACAACAAGACCTTGCTTTGTTTTAGGAAGTATAAAAAACAGCGTTTGAACACCTTGATCTGCGCCTCCGTGTGATAAAGCATATTCTCCGTTTCCGAAATCATAAATCTCAAAACCAAGACCAAAATATTTATCTTTTTTAGTTGTCACCTGATGCGCGTTCATATCGTCAAACACTTTTTTACTTAAGCCTTCGCTGTTTATAACACTGCAAAGAAATTTTCCATAATCTTCAATAGTCGTTAATAAATCGTCGGCGGCGTTTGCAGTTTTATTCTTAACCGGTTCATACGCATTTCCTTTGTTATCATAATTAATGGCATATCTAGAAAGATCAATTTTATCATTCCAGATAAGCTGCGAATCATTCATTTTTATTGGTTCAAAAACCAATTTTGATGCTAATTGTTCTAATGTTTTATGGAATTTTTTCTCTAATGCTTTTCGCAGATATTCAAAACCTTCGCCAGAATATTGATATTTTGTTCCAGGTTTGAATTTGAAATCCAGTTTTTTAGATTTATTTAAAAATCTCCAGTTTGGGAAACCAGTTTGATGACTTAAAACAATTCTCGTAGTCAATAATTTTAAATAAGGATCATTTGCAATATCAGGATCTGTCCAGTATTTATAAAGCGGCTCGTCAAGATCCCATTTTCCTGAACTCACTAATTTTAAAGTCGTAATCGCAGTGATAGGTTTTGTTAAAGAAGCTACGTTCCAAATGGTATTATATGGCGCGGTAACACCTTTTTTTAGTTCACCAAAAACTTTTACCTGTTTCAGTTTTCCATCTGTAATAATGCCGATTCCTAAAGCAGGAACTTTGTTTTCTTTCAGCCATTTTTCGGTTAAATCGTCATTATCAAAAAGGTTTGATTTCGTTGGTGCAGAACTTGTCATTTGATGATTGTAGCTCAATGATCGCGCTAATTTCCAATCTTTATTTTTTAAAAGCCAAACGTGGGTAAATTTTGCTATGCTTCCAAATTGTTCCGGCTTTCCCGCCGAAGTTTCATAAAAACGGTGCGTTCCTATTTGTATCGCACCATACAAAACACCTTTTTTGTACATTGGATAAATTTCTGTGCTTCCGTCAACTAATTCTCTTCGGGATTGATACGTTGTCGGCGATCCGCATAATCCGTTTTTTAGAGTTTTTAAAAATCGACCTTTGTCTGAAATACTATCTTTGTCGTGAAAAAACTCAAAATCTTCAGTTAATAAATCTTCAAATTGTTTGATGTTGCAAGTATTGAAACCAATATTAAAAAGAAGACTGTCTTTTGACATAATGATTTTGTACAAAGCTGAGTTTTCGGTTTCCTGGGAAAATCCAAATTGGATCTGAAAAAGTAAAATTCCAATTAAAATAAGTTTTAATTGAAAAAAAGTGTGATTGATTTTCATTGTGATTGATTGATGATTAATGATTTGCAATATTACATCAATCAAAATATGAAAAATAGTATAAAAGCGAAAACTTACCTTTTTTGCGAAAGAAAATAGGAATTGGGATCAAACATCTTTGGCGTTGTTTTCGTTACATCTTTAAACTTTTTTATAAAATGCGATTGATCAAAATATTTGTTGTACAATGCAACATCGGTTAGTTTTAGTTTTTCTAAATCAGAATTTACCATTTGATCAACCGATTTCCTGAACTTCAAAATCTGAATGTATTTTTTAATCGTAAGTCCGGTTGCTGTTTTAAATTTAATCTGCAGCAATCGTTGCGATGATTTTAAATAAGAACTAATTTCTGAAACCGAAATTTCTTCCTGATTTTTAATGATTTCGCAGATTTTTTCGATTATATTTTTATCTGAATGTAAATCAGACAATTCCTCAAAATAAGTATTTATGGTGTTCAATAAAGTTTCAATTTCTGCATCAGTTTGAACTTTAAAAGGCAATTCTTCAGGATTAATTTTAAGAATAGAATCTGTAAAATTACTTAAATCATATTTAGGAAACATCGAAAGCGTCCATGTATGAAGCTGTATTATAGTAACTTTGGTTTTCGGCTGAATATTCACCAAAACTTTATTGGTCATTTGCGAACAAAAGTAAGCACCTTCGTTCATTTCGTATTTATTTTTACTTGTATGAACTTCTATAGCATTCCCAGTTACAATGGCAAGATTAAAACAGCCGTTTGGTAAAACGAGTTTGTTTTCAATAAAGCTTTTGCCGATGCTGTTGTTTAAACACCAAATTTTATTGACGAACCTTTCAGCTTTTTGAGTTACGTAATGTTCTGAGTAGAGGTTCATTTTTTGGTTGTCTGTATGTTTTTTTGCTACTTAATATTATATTTCCTCTTGTTCTTTTTTCTCTTGTTTTTTATCAATTTCAGCTTTATAGTGATCTAGTATATCAAAAACTTTGCTAATAAATTTTTCATCAGAATAATCGTCTAAAATAAATTTATTATATATTAACTCGTGTAACGCTCTTGTTGTAAGGATGTTATAATCGTGTTCGACTTTTGAACTGAGTTCTCGATTAAAATTATCATTTACATTATAATTATCATTTGAAGATTCTTTCATGATTCTTCTAAAAGTTTCTGGATTTAAATCCATTTTTAAAATTTGTTCAAATGGTGAGTTTTCAGTCTGCTCAAAATGTTTTACAACATCATTTTTAATATTTTGTAACTTATCATCAACAACTTCAAGTAAAGCAGATAGTCGATATAAATCTCGTCTTATAACTTGTGGAATATTTTCTTCTCTTTTATAAGATAATGAATGAGAAGTTTCGGCCCAAATATGTTCTGAAAGAGTTCTAATTTGAACTTCTATTTTTTTATTTTGATGATATTTAAAATCAGGTGTTCTTATCCAATCTTCTTTAACTTCCAATATTAAATGTGTTGAACTATATCCAAATTTGTCTACAATCGGGCTTTCTTTTTTATATTCGACAGCTGGATTAAATTCTTGAAGCAACAAATTTGTAACTTGATCCTTATATTCAGGAAAAAGTAGTACAATTCGAAGACCCACTAGGTCATTAAGTTCAGTAATAGTTTTTTTTATTTTAAATCGTTTTGAGCTATCTTTTTCTTGAATAGAATCAAGTTTTTTAAGTCTCCCATAAATATTAAATGCTATCGGTATATTATGGTCAATTAAAAGTTTTTCAATAACTCTTTTTACTTCTTTCAGAAAATCAGCATAACTTTCTTGGATTTTAGCGTACTCTTCTTCCATAAATTATAAATATTATGATTTTTAAGTTATATCGAACTTGTTACCTGAATATTACTTTAGAGAATAATTTAAGCTAAAATAGTTTTTTTATTATAACGTCTGGAATTATTTATTTGATTATTAGTGTTTTGTTTTTTAATCTATAAAAACTCCCCAAAATAATCTCGCTTAGTATGCTGCCATTCCTCTAAAATTATGCTATAATAAACATCGTCTTTACTGTTTCCTTCAGAATCGATATAATTATTTCTAAATAAACCTTCTTTTAAAGCCCCCAAGTTTTCAATCGCTCTTTGCGATCTTAAATTTTCAAGATCAGCGCTGAATTGTATTCTTTTAAATTGAATATTTTCGAAGCCAAATTTCAATAATTCATATTTACAGGCTTTGTTTAAACCAGTTCCCTGAAAATCTTTCCCGTACCAAGTCCAGCCAATTTCACATTTTTGGCTCGCATGATTTAAATAGCCATAACGGGTACTTCCGGCCACTCTATTTGAAGCTTTGTCTATAATAAGAAATGGATAACAAATTCCGTCTGCTTTTTGTTTTAAGATGCTTTGAATGTAATTTTCGAAATCCTGATCGTTGCGAACATACATTCCCATATATTTCCAGATTTCGTCATCAAAAATAATTTCTTTGAGCTCGATGTTTCTTTCATTCTCAAATGGAATCAATAATACTTTTTCATTTTCTAAAATGATTTCTGATTGTAAAATTTCGCTGTTCATTGTGGTTGGTTTATTAATGTCTTTTTGAATTAAGTTTTTTAAATGCTGGAGAGGGTTTCTCGCAAAGTCGCGAAGACGCAAAGGTTTTTTTCATTTTATGTCATTTCGACGAAGGAGAAATCTCCGCAAGAAGCTCGACAAAGATTAGATTCTCGTTGCGGAGTTACTCGTGGAGATTTCTCCTTCGTCGAAATGACAAACAGTAGCTTATTATTGTTTTAAAAAACTTTGCGTCTTCGCGACTTTGCGAGATTTTTTTCCTCATTTAAGATTTTTCTTTAAACGAAATTACTTCTTTAGAAAATCTAAATAAATCTAATAAAACAGGAATTTGTTATGAAAATGGTTGTAGATGCCCAGCTAAATATTGGTATTTAAGGTTAAATATTTGTTGTAATTTAAAGCTTATGTACAATTATTACTTATTTTTACGATCTTATATATTAGATTTTCCCCGATGCAAACTTCACTAAAAATTGCTGTTGTAGGTTCTGGACTTGTAGGATCGCTGTTGGCAATTTATCTTAAAAAAGCAGGTCACACAGTTCATGTTTATGATCGCAGCCCTGATATTCGAAAAATAAATTTTTCCGGCCGTTCTATTAATCTTGCAATGTCTAATCGTGGTTGGAAAGCGCTAGACGGCGTTGGAATTGGAGATGCGGTTCGGGAAATTGCAATTCCTATGGATAAACGTGCCATCCATTTAGTCGATAAACTCAATTTTCAGAATTATGGACAGGAAGGCGAATCGATTTATTCGATTTCCAGAGGAAAGCTAAACCGTAAAATGATTGATTTAGCCGAAAATGCAGGAGCCGAATTTCATTTTGAACAAAAAATCTGGGATGTAACGCTGAGTGATGCAACTTTGCACATTGGCGAAAGTGAAAGAGGCGAGTGGGAAGAGCGAAAATACGATATGGTTTTTGGTGCCGATGGAGCTTTTTCGAGAATCCGCCACAGAATGCAGCGTCAGAGCATGTTTAATTATTCGCAGGAATTTTTAAATATGGGGTATAAGGAATTGAATATTCCTGCAAACGCTGACGGAACTCATAAATTAGATAAAAATTCATTTCATATTTGGCCGAGAGGCGAGTACATGTTAATTGCGCTTCCTAATCTTGACGGAAGTTTTACCTGCACATTATTTATGCCTTTTGAAGGCGCTAATTCTTTTGAGTCGCTTACAGATCGTAAAATGGTGGAAGATTTCTTTGAGAAAAATTTCCCGGATTCGATTGAAGTGATTCCGGAACTGGCAAATGATTTCTTTAAAAATCCAACAAGTACTTTGGTAACCATGAAATGTTTTCCGTGGACTTACGAAGATAAAATTGCTTTAATTGGAGATGCCTGCCATGCTATTGTTCCGTTTTACGGACAAGGAATGAATGCCGGTTTTGAAGATATTACGGTTCTGAACGAAATGATTGAGAAATTTGGAAACGACTGGAAAAAGATTTTCGCTGAATATCAAATTTCACGCAAACCAAATGCCGATGCAATTGCGGAACTTTCGTACCGAAATTTCATGGAAATGAGTACCAAAACGGCAGATGAAAAATTCTTATTACAAAAGAAAATAGAAAAAGTATTTTCAGATAAACATCCGGATAAATGGATACCGCTCTACAGCCGCGTTACTTTTAGTGATCGCCCATATGCCGAAGCTTTGGCAATTGGAGATTTCCAAAACGGAATTATGGAAGAAGTTTTAAAACTGGATAACATAGAAAATATCTGGAACTCAGCAGAAGTTGAAAATAAAATTTTGGATTTACTTCAAAAAGCATAATTTTTTTTAAACCATATAAGTGATATAAGTTAATATAAAATGCTTTACGCATAAAAATTAAACCCGACAGATTTTTAAAACCTGTCGGGTTTAATATTTAGCTTAATGTAATTCGCCATATGAATTAAATGAACTTATATAACTTATATGGTTTAATATTTTTTACTTTTTTAAAAATTTTGATAAAACGCCAAAAACACCTCTTATAAAAGTAGCGCTTGTTACCACTTTAAGAACAGATTTTGTAACAACCTCTGTAGTGCTTGGTTCTGATTTTGAAGATTTTGTTGGAGCTTGTTCTTCTTGTTGAGCAGCGACTTCATTAGCATCAGCTATTTTTTTAGTTAAGATTTCGAAAGCACTTTCGCGGTCAATTTCCTCAGCGTATTTTTTAACCAGTTTCGATTTTCCGTTTATTTCATCAATTTCTGAAGCCGATAAAATATCCATTCTACTTTGTGGCGCACGCATCATTGTAGCAACAAGCGGCGTTGGAACTCCTTTTTCGTTTAGAGCTGTTACCAAAGCCTCTCCAATTCCTAAACTTGTAAGCAATTCATCAGTTTTATAATATTGAGAAGTTGGGTAATTATCCGCTGTTTTTTTAATCGCCTGACGATCATTTGCTGTAAAAGCTCTAAGTGCATGCTGAATTTTTAATCCTAATTGTGCCAAAACTCCACTCGGAACATCCATTGGATTTTGAGTAACAAAATAAACTCCGACACCTTTTGAACGTATCAATTTTACAATCGTTTCAATTTGCTCTAATAACGCTTTGCTGGCTTCATTAAAAATTAAATGGGCTTCATCTATAAATATAACCAGTTCAGGCTGTTCTGCATCTCCTTTTTCAGGCATTTTTTGATAAATCTCTGCCAAAAGACTTAACATAAAAGTGGAGAATAATTTTGGTTTATCCTGAATATCCGTCAAGCGGATGATATTTACATAACCTTTTCCGTTTTCGTCAATTCGCATTAAATCATCCGTTTCAAAAGACAATTCACCAAAAAACAAATCTCCGTCTTGCTGCTCCAGTTCAATGATTTTTCTAAGAATCGTTCCGGTTGTAGCAGTTGAAATTTTGCCATAACTGGCTGCGATTTCTTCTTTGCCTTCTTCGGTAATATAATTGATAACCTTTTTGATATCTTTTAAATCTAACAAAGGCATTTGCTTGTCATCACAATATTTAAAAATAACAGCAACAACTCCGGCTTGCGTATCATTTAAATCTAAAATTCTCGAAAATAAAACCGGACCAAATTCAGAAACCGTTGCACGCAGACGAACTCCGTTTTGTTTAGACAGCGACATTAATTCAACCGGAAATGCAGCTACATTATAAGGTATATTTATTTTAGCGTGGCGCTCTGTAATAAAACCTTCCTCTTTTCCTTCTTTTGCAATACCGCTAAAATCACCTTTAATATCCATCATTAAAACAGGAATTCCGGCATTTGATAACTGCTCAGAAAAAACCTGAATTGTTTTTGTTTTTCCAGTTCCGGTTGCTCCGGCAATAAGACCGTGGCGGTTTAATGTCTTTAAAGGAATCTTGACGTGAGCCTCAGCAATTGCTTCACCATCTAAAATTGCACCACCCAAAATAATAGAGTCGCCCTTAGCAGAATAACCGTTGTTTATGTCCTGAATGAAATTATCTTTTTTATTCATGTTTTTATTTGTAATTTAGATGATTATAAGGGTTTTGTTTGGTTTTTTAACAAAATAACTATCTTTTTTTTAGTAGGAAAATGCTTTTTTTGATTGGAATAAACATAAAAAATAAATTCGCAGCTTTTTAAGAAGATTTCAATGGATTGTTTGAATATTCACTAAAACGTTGTAATTTTTTTATTAATCGCCTTTTTTTTTGTTTTATCATAAAAATGATGGCGACAAATTAATGAGATATTTTTTAATTTGACGTTAAATTTCCTTCAATAAAATTAAAAAAAGTTTTTTTATTTAAACTAAACGTATAAATTTGCTACCCTACAAGTTAAATATAACTAAAAAATGAAAATTATTTAAAAATATTAAAATTGATTCTAATGGCAAACGTTAAAGTTAAAAAAGAAAGCACTTCAAATGGAGGAGGGATGATTACAGGAATCATTATTGTTGCGTGTATTTTGGTTGGGGTGTTTATTTGGAAAGTAATCATGGGAGATGCGTCTAACTTCGAAGGAGGTAACCCTGAAACTGGACATCCAATCAATACATTAGGACAAGTTTATAAAGGAGGATTTATTGTACCAGTATTATTAGGTATGTTTTTAATGGTTGTTGTTTTTTCAATTGAAAGATTCATTGTTATCGGTAAAGCTGCTGGAAAATCTAACCTTGACAAATTCATGAAAAGCGTTCAAGGAAGTATTAAAGAAGGAAACATCGAGGCTGCTATCGCTTCATGTGACAAACAACAAGGTTCAGTTGCAAACGCAATTAAATCTGCTTTGATTAAATATCAAGACGTTAAAAAAGAAGGTTTCAACAGTGAAGAAGCTTCAGAAGTAATCCACAAAGAAATCGAAGAGGCAACTTCATTAGAAATGCCAATGTTAGAAAAAAATATGACTATTATCTCTACTTTAGTATCATTAGGAACTTTAGGAGGATTATTAGGAACTGTATCAGGTATGATTAAAGCCTTTGGTGCGTTAGCTTCTGCTGGAACTCCAGATCAAGCTGCTCTTGCAACTGGTATTTCTGAAGCACTTATCAACACTGCAACAGGTATCTCTACTTCTATCTTAGCAATCGTTTCTTACAACTTCTTTACTGCTAAAATTGACGATTTAACTTACTCTATCGATGAGGCTGGTACTACAATCGTGAATACTTACAGAAGATTCAGAGGAAGTTTGAAACAATAATTAATTTTTGATATTAATAATTATAATTAATTATATCAAAATAAAATAAAAGAGAATGGCTAAAATAAAAATGAAAAAAAAGTCAACATCGACAGATATGACTGCCATGTGTGATGTTGCGTTCCTTTTGCTTACGTTCTTTATTTTGACCGCTACTGCTAAGGTGCCTGAAGCACTTCCTGTAGATATGCCTGCATCTGTTGCTGAATTTAAATTACCAGATACTGATTTGGCAATTATTACAGTAGGTAAAGATAAAGATGGGAAAAGCAAAGTGTTTTTTGACCTAAAAGGAAGAGAGATTCGTAAAAGAACTCTTGAAGGAATGGGGGCAAAATTCGGTGTGACTTTTTCAGAAGATGATAAAACTAAATTTGCTTTGATGGATGACTTCGGTGTTCCTGTAACAAGTTTAAAACAAATCATTGGTATGACTTCAGCTGAAAGAGTAAAAGCGGATCAACCTGGAATTCCAATAGATTCTTTAGATAATCAATTAAAAGAATGGTTGTTAGTTTCAAGAAGAGCTGCGATTGATCTAGATGATAAAGAATTGCAGATTGCAATTAAAGGAGATGCTAAAGAAGAATATCCAAAAATTAAAAAAATTATGGATATTTTACAAGATCAGAAAATCAATTCCTTTAACTTAGTTACAGGTACGAGAGGAAAAGACTTTTAATTAAAAAAGATACACTAAAATGGCTGAATTAAATACCGGCGACGGTGGTGGCGGAAAAGGTGGCAAGGTAAGAAGTAAAAAGCAAAACTCGAAAGTCGATTTAACGGCTATGGTGGATTTGGCATTCTTATTGATCACATTCTTCATGTTAACCACATCGTTGTCAAAACCTCAATCGATGGATTTGTCTTTGCCAAATAAAGATGATGATACGACTAAAACAGTGGACACGAAAGTAGATGAAAATCGTACAATGACTGTAATACTTGGTGCGGATAATAAATTGACTTATTATATGGGATTGTTAGAAAAACCTATTGGTGGACCTAAAGATATTGCATATGGTAAAGATGGGATTCGTAGAGAACTGCTTAAAAGAAAGAAAACAGTTTTAGAATATTCTGCTGCTAAAGGGAAGCCTAAACAGGGAATTATTGTTATTATCAAACCAACTAAAAAATCAAATTACCGTAATTTGGTAGATATATTGGATGAAATGGCGATTACTAAAGTTGATACGTATGCTATTGTTCCTGAGTTTACACCAGAGGAAACAAAATTGATAGAGAAAAAATAAGGGTTATCTTGTTTTAACATCCTAATAATCAAGAAAATGAAATTAGATATAATTAAAAACACGTGGCTTGATATCGTATTCGAAGGACGTAATAAGATATATGGTGCATACGAGTTAAGAAAATCGAACAACAAAACTACGGTAAAAGCGCTTATCATAGGTTCGATAATTTTTAGCTTTGCTGTTGCAGCTCCTCTTATTGCTAGTTTTTTACCAGAATCTGGTGAAGAAGAAGTAGATAACAATGTTAAGATTGCTACAGTGAAATTACCTCCTAAAAAAGAGGAAGTAAAGCCGAATCAACCACCACCACCACCACCACCACCAAAAGTGGATCAGGTGAAATTTACAAAACCGGTTGTTGCTAAAGCGGAAGAAGTTACTGAAGATCCTCCAAAAATTGAGGATTTGAAAGACAAGAAAGTAGGTAATGAAACTATCAAAGGAGATCCGGATGCAGTTTTAACTGTTGATGAGCCAGTAGGTACAGGACCAGTTTCTCAAGTCGTAGAAGAAGATAACAGTGTATACAACACAGCTGGTATCGAAGTAAAACCTGATTTCCCTGGAGGGATGGATAAATTCTACAAATTCGTAGGAAATAATTACAAGACTCCGGAAGAAGAAGGTCTAAAAGGTAAAGTTTACGTTACTTTTGTAGTTGAAAAAGACGGTTCATTAACCGACATTAAAGTTTTAAGGGATATCGGTTACGGTACAGGAGCAGAAGCAATTCGTGTTCTTAAAAAATGTCCAAAATGGACTCCCGGCGAGCAAAATGGTAAAAAAGTTAGGGTTCTTTACTCTTTACCTATTACTATTCAATCTGCAGAATAATGTTAAAAGATATGCTTAATAATATTCAGAAGAAATCGCTCAAAGAGCGATTTCTTCTTGTTTTAGGAATACTGTTTTTTTTAATATATCTTGTGCTGGGTTTAATGATTATGTTTTGGGAAAAACTTCCTTTAAATATGGAGCCTAAATACAGATATGCTTTTGGTGGATTACTTATTGTATATTCTGCAATACGTTTTCTGCGATTGATAAATTCTAATACAGAGTAATTATGTTAAAATATAGTAAAGTTGTTGGTTTGGTTCTTTTTGTTTTTTTGTTTGTTATGTGCAACCAAAAAAGCAAAAATGAATCTGAAAACGAAACAATTTTAAAAGGATCAGTTGATGTTACTGTTGATGAAACTATAAAGCAAATTGTCGATGATCAGGTTGCTGTTTTTGAAGGGACATATTACGATGCTAAGATTACCGTTAAGCCAAAGTCAGAAGTGGAGCTTATTAACGACCTGTTAAATAAGAAAGCTAAAGTTGTTGTAACAGCTAGAAAATTGACTAATGAAGAATTAGGAAGATTCGAAAAAAGTAAAATTAAACCTAGAGTTACACCTTTTGCAGTTGATGGAATTGCCTTAATTGCAAAAAAGAACAATAATGATACATTAATTGCGTTGAAAACTGTAATTGATTTTTTACAGGGTAAAGGTGATTCTAAGATAAAAGGAATTGTTTTTGACAATCCAAATTCCAGCACAGTACGCTATATGAAAGAACTGGCGAAAGTAAAAGATTTCCCTTCTGCAGGTGTTTTTTCTTTCAAAACAAATGATGAAGTTATTAAATTTGTTTCAGAAAATGATGAAATGATTGGTGTTGTTGGAGTGAATTGGCTGTCACAGCCGTCACCGGACATGGTTGAGACAATAAAGAAAATTGATGTTTTAAGTGTTAAGGGGTTAAATGATAATGAATATTACAGCCCTAGTCAAACTAACATAGCATTAAACAAATATCCTTTGGCACGTGATTTGTTTATTATAAACTGTCAGGGTTATTCTGGACTAGGAATGGGACTTGCCTCTTTCATGGCTGGTGAGATTGGTCAAAGAATAGTTTTGAAATCTGGGTTAATGCCTGTAAAGACTCCAGGCAGAAAATTCAATATTAGAAGTCAAATTATAAACGATAAAGAATAAATTAATTACTATAAAGATGAATAAATTTAAAATTTTTAGTCTTGCTATGATTGCTACAGCTTCTGTTGCAAATGCGCAAGACATTAAAGAAGCAAAAAAGGCAATCGATGCTGAACAGTTTCAAAAAGCAAAATCATTACTTAAATCAATCATCAAAGCTAAACCTTCTGATGGAGAAGCTAATTTTGTTTTAGGTAATATTTACTTAAATCAGAGTGTTGTTGATTCTGCTAAAATATATTACTTAAACGGAATTGAAGCATCAGATAAGAAAAACTTAAACTATATTGGTTTAGGTCAAATCGATCTTGATAATAAAAACACTGCTAGTGCACAAGCTAACTTTGCTTTGGCAACAAAAGATATTAAGCGTAAAGACGTAGATGAATTCATTTACATTGGTAAAGCTTACATGAACTCTGTAAATCCAGATTATACAAATGCAGTTGCAAGTTTGAAAAAAGCTTTATTAATCGAACCGCAAAATGCAAGTGCACTTTTGGCTATCGGAGATGCATATTATGGAGCTAACAATCAAAATGATGCTTACAAAGCTTATCGTGATGCTTTTACAGCAGATCCAACTCTTTTAAGAGCAAAAATGCAATTAGGTGTTTTATTGAAAGGAGCAAAATCTTACGATGAAGCTATTAAATCTTTCAATGAAGTTATCGCTTTGAACCCAAATTATGGTCCAGTTTACAGAGAATTAGCTGAAACATATTACAAATGGGGAAGAAACAAACCTTCTACAGCTAAAGTTAATTTGCAAAACGCAATTACTAACTACGAAAAATACCTAAGCTTAACAGATTACTCTTTAGATTCTAAAATGCGTCACGCAGATTTCTTGATCTTGGTAAAAGATTACAAGAGTTTAGAAACTGTAGCAAACAAAATGATTGCTGAAGATAAAGTAAACCCTAGAATCTTTAGATATTTAGGTTATGCTGCTTATGAAAACGGAAATGTTGATGTAGCTATCAAATCTATCGAAGATTATATCAAAACTCCAACGAATAAAGTAATTGGCAGAGATTATTTATATTTAGGTTTATCTAAAATCAAAAAAGGAACAAATGCTGAAGGTGCTGTAGATCAGGCTTCATTTGACGCAGGTCTTGCAGATATCAAAAAAGCAATCGAATTAGAACCATTAGTAGTTGAAGAACTTAATGATTTAGGAAAAGCTTTATTTGGTAAAAAACAATTTGGTCAGGCTGCTTCTATCTTTGAATTCGGTGCAAACAATAAAGACTCTAAGAATTACTTAGATGATAACGTTTACTACGGTATTTCTGTTTACTACGCAAATGCTAATAAAACTGGCGGAGCTGTTGCCGATGCTGCTCAGTTAGCTAAAGCAGATGCTGCTTTTGACAGAATCTTAGTTGCATCTCCAACTTATGATGAGGCTTACTTATACAAAGGAAGAATCAACAACTTGTTAGAGAAAGATGATTTAATTATCAAAAACTACGAAGAGTACGTTGCTAAAACAACTGCAAAAGGTGCTGAAGAATTAGCAAAACCAGCTACAGTTAAAAAAATCGTAGAAGCTTACAACAGTATCGGAGCAAGTTATGCAAACACTGATAAAGCAAAAGCAATTGAATATTTCAATAAAACTTTAGTTTTAGATCCGGCAAATGCATACGCTTCACAATCTGTGAAAGCTTTAAAATAATATAGTTTTTAAACTAATTTATTAAAACCGATAGTTCGCTTTGAACTATCGGTTTTTTTGTTCCGTAATTAATTGACTATCTTTGCACATTAAATTAAAATAATGTTACCAAAAGAAATACAATTAGAAGTAAACAAAGGAGCCATGCTGCCTTTGATGGAAGAATTTTATACCATTCAGGGCGAAGGATATCATACCGGAACCGCTGCTTACTTCATTAGAATTGGAGGTTGTGATGTTGGGTGTCACTGGTGTGATGTGAAAGAGAGCTGGAATGCAGAACTGCATCCGCCAACAAATATCGATGTAATTGTAAATAATGCTTCAAGTTATGCCAATACAGTTGTGGTTACCGGCGGTGAACCACTTACATGGGACATGACACTATTGACGCAGCAATTAAAAAATAAAAACTTAAAAGTTCATATTGAAACTTCCGGAGCTTATCCTTTATCTGGAACTTGGGACTGGATTTGTCTTTCGCCAAAGAAAAACAAACTTCCAACACCAGATGTTTATGCTAACGCGCATGAATTAAAAGTAATTATTTATAATAAGCACGATTTTATCTTTGCAGAAGAACAAGCAGAATTAGTTAATGATGATGCTATTTTGTTTCTTCAGCCAGAGTGGAGTAAAAAAGAAGAAATGACTCCGCTGATTGTTGATTATGTAATGAATAATCCGAAATGGAGAGTTTCACTTCAAACACATAAGTATTTAAATATACCTTAGATCATAAAAAACCTCTTCTAATTTAGAAGAGGTTTTTTTTATGTAATAAATACACACTGTATAAAAAAGAAACATTTTATTGTTTCCAGTTTTTCTGATTCTTTAAATTGACAATCTGTGCTAAATGATGATTTCCGTGCCAGGCATACATACCAATAATTTGTTGAATTCGATATTCAGAATTATTCTCGGGATGAATAAATGACTTTTCTAAATCAACTTGCGATAAGTTTTTCATTATATATGCTAATCTAAAATGCAATCCTTCTAATAAATTTAGTGTCGGAGCGATTGGCATCGTTAAATTATCCGGCATTTCAGACCACAATTTTTCATCATAAGGTTTTATAATCGGATTGTTCTCAGTTAAAGCCCACTTTAATCTAATGTAACAATTCATGTGACTTTCGGCGCAATGATGAATTACTTGTCGAACAGTCCAGCCTTCAGGTCGATACTGAGTGTCTAATTGTTCGCCATTAAGAGGGGTAACTTCCTTTTTTAACCTTTCTGGAAAAGTCGAAATCTCTTCAATCCTATCTAAAATGTATTTAGAGGTGAATTCTTTAGGAACTTCAAATTTTCCTATAGGGTATTTTAATTTTTCTAAATCTAAATTTTCCATGATTAAAAGATATTTATATTGAAAGTCGGGCCAGATAATCATAATGATCACCTTCCGTAACTAATTCACATTTTAATCCATTTGCAATTGCAGCATTCTGCAGTGTGTTATAATCGAGGTATAGCCAGTCAAAAGTATCTTCTTTTTCTCCTTTATACGATATAGTAAAAGTAAGTTCTCCGTAATACTCTGTTTCAGATGGAATCCATTTTCCGCCATCTTCATCTTCATCAAACATATAAATAATGTCAGAACTGTCAATTAAAATTTGCCCGCCTAAATTCAAAAGCGATTTTAGTTTTGATAAATACGTATTGCAATTTTCTAATTTCCCAAAAATACCAGTTCCGTTCATCAGCAAAATAATCGTATCAAATTTTTCTCCTTCAAAATCTAATATATTTTCAACTTTGGCATTTTTTAAACCGCGAAGCTTGCAAGTTTCAATTGCTTTTTCAGAAATATCTATTGAAATAACCTCTAAATTGCGGTCATTTTGTAAAGACAAACTGTGGCTTCCGGCTCCGCATCCCACATCTAAAGTTTTTCCTGTTGCTAATTGTAAAGCCTTTTGTTCAATTTTCGGCATTTCATCATAAGAGCGGAATAAATATTCAACGCTCATTTCATCTTCTTCAGAAATTGAAGTTTCAGTAATAATATCTTCGGGCGAATTATTGGTTTGGAAATCATACATCGCTTTCCCAAAAAGATCTTTCATTGTAATTTAGTTCAAAGTTTAAGGTTTCAAGTTTAAAGTTGTTTAATTTTGCAGCTCAATTTTAAATATTAAACTTGAAACAGATTTTAAATAACTTAAATAAGTTAGCCAAAGATAAGCATATCGAAAACAAAAAGTATTTTGATAAGCTGAAAAAGAAACAGCCAAAGAATTTAGATTACGTTATGCAGGACCTGCATGATGCCGAATTTAAAAAAACAGATTGTTTACAATGCGCCAATTGCTGTAAAACAACTGGGCCTCTATTTACTTTGGCAGATATTGAAAGAATATCAAAATCTTTCAGACAAAAACCACAACAATTTATCGACCAGTATCTTCGTATTGATGAAGACAAAGATTATGTTTTGAAAAGCGTTCCTTGTACATTTCTGGATAGCGAGAATTATTGTATGATTTACGACGTAAGGCCGAAAGCCTGCCGGGAGTTTCCGCATACAGATCGTAAAAAGTTCCATCAAATTGCTGATCTGACTTTGAAAAATGTTGCAATCTGTCCCGCAGCTTATAATATAGTAGAAGAAATGAAAAAGAAATTACCACTTTAAGAATTAAAATAGCATTGTTACTTTAAGATTATACATTTCGCTTTTTTAAATGTATTTTTGAATAACCTGAAATAGGATAAGAAATATAAATCATAACAGAACCCTAAATTGAATCTAGAATACTTTATAGCAAAAAGACTCATCACTGCAAAAGATTACAAAAGCAGTATATCGGCGCCAATTATTAAAATTGCTATTTCAGCAATTGCAATTGGTATTATTATGATGATGGTTTCTGTAGCAACTGGAATTGGATTGCAGCAAAAAATACGCGAAAAAGTTTCAGCTTTCAACGGTCAGATCATTATTTCGAATTATGACAACAATAATTCAGAGATAACCTTAATTCCAATTTCGAAAAAACAGGATTTTTATCCAAATTTCAAATCAGTTCCAGAAGTAAGCCATATTCAGGCAGTAGCAAGCAAAGCCGGAATAATTAGAACAGAAAATGCCTTTGAAGGAATTGTTTTTAAAGGAGTAGGAGCAGATTATAATTGGAATAATATAAAAGAGTATTTAGTAGAAGGTAAATTACCCGATTTTTCTAAAACACTAACTGAAGAAGTTATTATCTCAAGATTTCTTGCAGATCGATTGAATTTAAAATTAGGAGACAGTTTCAACACCTTCTTCATAAAAGAAGAACAAGGAAAACTGCCCAACAGCCGCCGATTTAAAATCACAGGAATTTTTAGTTCAGGATTCCAGGATTTTGACGCTACATATATAATAGGAGATATTCGCCATATTCAGCGAATAAACAAATGGACTCCGGATCAAGTTGGAGCTTTTGAAGTTTTTGTAAAAGACTTTACAACGATTAAAGAAACAGGAAACCAGATTTACGAACAAATCTCTTCAAATCTCGATACAAAAACAATTACCGAAAAGTACAGCTATATTTTTGACTGGCTTCAGCTTTTTGATTTCAATATAATTGTAATCCTTGCCATAATGATTCTCGTTGCTACAATTAATATGGTAGTAGCATTATTGGTTCTTATTTTAGAGCGCACACAAATGATCGGAATCCTAAAAGCATTAGGAGCAAATAACTGGACAGTTCGCAAAGTTTTTCTATATAATGCATTCTATCTAATTGTTCGAGGGCTGTTTTGGGGTAACTTAATTGGAATTACACTACTGTTAATTCAACAGCAATTCGGAATCATTCATCTAAATCCCGAAAACTACTATGTTAACCAAGCTCCCGTATATTTAAATTGGGGTTATATAGTCCTGTTGAATTTACTAACCATCACGGTATGCTTCTTAGTATTATTAATTCCTTCCTATATAATAACAAAAATCTCTCCTGTAAAAGCAATTCGCTTCGATTGATTTATTAAAACAAGATATTTCATAACCCGACAGTTTTTCAAAACCTGTCGGGTTTGTTTTTATATACATATTATATGTATAATTATACTTAAGTCCCAATTTTCTGTAGAGACACACAGCAGTGCGTCTTATGCGCAACGTTATATCTATTGTATATGTCATGTCCGGCTGAGCGAAGTCGAAGCCTTTTGGTTTGGAATTTGGATTTTAAAAAATTTGGAATTTACTTTTTATAAGGAGCTATTTCCCGCTATCCGTTCCAATCTTTTGTGTCTCGTTAAAGAAACGAGACACAAAAGGATTTCCACTCTATCGGGGCTATGGCATGAGTTTTGAGAATAAAAAATCACGAAGGATGGACTCTTCCAGAAGAAAAACAATCCCAAAAATAGAAACTTAGCGCCTTTGCGGCTCTGCGAGATTAATAAAACGGTAGAAAAACCAGACTTTGCGTCTTAATGCCTTTGCGGCAAAACCAGTCAAAACAAGTGTAAAACATAAAAACTCCTCAAAAACGGAATAGAGAAAGCGTGCTAAAATAAGGAAAAAGCAAAGAGATGCAGAAAAACCTGATAATATTTTAAAAAAGTTCAAATTGTAAAACTTGTGTTATCAGGAAGTTAAGAAATAAATGCAGAAAAGATGGAAAAAATATAAAAAAAAGGCTTGTAAATGTAAATAAAGGTTCTACTTTTGCACCCGCAACAACGAAAGACGTTCACTGAAACACTGGCAGGAAAAGAAATCAAAACTGAAAAATTTTTCAGAAAAAAGATTAGAAAAAGCTTGTGAGATTTGAAAATGCTTTTTACATTTGCACCCCGCAAAACACGGAAGTTCATTGAGAGACTGGAAGGAAAATTGAGAAAAAGGAGACGAAAAAAAAGTTTCAAATTTTTTTTAAATTTTTCTTGCGAGAAACAAAAAGAAGTTTTAGTTTTGCACCCGCTTTGAAACACAAGCGAAGACAAAAAGAAATACACGTTCGTAGACATATTGAATTGACAGCCGTTCCGATGCAAATCGGAACAAAAGAATAAGAGTAATAGAATCGTAAGATTCGAAAAGAACCACTAGAGTAAGCATCGCAATATAATATTAAAATATACGATGAAGAGTTTGATCCTGGCTCAGGATGAACGCTAGCGGCAGGCTTAACACATGCAAGTCGAGGGGTATATTTCTTCGGAGATAGAGACCGGCGCACGGGTGCGTAACGCGTATGCAATCTGCCTTTCACAGAGGGATAGCCCAGAGAAATTTGGATTAATACCTCATAGTATTACGACTCGGCATCGAGATGTAATTAAAGTCACAACGGTGAAAGATGAGCATGCGTCCCATTAGCTAGTTGGTAAGGTAACGGCTTACCAAGGCAACGATGGGTAGGGGTCCTGAGAGGGAGATCCCCCACACTGGTACTGAGACACGGACCAGACTCCTACGGGAGGCAGCAGTGAGGAATATTGGACAATGG
>NZ_CAIJDE010000031.1 GCF_903819335.1 Flavobacterium panici | reverse complement strand
TTAAACTTAATCTAAAAGGAATGAGCCCGATACAATATCGAGCTCATTATTATAAAACTTAATTATTAATTTGTCTAAACTTTTGGGTGCAGTCTAAAATTAGCAGGCTCTTTTCTTTCAAAAAAAATAAAAAACAAAAAAAACAAGTTCAAGGGATTTAAATTCTATATGTTTGGAGTTAATGCAATAATAGGATTATCCAGATTATATCAATATAAATTTTACAGATGCAAATATAATATTATTTATAACAAGTCTAAATAAAAATAATTAAAAATTGCAATAAAATTTTACATGTTTGATACCAAGTAGATAAATATTTGATATTAAGAAAGATTAAGAGAGAAACAGAGATTCTTAGAAAAGAAAACCCGATTTATTCCTAAGAATAAATCGGGCTTTTATAATCTGAGACTGTAATCTGAGACTGCGACTAAAAAACTTACTTAGTAATTTCTCTAAAAACAGCTTCCAGGTTTTTATTTTTCTGGTTTAATTGTAATGTTTTTAAACCATTTTCTGTAGCGAAGTCAAAAATTGCAGGACGCATATCTTTATCAGTAACAAAAGTCAGTTCCCAAGTCATGTCATGCGTGTTTTTGTATGAAGAAATATTTTCTAATCTGGCTAAAAGCTGCTCTTCGACTTTATAATCAAACTCTACTTCAATAACTTGCTCTTTATTATCAGAAACTAAATGATCTAATTTATTGTCGGCAACAATTTGTCCTTTGTCAATAATTATGACACGATCGCAAATTGCTTCGACTTCCTGCATAATATGTGTCGATAAAAAAATGGTCTTATCCTTACCAATATTTTTGATTACGTTTCTAATTTCCATTAACTGATTCGGATCCAGACCTGTAGTTGGTTCATCCAAAATCAAAACATCAGGATTATGCAATAAAGCATTCGCAAGCCCAACGCGCTGACGGTATCCTTTTGAGAGCTGGCTGATCTTTTTATGGCTTTCCGGTGTCAGTCCTGTCAGTTGAATTACCTCTTCAATTCTTGACTTCGGTACTTTATATACATCGGCATTAAAAGCCAAATACTCACGAACATACAAATCCAAATATAACGGATTATGCTCTGGTAAATATCCTATCGACTGCTGCACTGCTTTTGCGTTTGTCATGACATCGTGGCTATTTACAAGGGCTGAGCCGCTGTCGGCAAGTAAATAAGTGGTCAAAATTTTCATTAAAGTAGATTTTCCGGCTCCGTTGGGACCAAGAAATCCTACGATTTCTCCTTTCTCAATTTTAAACGAAATTTCATTTAAAGCTTTTTGCTCTCCGTAACTTTTTGATATACTGTTTACTTCTATCGACATGACTTTTTATTTGCTACAAAAGTAAACAGAAATAGTCTCGATTGCTAAAATTTATCTTTTAAAGTAATTATAAAAAATTAAACAGCGCCCAGTATTCACGGCATCGTTATTGTTAAAGGAATGCTAAATTAAAATAAAACCCAAATTATGAAAAAAATTCTAGTGATGGCTGCATTGGCTATCTGCAGTTTTGCAAATGCACAAAAAGGAACAATCTTAGTAGGTGGAAACATCGGATATTCTTCTGAAACGGTTGATTATGGAGTTGGTGAAACAAAAACAAATCAATTTAGCTTTTCTCCTAAAGTAGGTTACCAATTTCACGAAAACTGGACAGTTGGAGGTGAATTTACGGTATCTTCAGCTAATGATGACAATGGTGCAAGAGAAATAAAAGATAATGATTTCAAATTAGGAGCTTTTGTACGTTATTCAGTGCCATTAAACCAAACTTTTTCTGTTTTTGCAGATATGGGCTTAGGTCTACAAAATAAAAAAAGAACTATTGATGGTCCTGGAAATGATTACTCAAAATCTAAAGCAGACGGAATGTACGTTGGAGTAACTCCAGCTCTTTTCATTAACATGAAAAAAGGATTTGGTTTAAACTTCAGCATTGGTGGTTTAGGTTACGATACTTACAGCTATGACAACAATGGTCCGGATGTTAGTAATTTCTACTTCAATTTTGGACAAACATTTAACATTGGAGTTTCTAAAAACTTCTAATCTTAAGTTACATATTCAATTTCAGAAAAGCACTCCAATTGGGGTGCTTTTTGTATTTTTGAAAAGAAAGTTATTCATTATAAATACGATGAAAATGGCATTGTTACCAATTGAAGCTAAAGAATTTATAGAAACTGCAAATAGGTTAGATATAGAAGTTGAATTATTGAACAAAGAGGATTCTCAAAAATATATTGAGAAAGTTTTAGATTCTTTTAAACCTTTTAGGGTAACAGGTCATTTAGGAATTGGAGATAATTCCATTTCAATACCATTAGACGAGAATGAATTTTCGTATTCTGAAAATTTAGATCAGGAAAGCGGTTATGTTTTTTTTGAGCAGTATAATTCTGAAGGAAAGACAACTGTTATTAAGATTGGAGATGTTAGAAAACTGGGAGAGATTATAGCGGATAGTTTTGGAATGGAATATTTTTTATCGAATGAAAAAATGGACTATCTAATAGCCGTTAATTGGTATGTTGTTGAAATTTCAGGAAATGCAAAAGAAAAGTTTAATCTAAAAAAATAATGTCCGCAAAAGTGAAGTCGAAACTAAATCATAACTAATTCCCGACTCCACTAAGCTGACACTAAAAAACAAAAATATATCTAAAAAGAACTATTAATTTACAGGACTTTCAACAGCTGCGCGCATTTCCTGAGCCGCAGCAACCATTTCGATTAAAGCTTTTTTGGTTTCATCCCAATGACGGGTTTTTAAACCACAATCAGGATTTACCCATAATTGATCGACCGGAATTACTGCCGAAGCTTTTTCTAATAAACGAACCATTTCTGCGCTCGAAGGCACACGCGGTGAGTGAATATCATAAACGCCGGGTCCAATTTCGTTTGGATATTTAAAGTTGGCAAAAGCATCTAAAAGTTCCATTTGCGAACGAGAACATTCAATCGTAATTACATCCGCATCCATATCGGCAATGTTTTGAATAATGTCGTTGAATTCGCTGTAACACATGTGTGTATGAATTTGCGTATCGTCATTTACACCACTTGCAGAAATACGGAAAGCTTTTACAGCCCAATCTAAATATTTCGCCCATTCTTCTTTTCGTAATGGTAAACCTTCACGAATTGCAGGCTCATCAATTTGAATAATTTTGATTCCCGCTTTTTCCAAATCCACAACTTCATCACGAATTGCCAAAGCGATTTGTGTACAAGTTTCAGAACGAGGCTGATCGTTACGAACAAACGACCATTGTAAAATTGTTACAGGTCCTGTAAGCATTCCTTTTACCCATTTTGGCGTTAGAGACTGCGCATATTTCGACCATTTTACCGTCATTGGGTTTGGTCTGGAAACGTCACCGTAAATAACCGGAGGTTTTACACATCGGCTTCCGTAACTTTGAACCCAGCCATTTTTGGTAAAAGTAAATCCGGCCAATTGTTCGCCGAAATATTCCACCATATCATTACGTTCAAATTCTCCGTGAACCAAAACATCAATTCCGGTTTCTTCCTGAAAACGAATCGTAGCTTCAGTTTCTTTTTCGATTAAATCATTGTATTGTTCCGTAGTTAATTCGCCTTTTTTGAATTTCGCTCTCCAGCTTCTCACTTCAGCTGTTTGAGGGAAAGACCCAATTGTAGTTGTTGGGAATAACGGAAGATTTAAAGCTTCAATCTGACTTTTTCTTCTCGCTGCAAAAGCACTTTTGCGTTTGTCATCAGAAGCAGTGATTCCGGCAACACGTGCTTTAACTTCGTTATTATGAATTAATTTTGAAGTCTTACGGTTTTCATTTGCGATTACGTTTCTTTCGTAATCAACAGAAGTTTTAATGTCAACTTCGCCTGAAGCAATTTGTTTTAAAAGTACAATTTCGTTGATTTTCTGCTTCGCAAAAGCAAGCCATTGTTTGATTTCCGGAGTTAGAGTCTGATCGTTTGTCTCTAAATCTAAATCGCAAGGACTGTGGATTAAAGAGCAAGAAGGCCCAACTAAAATTCTGTCTTTACCTAAAGCATCAGTTGCTTTTTTGATTAATTCTAAAGATTTTTTGAAATCATTTTTCCAGATATTTCTCCCGTCAACAACTCCCAAAGAAAGATTTACGTTTGAAGCCAGTTTTCCGGATTCTAAAATATCATCTAACTGAAGTGGACATCTAACTAAATCTAAATGGAAAGTATCAACCGGAAGAGCCAAAGCCGTTTCTAAGTTTTCTCCGAAACAGTCAAAATAATTCGCTAAAATGATTTTAAGTTTTGGGAAACGAATATTGATTTCGTTATAAACCTGTGTAAAAGTATTTCTTTCTTTATCTGTTAAATTTAAAGCTAAGAAAGGTTCGTCAAGCTGAATATATTCTGCATTTTCTGCTTGTAATTTTTCGAAAATTTCGAAGTAAACTGGCAATAAAGCATCAATAAGATCAATTCGGTTAAAACCTTCTTCCTTTTCTTTTCCTAAAAGTAAATACGAAATTGGCCCAATTAAAACTGGTTTTGTTGCAATTCCTAAAGCATTTGCTTCTTTAAATTCATTGATTATTTTTTCTGAAAACAATTCAAATTTTTGGGTCTTTGTAAATTCAGGAACAATATAATGATAGTTTGTGTCGAACCATTTTGTCATTTCCATTGCTACAACATCCTGACCTTCTTTTTGTGCGCCTCTTGCCATTGCAAAATACAAATCCAGAGATGAATTTTTTCTTGCAAATTCGTGGTAACGCTGCGGAATTGCACCAACTGTCAAAGTCAAATCCAAAACCTGATCATAAAAAGAAAAGTCATTTGACGGAATCAAATCAACTCCGGCTTGTGATTGTAAATGCCAGTTTTTGATACGAATTTCTTTTCCGGCATCGATAAGTTCATCTGCCGAAATTTTTCCTGCCCAATACAATTCACTGGCTTTTTTTAATTCTCTGTTGCTCCCGATTCTTGGATAACCTAAATTATTTGTTTTCATTTTGATTTCAGTATTTTTTACTGAACAAATTTATTGTATTAGATTTTATAACTTATATTTGATACTTATTTCAGTAAAATGTATTTTAAAAATGATTTTAAAAAGATTTTATTACTGTAAATATCTTTCAAACGAACCTTTAGCCGTAAAAAAAACTATGGAAAACCTGGATAAAACCGATTTACTTATCCTGAAACACCTTCAGGAAAACTCAAATATCAACACAAAAGACCTCGCCAGTAAATTATTTCTTACTGTAACGCCTGTTTATGAGCGTATAAAAAGGTTAGAAAGGGACGGATTTATAACAAAGTATGTGGCATTACTTGATAGAAAGAAAATGAACCGCGGTATGACAGTTTTTTGCAATGTCCGTTTAAAAGAACACGCTAAAAACGTGGGAAGTAATTTTGTAAAAGATATCGTAGCACTTCCTGAAATTATAGAATGTTATAATATTGCGGGCGATTACGATTTTATGCTAAAAATTCTCGTCCAGGATATGGCTAGTTATCAAGATTTTGTAATGAATAAATTGTCAACGATAGAAAACATCGGAAATACGAACAGTATTTTTGTAATGGGAGAAATAAAACACAGTACCGCATTAGAGTTTTAATCTTTTTTTTTGCCACAGATTGCACAGATTATAATGATTTTTTAGGATTGATGGTTAGGTTTTTTGCCACGAATTTCACGAATTTTCACAAATCATTGTGTATAAATTAATTCGTGAAAATTCGTGAAATTCGTGGCGAACAAAATATTTAATCTTTTAATTCAAATTAATCTACAGCCTATTTTTATTTGATATTATCCTAAAATAAAATGTATTTTTGACGTTTAGATCCTCAATCTAAAATCAATAATCTACAATCTAAAATAGAACAATGAACTGGGAACAACTTTTATCATTAAAACGTCAGGGAGATACAAGCAAAAGATTACGTGTAGAACAAGATGATACACGATTAGGTTTTGAAGTCGATTATGACCGAATTATTTTCTCGGCAGCATTTCGTTCTCTGCAGGATAAAACCCAGGTAATTCCGCTTTCTAAAACAGATTTCGTGCATACCAGATTAACGCACAGTTTAGAAGTTTCTGTTGTGGGAAGATCTTTAGGACGTTTGGTAGGTAAAAAAATCATCGAAAAATATCCTTATTTAAAAGAAATTCACGGTTATCATATGAATGATTTTGGGGCAATTGTAGCCGCTGCTTCATTAGCGCATGATATCGGGAATCCGCCTTTTGGACATTCGGGAGAAAAAGCAATTGGCGAATATTTCTCTACCGGAAAAGGATTAAAATACAAAGATAAATTAACAGCAAAACAATGGCAGGATTTAATTGATTTTGAAGGAAATGCCAATGGATTTTCGGTACTAACGGCAAGCCGTCCGGGAATTGAAGGCGGACTTAGAATTTCATATGCAACATTAGGCGCTTTTATGAAATATCCGAAAGAAAGTCTTCCGAAAAAACCAACCAATAATATTTCTGATAAAAAATACGGTTTCTTCCAGTCTGATAAAGCTTTTTTTGAAGAAGTTGCCGAAGATATGGGAATGATCCCAAATAAAGAAGATGGAGATATTGGTTTTGAAAGACATCCTTTAGCTTATTTAGTTGAAGCAGCAGATGATATTTGCTACACGATTATCGATTTTGAAGACGGAATCAATCTTGGTTTAGTTTCTGAAGATTATGCTTTAGAATATTTAATTAAATTGGTAAAAGACAATATTGGGGTTGCTAAATATAAATTATTAGAAACAAAAGAAGACAGAATTAGTTATTTGCGTGCCTTAGCAATTGGAGCCTTAATTAACGACGCCGTCGATGTTTTTGTTGAAAATGAAGAAGCAATTCTGGCCGGAAATTTCCCTTTTGCTTTAACAGACAAAAGTAAATACAAAGCACAGATGAATGATATTATCAACTTAAGCGTTGAAAAAATCTATCAAAGCCGTGAAGTTATCGAAAAAGAAATTGTTGGTTATCAAATCATTCAGACTCTGCTTGATAAGTTTATTACTGCATTCAATAACAAATACGAAGGGACAGCATCAAATTATGATAAATTAATCCTGAAAATGCTGCCGGAAAAACATAATTTAGAGAAAGGTAATTTATATGAACGTCTGCTTCATATTTGTCATTACGTTTCTCTTTTAACAGATGGAAATGCGTTAGAATTATACGAAATGATTCAGGGAAGAAAAAAGAATTAATGTTCAAATTATAGTATAAAAAAGTGCCTGTAAATATTTACAGGCACTTTTTTTTATAAAATGAATTTTTATTTATTGAAAAGCATAAACTAAACCAACACCAAGGACTTGACGTAATTGCGCTCTTGGTCCGTCGTTAACCTGAGAAGTACTTCCGGTTACAGGATCAACAACATCTTTTTTAGTTTTAATATCGTCATCATAAACTAAATGAATACCGATATTTGCTTTCACATAAGCATTTACAACAAGATCTAAACGAGTATCGTAATCAACGTCGACATTTCCAAATCTGTTTAAATAATCGGTATATAAACTTAATCTGTTTTCGTAAAAAATGTTTTTAAAGATTTCGCTTTTCATGTATGCCGTAAAAAGAATACCAAACTCCGCTTTTACTTTTTGTCCTTCCTCAATTAAAATTTGATTATTAGGATCTAAAGGATCTGGTGCATAAACCGCTTTTTTCACACCAAAAGAACCTTGATTTGCCAGGTATTGATCTAATACCAAAGTAGTTTTTAACGTAATAGGAGAGAAGTAAAAAGTTCTGTTTTTCTTTTTGTCTGAATTCTCAGCTCCCGCTCCCAGAAATATATAAGCTGGGGCAAAAGGCCTAGAGATTGCAATATCCCGGTTTGGATAATTGTAACCGTCTGTAAATTGTGTATTGAAGTTAAATTTAGCAGAATAATACCAGTTTGAAACCGTATCTTTTCTAAATCCGTATGTTGAGTTTAATAAAACAGCATCGTCTGTTTTTCTAAGTTCGGTCCCGTCTTGTTTGTTTAAACCATATTTAACAATAAGTTCGTTAACCCACTTATGATTTCCTTTTACAAAAGTTCGTCCAAATTCACCCTTAAATAAACCAGAAATAGAACTTGTTCCCCCGGCACTCCAATTCACAAAAGCGATCTCTGAAATATCAAAACCCACTTGATTTTTTTTAGTCCAGTTTGAAGGCAGTTTAGGTACTTGATTTGGATCTAAAGTCGTTTGTATAAGCTGCGCAAAGTTTTTTGAAGAACAGAGAAGCAACAGAAGCAAAAGGGTAGAACGTAATAATTTCATTAGGCTTATTTTTGTATTTTTGGTGTTGCAAAATAATTATTTTACACCGTTTGAAAAAAGATTTATTAAAGATTTAACGTCAATTTCACACAATTGTTGTAGCTGCAGCACGCTTCCATGCTCAATAAACTCGTCGGGAATACCCAAAATTTTGACATCATTTTTGAAGTTATTTGTGGCAGTAAATTCCAAAACAGCACTTCCAAATCCGCCTTTTTTTACTCCGTCTTCAATTGTAATTATATTTTCGAAAGTTGAAAAAATAGTATTTAATAGGTTGATATCTAGTGGTTTAATAAAAGAAAAATCATAATGTGCCAGATCATCAGAATTCGAACATTGATTTATAGCTTCGATTACATTATTTCCAATTGCCCCTGTAGATAAAATAGCTGTTTTTGTACCGTTTTTTAAGCAGTTTCCTTCTCCAATATTAATTTTTTCGTAATGTCCGAAATTTTCTACTTCCCAGTTTTGTAAGACGCCGCGTCCTCTTGGATATCGAATCGTAATGGGATGATTTAATAAGCCTAATTGAGCCGTATATAAAATGTTTTGAAGCGCAATTTCATTAATTGGCGCATAAATAATCATGTTTGGGATAGAACGCAGATAAGCAATGTCAAAAACACCGTGATGCGTGGCGCCGTCTTCGCCAACTAAACCAGCTCTGTCCAAACAAAAAATAACGGGTAAATTTTGCAACGCCACATCATGAATAACCTGATCGTAAGCGCGCTGTAAAAAAGTCGAATAAATATTGCAATACACAACCATTCCCTGAGTAGCCATTCCGGCGGCAAGAGTTACGGCATGTTGTTCTGCAATTCCCACATCAAAAGCACGTTCCGGCAGTTCATCCATCATAAATTTTAATGAACTTCCTGATGGCATTGCAGGTGTGATTCCGATTATTTTTGCATTCTTTTTGGCCAAATCCAAAATAGTTAAACCAAAAACATCCTGATATTTTGGAGGAAGATTTTCTTCTGATTTTAAATGAATTTCTCCAGTCGAAGCATCAAATTTTCCGGGTGCATGATATTTTACCTGATTTTCCTCAGCTTGCTGTAAACCTTTTCCTTTAGTGGTTACAATATGAAGAAACTTTGGGCCTTTTATCTTTTTTAATCTATTTAATTCTTTGATTAAAGTTGGAAAATCATGTCCGTCGATTGGGCCGGAATAATCAAAATTCAAAGATTTGATAATGTTATTCTGCTTCGGATTTTTTCCATTTTTAACAGCAGTCAGATATTTTTTTAAAGCACCAACACTCGGATCAATTCCAATCGCGTTGTCGTTTAAAATTACAAGAATATTAGCATCGGTAACTCCGGCATGGTTTAAACCTTCAAAAGCCATTCCGCTTGCGATAGAAGCATCGCCAATAACTGCAATATGCTGTTTGTCGAAATCCCCTTTTAGTTTAGAAGCAATCGCCATTCCCAATGCTGCAGAAATAGAAGTAGAGGAATGTCCAACCCCAAAAGTATCGTAAACACTTTCAGCTCTTTTTGGGAAACCCGAAATTCCTCCAATTTGTCTGTTCGTATGAAAAATTTCCCTTCTTTCGGTTAAAATTTTATGTCCGTAAGCTTGATGACCAACGTCCCAAACTAACAAATCTTCGGGCGTATTAAAAACATAATGCAAAGCAATTGTCAGTTCGATTACACCTAAACTGGCACCTAAATGCCCTTCTTTTACAGAAACCACATCAATAATAAACTGGCGTAATTCCTGAGCAACCTCAGTAAGCTGCTCTTCTTTTAAAAGACGTAAATCGGCAGGATTGTATATGTTCGAAAGTAAATTGCTTTTCATTGTAAGGTAAAAAGCAAATTTACGGTTTTAAATTTAATTTTATAAGTGAGATCTACTGCAATACTATTGGTAAAGAATACTGCATTTTAATTTTTTTTCCATTTGATTCTCCCGGCTGCCATTTTGGACATAAACTTAAAACTCGGATAAGTTCTTTTTCTAAAGGCTGGTCGACAGCAGGTTGAGATTGAAGATAAGATACAGAACCGTTTTTTTCTACAGCAAACGCAAGAATTATTTTCGCTTTTCCAATATTTGAGCCTTCTGGTTTTTTAAATTCTTTTGCAAAAAATGTGTAAAATTGATCAATTCCACCAGGAAATTCTGCATTTGTCTGCATAACCGCACCAGTAACAAATGTTGAATTATCTTCTTCTTCCACAGCTTTTTTACAATTTAGCTTTGCAGATTTTTCTTTTTTAGTATTATTTACAGGATTTTTTACAAATTTAACCTGATCAACTTTTGGAGGCGGAGGAGGTGGCGGTAAAGGGTTATGATGAGCATCATTCGGATTAATTGGAACGTCTCCAACCATAATTCTTTCTTTAGCAACGGTATCTTTTACAACTTCAACTTTATCAATTTTTTTCTTATTTCCTTCTTTATCTGCACAGCTAAACAAAGTTGTTCCCATTGCCACAAATAATGCCAATAAAAACATTTTATAGTAATTAGTCTGTGCATACAAAATTCGACTTGGAATTTGAATTGTAACAGAATCTAATTGCGATTTTCTAAATCTTCCGCAAATTTTATTATTTTGATTTTGAATGAAAAAATGCTGAATTTCATCAGGAAGCATTGCTGTAAAATCAACAACAGTTTTAGAGCAGCTTAAACAGAAACGACCATTTCCATCTGGAGTCATTTTGTTCCAGTCTTCATGACATGGTTCAGGAATTGTGATTTTATGTTTTCTATTCATTATTTATTGCTTAAAAGAAATTGGTAAGTTCAAAGATGTTCTAACGGCATGATTGTTTAATTTTCCCGGATTCCATTTTGGGGACATTTTTAAAACTCTAATAGCTTCTTCGCCAGTTCCGGTTCCGGCATCACGTAATATTTTGAAAGTACTTAAACTTCCATCTTTTTCTATTACAAACGAGACATATATTTTTCCGGTATATTTTTCTGTTTTATTGGGGATAACATAATTATCGTTAACAAAGGCATAAAACTTTTTCATTCCATTTTTTGGCTCAGGTATGACATCTAAACTTATTGGACTAAAAATATCATCATAATTAATAGTTATGTCTTCGGTTTTTATTTGATGATCATCGGGAACGACAGGCATACCCAATGTAGTAGCAGATATTGTATCATTCTCAACAATTTCTACTTTATCAATTTTTTGTTTCTTCTCATTTTTATCCTGACAGCTAAATAAAGTAGTCCCCATTGTAACAAACAAAGCCAGCAAAAACATTTTATGGTACTTCGTCTGCGTATATAAAACCCGACTTGGAATTTGAATTGTAATAGAATCTAATTGCTCGTTTTTAAATTTTCCGCAAATTCTTTCGTTTTGATTTTTAATGAAAAAATGCTGAATTTCATCAGGAAGCATGGAAGTAAAATCAACAACCGTTTTAGAACAGCTCAAACAAAACCGGCCATTTTCGTTTGGCGTCATTTTGTTCCAGTTTTCACCACAAGGTTTAGGAATTATTATTTTATGTTTTTCTTCCATATTCAAATATCAAAAAATAAATGTAATAAAAAATAAGTTCTAAAATCCTATTTTTGCAATTATGATAAACCCTTTCACCGACGAATATTTCATGAAAAAAGCTTTGCAGGAAGCGGAAGAAGCTTTTGCTAAAGGCGAAATTCCTGTTGGGGCCATTATTGTTGTAGCCGATAAAGTAATTGCAAGAAGCCATAATTTAACAGAATTACTTAATGACGTTACCGCTCATGCCGAAATGCAGTCCATAACCGCCGCTGCCAATTTCCTTGGCGGAAAATATTTAAAAGACTGCACACTTTATGTAACGCTTGAACCTTGCCAAATGTGTGCGGGTGCTTTGTACTGGAGCCAGATTTCGAAAATCGTTTTTGGTGCGCGCGACGAGCAGAGAGGTTTTATAACTATGGGAACAAAACTGCATCCAAAAACAACTGTGGTTTCTGGTGTAATGGCTAATGAGGCTGCAGATTTGATGAAGCGTTTTTTTCTGGAAAGACGTAAATAAAATCCTTTTGAATATTTTGATAAGCGATAAGTTATGACTGATTTTTCAATAATAAAAAAACTATTTCATATTACAGAACCTTTTGGTTTTATTTCTGATGAAGTTCAAACTATTGAAAATATTTTTGGGAAACTTCCCCAGGTTTTTGTGGATTATTATACAGAACTAGGTAAAATTCAAAATTTAAATCATACACAGGATTTACTAATTGTACCAGAGCGTTTTCAATATTATAAGCATGATGACTATTTGATTTTTTATTCTGAAAATCAAAAAGCTTGTGTTTGGGGAATACATAAAGACGATTTGTTGAAACCTGATCCGCCTGTTTATATGAGTTCTGATGAAAAAGATTGGAACTTAGAAACAGAAAAATTATCCGATTTTTTTACTGCAATGGCTTTTCTGCAAGCTGGTTTTGCATTACAATTTCCATGCAATACCTTTTTTGAATTAGAGCAGAAGGAATTAGATTTTATTAAAGAGAATTTTGCTGATAAAGGAGTTGGTTTTAAACAATGGCTTGATGGAATAAACTTTTACGGAAATTGTCCTGATGATGTAATTATTATTATGAGTGGAAATCAAATGTTTTATGCATCAAATTCAGAAAAGCATTTTGCCGAATTAAATAAGGTTTTGTCAAAATTAGGAACAGAACTTTAAGGTTTGATGCTCTTAATCAATGCTGCAATAACTTGCAAACTTCAACAAAAGTTAAATAATTATTACTAAAGAATTTTCTTCTTAAAGAATCAAAAAATACTTTACTTTTATTGTAATTTAATTTGCGTTTTGCTGTTAAGACTTTAAACAGCGATCATGTTAAATTACTAACTTGTTAACCATTAACTCTAAATAAAAGTGAAAGCAAAAGGTTTAGTTCTCGTATTTTTTGTGTTTTTTATTTTTCAATCCTGCGGCAGAAAATCGGCTGCAGATTTCAATTCAGATTTTTCATTATTTAAAGAGTACATAACCAGCTTTACCAGCGGAATCGTTTCCTCCGATTCTGATATCCGAGTCGTTTTGGCCTTCGATAAAAATGATTGGAAACCCAATCAGGAATTAGACGACGATTTGTTTGATATTTCACCAAATGTTCACGGAAAAGTGGTAGCACTTTCTACCAATACAATTGCTTTTATTCCCGAGAAAAAACTGAATCTGGGAACAGAATATCAGGTTACTTTAAACTTAGATAAACTGACAGCAATTCCGAAAGAAAAAGAAAAGGAACTTTCTAAATTCAACTTTACTGTTAAAACAGTTAAGCAGGATTTTATCATAAATACCGGCGATATTCAATCGTACAGTAAAGAATATCAATATTTAAACTGCGTTTTAAAAACTGCAGATAAAATTGATCTTGAAACGGCTCAAAAACTGGTTGAAGCCAAACAAAAAGGAAACAATCTTAAAATTAAATTTGAGAAAACGACAGGTCCTGCAAAAGAGTTTCGTTTTATAATCGACAGTATTCAGCGTTTTTCTGAAGCTTCAAATTTGGAGATTATATATGACGGAAATGATTTTGATATCGATCAAAAAGGACAAATCGATTTTCCGATTACAAGTATAAACGAATTTAAAATTATAAAAGTTGAAGTTCCCGATGGAAACAATCAATCGGTTTCAATTAATTTTTCTGAACCTTTAGAAAAAGGACAAGATTTTAAAGGATTAGTTTCGATTGAAAACACTAATAACTTAAAATTTTCTACACAAGGGAATTTACTAAAAGTATATTTTACAAACCAAAACGCTCCTAAAAAAGAGGAACCAGCTCCAGTTGTTGTTGAGGAAGAAACGGCAGAAGTTACCGTTGATTCTGCTGCAGTTGCTGTCGATTCTGCCGCTGCCGTTGTAGAAGCTCCGGTAGAAGATATAGTCGAAGTTGTTCCAGATGAAGAACCGGAACAAGTGATTACTGGAGAATTGCTTTTGGAAGTTTTCCAAGGAATTGAAAGCCAGTATGGCAAAAAAATGGAAGCGAACTATTCTGAAAAAATCTCTTTTGATCAGATTAAACCAAGCGTGCGTTTCGTTAAAAATGGAACAATTCTGCCAAGTTCAAACAATTTAAAACTGAATTTCGAAGCCGTAAATTTAAGTGCCGTTGATGTAAAGGTTTATAAAATTTACAAAAACAATATTTTGCAGTTTCTTCAATATAACGAATTAAATGGTGCGCAAAACCTCAAAAAAGTAGCGCAGCCTATTGCAAAAACCACACTTAATTTAAGAGAAAGTACGCTCGTAAATCTCACGAAATGGAATACGTATGCCTTAGATTTATCTAAAATTATAAAACCAGAACCGGGAGCGATTTATAGAGTTGAGTTTGAATATAAAAAGAAATACGCGCTTTATAAATGTGAAACATCAGATGGAGATCAGGATGAAACAGAGGAAGAAGAAGTTGACGAAAATGATGTAAACTACAGCGGAAACTCCTACGACGATTATTATTATGATGATTATGAGTGGAGAGAAAGCCAGGATCCTTGCTCTGGATCGTATTATTATAATGCGAAAATTGCAACTAATATTCTGGCCTCAGATTTAGGAGTTATTGCTAAAAGAGGTGAAAATAAATCGTATTTATTTGCTGTAAATAATATTGTAACGACTGAACCGGTTTCGAACGCGAGAGTTGATTTGTACAATTTTCAACAGCAAAAAATTTCGACGCAAGCAACAAGCAGCGAAGGAATTGCTTCTTTCCAGCTGGATAAATTCGCCTATTTTGCAATTGTTACTTTAGGCGATCAATCGACTTATGTGAAACTAGACGACGGACTTTCGTTATCTGTCAGTAATTTTGATGTTGCCGGAGAGACTTTGCAAAAGGGTTTAAAAGGATTTATTTACGGAGAAAGAGGCGTGTGGCGTCCGGGAGATAATTTATATTTGTCTTTCATTTTAAATGATGCTGCGAACAAACTTCCGAAATCACATCCGATAAAATTCAGATTGAACGATCCGAATGGAAAAACAGTTTATCAAACTGTTCAAAAAACAAACGATTTAAATCATTATGCCTTTATAGTTCCAACAAATCAAGATGCACCAACCGGAAATTGGGAAGCGATGGTAAGTGTTGGCGGAGCTAAATTCTACAAGAGCATTAAAATAGAAACGATTAAACCAAATCGTTTAAAAATCAAAAATACGTTTACCAGAAAAACACTTTCATCATCTTATCCAAATACAGATAATCTGGAAGTGACTTGGCTTCATGGTGCGATTGCTAAAAATTTAAATGTAGAAATGCAGGCTAAATTCTCGCAGCAAACCACAACTTTTAAAGGTTATGAAAAATATACTTTTGATGATATGGTTCGTCAGTTTAGTACAGAAGAAATCAATGTGTTTTCGGGTAAATTAAACGAAAGCGGAAAAGCTTCTGTAAACATTCAGCCAAAATTACAAGGTCAGGCACCGGGAATGCTTCGAGCTTCATTTATTACAAAAGTATATGAAGAAGGCGGAGATTTTAGTACCGATGTTATTTCGACAACGTATTCTCCATATAAAACCTATGTTGGGGTAAAATCGCCTGAATTAAACAAGTATAATATGCTTGAAACCAGAACGAATAATCGTTTTGAAGTAGTTACTGTTGATGAAAACGGAAGACCAAAAGCAGTTCGAAATCTTGAAGTAAGAATCTATAAAGTGGACTGGAGATGGTGGTGGGATTCTTCTAGCGATAACTTGTCGAATTATAATTCATCAAATTCGACAACATCTTATAAATCTGTGGTAATTAATACAGATTCAAGCGGACGTGGAAGTTTCCAATTTTCTTTAACCGATGAAGAATGGGGACGCTATTTAATTCGTGTTGAAGATCCAAACGATGGACACGCCACGGCTTTAACCGTAAATATTGACTGGCCAATCTGGTCTGGAAAAACTAGAAACAGAGATGCTTCAACCGCAAATATGTTAGTTTTTTCTACCGATAAAAAGAATTATGCCGTTGGAGAAAAAGCACAAATATCTTTCCCTTCAAGCGAAGGCGGACGTGCTTTAATTTCAATCGAAAATGGATCACGAGTTGTACAGACACTTTGGGCAGAAACCAAAAATGGAGAAACAAAAGTTGAAGTTCCAATTACGGGAGCAATGGCGCCAAATGTCTATTTTAATATCACGTTATTGCAGCCTCACGCTTCGACTAAAAACGATTCGCCAATTCGTATGTACGGAATCGTTCCGATTGAAGTGGTGGATAAAAACACGATTTTGGCACCAACCATTAATATGCCTGATGTATTAAAACCAGAACAGCCATTTACGGTTAAAGTGGGTGAAAAATCAGGAAAAGAAATGACATACACAATCGCAGTTGTCGATGAAGGATTGCTGGATTTAACTCGTTTTAAAACACCAAATGCATGGGATAGTTTCTATGTGCGTGAAGCTTTAGGCGTAAAAACCTGGGACGTTTATGATGATGTAATTGGTGCTTATGGTGGAAAAATAAATCAGATTTTCAGTATTGGTGGAGATCAGGATTTAGGCGGTGGAAAAGCTAAAAAAGCAAACCGTTTTAAACCTGTTGTATTGTATTATGGACCGTTTAAATTAGAAAAAGGAGAAACAAAATCACATCAATTAAAACTTCCAAAATACATTGGTTCTGTTAGAACAATGGTTGTCGCCGGAGATGCTGCGACAAGTGCTTATGGAAGTGTAGAAAAGGCAACTCCGGTTAGAAGTCCGTTGATGGTTCTGGCTTCGTTACCGAGAAAAATTTCACCTTCAGAAAAAGTGACGATTCCGGTTACCGTTTTTGCAACAGAAAATAAAATCAAAAATGTTTCTGTTCAGATTAAAACAAGTAACGGATTAAAAGTTGTGGGAAGTGCGGTTCAAAAACTAAGTTTTGCACAGCCAGACGAAAAAATGGCGTATTTCAATTTAGTTGTAGGTTCTGCAACAGGAATTGCAAAAGTGCAGGTTATTGCAACATCTGGAAATGAGAAATCAAGTTATGATGTTGAAATCGATATGACGAATCCGAATCCGGTAACAAGTACTTTTACAGATGTTATTTTGACTCCAAATAGTACAAAAACACTTTCGTGGAAAACATTTGGTGTTGCCGGAAGCAATAAAGCGAGATTAGAAGTTTCGTCAATGCCTTCGATGAATTTGAACGGAAGATTACAATATTTAATTCAATATCCACATGGTTGTGTAGAACAGACAACATCGTCGGTTTTCCCGCAATTATTCTTAAGTGATGTTGCTGATATTGATGCGAAACGCAAAGATATTATTCAAAAAAATATTGCAGCAGGAATTCAGAGATTAGGAAACTTCCAGTTATCAAATGGAGGATTACCTTACTGGCAAGGAGGTACAATTGCAGACGATTGGGGAACTTCGTACGCCGGACATTTCTTGATTGAAGCAGAGAAAAAAGGTTACGTACTGCCAATTAATTTCAAATCAAAATGGCTTTCGTATCAGCAGAAAGAAGCGAAACAATGGCGTTTTGAACCTAAATACGGAAATGATCTGGCTCAGTCTTATAGATTATATACTTTGGCTCTAGCCGGAAATGCCGATTTATCGTCAATGAACAGACTTCGAGAAACAAAATCAATTTCGAATGAAAGTAAACTTCGTTTGGCTGCTGCTTATGTTTTAGCTGGTCAGAAATCAGCAGGACAGAATTTGTTGTTAAACACAAGCATTGATGGAGATTCAGATGGTTATAATTATTACTATTATGGTTCTGAGGAAAGAAACAGAGCAATGGCTTTAGAAACGCTGCTTCTTTTAGATCAAAAACAAAAAGCATTTGCAACGGCAACAAAATTAGCCAAAGAAATGTCAGCAAATCAATGGATGAGTACGCAGACAACAGCTTACTGCTTGTATTCAATGTCGAAATTTGCGATAAGTAACGGTCCAAAAGGAATCAATATCCAGTTTAGCAAAAACGGTAAAGGAGAAACGATCAATACGCAAAAAACAATCGCAGATCGTAGTTTGTCTGCTGCCAGCGGAACAAATAGTATCACATTAAAAAATCTTAAAAATAATACAGTTTATGTTCGTGTATTGAATACTGGAATTTTACCAATCGGACATGAAAATGCTGTTCAAAGTGATGTTTCGGCATCTATTGTTTTCAAAAACAGAAAAGGAAGTACTATAGATGTTTCAAGAATAAGTCAGGGAACAGAATTTATTGCTGAGGTTACCATTAAAAACCAAAGAAATGAAAGTATTCAAAATGTGGCGTTATCGCAAATTCTCCCTTCGGGATTCGAAATTGTAAACACACGTTTCACAGATTATGGAGACGCAGTAAATAACATTGCCGATTATATCGATATTCGTGACGACAGAACCAATTTCTACTTCGGAATGAAATCCAGAGAAACGAAAGTGTTCCGAATTCTGCTAAACGCATCATATCTGGGGAATTATTATTTACCAGGCTTACAATGCGAAGCCATGTACGACAATACATTCCTGGCAAGAACAAAAGGATTCTGGGTTGAGGTTGTGAAATAAATTTATGGCCCACGGATTTTACGGATGAAACAGGTTTACACGGATATTTTAATATAATCTGTGTCAATCCGTTTCATCCGTAAAATCTGTGGTCTAAAACTTTAAATACGTTGAAAAATAAACTTATAGCGTTTTTCAAACGCATCATAAACTGGATTAAAAGAAATAAAATAAAATCAGCAATTGCATTTGTGTTCTTGCTGATTTACTATTTTTCCCTTCCTCGAACTTTATTCAAAGAGCCGTATTCAACCGTAATTGAAAGTAAAGAAGGCGAATTACTCGGAGCCAAAATTGCCCGCGACGGACAATGGCGTTTTCCGGCGCAAGACAGCGTTCCTGATAAATTCAAAAAATGTATTGTTTATTTTGAAGACGAGTATTTCTACAAACATCCGGGATTTAATCCGGGAGCAATGGTAAATGCTTTTAAACAAAACCGAAAAGCGGGTAAAGTAGTAAGAGGAGGAAGTACTTTAACACAGCAAGTTATCCGATTATCCCGAAAAGGAAAAAACAGAACCTATTTTGAAAAATTTGTTGAAATTATTCTCGCAACCCGATTAGAATTAGGATATTCTAAAAATGAAATTCTCGAAATGTACGCTGCTCATGCACCTTTTGGAGGAAATGTGGTTGGATTAGAAATGGCTTCATGGCGTTATTTTGGCGTGCAGTCCAATCAATTATCGTGGGCAGAAAATGCTGTTTTGGCGGTTTTACCAAATGCGCCAAGTTTAATTTATCCGGGAAAAAACCAGATAAAATTATTAAACAAACGAAACCGACTTTTACTGAAATTGCATCAGGAAGGAATAATCGACAAACAAACGTATGAACTTTCGATAGAAGAACCTTTACCTCAAAAACCGTATGATCTGCCTCAAATTGCACCGCATTTACTGCAAAGAGTAGCAAAAAGTGAAGAAGGAACACGAGTAAAAACGACCATTGATTATGCCTTGCAAAATAGGGTAAATCAAATCGCAAGATATTATTACAATCAATATAAACAGAATGAAGTTCATAATCTGGCGATTTTAGTAATTGATGTTCAGAACAGAAATGTAATGAGTTATGTTGGAAATTCTCCAACTGATAAAGATCATCAAAAAGATGTTGATATTATTGATGCTCCGCGAAGTACCGGAAGTATTTTAAAACCGCTTTTATATGGCGCAATGCTCGATGATGGGGAACTTTTACCAAACACTTTAGTAGCTGATGTTCCAACACAGATTTCAGGTTATATACCGCAGAATTTCAATTTAACATTTGATGGGGCAGTTCCGGCGCATCGTGCTTTGTCACGTTCGTTAAATATTCCGGCAGTATTAATGCTTCAGGAATTTACGGTCAATAAATTTTATGAAGAACTTCAAAAATTCAAACTAAAAGACATAAATAAAACTCCTGATCATTATGGTTTATCGCTTATTTTAGGCGGTGCCGAAAGTAATTTATGGGATTTATGCCAAACGTATGCAAATCTTTCTTCTACGGTTAATTATTACACTAAAAACAACGGAAAATATAGAACAAACGAATTCACAGAGCTAAATTATAAAAACGATTTTAAGCCTGATTTTGGTTCAGAAACCAATCAGAAGAATATCTTGGGTGCGGGATCAATTTGGTTAACGTATAATGCAATGGAAGAAGTGAACAGGCCGGAAGGGGACGAAGCCTGGAAATTTTATGACAGTTCATTAAAAATTGCCTGGAAAACAGGAACAAGTTTCGGAAATCGTGATGCGTGGGCCATTGGCACAAATTCAAGATATGTAGTAGGAATTTGGGTTGGAAATGCAACCGGAGAAGGAAGGCCGACTTTAACCGGAGTTACAAGTGCTGCCCCAATTTTATTCGACGTTTTTAATTTACTGCCAAGACAAAGATGGTTTGATATTCCGTATAAAGATTTAGAAGAAGTTGAGGTTTGTCGTTTAAGCGGATATCTGGCAAAAGAAAACTGTCCGAAAATTAAACAATGGGTTTCTAAAAAAGGAAAATCTACAGCAGTTTGTCCGTATCATAAAACCATTCATTTAGATAAAACAGAACAATTTCAGGTAAACAGCAGCTGCGAAAGTATCGAAAATATTGTGACAAAAAATTGGTTTGTACTGCCTCCGGTAATGGCTTGGTATTACAAAAGCCAGCATATAGAATATTTACCTTTACCGCCATTTAAAGAAGGCTGTGAGGGAACCCAAACTAAAACAATGGATTTTATTTACCCAAAAGCCAACAGTAAAATCTATTTAACGAAGGATTTCAATAGTAAAGTACAGCCCGTAATTTTAAAAGTAGCTTATTCTGAAAGGGATAAGGAATTATTTTGGTATGTTGATGATGTTTATAAAGCAACAACAAAAACCTTTCACGAACTGCCAATTACGCCAACAACGGGAATACATTATATTACAGTTGTAGATGCTTTTGGAAATGAAATTAGAAGGAAAATTGAGATTGTGAGGGAATAAAATTTAAAAGGAAATTCCAATTTTTAAATTCCAAATTCCAAAATTTGCTTCTTTATAAAAGATGAAAGGCATTGTATGTCAGGCTGAGCGAAGTCGAAGCCCACGTGCCAATTGGAGCGCCCTTCGACTTCGCTCAGGGTGACACTTTTGTATTCAAAATGACTTTTTAAACATAGTTTTAAGCCTAAATTTCCGCCACGAATTACACCAATTGACACAAATTAATTCGTGCAAATTCGTGTAATTCGTGGCAAAAAAAGAGCATAAAAAAACCGCCCCGATGCATCGGGGCGGTTTTGATTTTTATTCTGAAATAACATTTCCTTTTTTATCATAGAAATGATATTCTAAGTACGTGTAAGCGTCACGAGGTATGATTTTCACCCATTTCTTATGTTCAAAAAACCATTTTGAACGTAATGATGGAAAACCTTTGCTGAGGTATGCAGCCACAAACGGATGTGTATTAAGAACAACTTTATTGTGGGTTTTTAAAAGTCTTTCTAAGTCAGAGGTGATCTTGTCAATTATTAATATTGGCGCTTCAATTTCACCATTAACTTTATTTGGATCTTCTTCTCTAGTTTTTATATTAACTTCTGGTCTTACTCGCTGTCTTGTAATCTGGACTAAACCAAATTTACTCGGCGGTAATATTTTATGCTTTGCTTTATCGTCGCTCATTTCTTCTCGCAAGAAGTCGAACAAAACTTTCCTGTTTTCTGGATTAGACATATCGATAAAATCAACTACGATAATTCCGCCCATATCTCTCAGACGAAGTTGTCTGGCGATTTCTGCTGCGGCAATCATATTTACTTCCATAGCGGTGTCTTCCTGGTTGGTAGCTTTATTCGAACGGTTTCCACTATTTACGTCTATAACGTGAAGAGCTTCAGTGTGTTCGATGATAAGGTAAGCCCCTTTACTCATAGAAACGGTTCTGCCAAAAGAAGTCTTGATTTGTCTCTCTATATTGTATTTCTCAAAAATTGGAGTGTCATTTGATTGATAAAACTTAACAATCGATTGTTTCGAAGGTGCAATTTCTTGCAGATATTCCTTCGTTTGGTGGAACAACTCTTCATCATCTATTTGAATACCGCTGAAGGTATCATTAAATACATCTCTTAATATTGAAGAAGCTCTGTTAAGCTCTCCTAATACTTTTGATGGATGATGAGCAGTTGGTAATTTTTTACACATTGCAGACCATCTGCCAAGCAGGTTCTGCAAATCTTTTTCTAATTCGGCTACGTTTTTGCCTTCGGCTACTGTACGAACAATAACACCAAATCCTTTTGGTTTGATCGATAGAACAAGTTTTTTTAGACGATCCTTTTCTTTTTTGTCTTCTATTTTTTGAGAAATAGAAACACGATCAGAAAAAGGAACTAGAACGATAAATCTTCCGGCAAGAGAAAGCTCAGCACTTATTCTTGGGCCTTTGGTCGATATAGGTTCTTTAACTACTTGAACTAAAACAGATTGATTGGCACTTAAAATATCAGTAATGATGCCATCTTTGTCAATCTCTTTTTCAAACTGAAAGGTTTTTAGGGAGAAATCTTTTATTTTACCTGCGCTTACAAGTTTTATGAATTTCAGCTGAGAAGCTAAGTTTGGACCTAAATCGTGATAATGTAAAAAGGCATCTTTTTCGAAGCCTACATTTACAAAAGCAGCATTAAGTCCGGCAACTGGTTTTCTGATTTTGGCAATAAAAATATCACCAACCTGAAAGTTGCTTTTCTCTTCTTCTTTGTGTAATTCAATTAGTTTTCCATCTTTTAATAAGGCAAAATCTACGGCTTCAGAACTAGATCTAATGATTAATTCTTTATTCACACTGTAAATTTTTATCTGTTTTTTCAGAAAATAGAGTATAGAGAGAAGAGCATAGATTTAAAAAAATCTAAAATCTAAAATCTAAGATCTAAAATCTTATCTACAGATGGATTAAACAATATTTTAACAGGTATTGAACCCGGGGAAAACTAGCTGGCAGTTTCCAGTTCCAAGTAATCAGTAAACTGAATACTAAAATCTGATGACTGAACACTAATTCTCAATTTCAATGAACGTTTAAAAAGAAAAAAGTAGTTTAAAACTACTTTTTCTTTTTGTGACGGTTAGCTCTCGCTCTTTTCTTACGTTTGTGAGTAGCTACCTTATGTCTCTTTCTTTTTTTACCACTTGGCATATCGTGTCAGATTTATGTTAATTAATATTATTTTGCTTCGTTGTTAGTTTTAACTCCTTCTACAAATACTTTTGCAGGTTTAAACGCAGGGATGTTGTGTGCTGGAATTTTGATTGTAGTGTTTTTTGAGATGTTTCTACCAGTTTTTTCAGCTCTGGTTTTTACAATAAAACTACCAAAACCTCTTAGGTAAACATTGTCTCCTGTTTCTAAAGAAGTTTTTACTTCTTCCATAAAAGTTTCTACTGTTGCTTGAACATCTCCTTTTTCAAGACCTAATTTCTCTGAAATTTTCGCTACGATATCTGCTTTCGTCATTTTCTTTCCTATTTTATTTATAAATGGTGTACTATTTTTTTGAGTTTGCAAATATAGGAATTAAAAAAATAATTAATCAAGCTAATTCGTTAAATTTTAATTACATAAACATTTACTTTTGCATTTTAAGGATTTAACGATGAATTTTCATAACACGCTGATAAAATGGTATTTACAAAACAAACGTGATCTTCCATGGCGAAAAACGGCCGATCCGTACCAAATTTGGCTCTCAGAAATTATGCTGCAGCAAACCAGAGTCGCGCAAGGAATGCCTTACTTTTTTGCATTTACAGCGGAATTTCCTACAGTTTTTGATCTTGCAAATGCATCCGAAGAACAAGTTTTAAAACTTTGGCAGGGACTTGGATATTATTCCCGGGCAAGAAATCTTCATAAAACGGCAAAATACGTCGCAGAGAATCTAAACGGAAGTTTTCCTCCTTCTTATAAAGAACTTTTAAATTTAAAAGGCGTTGGCGAATATACGGCCGCCGCAATTGCATCTTTCTCCTATAATGAAGCTGTTCCGGTTGTAGACGGAAATGTATTTCGTGTACTTTCCCGATATTTTGATATTGAATCTGATATTGCGCTTCCCGCGACAAAAAAAGAATTTACAAAACTGGCTTACGAATTAATGCCAAAAGATAATCCGGCAATCTTCAATCAGGCAATAATGGAGTTTGGTGCGCTGCAATGCGTTCCTAAAAGTCCGAATTGTTCTGTTTGTGTTTTTAACGACAGCTGTTTAGCGCTGCAAAAAAAGAAAGTCGATTCTCTGCCTGTAAAATCTAAAAAAGTAAAAGTGACAAACCGTTTCTTTAATTATCTTGTTTTAGAAGATATATTAGGAAACACCATCATTCAAAAAAGAACGGCAAAAGGAATCTGGCATAACTTATATGAGTTTCCTCTTTTTGAAACCAGTGAAATTGCAGGTTTTAATACTGTTTCAGAAATAGCACAAAATGACCTGTTTTCTTCCTATACTATATTAGGTATAGAAGAATGCGCTGAAGCGACCGTAATACATAAGCTTTCACACCAGCATCTTCATATCCAATTTTGGAAAATAAAAATTAATGAAGTCCTCCAAAACGGAATTGATTTGAAAACTTTAAAAAGTTTTCCTTTTCCAATTGTTATATATAATTTTATAGAAAAGCAAGAAATAAATTGCTAAAAAAATGTATCTTTGGTAGAAATACCACTATTAATTATGAATGGAACATTAAATAAGGTTATGCTTATTGGTCATTTAGGCGATGATGTAAAAATGCATTATTTTGATGGAGGGAACTGTATTGGACGCTTTCAGCTTGCTACTAATGAAGTTTATATTAACAAAACGACCAATGAAAAAATAACATCTACAGAATGGCATAATTTGGTTGTGCGTAATAAAGCAGCCGAAATTTGCGAAAAATACCTATCTAAAGGGGATAAAATATATGTTGAAGGCCGTATTAAATCCAGACAGTGGCAGGCTGAAGATGGTACGACCAAATATACAACAGAAATTCAGGTTACAGAATTTACTTTTCTGACTACCAAAAAAGAAACGGGAAATCATAGGCCAAACCACGATCAGGAATCCGCAAAAAACACTAACTTTGATGCGCCAAACGAAGGCTTGCCCATTAATGATCTGCCTTTTTGATTGTTTAACTAATCTTATGTAATTTGGACCCGGAGCCCAGTTTATTATTTACTACAATTTTAGACACCAATTTAATCATTGGTTTTGTCGGAATATTTATTTTGCTGTTTCTTTCAGCAATTGTTTCAGGTGCCGAAGTTGCACTTTTTTCTTTATCTCAAAAAGATATTGACGACACGCTTCAGGAAAACCTATCAAAAGGAAAAATTATTTCTGATCTTTTAGATAAACCCAAAAAACTTTTAGCGACCTTATTAGTAGCCAATAACTTTTTAAATATTGGAGTCGTTATCCTGTTCTCTTTCATTGGCAGGAACATTTTTGCAGGAGTCGAATCGCCTGTTTTAAAGTTTATTTTAGAAGTAGTTCTCGTTACTTTCCTGATTTTATTGTTTGCCGAAGTTTTGCCAAAAGTTTACGCCAGCCGAAACAATATAAAATTTGCCAAACGTTTCGCTTATTCCATTTCTATCTTAGATAAATTACTGTCGCCAATAAGCTTGCCTATGCGCAGCGTTACTTTATATTTGCATAATAAATTAGGAAAACAAAAAAACAGCTTTTCAATAAATCAGCTTTCTCAGGCTTTAGAATTGACAGATTCTGAAGGAACATCAACAGAAGAGCAAAAAATATTAGAAGGAATTGTTTCTTTTGGAAATACAGATACAAAGCAGGTTATGAGTCCGAGGATTGATATATTTGCATTGGAAATTACAGAACCATTTTCGGCTATTTATCCTAAAATAATCGAGAAAGGATTTTCGAGAATTCCCATTTATCGAGATAATATTGACCAGATAGAAGGCGTTTTGTTTGTTAAGGATTTATTGCCGCATATTGACAAAGAAAATTTTGACTGGGCATCTTTAATAAGAGAAGCATTTTTTGTTCCCGAAAATAAAAAACTGGATAATCTGTTAAAGGATTTCCAAAGTCTTAAAAGTCACCTCGCAATTGTGGTTGATGAATATGGCGGAACATCCGGATTAGTTTCTTTAGAAGATATAATCGAAGAAATAGTGGGGGATATAAGCGATGAATTTGATGATGAAAATTTAAATTTCTCTCAAATCGATGAAAAGAATTTTCTTTTTGAAGGAAAAATAAATCTTAAAGATTTTTATAGAATTGTCGATGTCGACGAAGATCTATTTGAATCTCATAAAGGCGAAGCCGAAACGCTGGCCGGATTTATTTTAGAAATCCTGGGGAATTTCCCTAAAAAAGATCAAAAAATAGCTTTTGAAAACTGTGTTTTTACAATAGAAACCGTTGATAAAAAGCGTGTAAAACAAATAAAAGTAACAATAGAATAAATGTTTAAAAGAATAATTTCGGTAGCGGTAATTTTGCTCACATTAACAGTGGTAAGCTGTAAAGACGACGTTTTGCCAAAACCTGCAAGTTTCCTTAGATTAGATTATCCAGAAGCTAAATATGTCAATTTTGAAAACAATTGTCCGTTTGCTTTCCAGATGAATGAAGATGCGATTATTAAAGGTGAAAAAGACTGCGGATTTGCGATTACTTATCCAAAAATGAAAGCTACGATTTATTTAACCTATAAACCTGTTCACGGCGATATTGAAAAGCTTTTAAAAGACGCTCAAAAACTGACTTACGAACACGTTATTAAAGCCGATGATATTTTAGAACAACCGTATTTAAATACCGAAAAGAAAGTTTACGGAATGTTTTATCAAGTGGATGGAAACGCGGCTACAAACTCTCAATTTTACGTTACAGACAGTACAAAACATTTTATAACAGGATCGGTTTATTTTTATGCAAAACCAAATTTTGATTCTGTAATGCCGGCCGCAAGTTATATCAAAAATGATATGCAGCGATTAATGGAAACATTAAAATGGAAATAAAGAAATAATAAAAAAAGGCGTTCAAATTTGAACGCCTTTTTTTATGGAGAAATTTTAAAATTAAGATTTAAAGTTTGAAACTTTATATGTTTTTCCGTCTCCGGTTTCCTGAACAACTTTAGTCAACGATTCAGAATTTTGAACCGTTTTGTCGAATGTCACAGTTGCTAATTTTTTATCAAAATCAACAGTTGCTTTTTCTACACCTTCTAAATTAGATAATTCCGTTTCGATAGTTTTGGCGCATCCAACCGCACAAGTCATTCCTTCAATATTAAAACTTGCTGTTTGTACGTTTTCGGCAGCAATTGGTTTATGTTCTTTTGAAGTAGATTTTTCAGCATTTATTACTGCTAAACTTTTATCTTCTTCTTTTTTACAGCTTACTAATACTAAACCAGCAATTGCTAATGAAGCTATGATTTTTGTGAATTTCATATTATAAGAATTTAATTTACTAATAATGTTCTTTGCAAAATTACTAAAAATGAAGAGGCTAATTCGTAAAAATAGTACAAATTTGCAGTAAAATACTTTTTATGGATGCAAAACAGTTAAAGTGGGCTTACTTGCTAGTATTGTCACTAATTTGGGGAAGTTCTTTTATTTTAATCAAAAGAGGATTAGTTGGTTTAACCGCAATTCAGGTTGGATCTTTCCGAATTATTTTTGCAGCTCTTTTTTTATTGCTTGTTGGTTTTAAAAGTTTAAAGAAGATATCGCGCTCACAGTGGAAATTTGTTGCCTTGACTTCTTTTTTTGGCACTTTTACTCCAGCTTTTCTTTTTGCAATTGCAGAGACCGAAGTTGACAGCTCAATCGTGGCCATTTTAAATTCACTTACACCTTTAAATACTTTAGTTTTAGGAATACTTATTTTCGGAATTCAATTTCAAAAACGACAAGTTTTAGGAGTTTTTGTTGGTTTAATTGGATGTTTGCTTTTGGTTTTAAGCGGAGCATCGGCACATCCTGGGCAAAACTACTATTATGTTGGACTGGTTGTAATTGCAACTCTTTGTTACGCTATAAATGTTAATTTGATTAAAAGATATCTTCCTGATTTAAATTCGGTAAGTATTACAACAGGAAATTTTGCCGTTTTATTAATTCCGGCTTTGATTATTTTGAGCACAACAGATATTTCTCAAAAACTGACTTTTGAAGCAACACAGCATTCTATTTTCTTTGTAATGATTTTAGGTATTTTAGGAACCGGAATTGCCAATGTTTTGTTCTTCAAATTAATTCAGATTTCGTCTCCGGTTTTTGCAACTTCTGTGACTTATCTAATTCCTATTGTTGCTTTTTTCTGGGGATTATTAGATAATGAAATGCTTACGCCAATTCAGTTTTTTGGTGCTTTTATTATTTTGATTGGGGTTTATTTATCGGCTAAGAAATAGCTTTTAGTTTGTAAATATTATTTTAAATTGATAACGAATGTCACCCTGAGCGAAGTCGAAGGGCGCTCCAATTGGAACGGGGCTTCGACTTCGCTCAGCCTGACAAAGCAGAACGAAATAAAATTTATTTATATGTCACCCTGAGCGAAGTCGATGGGTGCAAAGAACGTCGACATTGACAAGCTTGACAAAGAAGGCTATAAAAGTTTTTTAGACGAAGTTTTGTCATTTCGACCGAAGGGAGAAATCGCACTAGAAACTCCGTAAAGAATGTCGCCAATCTTTGTCAAATCCCGCGTGCGATTTCTCCCTTCGGTCGAAATGACAAACTTTGAACAAATATATAATTTGTAGTATTTTTCTTTTATTTTTTAATATATTTGAAAGTTCCTATAAATGTCAAATATATGAAAATCAAAGAAATTTTGCCCGTGTGGTATGGTGGCGGTATTGGAAACAACCGTAACGCTTTTGACGGCGTAGGACACCTTAGCTATGCGGGTTTTTACTTCCTAATCGTCAAAATTATGAGTACAAACACCCTTTCAAAAGAAACAGAATTGAGATTAAATCATTTTTTCAACAATTCAATCGATCCTAAACTTATGGCAAAAACCATTCGAAAAGTAAATTATATACTTGCCTTAAGTATAATGCGGGATTGCGAAACAATGGAAACCGAAAAAATGAATCTTCAGGATGGTTTTTATTGGCTGAATGAATTAGCCGAAATTCTGAACCCTTATCTGGATGTTGAATGATCAAAACAAGAAAGGCTGTCGTAATTGATGGCCTTTCTTGTTTTTAAAGAATTGTTGCCCTGAGCGAAGTCAAAGGGCGTGCCAATTGAAACGGGGCTTCGACTTCGCTCAGCCTGACAAGCAGAACGAAGTATGTAAGTTATTTATATGTCACCCTGAGCGAAGTCGAAGGCGCAAAGAGCGGCGACATTGTTTGTCAAAGTTTTAGACGAAGTTTTGTCATTTCGACCGAAGGGAGAAATCGCACTAGAAACTCCGTAAAGAATGTCGCCAATCTTTCGAATCCCGCGTGCGATTTCTCCCTTCGGTCGAAATGACCAAACTGTGTAAACAAAAAAAAGCTTTGTCAAAGTTTAAAACTTTGACAAAGCCTATGAGAAAAAAACTTTAGCAACTCAGAATCTCAGAACCTTTGTCTCTTTGTTTCTTTGCAACTTTGAACCTCTCTAAAGAAAATCTGCATCAGAAACTCCTTCATTAATCTTGATATCTGTCATTTTGATATCTAATTCAAAACCTACATTTTGAACTAAATTAAAAGGAACTTTTACACCTTTTACTTCTCTGTAATCGTTGAAGTTTGTGATTTGCGTAACCGATTTTCCGTCTTGTTCACGAATTTTTGATTTTGCTACTTTCAATCCAGATTTCACATCATAATAATGAGTTGTGTTGCCATCTTTTATAGCATAAGCATCGCTTCCGTTAATTGGTTCAATGCTGTCAACTTTTAAATCTGTTCTTTTTACTAATTGTAATTCTTCAAAAGGAGCAGCGTTTGCTTTCATTTCTTTAAGATCATCGCCTTCAAGGTTTTTACGTTTTCCTTGCTGCTCGATATAAGCACCTTTATCATTTACAACCTGTTTCATCAAATTCATAGTTCCCATAGAAAGAGAAATCATCATTTTTCCTTTAGAATCCAGTTTTGAAGTAAAAGTTAGTGGAGCCGGAGCCTGCGGAACTTTTGTTGTTCCGTCCATGTAAAGCGTTTTTACTGCAGTTACTGCTTTTTCTCCGCCAATAGCTTTGATGTAATTTTCGAAAACAGTTTTTGCTGTAATTCCTGTTGGAGCTTCTTTTTTAACAGCCGGTTTTTCAATTGGATTTCCGTATTTATCAAAATAATAAATCGGAATTTGAAGTTTTTCTAAACCAGCAATCACGTCAGAACCTTTCCCAACAACAACAATTCGCATATTGTCAAGTAAAAAGTATTTGTTTGCTACACGATAAATATCGTCAGCAGTTACGTTTGTGATGGTCTGAATGTATTTTTCGTAGAAATCAGCCGGAAGTTTTTCTGTTTCAATGTTTAAAGCGTAACGCGCCACAGCCTGAGGCTTTTCAACCTGCATTACAAAACGGCCAATATATCCTGCTTTTACATTTCTTAAAACTTCTGGATCAACTCTTTCGGTACGAACTCTTTTAATTTCTTTTATAAACTGAACAACAGCGCTATCTGTTACCGCATTACGAACCGCAGACGAAGCCTTGAATTTGGTTACATATTTTCCGCTTCCAATACTTGAATTTGCGCCATAAGTCCACGCGTGTTGTTCGCGTAAATTCATATTTAAATAACTGTTGAAATCGCCTCCTAAAATTTGATTTGCAATAACAGCAGGGAAAAAATCCGAATCGCTCATTTTTAAATTTATAGTATTTACCAGCGAAATTTCTGATTGAACTGCATTTGGAACATCTACAAAATCAATTTGAAGTTTAGAGGCATTTTCAGGATTTGGATAGGTGTTTTTTGGAGCAGCTTGTTTTTTCCATCCGCCAAAAAGCTTTTCTACGGCTGATTTAGTTTCTTTAAACTTAACATCTCCAATAATAACTAAATAAGCATTTTCAGGTACAAAATAAGTAGCGTAATTTTTTTGAACATCTTCAAGTGTTACATTCTTTACAGTTTCTTCAGAAAGATATTCACCGTTAGGATGATTTTTTCCAAAAGCTAAAACATCAACAACACGATTTGCAATTGCAGGAACGCTTTTTTCATCGGCTTTAAGCCCTTCTAATAATTTTGCTTTTTCTTTGTCAAATTCAGTCTGTGTGAAATTTGGCTGTAAAGCACCTTCGGCTAAAAGTTCTAAAACACGACCTGAATATTTGGATAATGAACTTGCAAAAGCACCTTGTGAAGTAAAATTAATGTTGGCACCATAAAAATCAATTTCTTCATTAAAAGCTTCTTTCGTAGTTTTTTTTGTTCCGTTACCAATTAAACTGCTGGTTAATTCATCAACACCTTTTTTATTTCCTTCAGTAAAAGGAGCATTGTCCAGCGTAAGGTTAAAACTTACTCTTGGTAATTTATGGTTTTCGACAACCAGAACTTTCATACCGTTTGCCAAAACAAAGGTTTGAGGTTTTTTAATGTTAACTACAGGCGGGTTTCCTGGTTTTGGTTGTGGACGATCTTGTGCTTGCATAATTCCAGTTAGGAATAAAATGATTAAAAATGTATGTAGATTTTTCATGATTCGATATTCTTAGTTCTGAGATTTTGGGGTAGGAATGTAATCTAAAATTAATCTCTGATTAGGGTTTAGATACTTCTTGGCTACTTCTCTAATTTCTTCTCTCGTAATAGAATGGTAAATATCAATTTCGGTATTAATTAAATTTACATCTCCGTAAAGTAAATAATACGAAGCCAGATTTTCTGCAATTCCTTCTACGCTTGCATTTGCATTCACGAAATTGTTATCGAATTTGTTTTGTAATTTTTCGTAATCTTTCTCAGAAATCAAATCGGTTTGAAGCTTTACGATTTCTTCATCCATTTCTTTTAAAATATCGGCTGTTGTATTTGGCGCCATTGGCAATCCATATAATATATAAGTTCCGTAATCTTCCTGACTAAAACCAACAGCACCAATTTGAAGCGCCATTTTTTTATCATCGACAATTTTTTTGTACAATTTAGAACTTTTTCCGTCGCTTAAGTACGATGAAATTAAGTCTAAAACTCTGGCGTCTCTGGTTTTCATAGACGGCGTTCTGTACGAGGCTACAACCATCGGAATCTGAATATTCGGATCTTCGTAAGTTGCTTTAATAGTTTGCGTAATTGGTTCTTCGGTGTAAGTTTGTTTTTTAACTTCTTCACCTTTTGGGATTGGTCCAAAATATTTCTGAACCCATTCTTTAGCTTTCGTTTTGTCAAAATCTCCTGCAATTACTAAAACCGCATTATTTGGCGTATAGAATTTTTTATTAAAAGCCTGAAATTCTTCCAAAGTTGCAGCATCCAAATCTTTCATAGAACCAATTGTAGTCCAGCGATACGGATGATTTTTGAACATATTCTTTTTAACCTCAGGAAGAATATTTCCGTAAGGCTGATTGTCGTAACGCATTCTTTTTTCTTCTTTTACAACTTCATTTTGCGTATCAACTCCAATCTTGTTGATAATGGGGTGCATCAATCTTTCAGATTCCATCCATAAACCCAATTCTAAATTGTTTGATGGGAAAACTTCATAATAATACGTTCTGTCGTCAGATGTGTTGGCATTGTTCACGCCGCCATTTGCGGTAACGATTTTCATCCATTCGCCGCGTTTTATATTTTGAGTTCCTTCAAATAATAAATGTTCGAAGAAATGTGCAAAACCAGTACGATCCGGACGTTCGTCTTTTGAACCTACGTGATACATTACAGAAGTAATAACCACGGGTGCCGAAGGATCGTTATGCAGAATAACATGCATGCCGTTATCTAAATTGTATTCTTCAAAAGCCACCTTTTGAGCATGAGCTACTCCGCCAAGCATTAGTGCTGCACTTAACATCATTATCGAATTTTTCATAAAGATTAATAAATTTAAATACCTAATAAAATATGTAGGTAGCCAAGAGTTGATTATAGTTACATCAAAAATAACTTTTTTTAATTATCATTTAGAGGTTTATCTTTGTTTTGATTGCAATTTAACAATCTTTTACCTCTAATTGAGGATTGAATTCTTTTAAAAAACCTTGAAAAACAACGATTAAACAGCTTAAAATTTTTTTACTATAAGAGATTGCACAGTAAATTATTAGTTGTATATTTGCAACCTTAAAAATCAATAAATCAATTTGGTATGTATGCAATCGTAGAGATAGCAGGGCAACAATTTAAAGTAAGCAAAGACTTAAAGGTTTATGTTCACCGTTTAGCTAATGAAGAAGGTTCAAAAGTTTCTTTTGACAAAGTTCTTTTATTAGATGATAATGGAAATGTAACTTTAGGCGCCCCAGCTATAGAAGGTGCTTCAGTAGAAGCTAAAGTGTTACAACACTTAAAAGGTGATAAAGTTATCGTTTTCAAAAAGAAAAGAAGAAAAGGATACAAAAAAAGAAATGGTCACAGACAATATCTTACACAAATTGTAATTGAAGGTATTACTGCAGCAGGAGGAACTAAAAAAGCAGCAGCTAAAAAAGCGGTTGTAGCAGAAGAAGCAGCTACTGAAGAAGTAGAAGCTCCTAAAGTGAAAAAAGCAGCAGCTCCTAAAGCGAAAAAAGAAGCTACTAAAGAATAATAACAATATTTAAACTCATACGTCATGGCTCACAAGAAAGGTGTCGGTAGTTCGAAGAATGGTAGAGAATCAGAATCAAAACGTTTAGGCGTTAAGATTTATGGTGGACAAGCTGCTATTGCTGGGAACATCATCGTTAGACAAAGAGGTTCAAAACACAATCCAGGTGAAAATGTTTACATTAGTAAAGATCACACACTACACGCAAGAGTAGCTGGAGTTGTTAAGTTCCAAAAGAAAAGAGATAACAAATCTTATGTTTCTATTATTCCTTTCGAGGCATAATTAACAAGATTTACTTTTTATAAAAAACCCGTTCTGAAAAGATCGGGTTTTTTGTTTTTATTATTTAAGATTAATTAACCACAATCTTGTCATTTCGACGTAAGGAGAAATCGCATTAGTATTTCGATAAAGATTGGTCATTGCGAGGAACGAAGCAATCTCACGTGCTAAATCAATTCTGATCATTGTTAGTGCGGTTGCTTCGTTCTTTGCAATGACAAAAATTGCGAAAACAGGATCGTCAAAAAAAAACCTTTGTCAAAGTTTTAAACTTTGACAAAGGTCTATAAGATTTATTCTAAGCTGATGAGAATTGGAATTTGGAATTTAAAAAATTGAAATTTATTTTATTCAGTATCCTTAGTTTCCTCTAAATCCTCAGTTTTGCGTCCCACTTTTACTTTAGGATTATCCTGAGTTCCGGTAACAGTTAACGGAATTCCGAATATTCCTAATGGAGGCAAGCCTAAACGCATTTTTAAATTCAATTTTCCGTCTAAACTTGTTGTTCCTTCAATTCTTGGTCTAAAGCCCGCAAACTTAAATTTAAAGCGTTCTACGGTCATGATATTATTCTTGATCGTACTTTTAATGTCTACTTTTGAAACATCCGGATTTTTCATCGATTCAGAACTTGTTTGTTTGCTTACTGCATTAAACATTTTCAATCCTCGTACTTTTACATCTTTTACAGAAAGTACTCCACCGCCAACAAGCGAAGGATAAACAGGTTCCATCTTTCCGTTTAAACGTCCTTTTAATTGATAATCTAACGAAACAATTCCCTGCGCTTTTTCGGCTGCGCTTGCCATTTTTCTAAAAACTTCTATTTCGTTGTAAGCTCTTTTGATATCAAAGTCTGATGCTTTTATAGCATAATCAAAATTTGCCTTTTGCGGTGTTACAGCTTGATAATTAGCATTCATGGCAACTTTACAACCAATTAAATCAAATCCGGTATTCTGCATCGTTAATTTACCTTTGTTCATGGTTAAATGTCCGGTTGCATTTTGAAGATTTAGCTTATCGAAATTTACTTTTTGGGCATTTGCCAGTAATTGTAAATTCAGGTTTGTTGGAATAATAATAACGCCGGTTTGTGCTGTTTCAGTTTTTGTTTCTGGTTTTGGTGCTGCATTTTTTGTTACAGAAGCATTTGCTGACGTATTCGACATAAATTCATCCACATTAATATATCGCGCCGAAACATTAAAAGAACCTTTTAAAACGCCTGTATTTGTTGTGGCATAATTAAATACATTCTGCAAATAACCGTTCATTTTAAAATCAGATTGTCCGTACGCTGCCGTGAAATTATTAAACGACATTTTATCCTGATTGATTTTGAAAATTCCTTCTTTGATAATGAATTTTTTTGGCAGATATTCTGATGCAATCCCAATATTTCTTAACTCAAGCGTTCCTTTGTTGTATAATTTGCTGTAATTCCCTTTTTCGGCATCGCTTTGTTTTCCTTTTAAAACCAAATCGGCTTTTACGAAACCATCCAGATCCAGTCCTTTTTGAGAAAACACTTTATAGATTCTGTTTACATCCAGTTCTCCTTTTGCTTTAATATCATAAGCTAAATCATTAAAATCACTCAAATCAGCTTCTACAAAAACAGGTTTGCCTTCAAAAGTAAATTGAGCCGGTTTTAGCTTTATTTTTAAATCGTCAAAAGTTCCTTTTTGATTGTCGATTTTAGATTTTATCGTAATATTAGTGATCGGGTTTGGATAATATTTTGTTTTTACATATCCATTTTCTAAATCAAAAACACCTTTTGTAATAGGGAAAAACTTGTTTTTTTGATCAAATTTTCCGTTCGCCTGAATATCTCCGGCTAAAGAACCTTTTAATTCAACATCTGGAATTCCAAGTGCTTTTGTTAGTTTGCTAAGATCGATTTTAGCTTTAAAATCGGCATTAATTTCTGGTGTGTTTGCACCTTTTACAAAGAATTTCGATTTTATATAATCCTTGTTAATGTTTAAGGATAAGTTTTTAGCATCAACAGTTAAAAGATCCGGATTTAAAGACGGAACTTTTGTTTTAACTTCAAAATTTAAATTAGAAACCGGAAATGCACTTTTGTTATAATTCACAAATCCGTTTTCGATTTTAACATCAAGGTTTAAATCTGGAGCAATATTTTGCGAAGTAATATAATCACCTTTTAAAGTAAAAAGTAAAGTCGTATTTCCTTTTAATTCTGTTTTAGAAAGCCATGTAATGTACTTTGGCGGAAAAGCTGTAAATACATCATACAAATCACTGTTGTCAGATTTAATTACAAAATCCATATTGTAACCATCTTTTAAAATATCGAATTTCCCTTTAAAATCGACCAAAAGTTGATTTATTTTTAAGTTATTCTGCTGGAAGAAAAAAGATAAGGAGTTGATGTTTACTTTGGTAATTAAATCGGCATCAATTTTTTTATTCATTAAATACGGTTCATCTTCATAAATGATATTTAATTTTTCAATTTTTGCTTTTGAAGATAAATCGAAAACCGCTTTGTTCAAATCGCCTTTTCCTAAATAATTAAAGCCTAAAGCATCAAAATGAACTTTTGTTGATTTGTCATCATAGATAATTTTACTGTTTAAAATCTCAATTCTTTCCAGTTTTAAGGCAGTATCTGTGCTGTCTTTTGTTTCTGTGGCTTTGGCTTGCGACTTATAAATGTTGTAATTCGCTTCTCCGTTTGGATTAACTTTTACATTGATAAACGAATCTGATAAATATATCTGGTCAATTTTTACCGATTTACTAAAAATCAAACTGGCTACATTTATTCCAAAAGAAACCTCTTTTGCCGTAATGAATTTTTCGTTTTTGTATGGCGCTGAACCATTAAGACTTAAATTGTCTAAGGTCAAAGTCAATGATGGAAAATGACGAAAAAACGAAACCGAAACATCAGAATAATTCAATTCTGCGCTTAGTCTTTCGTTGGCTGTTTTTTTGATCTGTTCTTTAATCTGATCTTCAAAAACGATTGGCGTTAAAAATAATAGTGCTAAAATAACAGCGAAAGTTATTCCTAAATACTTCGCAATTTTGAATACGATTGATCTGGATTTACTTTTTTGCATAGCAATTTGTGGTGTTTAAATAATAGAGTGAAAAAAGAGCGTAATTTATCCGTGAACGGTTTCTGATTTACCGTAATTGGTAATGATAGAACCTTCATATTCAATCCATTCTTTCCATCGTTTATCGATGTCGATATTGTCCTGGTATTTTCTGGCAAATCCTAAAAAAGTAGTATAATGTCCGGCTTCAGAAATCATTAAATCGCGATAGAATTTAGCTAATTCTTCGTCTTTTATATTTTCAGAAAGTACTTTAAAACGCTCACAGCTACGGGCTTCGATCATGGCCGAAAATAATAAGCGGTCGCAGAGCGCATCTCGTCGGCTTCCGTCTTTTTTCATGAATTTAAAAAGCTCATTTACATAATGGTCTTTTCGTTCGCGTCCTAAAGTTAGACCACGTTTTTTTATAACATCATGAACCATTTGTAAATGCTCCAGCTCTTCGCGGGCAATTACAAGCATTTCGGTTACTAATTCTTCTAATTCAGAGTTGTAAGTCACGATACTGATTGCATTTGAAGCTGCTTTTTGTTCGCACCATGCATGATCAGTTAAAATTTCTTCAATATTTGACTCAACGATATTGACCCAGCGAGGGTCTGTAGCTAATTTTAATCCCAACATAATTTCCCAGCATTTAATTCTTGCAAAATTAGTGATTTTTATTACTAAAAGTCACGAAATGTCGTGCGATTGCGCGGAAAAAAGCATTATTTTGTATGTTAAAATAAATAACGATGAATCAGCTAAAAAAACTTCTCATAATTGGATTTGTCTGGCCTGAGCCAAATTCTTCAGCAGCAGGCGGAAGGATGATGCAGTTAATTTCTATTTTCAAGGAAAATGGATTTGAAATTACATTTGTAAGTGCGGCTCTGGATAGTGATTTTATGGTTGATTTATCTGAATTTGGAGTTACAAAAAAAAGTATCGAACTCAATTCTGCCAGTTTTGATGATTTTATAATCGAATTAAATCCAGATGTCGTTTTGTTTGATCGTTTTATGATCGAAGAACAATTTGGATGGCGTGTGACAGAAAACTGTCCAAATGCGATCAGAATTTTAGATACCGAAGATTTGCATTGTCTGCGAACTGCAAGGCAGAAAGCTTTTAAAGAAAATCGGAATTTTGAAATAGCAGATTTATTTTCTGAAGAAGTTGCAAAACGAGAAATCGCCAGTATTTTAAGATGCGATTTATCCCTGATTATTTCTGAATTTGAAATGAATATCCTTCAAGATGTTTTTAGAATAAATAAAGATTTACTTTTCTATCTTCCTTTTTTGGTTGATAAAATGTCTGAGAATGATCTTTCGAAATTACCTTTATTTGAAGATCGCAAGAATTTTGTTTTTATTGGAAATTTTCTTCACGAACCCAATTGGAACACAGTTCAGTATTTAAAAGAAGCGATTTGGCCTTCGATAAAGAAAGATCTTCCAGAAGCTGTTTTAGAAGTTTATGGCGCTTATCCGTCGCAAAAAGTATTGCAATTGCATCAGCCCAAAAAAGGATTTTTTATTATGGGAAGGGCAGTAGACGCAAATGAAGTGGTAAAAAATGCCAGAGTTGTTTTGGCGCCAATTCGTTTTGGAGCGGGCTTAAAAGGAAAATTATTAGAAGCGATGCAATGCGGAACGCCAAGTTTAACTACATCAATTGGTTCAGAAGCCATGCATGCCAATTTATCCTGGAATGGATTTATTGAAGATGATGCCTCCGAATTTGCCAAAAAAGCAATTGAACTTTATCAGGATGAAAATCTTTGGAAACAAGCTCAAAAAAACGGAATTGCCATTATTAATGAATGTTATCAGAAGGATAAATATTCAGATGAATTAGTGTCTTTCGTAAATTCATTATTGATGGATTCCAAAAGTCATCGTCTTCATAATTTTATGGGGAATTTATTGCAGCATCACGCTTATAAAAGTACCATGTATATGTCAAAATGGATTGAAGCGAAAAATAAGTAATCAGTAACAGTTTACAGTAATCAGTAGACTGAGACTGAAAACTGTAACTCTAAACTAAGCTTCCATTTTTCCAAAACCTACCGTTTCACGATAAATTTGCGGCGAAACATCGGCATTTGTTTTAAAAAATCGGCTGAAATAATGTTCATCGTCATAACCCAATTCATAAGCGATTTCTTTTACCGTTTTATTGGTCATGTATAACTCTCTTTTGGCTTCAATAATGATTCTTTCGGCAATTAAATCGGTTAAGGTTTTGTTGAAATAATTCTTAGATAATTTTGCCAATGCTTTAGGCGAAATGTTCAATAAATCAGCATAATTTCCCGCCGAATGTTTGGTTTTGAAGTTGAGTTCAATGGCATCTTTTAAATTTTGAAGAATCACAGGTTCTTTTGAATCCGGAACTGATTTCATTTCTTCTAGTTGTTCCGTTTTTAATCGGGAAGCTGTTATCAAAAAGATTTTTAAATACGAAATAAGCAATTCATATTGCGCCAGTTCTGCATTTTGAATTTCAGTTTTCATTTGGTCTAAAACCATTGTAAAAGTCTGCGCAGCTTGTTCTGAAATTTTCGTGTAAGGCGGCTGGTAAACATTGTTGAATAAAACACCGTTGCAGGAAACTTCTTTTTGATGCATATGAATGCAGAAAAAATCAGGATGAAAATGAATCGCAATTCCTTCAATTGGCTCGTTTACGCAAAGCATAAAAGGCTGATAAGGAGAAAAGGCGAGGAGTGAGTTTTCCTCAAATTGATGTTCAGCAAAATCGGCTTTTACTTTGCCTTTTCCTTTGGTAACCCAAATTAATGAGAAAAAATTATTTCGCTGTAAATGATCAAAATGGCTGTTGTCATCAAATGACAGCAGTTTAAAAGCTAAATTTCCATTTTGCGGATTAATTAAAGTGAAAACATTCTGACTCATGATTTGCTATGGTTTTTGGAAATATAAAGATAGTCATGAATTGAATTCACAACTATCTTTATAAATTGTTTTTTGTTTGAATTCTTTTGAAATTATAGGCTTGAAACTTCTGGGAAATCAATTTGTGTATTGGCAGTGTTGTTGAAATAGTTTGTTAAAACGTTCAATGCTACGTGTGCTACAGTTTCTGCAATTTCAGCATCAGAAACTCCTGCGGTTTTAGCTTTATTTACATCTTCATCACTTACTAATCCGTTTTTGCTGATTAAGGTTTTGGCTAATTGTAAAATAGCTTCTGTTTTAGCATCTGCAGAATTTCCTTTTCTTGCATCTTGTAAAACTTGTGCGTCTGTTTTTAATAGTTTTCCGCCAATAAAAGTATGAGCTGCCACACAGTAGTCACATGAATTGCTTTCTGAAACTGCTAAGGCAATTAATTCGCCTGTTTTTGCACTTAATTTTCCGTGGCTTAATGCGCCGCTAAAATTTAAATATCCTTCCAAAACTGCTGGTGAATTTCCCATTGTTCTCATCATGTTTGGAACTACACCTAACTTTGATTGTACTGCGTTGAATAAATCTTTAGTTTTTCCTGTTACTTCGTCTGGGTTTAATGCTGTTAATCGTGTCATTTTATTTAATTTTTTATGTTATTTATTAGTTGTTGTCTTTTGACATTACAAAGGTGCGACGATTACAGATTTTAGAACATGGAGAATTTACGCTATGTGGTGGACAATTTTCCCTGAGGTGTTTTTTGAATGAAAATTTCGATTTATATGAATTTTTTTAGGAGCTAATCCCGCTATCCGTTACAATCTTTTGTGTCTCGTTAAAGAAACGAGACACAAAAGGATTTCCACTTCTATCGGGGCTAGACATTCATTTTCATAAGAGTGTTTTCGTTTATTTGGCAGGAATGTCAAACGTTAGGAGTAGTAAACTTTGACAAAGTACATCGCAAAGCTCTTCCGCAATCTTGTCATTTCGAGGAACGAGAAATCTTCGCGAGAAGCTCGACAAAGATTGGATTCTCGTTGCGGAGTTACTTGCGAAGATTTCTCGTTCCTCCTTTAGATTTGTTTTTTGAATTTTTAAGTAAATTTATGATTGAGAAAGGAAGCAAAAGTAAACTATTCGTTCCTCTGAGTTTGTGACTCATATCTTGATTAAGACTTTAGCTTCCTTTTCATCAAAGACTCAGATAGAAATTTGGGCTAGTGACCCGTTATTAAGGAGTTGAGCTTATGATGAATTTCTCAAATCATTTGTTGAATCGTAAAAGCAAAGTTATGAAAAACATTATTATTGGCATTGATATCAGCAGCAAGACTTTAGATATTTGTGTAAAAGAAGAATCATTAAAT
>NZ_CAIJDE010000030.1 GCF_903819335.1 Flavobacterium panici | reverse complement strand
ATACACAATCGGTTGCGTTAATTTTATTTAAGAATTTTAAAAAAATAGTGTATTAAAAAAACATATAGTTTATTTATATTCATAAAAAATTAAACTATATTCATATTTACAAACCTGAACACTCAAAACATTATGAATAAAAAACTGTTTTCTTCAAAATATTAAAAAAAGCATAAAAGGAAGGATTTAAGATATTTTCAATACATCTACATCGTTTTAGTAATATAAAAAGTACATAATAATTGAATTTTAACTTAATATTCTAAAGGAAAGCTGAATACGAGCGCATCTCTAAAATTATTTGATTTAAAACAATTCAAAAAGGCAATCGGTTGTTGAAAAGTTATAAAAAAAGCCCTTTTCGAGATGAAAAGGGCTTAGTCATTGCGTTGTGTATTTAGGGTTTAGAGATTCATTTTTTTAGCATCTTCAACAAACTGTTTTAAACCAATATCTGTAAGCGGATGTTTCAATAATCCTTTAATTGCCGAAAGCGGCCCGGTCATTACATCTGATCCAACTTTGGCACAATTTACAATATGCATGGTATGTCTTACCGAAGCAGAAAGGATTTGCGTTTGATAATCGTAATTATCATAAATTTCCCTGATTTCGGCAATTAAATGCATTCCGTCTGTTGAAACATCATCTAATCGTCCTAAAAACGGAGAAACATAAGTCGCTCCAGCTTTCGCCGCCAATAAAGCCTGACCTGCCGAAAATACTAGTGTTACATTAGTTTTAATTCCTTTTGAAGAAAAGTATTTACAAGCTTTTATTCCGTCGCCAATCATGGGTAACTTCACCACAATCTGCGGATGCAAAGCTGCAAGCTCCTCTCCTTCTCTTATCATTCCGTCAAAATCAGTAGAAATTACCTCAGCAGAAACATCTCCGTCAACAATATTACAAATGTCCAGATAATGTTTTAAGATGTTGTCTTTTCCTGTAATTCCTTCTTTTGCCATCAAAGACGGATTTGTCGTTACGCCGTCGAGAACACCAAGAGATTGTGCTTCTCGAATGTCTTCGAGATTAGCGGTATCAATAAAAAATTTCATAAGTTTTTTTTGGTTTAAGGTTGGTGGTTATTTTGTGGTCTGTAATTGTTTTAATGGAGTAAATCGTGTAGTTTTTAGTGAGTTGAACCCCTTCCGATGTTGTCATTTCGAGGAACGAGAAATCTTCGTAAGTAGCTCCGCACTGAGAATCGCCAATCTTTGTAGAGTTTCTCGCGAAGATTTCTCGTTCCTCGAAATGACAAGATTGCGGGTATTTCTTTGTATAATTAACTTTGTCAAAGTTTAAAACTTTGACAAAGATTGTGTGTAATTTGTAGAGACGCACTGCAGTGCGTCTAACATTTAGCGAGAAAAAAAATGTGCATTTCGACCGATTCTGCTCTTCAAAAAACCTTCAATAAAAAAATAACTCACTTAATAATTTTATCAAACTGACTTTATTTTTAAACTTCAATTTTCAAAAAATAGCAACTAAACCTTCAATCTATTTTTGTCAAATCTAAATCTCAAAAACAAGTCATAATCTTAATACACATTCTCTCTATTTGTATCTAAAAAAACATTAAAACAATCATTAAATAGTTTTAACTTTCTATAGCTATCACATATAATTTTATCAAGTTTCTTTAGAATAGTTTCTCACTAAAAAATTTTAAACACATAGATACATAGTTTTCTTTGTCAATAAAGGCGTTTCACTTGTTTAAATAAATCCCGATAGTTATCCGGACTATGTGTAAAAATCTTGTTTTTTTTGCCTCTTTTTATAAAAACTCAAATCTATGTTTCTATGTGTTTAAATAAATTATTAAATATATTGGTTAATGATATTTTCAAACAATTCTTGTTTACCGCTTTGAAGAGTCAATTCTCCATTTTGGTTTGCGATATCGTATAAATCTTTAAGGTTTAATTTTCCGTTTTCGAAATCTTTTCCTTTTCCTGCATCAAATGAGCTGTATCTTTCTGTTCTTAATTTTTCGTAAGGAGAAGAAGTAATGATTTTATCTGCAGTCAATAAAGCTCTTGCAAAAGTATCAGCTCCACCAATATGCGCTAAGAAAACATCTTCAAGATCCGTAGAATTTCTTCTGATTTTTGCGTCGAAGTTAACTCCACCGCCTTGTAATCCGCCGGCTTTTAAGAAAACCAACATCGCTTCAGTAGTTTCCTGAATGTTATTTGGAAACTGGTCAGTATCCCATCCGTTTTGGTAATCTCCTCTGTTTGCATCGATGCTTCCTAACATTCCTGCTTTTGCAGCAACTTCTAATTCATGTTGAAAAGTGTGTTGCGCCAATGTTGCGTGGTTTACCTCGATATTGATTTTAAAATCTTTATCTAAACCATATTCTTTTAAGAATCCAATTGCAGTTGCCGAGTCAAAATCGTATTGATGTTTAGATGGTTCCATTGGTTTTGGTTCGATAAAGAAAGTTCCTTTAAAACCTTGTGCTCTTGCGTAATCTCTAGACATTGCAAGGAATTGCGCCATGTGGTCTAATTCTCTTCCCATATCTGTGTTTAGTAAAGACATATAACCTTCTCTACCACCCCAGAATACGTAGTTTTCTCCGCCTAAAGCAATCGTTGCATCAAGCGCTAATTTTACTTGACCTCCGGCTCTTGCTACCACATTAAAATCAGGATTTGTTGCTGCTCCGTTCATAAATCTTGGATTAGAGAAACAGTTTGAAGTTCCCCAAAGCAATTTAATTCCAGAATCTGCTTTTTTCTGTTTTAAGTAATCTGTAATGAATGCTAAACGTTTTTCTGATTCTGCGAAAGTTGCTCCTTCAGCAATCAAATCGTAATCGTGAAAACAGAAATAATCAAATCCCATTTTGCTGATAAATTCAAAAGCTGCATCAGCTTTATCTTTTGCTGCTTGGTATGGATCTGAAGATTGATCCCAGGCAAATTGCTGTGTTCCTGGTCCGAATGGATCGCTTCCTTGTCCGCAGAACGTGTGCCAATATGCGATCGCAAATTTAAAGTGCTCACGCATTGTTTTTCCAGCTACAACTTGGTCTGGATTGTAATATTTAAATGCCAACGGATTATCAGATTCCTTTCCTTCAAATTTTATTTGGCCAATACCTTTGTAGTATTCTTTATCTCCTAAAACTATCATTTGTTCTTTTATTTAGTTGTTAATATTAATTCTAATTCTTGTTTCCATTTCTGGTAGGCAGCTTCATAAGGCGCTGCGTTGTGAAGTGGTAAAAACGTCATTACATGATCGTTGTCGCTAACATTAGCTCCAAATTTGCTGTAATCACCATCTTTTAAACCAACAGCTCTTGCTGCTCCAACTGCTCCGGTTGTATTATAAATTTCAATTTCGTGACCAATTAAAGTCGCCACCGTATTAGAGAAAATCTCCGAACGGAATAAATTATCATTTCCGGCTCTAATCACATTAATTGTCGCATTATCATCCTTTAAACATTCCATTCCGTATACAAACGAAAAAGCAATTCCTTCAAGAGAAGCTCTAAATAAATGCGCACTGTTATGAATATTCAAATTGAGGTTTAAAAAATGAGTTCCGATGTTTTTATTGTTGAACATACGCTCAGCGCCATTTCCAAACGGAATCACAACAACTCCTTCTGAACCTACCTCAACATTCGAAGCTTTTTCATTCATAACTTCATAAGACTCATTTCCCATATTATTACGAAGCCATCTGTATTGAATTCCTGCTCCGTTAATATTTAAAAGTTTACCAACTCTAGGCGTTTCCAATTCGTAGTTTACGTGAACGAAATTGTTTACTCTCGTACTTTTTCCAGATGACATTTCGCTTACCGCATAAAATACTCCCGAAGTTCCGCCCGTTGCCGCCACTTCTCCCGGATTCAAAACATTCAAAGCCAAAGCATTATTAGGCTGATCTCCCGCTCTGTAAACAATAGGAATTCCTGCCGGAAGACCAGATTCTGCAGAAGCTTTTTCAGTAACAACGCCTTGATTCGTAAAATTTTCTACAATTTTTGGAGTTAATGACTGATCGATTCCGTAATAATCCAAAAGCCAGTCGGCTACTTTATTTTCTTTATAATCCCAAAGCATTCCTTCAGACAAACCATTTTTAGTTGTCGTTACTTCGCCCGTCAATTTCAAAGCGATATAATCTCCAGGAAGCATGTATTTATCAATTTTATTGTAAACTTCGGGCTCGTTTTCTTTCACCCATTTTAATTTCGAAGCCGTAAAATTTCCCGGAGAATTCAGTAAATGCTCCATACATTTTTGTTCTCCAATTTCGGCGAAAGCCTTATTTCCAATTTCAACCGCACGGCTGTCACACCAAATAATTGAATTTCGAAGCGCATTTCCTGCTTTATCTACAATTACTAATCCGTGCATTTGATACGAAATACCAATTCCCTGAATTTTTGATGCATCAATATTAGCTTCGCGAATCGCTCTTTTGGTTGCCGTACAAATGTGCTGCCACCAGATTTCAGGATCCTGTTCTGCCCAGTCCGGGTGAATAGACAAGATTTCCATTTCGTTTTGCGGTTCATTCAAAACGATTACTTTTTTACCCGTTTCAGCTTCAACCAAGGCTGCCTTGACCGAAGAACTTCCAATATCATATCCGATATAATACATACTTACAATGATTCTCTTATTATTAATTTTGTCGGCACATAACACTTCGTTTCTTCGTCATGCGTAATAAATGCCGCTGCTTTGGTTCCTAATTCCTTAAAATCAGTTGACACAACTGAAATTCCTTTATAAATAAATTTCTTCATTGGCGTTTCGTTATACGACAAAAAACCAACGTCTTTTCCAGGCTCAAAATCTTTCTCTTTACACTGCTCTAAAAAGTATCCTAAAATCCTGTCGCTTACACTTATATACGCAATTCCTTTTTCGATATTGAACTTTTTAGGATCTGTTACAATCTCATATTCAAAACTAAAATCAGCACAGAATTTCTTAAAAAAATCAACCGTTTCCTTCGGGTGATTGGTGAAATCCGGATACACAAATTGTATCTTTTTATACTTTTTAAACAAATCAGCCGCCTCTGTCAATGACTCATAAAACGCTTTTCCAAAATCCTGAAAAACATAATTATTACTTTTATCAGCCTGAATATTCCAGTCTATCAAAAGCAATTTGTCTTTTGAAATCGCCGACAAAGCAGGAGCAATTTCCTTGTGATCAAAATTCATTACCACATATTTGTAATACTTCCCAATTCCGTTATTGATGATCGTTTTAAAAACATCAATATTATAATGATGAAACTGCACATCAGTAATCACATTATCCGGCAGATTATTCACAAACGAATGGTACAAAACCTCTTTATAGGCCTTAAAAGTGTCTAAAACCAAAAGCACTTTTCTCGTTTCGCCCGAAACATAATAGCCTTTATTTGGCACAGACTCAATCGTATTTTGATCTTTTAAAATCGTATACGCTTTAAAAACCGTGTCTCTCGAAAGCTGATATGTTTTGCAGATTACATTTACTGACGGAAGTAAATCTCCTTTTTGTAAAATATTCTCGGCAATAGCATTTGTAATCCCGTCAACCAATTGCTGGTACTTCGGAATATCACTATCGTGATTAATTATAAACTCAAATTTTTCTTCTTCTTTTAGCATACCGTTCTGTTCCGTTCTGTTATGCTAAAGTAAATAATTGTATCTTATAAAAAAATACTTTTACATTAAAAATTGTTATCTTTTTATTCCATCTAAAATAATACTTTGGGCGTGCCCCTCCGGTCGGGCTATCCGTTTCAAGTCCTCGCACTTCTTTCGTCAGGCTGCGGGCTTTCCACTTCTATCCCTCACGCAAACCAACCTTGCAAGAAAACCTAAAACCAACACAACCGATTGTATTTTTCAAGAAATTTTTTTAATCTATCAATCTTCTTATTCCATACGGATCAATCGTAACAATCGAACCATCTTCCAGATAATCGATTTTAGTTACTTTCATACTTCTTAAATGCGTCACGCCTTTTGATAAACTCGAATCGTGATAAAACAAATACCATTCGTTCTCCACCTCACAAATAGAATGATGCGAAGTCCAGCCCACAACCGGATTCAAAATTCTTCCCTGATATGTAAACGGCCCATACGGATTGTCGCCAATTGCGTAACAAATAAAATGGGTATCGCCTGTTGAATACGAGAAATAATATTTTCCGTTGTATTTATGAACCCACGAAGCTTCAAAAAAACGACGGCTATTATCGCCAGCCAACAGATTTTCCCCGTTTTCATCCAGAATTTTAATCTCTTTAGGTTCTTCTGCAAACTCCAACATATCGTCGCGAAGCAAAGCTACAATTGGCCCTAAAGCAGGTTCGTTTCCAGAAGGTTCTTCATTATCCTGATCGTATTTATTATTTCTGTATTTCTGTAACTGTCCGCCCCAGATTCCGCCAAAATAAATATAATGTTTCCCGTCTTCATCCTCAAAAACTGCAGGATCAATACTGTAACTTCCTTTTATCGCATCTGGCTCCGACTTGAAAGGTCCTGCAGGAGAATCTCCAACGGCAACTCCAATCTGGAAAATTCCATTAGCACGTTTGGCAGGGAAATACAAATAATACTTTCCGTTTTTCTGTGCCGCATCTGGCGCCCACATTTGTTTTTCGGCCCAGGCAACATCTTTTACATGCAATGCAACACCATTATCAACGGCTTTTGATGAAATACTTTCCATCGAAAAAACATGATAATCTTCCATCCCGAAGTGATCACCATTATCGTTAAACGGAATTCCGGCATCGATATCATGCGACGGATAAATATAAATTTTACCATTAAATACATGCGCCGACGGGTCGGCTGTATAAATGTGAGAAACTAAAGGCTTTGAAATCGCCAGTTCATTAATTTCCTCAAAATTAATTTGTTCAATGCTATCTTCAGGCATAGTAATATCTTGGTTTTAAATAATTAAGTTCTTCTTTCTTTTAATTCAGTTTCGATCTGCACTTCCATTTGTTTATTGATTTTATAGAAAACCAATAATCCGGCTCCAATTAAAAATGGAATTGCAGGAAAAATGCTGACCAATAATTTTATTCCGCTAATCGCAGTTTCGGTTTGTACAGCAGAATTTGGTGCATAATGGAAATATCCTAAAAACAATGTTGTTAAAGCGCCGCCAATACTTAATCCCGCTTTTAAACCTACCATCATCGCAGAGAAAATAATGGCAGTAGCGCGGCGATTGTTCAGCCATTCTGAATAATCGGCAACATCAGCAATCATTGCCCAAAGAATCGGGATTGTAATTCCGTAGAAAAATCCGTGCAAGATTTGGGAGAAAAACATGAAGCTGATCGACGTTGACGGGAAGAAATAAAAAGCGATAATAAACAACGTTGAAATGAATAAAAACAATCCGAATATATTTCGCTTTCCGTATTTATCTGCCAGGTTTTTAGACAATGTAATTCCCACAATCATAAAGATAATTCCGCCCGCATTAAACAATCCAAATCCAGCTGAAACAGGATCATTCCCAAAATGATTCAAGCCAATATTCGATAAAGTATCTAAAATAGGCTGAATAAAAAGTGCTAATTGCTCTTTATCAACATAGTTTTCAAAATAATACACATACGAACCGCCTTTCATTGCCAGCGTAATAAAAACCAAAGTGGTAAGCGAAAGCATAATTATCCACGGTCTGTTTTTGACCAAATCGCTTAAATCTTCTTTTATGCTTGATTTTTGTTCCGGCTTCGGAATGATTCTTTCTTTTGTCGTTAAAAAAGTAATTAAAAGCATAATAGTTCCAATAATCGCCAAAACCGTCATTACTTTTTCGATACCAATTGCTTTATCTCCGTTTCCGGCACTTTTTATAATTCCGAGCATAAAAACTTGAACAAAAAACTGTGCAAACATAACGGCCACAAAACGGTACGACGACATACTGTTTCTTTCGGACATATCGCCTGTAATTACACCGCTTAAAGCCGAATACGGCAGATTATTTCCGGCGTAAAAAAGTAATAATAAAGTATAGGTTACAACGGCATAAATTACTTTCCCTTTATAGGCAAAATCAGGAGTTGAAAATGCTAACAGGGCCACAATACCAAGCGGAATTGCAGTTGCCAAAATCCACGGTCTAAATTTTCCCCATTTTGTACTGGTTCTGTCTGCTAAAACGCCAATAATGGGATTAAAAATAAAAGCTGCAACTAAACCCACAATCAACATGATGATAGAAGAATCTGTTGGCGATAATCCGTAAATATCGGTGTAGAAATAAGCCAGATACGTCATCAAAGTTTGAAAAACTAAATTGGCAGCTAAGTCTCCTAAGCTGTATCCTATTTTTTCTTTGATGGATAATTTTTGTGAAATGTTATTCATTTTGCGGTTTGTGGTTAGTTAGTTTATTGTTCCTGCAAGGTTTTTAAAACCTTGTAGGTTTAAAATTGTTTTTATAATGCTTTTCAAATATACCTACAAGGTTTTGAAAACCTTGCAGGAAAGCGAATTGCTATTAAAACAATCGGTTGTGTAAAATTATACAAAAAAACATATTACGCAAATTTACTTTACTTTATTTCAAGAATATTTTTAAAAACAACCGATTGTTAATAATATTTTAATTCAAAGCCTTTTTTAACTCGTTATTCTTCCGTTTTCTTCAACTTTAAAATACTATCGTAAGCTGGTTTATGTTTTAAAACTGCATCAAACGGAAGCGGATAATTGGTTCTTCCTTTTATCGGCCAGTCATTTAACCAAGATTGTCCATCGTAAACTCCCCAAAAAGTAACACGGCTGATTTTGTCTTTATGCTTTAAAAATAATTTAAAAATCGATGCATAACGTTCTGCCAATTGCGTTTGAACTGAATCCGGCAATGATTTAGGATACGGATTCATTTTGGCACTTCCTTCAAAATTCTGATTTACATCAGCGCCTTTTAAATCCCACGGATTTGGCAGCACGGTAATATCCAATTCTGTAAAAGCAACTTTAATTCCCAATGCCGAATATTCTAAAATACTCTTTTCAATTTCTTCAATCGACGGACTCTGCAATCTCCAATGTCCCTGAATTCCAACTCCGTCAACCTTTCCTCCTGCTGCTTTTATTTTTTTGATTAAAGCAATTGCTCCTGCTCTTTTTGCAGGTTCTTCAATATTATAATCGTTATAATATAAATCTACTTTTGGATCTGCTTTTTCTGCCAGTTTAAAAGCATCAACAAGATATTTTTCACCAAGCGTTTTCAAAAAAACAGATTGTCGCAATGTTCCATCATCGTTTAAAGCTTCGTTCACAACATCCCACGAATTAATTCTGCCTTTATATTTGGAAACAATTGTCGTAATATGATCTTTCATGAAAGCTTTCATTTCGGTACTATCCGCTATTTTTTCCATCCATGGCGCTAATTGACTGTGCCATATCAAAGTATGTCCGTGAATAAACATTTTATTCTTTTCACCGTAAGCCACAAATTTGTCCGATAAAGCAAAATCATATTTGTCTTTTTGCGGATGCGTGAACATCGATTTCATAATATTTTCCGGCGTGATTGCATTAAATTCTTTCTTGATCAATGAATCTACTTTTGCATCTTTTTCTTCAATTTGATCTGCGCTTAATGCTGTACCGATATAGAAGTCGTTTTTGTAAACATCTTTTAATGAAGCGGTTTCTTTTTGAGATGTACAGCTTACTGTCAGCAAAGTGGTGACGGCAAACAAATAAGGTTTAATAAAATTCATATATTTTTTGGTTTAAATAGTTAATAGTTTTTTTTTTAAACACATAGAGACATAGTTTTTCTTTGTCAATAAAGGCGTTTCACTTGTTTAAACAAACATAGTTTTTCTCAACAGAGACCTGACAGGTCTAATATACGCTCACAGTTTTGTCATTCCGAGGAACGAGGAATCGCACTCGGGATTCGACAAAGATTGGCGACATTCAGTATAGAGTTTCTAGTGCGATCCCTCGTTCCTCGGAATGACAAACAGAACGTAATCAATCCTTCCTAAAACTCTCAGGTGGCCCCAAATACGACTCCAAAATTTTTCCTTCTTCCATCTCAATTACAATTTTTTGGAGCACTAAGGCCGGATCGATAGCATAAATTTTCAAAATATGATTTCCTGAATTTTCGATTTGATGCGTCGAGGTTATTATTTTAATATTGTTCGCAACAGATTCGGCCCAAACTTTTTCTGATGAATCTGTGTTGAGGTTCATTATTTGAGGCTTTTCATCATCAAAACCAATTCCGTATTTCAAACCATCACGAATTGTAAAATTTATGGTTGGCGAAAAATAAGCGTGTACTTTTACATTTCTTTTACTGAAAAAATGAACGTCATATTCTAATCTTGGCGATTCTTTTGAGATTTCAATCGGCTTAATATTCGAAGGTTTAATTGTTATTCCAGAATCTGTTTTACCTAGATTTGGGATTATGGTCCATTTTACTAAATCCGAATTTATGGCTTTAGAATAATTTTTACTTTCTATTGAAATGTAACCGTTCTCCTCAACAAAACCTCGAACATGATCTAAATATCTATATTTAGTATTTGATGTTTCAACCTTTGGAGAATCTTCTGTAGAAATTCCTGTTTGAGTTTTGTTTGATACTTCAATTGTTTTTGTTTTCGGAATCACATTTTTATCCGGCTGCTGCCAATTATAATAACCAATATGTGTTTGCGACATCATGTGATTCCATTTTCCGTTAACCAATTTTGTGTGATAATAGTCCGTCAACAAGCTATCCTTCTCAAATAATTCTTTTACTTTTTCAACATACACATTTGCAATGGCATTTCCCTGACTTGCATACAAATGATTTTTAGCCGCAGCGACATACATTTCATTTAAATTAGCACTTGCCAAAACTGGAAATAAAACCAATTGATAAAAAGCATCTTTATATTCAGATTTCAATTTTTGGTTTATCGAATTGGCTTTTTCAACTAATTTTTGATAGTCTTCAGCAACTCGATCTGCTTCATTATAATTGGTGATGCTGTAGGTTTTTGAATCTAGCAATTCAGGTTTTCTACGGGAATTATATTTGGTATATAATTTTAGAATTTCAGCAATATCTTCGGAATTTTGATCTCCAAAATTTTCTTTTGCCCAATTCACATAATATTGCTCTAAATTTCTAGCATTGAATTTTTCAGGATTCCACGCCATATCTAAGAAAAATTCTATTGGAAATTCCATTGGTTTAATGTCTCCAACATTTACAATCCAGATTTTATCAACGCCATATTGATATGCTAAATCCATTTGTTCCCAAACTCTTTCAATTTGGTTTGTGTTGATCCATTTGTAATTTCTTGGTCCGCCAACGTAATCGTAATGATAGTAAATTCCGTAACCGCCTTTTCTTGGTTTTGAATCAAGTTCAGGCAGTTTGCGGATATTTCCCCAATTGTCATCACACAACAAAAGCGTAATATCATCGGGAACCGTCATTCCTTTGTCGTAATAATCCTGAACTTCTTTGTAAAGCGCCCATATTTGCGGCGTTTCTTCGGCGGGTTTTTTCGTAACTTCTGCAATAATATTTCTTTGGGTTTTTACGATATCTTCTAATAAACCAATTGCAGTTCCTTCGGTCATAGGTTCGTCACCGTCGCCGCGCATTCCGACAGTTACAATGGTTTCTTTATTTCCCATTCTTTTAATACCGTCTTTCCAAAACTTAATTAAAGCTTCTGAATTGGTACTAAAATCCCATTTTCCGTTTGCTTTTCCCCATTCGGCATGCGCTCTTGTTAACGGTTCGTGGTGTGAAGTTCCCATTACAATTCCGTATTCATTGGCTAAAACAGCGTTCTGCGGATCTTCTACATAAAACATTCTGCCCCACATGGCCGGCCATAAATAGTTGCCTTTCATTCTGAGAATCAGTTCAAAAACTTTATCGTAGAATTTCGAATTGAATCCGCCAAATTTTTCAAATGCCCAGCCGGATAAAGCCGGAGCTTCATCATTTATAAAAATTCCTCTGTATTTTACTTTTGGTTCTCCCTGCGAATGAATTCCAGGTAAAACATGCAGTTCTGATTGCTTTTTCACCGGAACATCAGCCCAAAAATACCAGGGCGAAACGCCTATTTGACTGGATAAATCGTAGATTCCGTAAATTGTTCCTCTTTTGTCTGAACCTGCAATTACTAAGGCTTTTTTAATTCCTTTAAACGGATTTTCTACAATTTGTGTGGTGAATTTTTCCCATTTTCCACGAAGCTGATTTGCATCTATTTTCCCTTTTTTGGCTAATTGATTGATGATTTCACTTTTTCCTAAAGTTCCAATAATAACCACAAAATCTTCTGCTTCAGAAATTTTATTGATTCTTTTTGGATGCAAATCTGAAACCTGAAAAATGTCATTTTCTAAATGTGCTGTCACTTTTAAAACGCCTGAAAAATCAGTTGAACTTGCTAAAATGGAAGCCGTTTTTCCTTTTGAAACTAAAGGAAAGTTTTCGGTGGAAGCCTTATTTACTATGTATTTCTCTGGATTTATGGCATATAATTTTGTGCTTAATCCTATTAAGGAAAACAGTAAAAACTTATATAGCAACTTAAAATTTAAACACATAAAGACATAGTTTTTGTTTATCTGTAAAAAGGCGTTTCACTTGTTTAAACAAACATAGCTTTCGCCAGTTTTGTCATTTCGACGTAAGGAGAAATCGCACTCGGGATTCGACAAAGATTGGAGACATTCTGTGCGGAATTTCTCGTGAGATTCCTCGTTCCTCGGAATGACAAACAGTAGGTTTTACAAATTCAATTTATAAGCAATTCCTATTTCTAAACCCCTTAACTCAGCAAGACCTTTTAATCTTCCCGTCAAAGAATATCCAGGATACGTTTCTGTCGTCTCATCAACCGAATGTAAAAAGCCATGATCGGGGCGCATTGGAAGACTTATTTTTGTTTTGTTCATTAACAATACTAATTTTTCTACGATAACTTCCATGTTGACATCACCGTTTAAATGTTCTGATTCCCTGAAAATAGTTTCGCTTTCGCGGATGGTATTTCTCAGATGCAAAAAGTGGATTCGATCTCCAAAATCGTCTATGATTTTTTCGAGATTGTTTTTCGGATCAGCACTTAACGAACCTGTGCAATAACACAATCCGTTTGCTGTTGATGGAACTGCATTGAAAATGGCTTTTAAATCAGCTTCAGTTGAAACAATTCTCGGAAGTCCTAAAACAGAAAACGGCGGATCGTCTGGATGAAGAGCTAGTTTTGAACGTGTTTCTTCGGCAACCGGAGCAACTTCTGATAAAAAATAAATCAGGTTTTCTCTTAGTTTTTGATTGTCGATATTCATATAATTATCTAATACAGATAAAATCTGTTCTGCCGTAAAGTTGATCGTACTTCCTGGCAATCCTAGCAAAACATTTTTAAACAATAATGCTTTTTCCGGTTCCGAAAGTTTATTACCGAAATTCAAGGCATTTTGTTTTTGAACTTCCGAATAATCATTTTCGGCGTTTGGTCTTTTTAAAAGAAAAACATCAAAATAGGTAAACGCATCCTGATTGTACAACAGTGCTTTACTTCCATCTTCATTGATAAAATTATGATCCGTGCGCACCCAATCCAGAATCGGCATAAAATTATAGGTGATGATTTTGATACCGCATTCTGCCAGATTTCGCAAACTGATTTTATAATTTTCAATGTATTGCAAATAATTTCCTGAGGCTCTTTTGATTTCTTCATGAACCGGAAGACTTTCCACCACATTCCATTCCAGTCCGTAATTTCGAATGATTTCCTGTCTTTCTTTTATATCAGCAATTGTCCATATATCGCCAACGGGAATTTGATGCAAAGCGGTTACAATTCCTGTTGCTCCGGCTTGTTTAATATCGATTAAACTTACGTTGTCGTTTGGTCCGAACCATCGCATGGTTTGCTGCATTTTTATCATACTAACTATTTTTTGCCACGAAGGCACTAAGTCACAAAGTTTTTCTCTTTAAAGTTTTTCTCTTTAAAGTTTTTTAAAATAAAACTTTGTGACTAAGCGACTTTGTGGCATTTTCACAATTAAAACCCAATACTGTTTCCGCCATCAACTGGCAATACAGTTCCCGTTGTATATTTTGATTCGCTTAAAGCGAAATAGTAAACTGCATCTGCAATGTCCGAAGGTTCTCCTAAAAAGCCCATTGGTGTTCTTCCCAATACTTTATTTTTTCTTTCCGGATCGTTATCCAAAGCTGTTGATGACATTTTGGTTTTTATAAATCCCGGTGCAATACAGTTTACACGAATACCAAACTGAGCCAATTCTACCGCCATTGCACGTGTCATCGATTCAATCGCGCCTTTACTTGATGAATAGGCAATTACTTTTGGGATTCCGTATTGCGAAGCCATTGAACTGATGTTGATAATGCTTCCACCGCCGTTTTCTTTCATGTTTTTTACGACTTCTCTACTTACAGCGAAAACACTTAAAAGATTGGTATGGATTATCGTTAAGAAATCTTCATCGGTAACATCTGCAAATTCTTTTTTCATATTGATTCCGGCATTGTTTACCAAAATATCGATTGAATCGTTTTTGGCGATGTTTTCGATCATGGCTGGAATTCCTTTCAGGTCATTTAAATCGAATATTACCGGAATAGCATTTTCTCCAATTTCTTTGCAGGCTTCTTCTGTTTTTTCTTTTGTTCTTCCGATAATGTAGGTTTTTATTCCGTTATCGCATAATTTCTTTGCGGTTGCAAATCCTAAACCCGAGTTTCCTCCGGTTACTATTGCTGTTTTTTTACTCATAATTTTCAAAATATATTTTCATTTTGGTACGCGGATGACACGGATTCGCTATCGCGAAAACGCTGATTTACACGGATTTTTTTTATTCTTTTTTATTGAGAAGAATCCGTTTTTTTCCGTGTCTTCGCGATAGCGAATCCATCTTATCCGTGTTACATTTACTTCATAATTTATTTACCCATTTCCCGGTGCAAATGGGAATTTTAATGATTTAAAATACTCTAAACTTTGGGTTGGTTTTTCAACTCCCACAGGAAGTTCTTTCCCTGAAAATTGCTGAAAATATAACAAGCAGGCATCTCGCCACCATTTTGCTTCTTTCTGCTGAATTTCTAAGAGTATTTTTACTTCGTTAAACCTTTCGCTGTCAATATATTTTTCTGTTTGATTCCAAACGTTTTGCATTTCTTTGACTTGATTTACACCTTCCTGATATTTCAATGCTAAACCATTCCAAAGCGTTTGCCCATTTTTCAATTTATAATCCCATGAAACGTGATGAAACCATAATAAATCTTGTTCTGGACAGGTTGCTGCATTATCAAAAAGTTTCTCTATTTCTGGCGCATATTGCGAAGTGGCATTTGTTCCCGACTTTGATCTGTCAAAACCAATTCCGTTTTTGTCTGCTTTATGGTAATAAGTCGGGTTCCATTCTGGACGTGATAAATTAGAAACCCACGGTCCTGGCCCGTAATGATGTCCCGTATCCATAATATGATGCAAACCAAGCGGTGTCATATAATTTACAACGGCTTCACGCGATTCGATCATCATAGCTGCAACTGGTTTTATGAAATTTTCATCGTTTGAAAAAGTACATCTTAACCATTCATCGGCAATGGTTTCTGAATCTAAATACGGATTCCACGCCAGTCTTCCGAAGCCGTACCAATTGGCCTGCGCAAAGGGATGTCCAGTCCAGTTTAAATCATTCCCGATATTGGCAACGCCTGCAATCCCAGTTAGTTTATTTTGATATAAAGTGCCGTCAATGACTTTGGCAACGGTTGAACCTTTTCCTTTTTGATAGGTATCTGATTCTAAAACTTCCTGAAATAATTTTGGCAGAAAAACCAAATGTGTGCTAAAACCTAAATATTCCTGCGTGATTTGAAATTCCATCATTAAAGGTGTTTTGGGCATGGCACCAAACAAGGGATGAAACGGTTCTCTGGGCTGAAAATCGATTGCTCCATTTTTTACTTGCACAATTACATTTTCCTTGAATTTTCCGTCATATGGCTGAAATTCGGCGTAAGCTTGTTTTGCACGATCGTTTGCATCATGTTCTGAATATACAAAGGCTCTCCACATAATTATACCACCAAACGGCGCAACGGCATCGGCAAGCATATTTGCGCCGTCGACGTGATCTCTTCCGTAATTTTGCGGGCCGGGCTGACCTTCTGAATTGGCTTTCACTAAAAATCCTCCAAAATCTGGAATTCGTTTGTAAATTTCAGCGGCTTTATTTTTCCACCAATTAATCACTTCGAGATCTTTTGGATCAGCAGTTTTTAGGTTTCCAATTTCGATTGGCGCCGAAAATCTTGCAGTTAAATAGACTTTTATTCCGTAAGGTCTAAAAACATTCGCTAAGGCTTCGACTTTTTCTAAATATTGCGACGTTAAGATTAAAGCATTTGCATTTACATTCGTCAAAACTGTTCCGTTGATTCCTATTGATGCATTTGCTCTGGCGTAATCAATATAGCGTTGATCGATAAAATCAGGCAATTTCTGCCAGTTCCATAAAGAGAAACCTGCATAACCGCGTTCAACAGTTCGGTCGAGATTATCCCAATGATTTAGGATTCTGATATTTGTTTTTGGTGAATCGGTAATATTTAAGTTTTCGATTGATTTATTGGTCTGCATCAATCTTAAAAAATTAAAAATGCCGTATAAAACTGCTACATCATTTTTTCCTGAAATAATAAGCTGTTTTTTATTTCTAAAATGAATTGTTTTAATGATAAAACCTTCGTCGTTTATTTTGTCTAAATCTTGTTTTAAATCTTTTTGTAAATCCGGATTTAAAGAATTTTGAGAACCTATAATTAAGTTGTTTTCTCCTTTTATTTCTGATTTAATTTCCGGTTTATTTCCCAGCATACTGGAGATTCCGTTTTCTAATTCTTTTACGGAAACCTGATCAGTTTCGGAATTTCCTAAAGAAACAATTCCCTGAATATTTTTTTTATATTCTAAAGCAATTTTTGGATTTGTTATTCTGTCATATTGAAGCCATAGTTTATAATCCTTTTGCGCAAAAGCAGAAAAGGAAATCGAAAGAAACAGAAAAACAAATCTTACTGAAGTCATTTACTAATTAGTTTATTCTTAAAAACTTTCATTTTTACAACATCAACGTTTTGGATTTGAATATTACTATTTGATAAAATTTTAATTCAAAAAATGTATTATTCTAAACAAAACAACAATTGCAATCGGTTGCGTAAAAATATAGGATTGTTGTTTAAGAAAAAAATTTTAGTTCTCTTTTTTTCAAAAAATATATTTCTGTAACAAATAAAAGCAGGATAATTATAAAAACTATCCTGCTTTAGAGGGGTTGAATTCAATGTTAATCCTGAATTTTATTTTTTATTTTTGAGAAGATTCTCTTGCCAGTACTTCTGTATTTAAGAAGGTGATTTCTTTTGCATCATCATTTTTAGATGATTTCAAATTTTTGATGATAATTTCGGCTGCTGCTTTTCCCATTTTTTCGGCAGGATGTGTAATTGTAGATAAATTAGGATCTATAATTTGCGAAATTGGGTCATTATTAAAACCAATTACTTTAAATTCTTCAGGTACTTTTATGCCTCTTTTTTTAGCAGTTTGTACAGCACTTACGGCTAAAATATCTCCGGGAGCAAATAGTCCGTCGGGCATTGGTTTTAAATCAAATAAAGCATTGCTGGCTTTTACTCCGTCTTCGTAGGTTACTGAATTTAAATTAATTATCAATTCTTCTTCTACAGTAATATTATGATCTTTTAAGGCTTCTATATAACCTCTTTTTCTTTCGTTATAAAGGTTTCCTAATTCTGAACCGGCTGTTAAATGTGCAATTCGAATGCAGCCTTGTTCAATAAGGTGTTTTGTGGCTTTGTAACCTGCTGTATAATTATCGATAACAACTCTAAAAGTATTGTAATCTTTAGGAACCCTGTCTACAAATACTAATGGAATATTATTGTTTGAAAACTGATGAAAGTGTGCCGTATCTCTGGTTTCCATTGCAAGTGAACAAATCACACCGCTTACACGATTACTATACAGCGATTTAGCCATATTTACTTCTTCTTCGTAAGAATCATGCGACTGCATAATAATTACGGTATAATCCGATTTTTGGGCTGTGATTTCGATTCCGCTGATTAATGATGATAAAAACGGCTGCGTAACGGTCGGAATTAAAACACCAATGGTTCTGGTTTTGTTTCCGCGTAAACCTGCTGCTAAAGTATTGGGAACAAAACCCATTTCTTCGGCGGTTTTTTTCACTTTCTTTATCGTTTTATCACTTATGGTGTGATGGTCTTTTAAAGCCCGTGAAATAGTTGATGTTGCCAGGTTTAAACGCTCGGCAATATCGTAAATCGTTACATGTTTATTCTCTTCCATGAAATAAAAAATAGAAATGTAAATATAAACTATTTTCGTTCAAGATGTTCTTAACTATAAATTGGTGTTAAATAAAAAATTCCCGATTAAATCAGCTTATGATTTAATCGGGAATGTAAACCAATAAAAGATCTTTATTTGTCTTTTTCGTCTTTTAGAATTTTACCGTCCTTGGTAAATTCCAAATCGATTTTGTTTGTTAAATCAACATCTAAATCTTTGTGCCCATAGTCGATGTGCGTTATTTTTTCGTTTGGATGGTTCTTAGCCACATAAGCTTTGACGTTATCCGGAATAAAAGCTGTTGGAATTGGTTTGTCTCCGCCATCTACTTCACGATACGATCCGTCTTTCCAGAATTCTACTTCTGTTCCGTCTTTTAGTTTTACTTCAAAACCTTTTTCCCCGTGTTCTGCATCTTTTTTGGCGGTTACCACTGTGGTATGGCTAAAATGTTTCTTTAAAAATTCCTGTGCTGGTTTTGGAAGTTCTGTCACTTCGATTTTCTTCTGCGCACTGGCCGAGATTGTTAGAGTTAACAATGCTATGGCTAAAAATATTCTATTTTTCATAATCGTTTATTTAAGTATAGTATTACTAATTTACTGCAAGAAAATCTGGCTTCAAATCTATTTAAGAAATTTTTAGTTTTTTTATACTTATCAATTAACTGATTTACAAGTGTTTTTGATTTTGCTTTTTTAAAACAATTATATCACAACTTTGATTAAAAAATCTATTTTAAGAAACTTGTATTTAATTGTTTTGTGCTATTTTTACCTCTCTGTCAAAAATTGAACAGATTTCATAAACCCCAAGTTTACAAGGCTTTAAAAATTACTCTGATTCTGTTTTAGAGTACAAACCAAAAACGTATGGCAATCTGGTCTAAAAGACTTTTTTTATTGATTTTTCTCTTTTTATCGTTCAGTCTGCAGGCGCAGATTGAAAATAAAAAGAAAACTTTTGTTTCCAGAAATCCTGTAGAGATTAAAGAGGATAAAAATACGCTGGCACTTTATGATTTATACAATAAAGGCGAAGAAAAAAAGGCGTATAAAAAAGCACATTCGATATTAAAATCGGGTACGGCGGGAAATCGCTCCATAGCCAGAACCAATTTACTTCTTGCTTATTATTTTAATAAAAGGGCTATTATTGATTCTTCTATTTATTACACGAATCAAGCTTTAAAATTCAATACTGTCGTAAACGATTCTTTAAAAAACCGACTTTTTTCTCTTGGTTATAATTTACTGGCAATTAATTATAAAAAAAGAGGTTTGCTGAATGAAAGTAAAAAATGGCATTTAAAGGGTATTGAAGCTTCTCAGAAATACAATGAAAAAAATCTTTTTTATACGCATACACATGGTTTAGCGCAAACTTACAGCGAATTGGGCGATTATACCAATGCATTAAAATTGTTTAAACAATGCCTTGAATATAAAGATGATAATGAGATTATTCTAGGAAGTTATATTAATATTGGTGATATTTATTCGAAACTGAAGGATTATGAAAATGCGGGTATTTTTTATAAGAAGGGAAAGGTTCTTTGCGAAAAAACCAATAATAATCAGGGACGTGTTATTATTTTATTAGGTCTTGGCGAGAATTATCAACTACAAAATAAGCCTCAGGAAGCCTTAAAAATGTTTCAGGAAGGGCTCTTAATTGCTGATAAAGGTGAGCAGAACCAGTTGTCAATTGTATGCCGAAGCAGTATTGGCGATGCTTATATTTCACTTAAAAAATATAATGATGCAAAATTGATGTTTTCTGAAGCGCTTCAGAAATCGGTTCATTTTGGACTGCTTCAAAATCAAAGTTATATTTATGATGAATTGCGAAAAATTGCGATTCAGCAGGATGATTATAAAAGTGCTTATTTGTTTTTTGAAAAATCAACTCACATTAAGGATTCTATTAATAAACTTCAGAAAATAAAGGAAATTAATGAATTGGAAATCAAATACAAAACAGCTCAAAAACAAAAGGAAATTGAGGTTTTGAAATTTGAAAATGAGACTAAAAAACTAACATTGGCAAATCAGGAAGAGGCGATAAAAAATATGCTGCTTCAGGAGGAAATTTCCAATAAAAATAATGAAAACACGATTTTGTCTTTTCAGAATTTATCAAATAAGAAACGAAACGAAATTTCGCTTTTAAAGAAGGATCAGCAATTAAAAGCTTTAGAAATCAATCAGCAGAAAAAAACAAAATTGTTTACTATAATTGCTTTTCTGATTTTATTATTACCTATTATTGGACTTTTATTTCAGTATTATAAACGTTTTAAGGTTCAGCATTTACTGAATATTAAGCAGGCCGAAATTAGTTCTCAAAAGATTGATGGAATCCTGAAAGATCAGGAATTAGAATTGATTAAGGCTTCGATTAGCGGACAGGATAAGGAAAGACAGCGTATTTCGCAGGAATTACATGATAGTATCGGCGGTAATCTGGCGGCGATAAAACTGCAGGTGAATCATTTAGATGTTTCTAATTTTTCGAATGTCCAAAAAATCAGCCTGCAATTGGATGAAACATATCAGCAGGTTCGAAGTTTATCGCATACTTTGCTTCCGAAGAAATTCAGCCAAAATAAATTTTTGGAAGTTTTGGAATCTTATTTCAGAAATATCAGTGAGGCAAGTAAAATTAAAATTTCGTTTATTCCGTATCCAAAAAAAGAGATTAATGATTTGGATGAAGATATTCAAATTGAAACGTTTAAAATTATTCAGGAACTTCTAACGAATACGATTAAACATGCAAAAGCTTCTGAAGTGGAAATTCAGCTGAATTATATTGAGAATATTCTAAATCTTTTATTTGAGGATAATGGTGTTGGTTTTGATACGGAAAAAAGTTCAAAAGGAATTGGCTTTATTAATTTAGAAACACGAATTGATACCTTAAAGGGTTCGTTTGTAATTGATTCTAAATTGAAAAGAGGTACAATTGTTAATATTGAAATTCCGGTTTTAGAACCAAGATCAAAAAATAAAATTAAGGGAATTGATTTTAAAAATAAGCTTGACGAATTAAAAAGTAACTAATATATTAGTTTGATGAATAAAATAAATTTACTTATTGCCGATGATCATACGATGTTCCTTCAGGGAATTATGTCTTTATTAGAAAAGGAACCGAATATTGGAGTTGTTGATACGGCAATAAACGGGATCGAAGCATTGGAAATAATTAAAAAGGGTAATATTGATTTTATTATCCTGGATATCAGTATGCCGGAAATGGATGGTATTGAATTGAGTAAGATTTTGAAAAAAGAATATCCAGATGTAAAAATCCTAATTGTAAGCACACACAGTAATGTGATGATGATTTCGAGGTTAATTAGAATTGGCGTAAATGGTTATTTACTTAAGAATGCTGAGAAGTCTGAACTTTTGAAAGCGATTAATACGATTGCTTCGGGAGAAAATTATTTTGCCGAAGAGCTGGAAGAAAAACATCTTTCGAACAGTTCTAAAATTGAAAAACAGGTTTCGAATTTAACGGAATTAAGTTCCCGCGAAAAAGAAATTTTGATTTTGATTGCGCATGAATACAATACGGCTGAAATTGCCGAAAAAACTTTTATCAGCTTAAATACTGTTAATACACACCGCCGTAATTTATTATCAAAACTGAATGCTAAAAATACGGCGGGGTTGGTAAAATATGCGGTTGAAAATGGTTTGGTTGATTGATTTATTCGAATCCTTTGCCCATTCGGTAATTTAAAACGAGCCCGAAAGTGTCTGGAATTACTACATTATCAAAGGATTTATTATAGGTGCAGATTACTCTAAAATTATCTGAAACATGAAATCCTGCAAGAGCATTTATTGTATTTGAAGTTCGATAACCGCCTCCAAATTCGAATTTGTTTTTGTAGTTTGCTAATAAATTAAAATCGGCCTGAAAAGGTGATCCTTCCATATATTTTACTAAAACACTTGGGTTTAAAAGTAAATCTTCGCGACTGCTTGTAAAAAATCGATAGCCTAAATAACTGTAATATACATTTTTTAAATTGGTGTTATTTTTTGAATTCCAGGCTTCATTTAACACATTTGGTGCAGATAACCCTAAGTAAAATTTATTATAATTATATAAAAAACCTACACCAACTGTTGGTGTAAAAGTGTGTATGTTTTCTTGAAATTCCGGATCAAATTCTAATCCTAATTCGGTTAAATTTTCATTATAAAGCATTGCTCCGGCCGTAACTCCAAACGAAATCATTTTGGAATTGGCTGATCTTTTCTCTCCTGCTTTATAATTTGAACCATAATAAATTTTATACGAGTATGAAGTAAAAAAATTGGTTGTATTTGTTACTCCAATCTCATCGCGGGATATTCCGGCTGCTAATCCTAATCTGTCTGACCACGCTGATTTGTTTATGGAAAAATCAACATTTTTTGGACTTCCATCAAAAGAGTTGAAATATCCATTTGTGGTCATTGCAATATCTATATCTGAATAATACCCCGCATGTGCGGGATTTATTAAAACTGTATTGTAATTATAACTTGAAAAAACTGGTGTTTGTTGTGCGTAAGCCTTTTCTAAAAAAATGATTATGATGAGTAAGGCTGCAATACTATTTATTATACTTTTCATGAATTAGCGTTTTAAAACAAGATATCCCTTGAGTTTTTTAAAGTGATGTGGTTGGTTGACACGGATTTCGAAGAAATAAGTTCCTTCTGGCAATTGATTGGCACCCAGATTTCGGCTTTTGTTGGCGATTCCGGTAAATACGTTTGATGCATTGTCGTAGTTTTCGGTTTGGAAAACCAAGTCACCCCAGCGATTGTAAATCAAAACCTGATTGTTTGGATAATTTGCAATATCATCGATTTGCCAATAATCATTTATTCCGTCGCCGTTTGGAGAAAAACCATATTTTGTTTCGTCTTTATCTTCTGGAACAACTGTTATTGTTACAGAATCTTCGGCTTCACAATTGTATTCATTTTTAAAAACTACTTTATAAGTTGTGGTTGTTAAAGGTGCTGCAATTGGGTTTGCAATTGCATTATTGCTTAATCCATCTGAAGGCGTCCATAAAAAAGTTCCGCTTTCTGAAGTTACTGCTTCAAGGTTTACAGATTGTCCTTCTGTAATTTGCTGATCATTTCCTGCCTCAACTACAATTGGATTTGTAAATAGTTGAAAATAACAATCTTTTGAATTATTACTTTGATCTGAAACTGTTATTTTAACTGTCATTCCTGCTAAATAGTCACTTCCTGCTGCCGGATTTTGAACAATCGAAGGATTTGGATCCATGTTATCTGTTGCAGAAATCATTTTTGTATAATCTGGAATTACGGTTGTATTACATTCCACCATTTGATCTGTAAGACAGGTAAAAACAGGCACTTCATTATCTAATACAATATGTATCACAAAGGAACAACTGGTCTCATTACCACTATTATCAGTAGTATTCATTACTACATTCATTCCGTCAGAAATTGCAGAACCTGGAACTGGGGTTTGTGTTACCGTTAAGTTTGAATCGCAATTATCTGAAACTGTAACCATTGAACGATAATCTGGAAGTGACGTACCCACAAGCAGATTCTGATCTCCAATACAGGTTATAACTGGCGGAGTAGTATCTGCAGAAACATTGACTATAAAACTGCACTCTGAATATTGATTTGATGCATCTGTAGCAGTTACTGTAACGGTCATTCCGTCTGTAAAATCACTTCCTGCAGCTGGATCCTGAGTAATTACCGGCGATGGATCACATTCGTCTGTTGCTTTAACTAAAAGTGTATAGTCTGGAATTTTTGATCCGCAGGCTAAAGTCTGATTTCCGATACAGTTATAGATTAATGGCGGCGTAAAATCTTGTTCTGCCGAATGTACAACGAAGGTGCATTCGTCATAATTTCCTGATTCATCTGTGTATTTTATGTGTATTGAAATTCCGTCATAGAAACGAGTTCCGACTGGCGGTGTCATTTCTGCAGTAATATTATCACTACAATTATCCTGCAGATTCATTATAGGACTAAATGCGTAATTGGGGATAAATTCTCCACAATATAGCGTTACATTTGATGGGATGGTAAATGTTGGGGGTTTGGTATCTGCACCAGTTGCACTAATAATTATACTGCAATTAGTGTAGTGTCCAGCATCATCTTGAGCGGTAAAAACAACTTCCATTCCGTCATAAAAAGCGGTTCCTTCCGTCGGATTTTGCGTAAGCGTTACATTTGTATCGAGGTCATCTGTTACAGTTAGTAATGGAAGATAATTAGGAATTTTTTCGCCACAAGCTAATTGCTGATTTCCCAGACAGGTTAAAACAGGTGCTTCATTGTCGATACCATCTGAAATAGTAAAAGTACAAGTTTGAAAATGACTGCTGGCATCGGTTACTGTTAAGGTTATTGTTTGTTTTCCTCCTGTAAAAATGGTTCCCGGAGCCGGATTTTGTTCGATTACAGGATATTCATCACAATCATCTGTAACCGTTATACTGTTTGTATAATTTGGAATTTCGTCTCCTTCGGCAATAATTTCGTTGTCTGGACAGTTCGATATTACTGGTTTTTCGTTATCAGTTAGATTTTTTCTTCCGTAAATAACATATACTCTTCCCGGGTCCTCATTTATTTTTACAGAACCTGAAGAATTATACATAATACTGCTTCCAATAATATCATCAAAACCATCATTATTAATGTCTCCAGTAAAATTAAATGATGTGTCATATCCTTTAGAAAATGTTAGTCTTAAACCGTCTTTAGCGGTAAAATTGAACATATTAATAGAACTTTTCCAGATCTCTCTACCGTAAATAATTACAGCACCTGAATTATTTACCGCAAAAAGGTAATCATCTATTCCATCTTTATTAAAATCACCAATACTACCAGATTTACCTACTGAAGCGAATGAATTTTCTAATTTAAAACCGTTTGTACCGTCAAGATTGTTTAAATCTACTGAAGCCGGAAGACTTGCAGAACCAAAAAGGACAAAATCTCTATTGAATGCAATATCATTAAAGCCGTCATGATTAAGATCGCCTACTTTATTTATTCCTGAGTATTTTAAAGATGATGTTGAATGCTGTACAATAAAACCATTGCTTCCATTTAGGGTTGTTACATTAAATTCACTTGGAAAACCAGAGCTTCCGTAAATAATATATCTTTTCTCTCCATCATAAGTAGCCACAGCAATATCAGGAATGCCATCTCCATTAACATCTCCTAATCCTGTTAAAGAATTAGCAATTTTATCAACAGCAGGATCACCGGAAATTGAAAAACCATTGCTGCCATTTAACTCTGTCGATAATAGTAAGGCTGGAAAAGGACCGCTTTTACCATAAATTATATGTCCTTTTTTTAATTGTCCGCTTCCAAAAACAGCGATATCATCAAAACCGTCATTATTAAAATCGCCAATAGAATCAATCCCTGCACCTATCGTTTCATAATATTCTGTCCCAGAAAATACAAATCCGTTATTTCCGTTTAAACTTGATAAAAAGAATTGAGCGCCAAGACCTCCTGTTTTCCCAAAGATTACATAAACTGCACCTGCATCGTAATTAATATTTTGTTTGTGAGGTGCACTCAACATTATATCGTCTATTCCATCACCATTTATATCGCCTGCAGAAGCTACTACAGTCCCTGTTTTGTTATACCCGGTTAAATCTACATCATCACGAATAATAAACCCGTTCGTTCCATTTAAATCTTTTAAATGAACTGTAGGCGGAAATCCGGTGGTTTTACCATATACTATATATACACTTCCCTTTATTATTTCCTGTGTATTTTTAAAAGCTCCTGAAGAACTTCTTATATCTCCTACTGAGCTTAATATAAAATCTTGAATACCATCATTGTTTATATCTCCTGCCTTATTTACACTAAATCCTGTTTGTATAAAACCTGTTTCTCCGTATACCACAAAACCATTTGTTCCATTTAATTCTTCCAACGAAAAATTTACTGTTTTACATGTTGGCGCTGAAGGAGGTGTTTTCAATTTTACTAAAAAACTACATGAATTTGTGTTTCCCGATAAATCAGTAACAGTAATCGTTACATTGGTATCTCCTTTGAATAAAGTCCCCTGAGGTGGGCTTTGAGTTATTACCAAATCATAATTACTGGTATACAGACAATTATCTGTTACATTAGGCAATAATGTAATATAATTAGGTAATGTTGAATTCACATAAAGTTCCTGATTGACAGGACACTCAATGATTGGCTTAACATTATCTATACGGTCTAAAGTTTCGCCGTAAAAAATATATGCGCTCCCTTTATCCCAATAATAATCTTCTTTTCTGGTAGATCCTAATATAAAATCATTTGTCCCATCATTATTAAAATCTCCGATTCCTGCCGCGTCACGTGCAAAAGTCTTATTAGAATAACCAACGAAATCATCAAAAATCTGGTATCCAACCGTATTTAAAATTTTATTTTCTTTTACAATTCCCGTAGCGGTATTTCCACCAAAAACAATATATAAGGCACCACTGTTTGAGATTCCTTCTTTAGAAGAAATCGCAATATCATCCTTTCCATCGTGATTAATATCTTTTACTCCAGCTACTGAAAATCCAAACTGATCATTGTATTTATTTCCTTGAAAAACTACACCTGTTGCTGGTGTTATACTTGTTATAGAAAATGAAGCCGGAAATATATTCCTTCCAAAAACAACATAGGCTCCACCGACACCGCTAACTCCGTCAAGATCTTTAAATGGAGCTCCTACTATAATATCATCAATACCATCATTATTAAAATCACCTGCTGATGCAACTGATTTTCCCATTCGGTTTTCCTTTATAGAATTGGTTATAATTGTTCCCTCTGAGGCATTCAAAATATCCAAATCTATTATTGCAGGAAAACTTAAATTTTTACCGAATATCAGGACTACTCTTCCTGAATAAGGATTTGCTGCATCTTGAAAAGACGGAAATCCTAAAACTAAATCATCGATTCCATCATTATTTATATCTCCAGCATTGCGGCCAATACTGTCTCCATACCAAACTGCATATCCTGATATTTTAAAACCATTTGTACCATTTAATGATGAAGTGACTAAATCCGTAATACCTGCAGCACCAAAAACAACATAATTATTAGTTCTTGCAGCGTAAAATTCAGTAATGATAATATCAGATATTCCATCGTGATTCACATCGCCAGCATAACTTACATCTATTATATATGTATTTGCCTCTCCATTACAGGTAATAGAAATTCCTTTTGTATTATCAATATCGGTTCTATTGTAAAGTGGCTGAAATGTATTAGCCCCAAAAAATACTTGTGCGGTTGCCATCCCTTCCTCAGTATAATTTCCAATAATAATATCATCAATTCCATCATTATTAAAATCACCAGCCGGGCTTAGCATAGTTCCTAATTTTTCGCCAGCGCCAACACCCCTAATTACAAAACCATTAGTTCCGTTTAAGGCAGCAACATCAAAAGTTTTAAATGAAAATCCTGATCCGCCAAAAATGACATAAATTTCACCTACATCTTTCATCCCTCCAAAATCAATTCCCGGCGCTCCAATCATAATATCCGGTATACCATCATGATTAATATCTCCTGCACTTTTTGTCGTGTATCCCAGATCATCTTCATTAGCTTTACCTTCCAGTAAAAACCCATTCGATCCGTTTAAAACAGAAACCGGTACTTGCGCACAACCATTCTGACCGTTTGAAATCCATATTCCAGCGAAAAAAAACAGGAATAAGAAAATTTGAAACTTTGGTATTATTTTTAAAATAGTTCTATTACTTTTCATTCTGCAGCTATATATTTTAACTTTTCATAAGTTGCAAAACTATAGCTCAACTGAATTTCATACATCACTATAAATAATGATTTTGAGAATTTAGGTTAACTATATACAGACCAAAATTCGTTTAAGAATAATTTGTAATTTAGTCTAAATCCTTAAAATTTAAATATATGCGCTATACCGCAATCATCTCAATGATTATACTTTTAACATCTTGTAAAAATGAACCTAAATCAGATGTACTTTCAAGTTATTTTACTTACGATCAAAACAATGTAGAATCAGCCGGTGTAAAAATGATTCCTATAAAAACACCTGTAGGTGAATTCAAAGTTTGGACAAAACGTTTTGGAACTAATCCGAAGATCAAAATCTTATTACTTCATGGAGGTCCGGCTATGACACACGAATACATGGAATGTTTTGAAACATTTTTTCAACGTGAAGGTTTTGAATTTTATGAATATGACCAATTGGGATCTTATTACAGTGATCAGCCCAAAGACAGCAGTTTATGGACAACTGACCGATTTGTAGATGAAGTCGAACAAGTTAGAAAAGCAATTAATGCAGATAAAGATAATTTTTATGTATTAGGAAATTCATGGGGAGGAATTCTTGCCATGGAATATGCATTAAAATATCAACAAAATATGAAAGGTTTATTGGTGTCAAATATGATGGCAAGTGCCCCCGAATATGGAAAATATGCTGATGAAGTTTTAGCAAAGCAAATGAAACCCGAAATTTTAGCAGAAATAAGAGCTTTAGAAGCTAAAAAAGATTTTAGCAATCCGAGATATATGGAATTATTACTTCCAAATTTCTACAAAGAACATTTATGTCGATTAAATGAATGGCCAGACGGACTAAATCGTGCCAGCAAACATGTAAATGGAGAAATTTATACAATGATGCAAGGCCCAAGTGAATTTGGGATTAGCGGAAGATTAGCAAAATGGGATATTAAAAATCGTTTACAAGAAATTACAATTCCAACACTAATGATTGGTGCCAAATATGACACAATGGATCCAAAAGCAATGGAAGAACAAAGCAAATTAGTTAAAAAAGGACGTTATTTATATTGCCCAAACGGAAGTCATTTAGCTATGTGGGATGATCAAAAAGTCTTTATGAATGGTGTAATTCAATTTATTAATGATGTTGACAGTAAGAAAATGTAGCAAGACATAAATCTTAATATATTGATTTACAAAACCATAACCATTAATGAAATAATTTTGATATTTAGATCAAGGCCAGTTTCCTTCCGAATCTTTAGTTTTTAAAGAAAAAGAAGCAAGTTCTTATCAACGCAAACACATACTATCTTTTAAAATCTGAAGATTCTCTAAGCTGTAAAACATTGCCAGCGGTTTGAACCGCTGGAACGCTGGTCTATCTCGTGATTTATTTTCCAAAAGTATTATAAAATAAAAAATCCTCATCAAATACATGATGAGGATTCTTAAAAGAAAGGCGACGACATACTCTCCCACAATACTGCAGTACCATCTGCGCAGGCGGGCTTAACTACTCTGTTCGGGATGGGAAGAGGTGAGCCCCGCC